>NZ_WQNH01000029.1 GCF_009812055.1 Chelativorans xinjiangensis | reverse complement strand
CTCAGGCGTAAAAGGGCCGGCTGGAGCACCGAATACCTCGCCTCAATCCTCGGCCAACTTCCCCGTTAACCCCGATTCGTAGCCCTGATGGGAGGCCGCAGGGCAATCGCTTGAAAGCCGGGCCCTACGGCGCCTCCCTATCGAGCGATTACACTGCAGATGCCGCTGCAGGCAACCGGCGCCGTCGTGAGGGCGCCGCCGGTTGGGGGTGGTCAAGGCATCACGTAGACGACGCGGCGGGTCTCCGGCTCGACGAGGACCGGCTGGCCGTTCACATAGACATAGTGGTACTCGTAGCCCGGTATCTCGTAGACATCGATCGCCTCGGGCAAGCCTACGCCGATGCTAAGCTCGCCTTCCAGATAGACCGGCTCGACGCGGTTGCGCTCGACATAGGTGATCACCTCGGGCGGCGGCGGGACGGTTTCGACCGCGATCGAACCCGTCACGCTTCTCTCATAGGTGGTGAGCGGTACCGCCTCCGGTGGGCGTTCGGCGATGATGGTCCCTGCACCGCTGTCGTAACCGGTCGCCAGGTAGCCCGAATAGGCCCAGCCTTCGACGCCGGCATGGTTGATCGAGCACCAGCCGCCACCTTCCTCGCAGCCGTTGATGACGACCTCTTCCGAGGCGCGGATGACATCGACGACCGGGTACTCGGGGCCGGGGCCGCTGCGAAGGTTGAGGTCGGCCGTTGCCGTCGCCGTCTCAACCTGGGCCGCTGCGACGCCCGCGAGCGAAAGCAGCCCCGCTGCCGCTACCGTGCCTTTCAAGATGAGTGACTTCATTTCCGGTCTCCTCACTAGCCTAATCACCAATATGAACTGGAACCGGCGCATTTGGTTCCCGGCGAGCGGCGGCCCACCGCGGGCCGGCCGGCATCAAAGGTGACAACATCATGAATCGCTGGCACAATTCGGCGATTCTATTTTTTACGAGGTATATAAAAATGATTCTGAGGTGGAGGGGGGATTGGCTCGCCGCGACCTTGGTTGTCTCGTTTCTCATCGGTGGGCCCGCGTTCGCGGGAACATGCGGCAACGGTGCGAACGGTTTCGAAGGCTGGAAAGCGCAATTCACGCAGGAGGCGTCGGCGCGTGGCGTCGGTCCGAGGGCGCTCGATGCGCTTGCGCGGACGCGCTATGCCTCGAAGACGATCGCGGCCGACCGCGGGCAGAAGAGCTTCAAGCTGTCGCTCGACAGCTTCATGCGGAAGCGCGGCGCCAACGCCATCATCTCGCGCGGCAGGAGCATGAAGCAGAGGCATGCCGGCCTGCTTTCGGTGATCGAGAGCCGCTACGGCGTGCCGCCGGGGCCGTTGCTCGCCATCTGGGGCATGGAGACCGGGTTCGGCGGTTTTCTCGGCAACCAGAACATCCTTTCGGCCGTCGCCACACTTGCCTATGACTGTCGCCGCTCCGAATTTTTCACCGGCCATCTCTATGCGGCGCTGGCGCTGGTGGAGCGTGGCATGCTGAGCCCTTCGGACGTGGGCGCCGCCCATGGCGAGATCGGGCAGACGCAGTTCCTGCCCGGCAACGCGCTGAATTACGGCGTCGACGGCGACGGCAACGGCCGCATCGACATGATCGGCTCGACGGCCGACGCGCTTGCCTCGACGGCCAACTTCCTGCGTGCCCACGGCTGGCAGCCGGGCGCCGGATATCAGCCCGGCGAGCTCAATTTCCGTGCCCTGCAAGGCTGGAATGCGGCCAGCGTCTATCAGCAGGCCATCGCCATCATGGGCAAGGAGATCGACGGCTGAGCCGGCGGAACCTCAAACGAAAAGGGCCGCCCCATCGGGACGGCCCTCCGTGTCTTCGTTCCCGGCGCGGCCAGCGACACGACACCGTGGCGCCTTTTGCCGCGCGTCATGCGCTTAGCCGAGAGGCTGCTCCCGGAAAAGGCAATCCGCCGAGGCCACGCTGGAACTGAATTCACTCGACATCGGATCACCTCCTTTCGCTTCGTTGAACACCGGCCCAATGTGGACGGTGCGGCGGCATCGCGCAAGGGGAGCGCCGGCTTTTCTTGTTCCGGCAGGGAATGGGTTGCATGGGATGCGGTGGTGCATTCATTATGTCCGGATGGGATGGGGGCATCTTGCGATCTGTGGGGTTGCCGGCCTGTTGGCGATGCAATCGACATCGGGCAGGGCCGAAGTCGCGCCGTACCAGAATTTCGTTCCGGCGACGGTTCAGACAGTTCAGGGTGGGCGAAGCTGCAAGAGCGTCAGTTCCTGCCGCGAGGCGGTCATCATGTGGTGCAACGGCTATCGCCGTGCGGATGGCGACAATGACGGCATTCCCTGTGAGAACGTTTGCCCGAACAAGATGATCGTTGATCAGATACGCAGGGAAATCGGCTGCTGAGGAGGCATGCCGCCCGCGGTGATCCGGCCGCCGGCGGCGAGTCGCCTACGCCTTCTTGTTCTGCCGGTTCTCGACGAGGTCTTCCACGACGGCCGGATCGGCGAGGGTCGAGGTGTCGCCTAGGGTCCGATAGTCGTCCTCGGCGATCTTGCGCAGGATGCGGCGCATGATCTTGCCGGAGCGTGTCTTGGGCAGGCTCGGGGCGAATTGGATCTTGTCGGGGGTGGCGATGGGGCCAATCTCGCTGCGTACGTGGGCGACGAGGTCCTTCTTCAGCGTGTCGGAGCCCTTCTCCCCGTTCATCAGGGTTACGTAGCAATAGATGCCCTGGCCCTTGATATCGTGCGGATAGCCGACGACGGCGGCCTCGGAGACCTTGTCGTGGGAAACCAGCGCCGATTCCACCTCGGCCGTGCCCATGCGATGACCGGAGACATTGAGCACGTCGTCGACGCGGCCGGTGATCCAGTAGTAGCCGTCCTCGTCGCGGCGGCAGCCGTCGCCGGTGAAATATTTCCCCTTGTAGGTGGAGAAATAGGTCTGCACGAAGCGGTCGTGGTCGCCATAGACCGTGCGCATCTGGCCGGGCCAGGAATCGAGGATGCACAGATTGCCGCTGGCCGCGCCCTCCAGCACCTTGCCGTCACCGTCGACGAGTTCGGGCTGGACGCCGAAGAAGGGCTTGGTGGCAGAGCCGGCCTTCAGGTCGATGGCGCCGGGAAGCGGCGTAATCAGGATGCCGCCGGTCTCGGTCTGCCACCAGGTGTCGACGATCGGCACCTTCTTGTCGCCGACGACGTTGTAGTACCACTCCCAGGCTTCCGGATTGATCGGCTCGCCCACCGTTCCGAGGACGCGCAGGGACTTGCGGGAGGTCCTGGTCACGAAATCGTTGCCGGCGCCCATCAGGGCGCGGATGGCCGTCGGCGCGGTGTAGAAGATGTCGACCTGGTGCTTGTCCACCACTTCCCAGAAGCGCGAGGCATTGGGGTAGTTGGGCACGCCCTCGAACATCAGCGTGGTGGCGCCGTTGGCGAGCGGGCCGTAGACGATATAGCTGTGGCCGGTCACCCAGCCGACATCGGCCGTGCACCAGAAGACGTCACCGTCGTGGTAGTCGAAGACGTACTGGTGCGTCATGGAGACATAGACGAGGTAGCCGCCGGTGGTGTGCAGGACGCCCTTCGGCTTGCCGGTCGAGCCCGAGGTGTAGAGGATGAAGAGCGGGTCCTCGGCCTTCATCTTCTCGGGCTTGCAGTCCGCCTTCGCCGCGCGCGTCTCCTCGTGGTACCAGAGGTCGCGGCCGTCCACCCGGTCGATCTTGGCGCCGGTGCGGCGCACCACCAGCACGTGGCGCACCTTGGCGCCCGCCTTTTCGGCGATGGCGATTGCCTTGTCGGTGTTCTCCTTCAGCGGGATCGCCTTGCCGCCGCGCAGGCCCTGGTCCGCGGTGATCACGAAATCTGATTTGCAATCCTCGATGCGGCCGGCCAGCGCATCGGGCGAGAAGCCTCCGAAGACGACGGAATGGATGGCGCCGATGCGCGCGCAGGCGAGCATGGCGTAAGTGGCTTCGGGGATCATCGGCATGTAGATGGTCACCCGGTCGCCCTTCTTGACGCCCTTCGACTTCAGGACGTTGGCGAGCCGGCACACGTGCGCGTAGAGCTCGTTATAGGTGATTTTCTTGTCGTCGTAAGGGTTGTCGCCCTCCCAGATGATGGCGGTCTGGTCGCCGCGCTTCTTCAAGTGCCGGTCGATGCAGTTGTAGGCGACGTTGGTGACGCCGTCCTCGAACCATTTGATCGACACCTTGCCCTTGAACGAGGTGTTCTTGACCTTCGTGTAGGGCTTGAACCAGTCGATGCGCTTGCCGTGCTTGCCCCAGAACTTATCCGGATTCTTGATGCTGTCCTTGTACCACTTCTCGTAGGTGGTGCTGTCGATCAGCGCGCGCTTCTTCCAGGCCGGCTTGACACGATGAACATGCGCTTCAGACATTTTTCCTCCTCCAGATGGCATTTTGCCGGACGGATGTGCCGGCTTGGGACGCGAGGGCCCCTCGCTTCGCGCGCATTATTACCATTCTGCTGCCAGCGACAACATTAGACAATGGAACGTCGCGCCAAAGCTGTCAGCAGCCCTCTATGTGTGCTGCTAACATTTTGTAATTCAAGGAACTTTTGGAGGCTATTGGGCATTTTTCGTCTGGACGGTCAAGCCGGTGGGAGACAGAATCCCGGTGTGGGAATCACAGGACAAGTGCTAACATGCGCGAAACCAGAGAAACCGAACTGATGCTGAAGGGCTACGGACTGACCACCGCCAAGGTGCTCTACCACCTCCCCGACCATCCGCACCTCCTGCAGATCTTCGTCTGGCAGCAATACGACATCGCGCCGAAATTCCCCGCGTTGCGCAAATTCATCTCCTTCTGGCAAGACTCCATCGACGGGCCGCTACACTCGGTCACCTATGCGCACCGCCGCCTCGTCACGCCGAACGAGTGGCGCAACGTGACGGGCGAAATCGTGCTGCACTGACCTGGCCGCGGCGGTGGCCACGTCCTAGACGACGGGGGGATTGAGGCGGGCAAAGCCCTCCTGGCGCCGATAAGGGAAGTATGGGTAGGGCACCGTGACGCTGCTCGCCTCGTCGAGCCTGGCCACCTGGTCCGGTGCCAGGTTCCATCCCACGGAGCCGAGGTTCTGGCGCAACTGCTCCTCATCGCGCGCACCGATGATGATGGATGAGACCGTCGGGCGCTGGGCGAGCCAGTTCAACGCCACCTGGGGAACGGTCTTGCCGGTCTCCCCGGCGACTTCCTCCAGGGCCTCGACCACCCGGAAAAGATGCTCGTCCTCCACCGGAGGGCCGAACTTGGCCGTATCGTGCAGGCGGCTTCCTGCAGGCAAGGGCGCGCCGCGGCGGATCTTGCCGGTGAGGCGACCCCAGCCAAGCGGGCTCCAGACAAGGGCGCCGACGCCCTGGTCTAGACCGAGCGGCATCAGCTCCCATTCGTAGTCGCGGCCGATCAGCGAATAGTAGACCTGATGCGCGACGTAGCGCGGCCAGCCGTGCCGTTCTGCCACGGAAAGCGACTTCATCAACTGCCAGCCGGAGAAGTTGGACACGCCGACATAGCGCAGCTTGCCGGCGCGGACGAGGACGTCGAGGGTGGCCAACACCTCCTCGACGGGCGTGCCGGCATCGAAGGCGTGAAGCTGCAGGAGGTCGATATAGTCCGTGCCGAGGCGGCGCAGCGCGTCTTCTACCGCACGGACGAGCCGCCAGCGGGAGGAGCCGGCATCGTTCGGCCCATCGCCCATGGGCAGCGTCGTCTTGGTGGAGATCAGCACGTCGCCGCGGCGTCCCTTGATCGCTTCGCCGAGCACTTCTTCGGAGGCGCCGTTCGAATAGACGTCGGCGGTGTCGAAGAGGGTGACGCCGGCATCCAGGCAGACGTCGAGGAGGCGGCGCGCTTCGGCCGCATCGGTAGTGCCCCAGGCACCAAAAAGGGGACCTGTGCCGCCGAACGTTCCGGTGCCGAAACTAAGCAGAGGAACCTTGAGGCCGGATGCGCCGAGACGTCGATATTCCATGATGCTCTCCGTGTTTGTGTGCGGTTTGGGGCAAGGATCAAGCGCAGCGGCGGGGTGCCAGGCCAGTGCGCGTGCGGTGGTGAGGACGTAGATGGACGTGCGGCGATTGGTGATGTAGACCGTTAGTAGGAAAATGATTTGTGATATGAATTCATAAATGGCTCAAAGCGAAACCAACCGGCTGCGAGAGATCGAGGTGTTCGTGCAGGTGGTGGAGGGGCAGAGCTTTTCCGCGGCGGCGCGGCGCCTGCGGATGACGCCGTCGGCTGTCAGCAAGCTGATCGCGCGGCTCGAAGAACGGCTTGGCGTATCGCTTGTCCGGCGTTCCACGCGACGCCTGCAGGTGACGCCGGAAGGCGCGGTCTTTTACGAGGCCGGCACGCGCATTCTGAGTGAGGTCGCGGCGGCGGAGCGGGAGGCGGCGGCCGGGGCAACGCCGCGTGGGCGCCTGCGCGTCAACAGCAACGTCCCCTTCGGGCATCACCGGCTGATCCCTCTCGTGCCGAAGTTTCAGGCGCTTTATCCAGACGTGGCCGTCGACATCGCCTTGACCGACCGCGTGGTCGACCTGATCGAGGAGCGAGCTGACCTGGCCATCCGCACCGGGCCGCTAAAGGCGCCCAACCTGATTGCCCGCAAGCTTATCCAGAGCCCAATGACCGTCGTGGCGGCACCGTCCTATCTCCAGGCGCACGGGACGCCTCGGAAGCCTGCCGACCTTGAGAGGCACAGGCTGCTGGGGTTCTGCTTCTCGCGCATTTTCGAGGGCTGGCCTTTTCTCGACGACGCGGGGAAGCCGATCGCCATCCAGCCGAGCGGCGGCTCCTTGATCAGCGATGGCGAGGCCATGCGCCTTGCCGCGCTCGCCGGAGCCGGAATCGCGCGCCTGGCCCATTGGCATCTGCGGGCCGATATCGAGGCCGGACGGCTGGTGCCGCTTCTGGAGGAGTACAATCCGGGCGACGAGGAGACCTTCTATGCTGTCTATGTCGGCCATGGAAGGTATCTGCCGGCGCGGGTGCGGACGTTCCTGGACTTCCTGGTGGAAGAGATCAATCTCGATTAAGGCGTTTGGGCGCACAGCGGCATTTTAGCCGACGATGTGTGCCAGCACCGCAAAGGCGAGCATGCCGAATGCCACCGCCGCGAGCGGAAGCAGTATCTCCACCGTCGCGATATAACCCTTGACCGGCTTGTCGGCGACGTCGACGTAGGTTTTCGCCCAACGCTCGAAGCTGTCCCTGCTTGCCGGGCGCGCCGAGGGATGTTGCCTCTGGAGGCGGCCGGCTGTCGAAGCAAGGCCGACGCAGAATGCGAGGAATGCCGTTACGACGAACAGCAGATAGTCGGTATATTCCCGCCCCGAGAAGCCGTACCAAACGGCCAGCACGTAAAGCGCCGTCAAACCGACGACTGCGCGGTAAACGCCGGGGTGAAGGCCGGTGGTGTGTCTGTTTGAAACACGTTTCATCGTGTCCTCCTTGGCCAAGGCCAGGAAGCCCACACGCCGGACAGCTTGTGGGCTACCAGCGACTTCGATGATTGACCGCTGGTGCGGTGCCGAGGATTCATGCCTGAACGACTCCGCGCCACCAGCGGTCATGTTAAGAGCCACTGGTATAGCCGGCCGATGACAGCAATCTGGGGCTGCGGGATCCTGCGTGTATGGGACAGAGTGACGCGAAACGCTGCTATCTTTTGACGCGGCTGCCGAAAATGGCCGTGCCGACACGGACGGCGGTGGCACCGAAGGCTATCGCCGTCTCGTAGTCGGCCGACATGCCCATGGAGAGCTTTTCGACGCCGGCCTCGCGGGCGAGGTTTTCCAGCAATGCGAAATGGGGGCCGGGGTTCTCGTCAATGGGCGGGATGCACATCAGGCCCTCGATTTCCAGGCCGTGCACTTCGCGGCAGCGGGCGACGAAGGCTGCGGTCTCACGCGGGTCTATGCCGGCCTTCTGCTCCTCGAGGCCGGTGTTGACCTGGACATAGAGGCGCGGGTGGCGGCCTTGCCTGGCCGTCTCGGAGGCAAGGGCGGCGGCGATCTTTTCGCGGTCGACCGTCTCGATCACGCCGAACAGGGCGACGGCCTCCCTGGCCTTGTTGGACTGCAAGGGGCCGATCAGGTGCAACTCGATGTCGGGGAAAGCCTCCTTGAGCGCCGGCCATTTGGCCTGCGCCTCCTGCACGCGGTTTTCGCCGAAGACGCGCTGGCCCGCCTCGATCACCGGGCGAATCTGCTCGGCGGGGAAGGTTTTCGAGACGGCGACGAGCGTCACGTCTTCCGGCGGGCGGGAGGCGGCACGGGCGGCCTCGGCTATTTTTTCGCGGACGGTGCGGAGGTTGTGAGCGGCGTCGGTCATGTGGATTCAGAAAGGTCTTCGGGTTTCGTCGCGGGCGGGAACGACTAGCCGGAGTTGACGGTTGTCGCAAACCGTGGTGAAGGTCCGCCGGAAAATTCTCGTCCCTACTTACGTGAAATACCTGGCATGGCAACCGAACGTTACAATCCGCGTGCATCCGAACCCCGCTGGCAGAAAGCGTGGGAGGAGGCACGCCTGTTCGAAGCCTCCAACGAGGATGGACGGCCGACCTACTACGTGCTCGAGATGTTTCCCTACCCATCGGGGCGCATCCATATCGGGCACACGCGCAACTACACGATGGGCGACGTAGTGGCGCGCTACAAGCGGGCAAAGGGCTTCAACGTGCTGCACCCGATGGGTTGGGACGCTTTCGGCATGCCGGCGGAGAATGCGGCCATGCAGAACAAGGTCCATCCCAAGGAATGGACTTACCAGAACATCGCGGCGATGCGCGGCCAGCTCAAGATGATGGGCCTGTCGCTCGACTGGAGCCGCGAATTCGCCACTTGCGACGTGGACTATTACCATCGCCAGCAGATGCTGTTCCTCGACTTCCACGAGAAGGGGCTGGTGACGCGGAAGACCTCGAAGGTCAACTGGGACCCGGTGGACCAGACGGTGCTCGCCAACGAGCAGGTGATCGACGGGCGTGGCTGGCGCTCCGGCGCCGAGGTGGAAAGCCGCGAACTGGCGCAGTGGTTCTTCAAGATCACCGATTATTCGGAAGACCTGCTTCAAGCTTTGGACGGGCTCGACGAGTGGCCCGAGAAGGTGCGTCTCATGCAGCGCAACTGGATCGGCCGGTCCGAGGGGCTGTCGATCCGCTGGGCGCTGGTCAAGGAGACGGCGCCCAAGAGCGAAAAGGAGCTGGAGGTCTATACGACGCGGCCGGACACCATCTTCGGCGCCTCCTTCATGGCGCTCGCGCCCGACCATCCGCTGGCGAAGAAGGCGGCTGAGGGGAATGCGGATTTGGCGGCCTTCATCGAGGAGTGCCGGCGCATCGGCACGTCGGCCGCCGCCCTGGAGACAGCGGAGAAGAGAGGCTTCGACACGGGCATCAAGGTGCGCCATCCCTTCGACCCGGAATGGACGCTGCCCGTCTATGTGGCCAATTTCGTGCTGATGGAGTACGGCACCGGCGCCATCTTCGGCTGTCCCTCGGGCGATCAGCGCGACCTCGACTTCGCCAACAAATACGGCCTGCCGGTGATCCCCGTGGTGATGCCGGAAGGGGCGGACGCGGCCACCTTCCAGATCACCGAGGAATCCTATTCGGACGACGGCGTGATGCTCAATTCGCGCTTCCTCGACGGCATGACGAACAAGGAAGCCTTCGAGGAGGTGGCGAAGCGGCTGGAAAGGGAGACGCTGGACGGCCGGCCCGTGGGGACGCGCCAGGTGAAATTCCGCCTGCGCGACTGGGGCATCTCGCGTCAGCGCTACTGGGGCTGCCCGATCCCCATAATCCACTGCGAGACGTGCGGCGTGGTGCCGGTGCCGAAGGAAGACCTGCCGGTGAAGCTGCCGGACGACATCACCTTCGACCGGCCGGGCAATCCGCTCGACCGGCATCCCACTTGGCGGCATGTGAAGTGCCCGAAATGCGGGGCGGATGCGCGGCGCGAGACGGATACGATGGATACCTTCGTCGATTCGTCCTGGTATTTCGCCCGCTTCACCTCTCCCCATGCGGACGCGCCGACCGACCGCGAAGCGGCCAATCGCTGGCTGCCGGTGGACCAGTATATCGGCGGCATCGAGCACGCGATCCTGCACCTGCTCTACTCGCGCTTCTTCATCCGCGCCATGCGGGCGGCCGGCCACCTGGACCTGGACGAGCCCTTCAAGGGCCTGTTCACCCAGGGCATGGTGGTGCACGAGACCTATCGCATGGCGGACGGGCGCTGGCTGGCGCCGAGCGAGGTGCGCCTCGAGGGGGCGGGCGAAGGGCGCAAGGCCATCGAGATCGCCACCGGCGACGAGGTGGCGATCGGCTCGCTGGAAAAGATGTCGAAGTCGAAGAAGAACACGGTGAGCCCGGAGGACATCACCGAGTCCTTCGGCGCCGACACGGCGCGCTGGTTCATGTTGTCCGATTCGCCGCCCGACCGCGACGTGGAATGGACGGACGAAGGGGCGGCGGGCGCGCACCGCTTCGTGCAGCGCGTGTGGCGGTTGGTGAACGAGGCGGCGCCTGCCGTTGCGGATGCTTCGCCGCGTGCGGCGAAGTCGGGAGAGGCGGCCGCCATCTCCAAGCCGGCGCACAAGGCGCTGAAGGCGGTGGGCGAGGATATCGAGCGGCTGGCCTTCAACCGCGCCATCGCCCGCATCCACGAGTTGGTCAACGAGCTTCAGGCGCCGTTCTCCGGCTTGGGCGAGGCCGACGGCGATGCCCGCGCGGCGGCCCGCGAGGCGGTGGAGATCCTCATCCACCTGGTTGCGCCCTTCATGCCGCATCTGGCGGAGGAGTGCTGGGCGAGGATCGGCGGAAACAGCCTGGTCGCCGCCGGCACCTGGCCCGACTACGATGCCGATCTGGTTGTGGACAACGACATCGTGCTGCCGGTGCAGATCAACGGCAAGAAGCGCGGCGATTTGACAATCGCCCGCGACGCGGATCAAGCTGCCGTCGAGAAAGCGGTCCTCGGGCTCGATTTCGTGCAGAAGGCGCTCAACGGTGCGCCGCCGCGCAAGGTGATCGTGGTTCCGCAACGAATCGTCAACGTCGTCGCCTGAGGGGTAAGCCTGTGAACGCCACCATCCGCGCTCTGGCCCTGGCCGGCTCAGGCCTCCTGCTGATGATCGCCGCCGGCTGCACCGTACGGCCGATGTTGGCCGAGTATACACCCGGCGCGGCTGGGCAGGAGGCGGCCGCAGAGCTCCACTCCGTTTCCGTGGCGCCCGTCTCCACGCGTTTTGCCCAACAGGTGCGCAATCACCTTGTTTTCCTGCTCCATGGCGGGGCCAGCGAGCCGGCGAAGCCCGATTACAAGCTCGACCTCACGATATCCCGCGGCGTCGGCTCGTCCGTGCAGATCCAGCGCGGAAGCGAGAACGAGCCGACCGCCGGCACCGTCACCCTGACGGGCCGATACCGCATCACCGACAGCGTGACCGGCAAGGAGGTGGGCAACGGAACGCAGCGTGTGTACGCCTTCTTCGACCGTCCGCCCCAGGAATTCGCCGTGCTGCGCGCCCAGCGGGACGCGGAGGACCGGGCGGCGCGGGAGTTGGCGGAGTTTATCCACCTTGCCGTGGCCCAGGATCTGGCAAGGCTGGACGTGCGCTAGGCGGGCTGTGCTATGATGCCTCATGGCTTCAGGAACAACATCTTGTCCGCTTGCAATCGGTAGTGTCGTCATTGCGTCGTCATAGTTTTCGGTGAAACAGCCGCTAACGGAGTGCTTCGCTTATGGATTTTCACACGACGCTCATGTCGGTCGCCGGAGTGCTGGGAAATCGTGTGCTCAAGCGTGACGCGCTCGCCGCAAAAGAGCCTCCGCACATCGTCGACCAGCTCATTGCGGAGCGTACCACCCATCTTTCACGGCATCCCCTGTGGCCGGTGGCGCGGCCGCTGCTCTACCGCTACTTCCATTACCGGCAGGCGCTGGCCATGGCCGACGAGATCGCGGAGCTTTCCGGCCGGGACGCCTTCACCTATATCAGCGGGCTGCTTTCACTGAACGTCTCCGCCCATGGCACGGAGAACATCCCGGCGACGGGCGGGTTCATCCTGGCGCCGACACACCCCACGGGCATTGCCGACGGCATCGCCGTCTTCGACCTGATGAAAGAGCGGCGGCCGGATCTGGCCATCTTCGCCAATCGGGATGCATTGCGCGTCAATCCGCGCTTCCGCGATCTCATTATCCCGGTGGAATGGCGCCCTGGCGTGAAGTCGCACGCCAAGAGCCGCGACACGCTGGAGATGACGGCGAAGGCCTTTGCCGGGAACAAGGCCATCGTGCTGTTTCCAGCCGGCCGTATCGCCTATTGGAACGAGGACAAGCTGACCGAGCGGCCCTGGCAGCCCTCGGTGGTGGCGCTGGCGCGGCGGTACGAGGTGCCGGTAATCCCGGTCAACATCACGGCACGCAACTCGGGTCTGTTCTATCTCTTGTCCAAATACTCGGCGGAGCTGCGCGACATGACGCTGTTCCACGAGCTCCTGAACAAGAAGGGCCGCGATTTTCACATGACCATCGGCAAGCCGATCGCGCCGGATTTTCTGGATGGCGAGCCGGCGGATGTCGCCGCGGCGCTTCAGGCGCATGCCCTCACTCGGCTGGCGGAAAATCCGGCGGTAGAGTTCGCCGGCTAGGTTTCCCTCCCCTTGCGGCAGGGCTATCACTTATGGAGTCTCTAGTTCGGCTTCGCCGGACCCCCACCCCTCCCCCCACCCCTCAAGGGGGGAGGGGATTCTGAGATGTCGGCGCCCTCCCCTTGCGGGGAGGGAAAAGGGTCAGCCGATCTTCTGCCCGGTCTTCGCCCAGTCGGCGAGGAAGGCTTCCAGACCCTTGTCGGTGAGCGGGTGCTTGACCAGGGCCTTCAGCACCGACGGCGGGACCGTCGCCACGTCGGCGCCGATGAGGGCCGCCTGTTTGACGTGGTTCATGGTGCGGATGGAGGCGGCGAGGATTTCCGTGTCGAAATCGTAGTTGTTGTAGATCGTGCGGATCTCGGAGATCAGCTCCATGCCGTCGATGCCCGTATCGTCCAGCCGGCCGATGAAGGGCGAGATGAAGGTGGCGCCGGCCTTGGCCGCGAGCAGCGCCTGGTTGGCCGAGAAGCACAGCGTGACGTTGACCTTACGGCCGCTGCCGGTCAGCGCCTTGCAGGCCTTCAGGCCGTCCATCGTGAGCGGCACCTTGATGCAGATGTTGTCGGCGATCTCCGACAGGATATCGGCCTCGCGCATCATCTCCTTGAATTCCACCGCCGTCACCTCGGCCGAGACAGGGCCATCGACGATGTCGCAGATCTCCTTGGTGACCTCGAGAATGGGGCGGCCGGACTTCATGATCAGCGAAGGGTTGGTGGTCACCCCGTCGAGAAGCCCGGTCTCGCTGAGCTCGCGGATTTCGTTGACGTCGGCTGTGTCGACGAAGAACTTCATGTCTGTCTCCTTAGCTTGCTTGGCCGGGCCGGCGACGGCAGGCCGCCGCATCTCATCTATGCTCGGCCTTGCTCTAATCCAAGAATCCGGCAAGGTCACGCCTGATGAAACGAGATTCGTTCCAAAAGCGCGTGATTCCCGTCATGGTGCCCATGCCGGCGGAGCGGCCCTACTCCTATGCCGTACCCGACGGCGCGCGGGTGGAGCCGGGGGCTATCCTGCGCGTGCCGCTTGGCCCGCGCGAGGTGGCGGGCGTGGCGTGGGACGGCGACGGCGAGCCAGTCGCGGCGAAGAAGCTGCGCGTGATATCGGAGGTCTTCGACTGTCCCGCCGTGCCGGCCGACATGCGCCGCTTCATCGACTGGGTGGCCGACTACACGCTGTCGCCGCCGGGTATGGTGGCGCGTATGGTGCTGCGCGCACCGGGCGCTTTCGACCCCGAACCGCCGACCGAAGGGCTGCGCCTGACGGCGAACCGGCCCGACCGCATGACGGCGGCGCGCGAGCGCGTGCTTGGTTGCGTGGCCGACGGCCAGGCGTGGACGCGCTCGGGCCTGGCGCATGCAGCTGGCGTGTCGCTGAGCGTCGTCGACGGGCTTGCCGCACAGGGCGTGTTCGAGAAGGTTGAGATCCCGCCGCGCCCGGTGGTGGCCGCGCCGGATCCCGATTTCGGACGCGCGGAACTCACCCCGGACCAGGGCGAGGCCGCAAGCCGGGTACGCGAGAAGGCGGCGGCTGAGCACTTCAGCGTGACGCTGATCGACGGGGTGACCGGTTCCGGCAAGACCGAGGTTTATTTCGAGGCCGTGGCGGCGGCACTCGATAGGGGGAAGCAGGTGCTTATCCTCTTGCCGGAGATCGCGCTGACGCAGGCATTTCTGGAGCGTTTTCACGATCGCTTCGGTGCCAAGCCGGCCGAATGGCACTCCGACATCGCCCCCAGGAAGCGGGAGCGGGTGTGGCGGCAGGTGGCCGAAGGGCAGGTGCGCGTGGTGGCAGGCGCACGCTCGGCGCTCTTCCTGCCGTTCCGGGAACTCGGGCTGATCGTCGTCGACGAGGAGCATGACCCGGCCTACAAGCAGGAGGATCGGGTTTTCTACAACGCCCGCGATATGAGCGTGGTGCGCGGGCATCTGGGCAATTTTCCCGTGGTTTTGGCCTCGGCCACGCCATCGCTTGAAAGCCGCGTGAACGCCGACCAGGGGCGCTACGAGCGTATCCTTCTGCCGGCTCGCTTCGCGGATGCGGCGCTGCCGGAGCTTCGTGCCGTCGACATGCGCAAGGCGCCGCCGGCGCGCGGCGGGTTCTTGTCGCCGGTGCTCATCGAGGCGATGGCGCAGACTATCGAGCGCAAGGAACAGGCGCTGCTCTTCCTCAACCGCCGAGGCTATGCGCCGCTGACGCTCTGCCGCGTGTGCGGGCACCGCTTCCAGTGCCCCAACTGTTCGAGCTGGCTGGTGGAGCACCGCTTCCGCCGCCAGCTCGTCTGCCACCATTGCGGCTATCACGAACAGCAGCCGGAGGCCTGCCCTGAATGCGGTACGCTCGACCATCTGGCGGCCTGCGGCCCCGGCGTGGAGCGCATCGCGGAGGAAGTGGACCGGCACTTCCCGGAGGCGCGCACGATCGTCCTGTCGTCGGACCTGATGGGCGGGGTGAAACGGCTTCGGCTGGAGCTGGAGGCCATCGCCGAGGGCGAGGCCGACATCGTGGTGGGCACGCAGCTGGTCGCCAAGGGGCACAATTTTCCGTTGATGACGCTGGTCGGCGTGGTGGATGCTGATCTGGGGCTTGCCAACGGCGACCCGCGGGCGGCCGAGCGCACATTCCAACTCCTGAGCCAGGTTACGGGCCGCGCCGGCCGCTTCGGCAAGAAGAGTACCGGCCTTCTGCAGACTTACCAGCCGGAGCACCCGGTGATGCAGGCGCTGGTCTCCGGCGACGCCGAGACCTTCTATGAACGCGAGATCGCCGAGCGCGAACGCGCCGGCCTGCCGCCATTCGGCCGGCTTGCAGCGCTGATCGTCAGTGCCGCCACGCGGGTGGAGGCCGAAAGCCATGCCCGCGCCCTGCGCCGGTCAGCTCCCGCAGCCAGCGAGATCGAGGTTCTGGGCCCGGCGGAGGCGCCGCTCGCGCTGGTCGCCGGGCGGCACCGCTTCCGGCTTCTGGTACAGGGACCGCGGCGCGCCGACCTGCAGGCATATCTGCGCCGGCTAATCGCGGCGGCACCGCGACCGCGCGGTTCGGTGCGGGTGCAGGTGGATATCGATCCGCAGAGTTTCCTATAACCGGAACCTGCGGCATGTTGGCGGCGGCGGCCGAACCGGCTATGGCGTCAAAGGCGCAGATGGAGGGCACATCCAATGGATTTCGCATTTCCCTGGCCCTACAGCCAGGGCGAATGGCTGGCTTGGGGGGCTGCCGTTTTCACGGCTCTTCTCGGCCTTGTCGCAATGTTCGCCCCGCGGCTCAGCCTGCGGGCGCTGAGGCTGCGCGCCGTGGAGCGTCATCCCGAGGCGCTGTCGGAATCGCGTTCCCTGCTGGGCGGCTTTTATGTCGGCATCGGCTTGTCGGCGATCCTGTTCGCGCAGCCGCTGATCTACATGACGTTGGGGATTGCCTGGGCGCTGGCCGCTTTCGGGCGGATCGTCTCCATGATGTCGGACAGGGGCGGTACGCTTTTCAACTGGATCGCTCTTCTCGTCATGTTGGTGCTGGCCGCGCTGCCGCTGGCTTTCGCGCTCGGTTTCGTTCGCTGATCGGGCCTCCTAGTGGTCTGACCCAAACAGATGGTACCCATCCGTTTGGAAAAGTCAGCCCACAAGCTATTAATCCGGTGGTGTGTGCGATCCTGACAGATGGGTACCATCTGTCAGGATCGCACCACTAGCGCGCGTCCGCGTGCATGCGACAAAGGTGCCGCCACTCCTTGGGCGCGCGCGTGTTGCGAGTCCCGTAAGCCTGTGCTAGACGGCAAGCGGCTTTCGACCGGGGGACGGCGGCGCCCGTTCCCTCGGGTTGAGAAACTATCAACAAGGTCAGAGATTTAGCCCGAGTCTCGCACTCCAGCGTCAAATCTCGTGACCCCCAAGCTGCGGGAAGAGGCCATTTGGTGGCACAGTCTGGCTCGATGATCTCCGGGGTGGCGGGACGCTATGCACTTTCGCTGTTCGAACTGGCGCAGGAATCGAAAGCGATTCCGCAGGTCGAAGAAGACCTCGGCCGTTTCGAGGCCTTGCTGGAGGGAAGTGAAGACCTTCAGCGGCTGATCAAAAGCCCCGTCTTTTCCGCCGATGAGCAGTTCAAGGCCGTCGACGCCGTTCTCACCAAGACGAAGATCGGCGGGCTGGTCGGCAATTTCCTGCGTGTCGTGGCCAAGAACCGGCGGCTGTTCGCGGTGCCGCAGATGATCCAAGGCTTCCGCAAGGTGGCGGCCGAGGCGCGCGGCGAGGCGGCTGCCGAGGTGGCCTCGGCGCATGCGCTGAGCGCTGCGCAGGAGCGGGAGCTGAAGGCTGCGCTCAAACAGGTCGCCGGCAAGGAAGTTACCGTAAAGGTTACGGTCGATCCCTCGCTGCTCGGCGGCCTTGTCGTGAAGCTTGGCTCGCGCCAGATCGACACATCGCTCAAAACAAAACTCAATTCGCTTAAGCTTGCACTGAAAGAGGTCGGCTGATGGATATCCGCGCGGCGGAAATTTCCGCAATTCTCAAGGACCAGATCAAGAATTTCGGCAAGGAGGCCGAGGTTTCCGAGGTCGGCCAGGTGCTCTCCGTCGGTGACGGCATCGCCCGCGTCTACGGCCTGGACAACGTGCAGGCCGGCGAGATGGTGGAGTTCCCCGGCGGCATCCGCGGCATGGCGCTCAATCTCGAGGTCGACAATGTCGGCGTCGTGATCTTCGGCTCCGACCGCGACATCAAGGAAGGCGACACTGTCAAGCGCACGGGCGCCATCGTCGACGTGCCGGTGGGCCCCGGCCTTCTCGGCCGCGTGGTCGACGCGCTCGGCAACCCGATCGACGGCAAGGGCCCGATCAAGGCCGCAGAGCGCCGCCGCGTGGACGTGAAGGCGCCGGGCATCATCCCCCGCAAGTCGGTGCATGAGCCGATGTCGACGGGTCTGAAGGCCATCGACGCGCTGATCCCCATCGGCCGCGGCCAGCGCGAGCTCATCATCGGCGACCGCCAGACCGGCAAGACCGCCATCCTGCTCGACACTTTCCTCAACCAGAAGCCGCTCAACGATGGCGACGACGAGAGCCAGAAGCTCTACTGCGTCTATGTGGCCGTTGGCCAGAAGCGCTCGACCGTCGCGCAGTTCGTGAAGGTGCTCGAAGAGCGCGGCGCGCTGGACTATTCCATCGTCGTTGCCGCCACGGCTTCCGACCCGGCGCCGATGCAGTTCCTGGCGCCGTTCGCCGGCTGCGCCATGGGTGAATATTTCCGCGACAACGGCAAGCACGCGGTGATCGGCTATGACGACCTTTCGAAGCAAGCCGTCGCCTACCGCCAGATGTCGCTGCTTCTGCGCCGCCCGCCGGGCCGCGAGGCCTATCCGGGCGATGTGTTCTACCTGCACTCGCGGCTTCTTGAGCGCGCGGCGAAGATGAACGAGGACAACGGCGCGGGCTCGCTGACCGCCCTTCCCATCATCGAGACGCAGGCCAACGACGTGTCGGCCTATATCCCGACCAACGTCATCTCCATCACCGACGGGCAGATCTTCCTGGAGACCAACCTGTTCTTCCAGGGCATCCGCCCGGCCGTGAACGTCGGCCTGTCGGTGTCCCGCGTGGGCTCGGCGGCGC
Organism: Chelativorans xinjiangensis; assembly: GCF_009812055.1. Taxonomy (GTDB): domain Bacteria; phylum Pseudomonadota; class Alphaproteobacteria; order Rhizobiales; family Rhizobiaceae; genus Chelativorans; species Chelativorans xinjiangense. The sequence continues at coordinate 59,963 of NZ_WQNH01000029.1, read as the reverse complement.
AGGTCAAGGCCATGAAGCAGGTGGCCGGCTCGATCAAGGGCGAGCTGGCGCAGTACCGCGAGATGGCGGCCTTCGCCCAGTTCGGCTCGGACCTCGACGCGGCCACGCAGCGCATGCTCAACCGCGGCGCGCGCCTGACGGAACTCTTGAAGCAGCCGCAGTTCTCGCCGCTCAAGACCGAAGAGCAGGTGGTGGTGATCTTCTCCGGCGTGCAGGGCTATCTCGACAAGCTGGCGCTCGGCGACGTGACGCGCTTCGAGCAGGCGCTGCTTGCGCATATGCGCTCCGAGGGCAAGGAAATCCTCGGCGCGATCCGCAAGGAGAAGGCGCTTTCGGACGAGCTGCGCGGCAAGCTCAAGGCCGAGATCGACGCCTTCGCCAAGAACTTCGCCTGAGGCTGAAAGGCAGCGAAGCGTGAGCACCGCAACCCAACCAGGCTACGGAGCGTCGCTTTCTCTCGCCGATGCACGGCGGATTGCGGACGCGGCCAGCCAGACGGCGCTTGCGAAGAGCATTCCGTCGGTGATTGCGGTGGTCGATGCCGGCGGGCATCTCGTGCTTCTGGAAAGGCTTGACGACACGCAGTTCGGCAGCATCCGCGTGGCGGAGGCCAAGGCGCGCTCGGCGGTGGCGTTCAAGCGTCCGACCAAGGTTTTCGAGGAAAGCCTGGCGCACACGCCCCGCATCCTTGCGTTGGCTGAAGCAATGCCGGTGGATGGCGGCTTTCCGCTTATCGTGGGCGGAGAGATCGTCGGCGGCATCGGCGCGGCGGGAGCGACACCGGACGAGGACGCGGAAGTCGCGCTGTCCGGCGTAAACGCATTGACTTCGGCGGCAGCCGGTAAGGACTAGGGTATTCGAATGGCTTCACTGAAAGACCTTCGCAACCGGATCGCCTCTGTCAAGGCGACGCAGAAGATCACCAAGGCGATGCAGATGGTCGCCGCGGCGAAGCTGCGTCGAGCCCAGGAGGCGGCCGAGGCCGCGCGCCCGTACGCCACGCGCATGGGCGTGGTGCTTGCCAATGTGACGAGCACCGTCTCGGGCACGGATGCGCCGCCGCTGATGGCCGGCACCGGCAAGGACGACACCCACCTTCTGGTCGTGGCGACCGCAGAGCGCGGCCTTTGCGGCGGCTTCAACAGCCAGATCGCCAAGCTGGCGCGCGAGCATGCGCGCGAGCTGATCGCCAACGGCAAGCAGGTGAAGATCCTCACCGTCGGCAAGAAGGGTTTCGATATCCTGCGCCGCGACTTTAGCGAGCTTATCATCGACCGCGTGGAGCTTCGCGAGGTCAAGCAGATCGGCTTCGCCAATGCGGATGCCATCGCCAGGAAGGTGATCGGGCTGTTCGACGAGGGCCAGTTCGACGTCTGCACGCTGTTCTATTCCGAGTTCAAGTCGGTCATCAGCCAGGTGCCGACGGCGCTGCAGATCATCCCCGCCGCCGTCTCGGTGGACGAGGAGGCGGAGGAGGTCGCCGGCGGGGCGGTCTACGAGTACGAGCCGGAAGCGGCGACGATCCTGGCCGACCTCATCCCGCGCAATATTGCCGTGCAGGTGTTCCGCGCGCTGCTCGAGAATGCGGCCGGCGAGATGGGCGCCAAGATGACGGCGATGGACAATGCGACGCGCAATGCGGGCGACATGATCGACAAGCTGTCGATCACCTACAACCGCCAGCGCCAGGCGCAGATCACCAAGGAACTGATCGAAATCATTTCGGGCGCGGAAGCGCTCTAGCGGATCGAAGAGGTAGAAACCAATGGCAAAAGCAGCGACCCCGAAGCGGGCACCGGCAGGTACGGCCAAGACCACAGAGGCGGCCAAGCCGGCCGCGAAGACCGTCAGGAAGGCGCCCGCCAAGGCTGCGGCGGCGAATGGAAAGGCGCCTGCCAGGGCGGCCGCCGCGAAGACGCCTGCAGCCCGCGTCAAGGCTTCCGGCCCGGCCGGCATCGTCCGCCAGGTCATCGGCGCCGTTGTCGACGTGCAGTTCGAGGATAACCTGCCGGCGATCCTGAACGCGCTGGAGACCGACAATCAGGGTAGCCGGCTGGTGCTCGAAGTGGCCCAGCACCTGGGCGAAAACACCGTTCGCTGCATCGCCATGGACAGCACCGAAGGGCTCGTGCGTGGCCAGAAGGTGTTCGATACGGGCGATTCGATCTCGGTTCCCGTCGGGCCGCAGATGCTCGGCCGCATCATCAACGTGATCGGCGAGCCGACCGACGAGGCCGGTCCGATCGAGGCGACGGAAATGCGTGGCATCCACCAGCCGGCGCCGACCTATGTCGAGCAGTCGACCGAGGCCGAGATCCTGGTCACCGGCATCAAGGTCCTCGACCTTCTGGCGCCATACGCCAAGGGCGGCAAGATCGGCCTGTTCGGCGGCGCGGGCGTCGGCAAGACGGTGCTCATCCAGGAGCTGATCAACAACGTGGCGAAGGCCCATGGCGGCTACTCGGTGTTCGCCGGTGTCGGCGAGCGCACGCGTGAGGGCAACGACCTCTATCACGAGTTCATCGATTCGGGCGTCAACAAGGCCGGCGGCGGCGAGGGCTCCAAGGCCGCGCTCGTCTACGGCCAGATGAACGAGCCGCCCGGCGCGCGCGCCCGCGTCGGCCTCACCGGCCTGACGGTGGCGGAGTATTTCCGCGACCAGGGTCAGGACGTGTTGTTCTTCGTCGACAACATCTTCCGCTTCACCCAGGCGGGCTCCGAGGTGTCGGCGCTTCTCGGCCGTATCCCCTCGGCCGTGGGCTACCAGCCGACGCTCGCCACCGACATGGGCGCGCTGCAGGAGCGCATCACGACGACGACCACCGGCTCGATCACCTCGGTGCAGGCGATCTACGTGCCCGCCGACGACCTGACCGACCCGGCGCCGGCGACCTCCTTCGCCCACTTGGACGCGACGACGGTGCTCAACCGCGCCATCTCTGAGAAGGGCATCTACCCGGCGGTGGATCCGCTCGACTCCACCTCACGCATGCTCGACCCGATGATCGTCGGCGAGGAGCACTACCAGGTGGCGCGCGACGTGCAGCAGACGCTGCAGCGCTACAAGTCGCTGCAGGACATCATCGCCATCCTGGGCATGGACGAGCTTTCTGAAGAGGACAAGCTGACGGTGGCGCGCGCACGCAAGATCGAGCGCTTCCTATCGCAGCCCTTCTTCGTGGCCGAGGTATTCACCGGCTCGCCGGGCAAGCTGGTCGACCTTGCCGACACGATCAAGGGTTTCAAGGGCCTGGTCGCCGGCGAATACGACCACCTGCCGGAAGCGGCGTTCTACATGGTCGGCACGATCGAGGACGCGATCGAGAAGGCCGAGCGGTTGGCCGCCGAGGCCGCCTGACACGCAGGCTGAACATTGAATAGCGGCCGCAGGCGGAACCCGCCTCGGCCGCACCTCATTCGGTAGGACGTCATGGCCCAAGCTTTCAAATTCGAACTGGTCTCGCCCGAACGGCTGCTCGTTTCCGAGGACGTCGAGTATGTGGTTATCCCCGGTACAGAAGGCGAGATGACCGTAATGGCCAACCACGCCCCGACCATGACCAACATCAAGCCGGGCGTGATCACCGTCGCGCGCGAGGGCAGGGAAGACCGTTATGTCGTCTTCGGCGGCTTTGCGGATGTTTTGCCCGAAGGCTGCACGCTGCTGGCGGAGTCGGCGGTGCATGTCGACGACATAGACCGCGAGGATGTTGCGCGCCGTATCCAGGAAGCGCGAGAGGACGTCGAGGACGCCAAGGACGACGAGGCGCGGACCAAGGCGGAGGAATTCCTCGCCCAACTCACCACGCTGGAACGTGCCATACTGCCGGCGTGAGGCCGATTGCATGGGAATTGAAAGGGCCGGCCATTGCGCCGGCCTTTTTCTTTTCCGGCTGTTTCTCCCGATTGCGAAACAAACGCCCTAGATGCCGGTTGGTGCGGAGAGCTGCACCGCACCTGAACATACAGGGCAGCGACACCGAGCAGGGAGAGACGATATGCGAGTGACGGCCACGGCCATACTGGCGGCGCTGCTGCCGCTTTCTCACGCTTTCGCGCAGGAGAACGGGGAGAGCCTTTCCGCCAATATGATCAACAACGAGGAGCGTGAGGTCGGAACGGTAGCGCTCAACGAAACGGCCTCGGGGATGGCGCACATCGTCGTGGAGATGACGGACCTGCCTCCTGGCCCGCATGGCTTCCACGTCCATGAAATGGGCTCATGCAACGTCGGGGATGGCTTCGCGTCGGCGGGCGGCCATTACGCCGGCGACAGGGAGCACGGCGTCCTCAGCGAAGGAGGACCGCATCCGGGCGACCTGCCCAATGTGCACGTCGGACAGGATGGTGTCTTGAGGGTTGAGTTCTTCACCGACCGTGTGTCGGTAAGCGAAGACGGCGAAAACCCGCTGCAGGACGATGATGGTTCGGCCGTCGTCGTGCACGCCGATCCCGACGACTACAGCAGCCAGCCTTCCGGCGAGGCGGGAGACCGGATTGCCTGCGGGGTGATCGAGTAGAGCCAGCTCCAGGCGGTCTGGTTCCGGGAGCAGGGCACAGGCGGCGTAACGGCCTGCCGCTATCCGAAAACAAGAAAGCCGTCGGGGGCCGGCGGCTTTCTTTTCAAGCCAGCCTCGTCGATCAGGCGGCGAGATCGCGCAGCACGTAGTGCAGGATGCCGCCGTTCTTGAAGTACTCGAGCTCGTCCAGCGTATCGATGCGGCATAGCACCGGAACGTCCTTCACCGTGCCGTCGGCATGGGTGATCTTGGCGGTGAGCGTGACGCGGGGCTGGATGTTGTCCAGGCCTTCGATGCTGACGGTCTCGTCGCCCTTCAGCCCCAGCTCCTGCCAGCTCGTCTCCTCGGCGAAGACGAAGGGGATGACGCCCATGCCGACGAGGTTCGAGCGGTGGATGCGCTCGAAGGACTGGGCGATGACGGCGCGCACGCCAAGCAGGTTGGTGCCCTTTGCCGCCCAGTCGCGCGAGGAGCCGTTGCCGTATTCCACGCCGGCGAAGATGACCAGCGGCACGCCTTCGGCCTTATAGCGCATGGCGGCGTCGTAGATCGACATCTCTTCCTTCGAGGGATAGTGGAACGTGTAGCCGCCCTCGGTGCCGTTTTCGCCCAGCATATGGTTGCGGATGCGGATGTTGGCGAAGGTGCCGCGCATCATCACCTCATGATTGCCGCGCCGCGTGCCGTACTGGTTGAAGTCAGCGACGCCGACGCCGTGATCCATGAGGTACTTCCCGGCGGGGGACTGCGCCTTGATGGCGCCGGCCGGTGAGATGTGGTCGGTGGTGATCTTGTCGCCGAACAGACCCAGGACGCGCGCGCCCTTGATGTCGCCGCCCGCCCGTGGGGTCGGGTCCATGCCCTCGAAGTAGGGCGGGTTCTGGACGTAGGTCGAATCCGAGTCCCAGGCATAGGTCTGGCCCGTCGGCGCCTTGACCTCGCGCCACAATTCGTCGCCCTTGAAGACGTCGGCGTATTTGGAGGCGAAGAGCTCGCGGGTGACGTGCTTCGTGATGAAGTCGTTCACCTCCTGGCTGGTGGGCCAGATATCCTTCAGATAGACCGGCTGGCCGTCCTTGTCCTCGCCGATGGGCTCCGTGGTCAGATCCCTGGTCACCGAGCCGGCGAGCGCGTAGGCGACGACCAGCGGCGGCGAGGCGAGGTAGTTCGCCTGCACGTCGGGCGACACACGGCCCTCGAAGTTGCGGTTGCCGGAAAGCACCGAGGCGACGATCAGGCCCTTGTCGTTGATCACCTTGGAAATCGGCTCGAGAAGCGGGCCGGAATTGCCGATGCAGGTGGTGCAGCCGAAGCCAACGAGGTTGAAGCCGAGTTGGTCCAGCTCCTTCTGAAGGCCGGATTTTTTCAGATACTCGGCCACTACCTGGCTGCCGGGGGCAAGCGAGGTCTTTACCCAGGGCTTCTGCTTGAGGCCCAGCCGGTTGGCGTTGCGCGCCAGAAGGCCGGCGGCGATCAGCACGCTCGGGTTCGAGGTGTTGGTGCACGAGGTGATGGCGGCGATCGCCACGTCGCCGTGGGCGATGTCGATGTCCATGCCCTCGACCGGGTAGCGCTTCGTGGTGCCGCCGGACTTCTTGTATTCCTTCGCCAGTGCTTCCTCGAAGCCCGACGCGATGCTGCCCAGCGGAATGCGGCCCTCAGGGCGCTTCGGGCCGGCCATGGAGGGCACGACATCGCCGAGGTCGAGCTGCAGCGTGTCGGTGAAGACAGGCTCCGGGGCGTCCGCGTCGCGCCACATGCCTTGTGCCTTGGAATAGGCTTCCACGAGGGCGATGCGGTCCTCGTCGCGGCCGGAGGTGCGCAGATATTTCAGCGTCTCCTCGTCGGCGGGGAAGAAGCCGCAGGTGGCGCCGTATTCCGGCGACATGTTGCCGATGGTGGCGCGGTCGGCCAGCGTCATGTTGTTGAGGCCCGGGCCGAAGAACTCAACGAACTTGCCGACGACGCCCGTCTGGCGCAGCATCTGCGTGACGGTGAGCACTAGGTCCGTCGCCGTCACGCCCTCGTTAAGCTTGCCGGTGAGCTTGAAGCCGATGACCTCGGGAAGCAGCATGGAGACCGGCTGGCCGAGCATGGCCGCTTCCGCCTCGATGCCGCCGACGCCCCAACCGAGAACGCCGAGGCCGTTGATCATGGTGGTGTGCGAATCGGTGCCGACGCAGGTGTCGGGATAGGCGACCGTCTCGCCGTCCTCGTCCTTCGTCCACACCACCTGGCCGAGGTATTCCAGGTTCACCTGGTGGCAGATGCCGGTGCCGGGAGGCACGACACGGAAGTTCTTGAATGCCTGCTGGCCCCATTTCAGGAAGCGGTAGCGCTCGCCGTTACGCTTGTATTCCAGCTCGACATTGCGCTGGAAGGCCTTCGGCGTGCCGAACTCGTCGACGATGACCGAGTGGTCGATGACGAGGTCTACCGGCACCAGCGGGTTGATCTTCTCCGGATCGCCGCCGAGTGCTGCCATGGCATCGCGCATGGCGGCGAGGTCGACCACCGCCGGGACGCCCGTGAAGTCCTGCATCAGGACGCGGGCCGGAGAATAGGCGATCTCGACGCCGGCCGTGCCCTTATCCTCGAGCCAGCTTGCCACAGCCTGGATGCTTTCCTTGGTGACAGAGCGCCCGTCCTCGCGGCGCAACAGGTTCTCCAAAAGCACCTTCATGGAGAAGGGAAGCCGGGCGATGCCGGAAAGGCCGTTCTTCTCCGCCTCCTTGAGGTCGAAATAGGTGTATTCCTTATCGCCAACCTTGAGGCTGCGGCGGCATTTGTAACTGTCGAGGGAAGAAATAGACACGAGCGATCCTATCCTAGTCTGTTCATCCGAAACGGGAACGGACTCCTGAGGCGACAGGCGCGTAGGTGCGGGTGCGATCATTTCCGCTGTCCGCTCCCCTGCGTCCCGGCCGGTCAAGACGGCGCGCGCGCGGGTATCGGCACAAAGTGACACGCCGACCGCTGGCGTGGTTGTCCGGGATATAGAGAATTTCGTAGAAGAGTTCCATACCGAGTTTCGTGAAACTTTCCCGTTGTCGATTTTCTAGGGACACCCATTGCCGGACGGACAGAAAACCATGCGGCTTGCCGCCGAGGCGCTGAGCGGTGAGCGTGGCGGGGAAGTCATTTTTTCCGACACCTCGTTTGCGGTCGCATGCGGCGAAGCGCTGTTGGTGACCGGGCCGAATGGAGCCGGCAAAACAACGCTTCTGCGCATCCTCGCCGGACTCCTGAGGCCGGCGGCGGGGCGGCTGGCGCTGGACGGAGGCGGGGAGGAGTGGCCGGATATCAGGGCCGCCTGCCATTATCTGGGGCACTTCAACGCGATGAAGACCGCGCTGACCGTGGAGGAGAACCTGGTTTTCTGGCAGCGCTTCCTCGGGCAGGCGCGGATGACGGCATCGGAGGCGCTGGAGACGGTGGGGCTGGAGGATATCGGGCATCTGCCGTTCGGCTATCTCTCCACCGGGCAGCGGCGGCGGGCGGCGATCGCACGGCTGCTGGTTTCGCATCGGCCGGTGTGGTTGCTCGATGAGCCGACGGCGGGCCTCGACCGGGCGTCGGAGGGGCGGTTTGCGGAATTGATGCGGGGGCATCTTCGAGAGGGCGGGATGATCGTGGCGGCGACGCATCTGCCGCTGGGGCTTGAGGGGGCGGGGGAGTTGGCGATGGGGGGGCAAGCGCGATGAAAACCGTTTCCGCTGGCTCCCGACACCCTCCCCTCTGCCCTGTCGGGGTCCTCAGGGGAGAAGCGCCGGCGTATCGGACCCCCCTCCCCCTTGTGGGGAGGGGTGAGGGGTGGGGGTTAGGCCCGCAGGGTAACAAAATTCGTTCTTCGTCGCGCTTCGCGCGGACCCCCACCCACCCCTCCCCCCAAGGGGGAGGGGAAGTCGGCTACGCTGGTGCTCTCCACTCATCCTACAGGGGAAGCTCCTGATGCTCGCCCTCTACCTTCGCGAAGTCAGGCTCGGCATCCGCGCCGGCAGCGGCGCCTTGACGGGCGTGCTCTTCTTCCTCGCCGTCGTCGCCGTCATCCCCTTCGGCGTCGGGCCTGACCTCAATCTGCTTGCCCGCATCGGCCCGGCGATCCTGTGGATCGGCGCTTTGCTTGCGAGCCTCCTGGGGCTGGAGCGGCTGTTTCAGGCAGACCGCGAGGACGGTTCGCTCGACCTCATGCTGATCGCCGACGGTCGGCACATGCTGGCGCTGACCGTGTTCGTCAAATGCCTGGCGCACTGGACGGCGAACGTGTTGCCGCTGGTGGCGGTGGCGCCGCTGCTCGGCCTGTTCATGAACGTGCCGCCGACAGGCCTTGCCGCGGCGACGCTGACGCTTCTCGTCGGCACGCCGGCCATCACCTTCATCGGCGCTGTGGGGGCTGCGCTGGTGGTGGCGCTGCCGCGGGGCGGGCTGCTCGTTTCCGTTCTGATCCTGCCGCTTTCGATCCCCGTCCTCATCTTCGGCGTGGCGGCGAGCCGGGGGGCGGTGGCCGAGCCCGACCCGTTTCTGCCGGCCTTCCTCATCCTCGTCGCGCTGACCCTGTTCTTCGCCGTCATTGGCCCGGCGGCGGCGGCGCTGGCCCTGCGCAACGCCGACTGACGGGCACGAGAATGTGAGCCGCGCGGCCTGCTGCGGCAATGTGGATGAATTGCTAGGGACGGTCTGGCGGTCTATTTACGACAGGATGAGTGAAACGGCCAATCTGACGGCGCGGCTGACCGCGCTCGCCAACCCGACGCGCTTTCTGGCGCTTGCGGGCAGCCTTGTGCCGTGGCTGGGGGGAGCGGCGGTGCTGGTGCTCGTCGTCGGCCTCGGCATGGCCTTTGCCGCGCCCGAGGACTACCAGCAGGGCATCACGGTGCGCATCATGTATATCCACGTGCCCTTCGCGTGGCTCGCCATGTTCTGCTACACGCTGATGGCGGCTTCGGCGCTCGGCACGCTGGTGTGGCGGCATCCGCTGGCCGATGTCGCGCTCAAGGCGGCCGCGCCCATCGGCGCCGTCTTCACGGCGCTGGCTCTCGTCACCGGCTCCATCTGGGGCAAGCCCATGTGGGGCACGTGGTGGGTGTGGGACGCGCGGCTAACCTCGGTGTTCGTGCTGTTCCTCATGTATCTCGGCATCATTGCGCTGACGCGGGCGCTTGACGACCAGAGCCGGGCGGCGCGCGCCGCGGCGATCCTCACGCTGGTCGGCTTCATCAACATCCCGATCATCAAGTTCTCGGTCGACTGGTGGAACACGCTGCACCAGCCGGCCTCCGTGTTCCGCCTCGACGGGCCGACCATCCACCCGAGCCTCTTGTGGCCGCTCCTGATCTCGGCGGCGGGCTTCACGCTTCTGTTCCTGGCGCTGCATCTCATGGCGATGCGCGCCGAGATTTGGCGGCGCAGGGTGAGCGCCATGCGGCGCTTGTCGGCGCGGGCAGCGGAAGGGAAGCTCGCGGAGGGGCAGGCGTCATGACGCATCTGGCCTATGTCGTGGCGGCCTATGCCATCTCGGCTCTCGCGATTGCCGGGCTGGCGGCGTGGATCCTGCTCGATCAGAAGGCGCAGAAGCGGGCGCTCAAGGAACTGGAAGAGCGCGGCGTGCGCCGGCGCTCGGCCAGGACGGAGGCAGCCAGATGACGACGGACCAGGAACGGGTGCAGAAACCGCGCCGGCTCATCCTCTTCTTGCTCCTCTTGCCGCTTGTGGTTTTTCTGGCGCTGTCGGCGGTGTTCCTGGCGCAGCTCTTCTCCGGCCGCGACACGTCGGTCGTGCCTTCCGCGCTCATCGGCCAGCCGGCGCCGCAGACGGAGCTGCCGCCGCTCGAGGGCGTGGACCTACCGGGCCTTTCGCCGGCCGATTTCCAGGGCAATGTGACGCTGGTGAACGTGTGGGGCTCCTGGTGCCTGCCGTGCCGCGACGAACACCCGTTCCTGATGCAACTGGGCGGGGACGAGCGCATTCGGCTTGTCGGCCTCAACTACAAGGACAGGCCGGAGAACGCCCGCCGCTTCCTCGGCGAGCTCGGCAATCCGTTCGATGCCATCGGCGTCGACCAGAGCGGGCGGGCGGCGATCGAGTGGGGTGTCTACGGCGTGCCGGAAACTTTCCTTGTCGGCCCCGACGGGACGATACGCTACAAGCATGTGGGCCCCTTCACGCCGCGCAGCCTCAAGAACGATCTGATGCCCGAGGTCGAGAAGGCGCTGGCCGAGACGGCGGGGTGACGGCGGGGCGGAAGCATAAGCGGGCGGGGAGGGGGTCGTGACGCTCAGCGGAAAGATCGAAGAGCACTTCCTGAAACAGGCGGACGGCAGCGAAACGCTGGGCTCTCCCTTCACCGCACGGCTGTGTCGCCTGCTTTCGGACCTCCTGGACGAAAGCACCGAGACGGGTCGCCGCGTCGCCGCCTGGCCGGGAAAGCCGCGCAGCGACGCGGTCGCGCTGCGGCTTGCCGGGGCGCTGCATGCGCTTGTGCTTTCAGGCGCCGATCCGGCGCTTGCCGCCGCCTATCCGCCCAACCAGGTAACGGACGAGGCGCTGCGCGAGGCGTTGACGGCGGCAATCGCCCGGCACGATGCGCGGCTTGTGCAAGGGCTCGATTCGCCGCCGCAGACCAACGAGATCGCCCGGGCGGCGATGCTTCTGCCTGGCTTCCTCGCTATCGGCCGGGAGGCGGGCATGCCGCTTGCCATCCGCGAGATCGGATCGAGCGCCGGGCTCAACCTTCTCTTCGATCGCTTTCACTATCGCTATGGCGAGGCTTGTTGGGGCGACGAGGCCTCGCCCGTGAAGCTGACGGCAGAGGCGCGCGGCAAGGCGCCCCCATTGGGCGGCTTCCTCGACATCGCCTCGCGAAAGGGCAGCGATGTGGTGCCCGTCGACGTTGCGGATGCCGAGGAGAGATTGCGGCTGAAGTCCTACGTCTGGCCTGACCAGACGGCGCGGCTTGAGCGGCTGGAAGCGGCGCTCGCGCTGGCGCGGGAGACGCCGTTCAGCATCGAGAAGGCCGACGCCGCGGATTTCATCGCCGCGGAGCTTGCCGCAAGAGGCGATGACGCGGTCTTCGTGCTGTTCCACTCGATCATGTGGCAATACCTGCCATACGAGAAGCGCCGGCATATCGAGACCCTGCTCGACGAGGCGGGCAATGCGCCGGGCTCCACCCCGCTCGCCTGGCTGAGAATGGAGCCGGTCTCGGGCGATACCGGCTTTGCCCGGCTGCGGCTTACGCTGTGGCCTGTGGGAGAAACGCGAGACCTTGCCCGCTGCGACTTTCACGGACGCTGGATCGAGTGGCTGGGTGGGTGAGGCTTACGCCGCGCCCGCCATCTTCTGCTTCTCGAAACGCTTGCGCTCGTGGGGGTCGAGATAGAGCTTGCGCAGGCGGATGGACTTCGGCGTCACCTCCACCAGCTCGTCCTCCTGGATCCAGGAAAGCGCGCGCTCCAGCGTCATGCGGATGGGCGGAGTGAGTTTCACCGCCTCGTCCTTGCCGGCGGCGCGCACGTTGGAGAGCTTCTTGCCCTTCAGGACGTTCACTTCCAGGTCGTTGTCTCTCGAGTGGATGCCGATGATCATGCCCTGGTAGACCTTCACGCCCGGGTCGATGACCATCGGGCCGCGGTCTTCCAGATTCCACAGCGCGAAAGCCACGGCCTCGCCCGAGTCGTTCGAAATCAGCACGCCGTTGACGCGGCCGCCGATCTCGCCCTTGTAGGGCTGGTATTCGTGGAACAGGCGGTTCATGACCGCCGTGCCACGCGTGTCGGTCAGAAGCTCCGACTGGTAGCCGATGAGGCCGCGGGTGGGCGCGTGGAAGACGAGGCGCTGGCGGTCGCCACCCGAGGGGCGGAGCTCCACCATCTCGGCTTTACGCTCCGACATCTTCTGCACAACGATGCCGGCGTGCTCCTCGTCGACGTCGACGACGACTTCCTCGATAGGCTCCAGAAGCTGGCCGCTGTCGTCCTTCGTCATGACGACGCGCGGGCGCGAGACGGCAAGCTCGAAACCCTCGCGGCGCATGGTCTCGATGAGGACGGCAAGCTGCAACTCGCCGCGGCCGGAGACGAAGAAGGAGTCCCTGTCGGCCGATTCCTCGATCTTCAACGCCACGTTGCCTTCCGCCTCCTTCAGGAGACGGTCGCGGATGACGCGGCTCGTCACCTTGTCGCCCTCGGTGCCGGCGAGCGGCGAATCGTTGACGAGGAAGCTCATCGTGACCGTCGGCGGATCGATGGGCTGGGCCTTCATTGCTTGCGCTACGGAGGGGTCGCAGAAGGTGTCGGCCACCGTGCCCTTCGACAAGCCGGCGATGGCGACGATGTCGCCTGCCTGTGCTTCGTCGATGGGCTGACGCTCGAGGCCACGGAAGGCGAGGATCTTCGAGATGCGGCCCTGCTCCAGCAGGCTGCCGTCGTGCGAAAGCACCTTGACTGCCTGGTTCGGTTTCACGGTGCCGGAAGCGACGCGCCCGGTGATGATGCGGCCGAGGAAGGGATTGGCCTCGAGGATGGTGCCGATCATGCGGAACGGCCCTTCGTCGACGGAGGGTTCCGGCACGTGCTTCAGCACCAGGTCGAAGAGCGGCGCCAGGCCGCCGTCCTGCGGACCGGCTGGATCATCGCTCATCCAGCCATCGCGGCCGGAGCCGTAGAGGATCGGAAAATCGAGCTGCTCGTCGGTGGCGTCGAGGGCGGCGAAGAGGTCGAAGACCTCGTTGATCACCTCGTCGGCGCGCGCGTCCGGCCGGTCGATCTTGTTGACGGCGACGATGGGCTTCAGCCCCACCTTCAGCGCCTTGCCGACGACGAACTTGGTCTGCGGCATCGGCCCTTCGGCTGCGTCCACCAGAAGCACCGCGCCATCCACCATGTTGAGGATGCGCTCCACCTCGCCGCCGAAGTCGGCATGGCCGGGCGTGTCGACGATGTTGATGCGCACGTCCTTCCAGACCACGGAGGTGGCCTTGGCGAGGATGGTGATGCCGCGCTCCTTCTCCAGGTCGTTGGAGTCCATGGCGCGCTCGTCGACGCGCTGGTTGTCGCGCAGGGAGCCCGACTGCTTCAGGAGCGCGTCGACAAGGGTGGTCTTCCCATGATCGACATGGGCGATGATCGCAATATTGCGGAGTTTCATTGGTTCTCTTCGGGGTCGTCGGACGCGGCTTCAGGCGCGGCCGTATCTTCGTTGGCCGCGCTCATACAGGTTTTTTCGCAATTGCGAAAGGGAGGTGCCGATGGAGCGCCGCTTTAATATAGGGACTTTCGGTCGGCGTATGGAGTGCCACGCCTGCGAATTATGGCTACCTAATGATCCTTTCCGGAGGGTAGGAAGGCGGGGGGACTCCGAATCGACCGCCGTCTCCACCATCGGTGAGCATTCCGTTATCGTAGATCACTTCATTGCCATCGTCGAACATGCCTTTAGGGGTGGAGCACTGGTCGTTCATGCAAGCATGACGCTCTCCGCCGGAAATGCATCCAGAAAGTGCGAGACATGCCAGCCCGAATAGGACAGGTGAGATATATTTGACCAAATGACTATATCCAATAATTATGATGCATTAATTCAGATTAATTCTGACTATACTATAGTTTATGCAGAAAATGGCAAACGTAAGTCATGATGGCGATTCAAAGCGTTTCGCGACGGTCGATCAGGTAGTATACTCGACCTTCAAATGTCCCTTCTAAGCGCGTTTAGTGGAAATTTGAGATAGCGCCGCCCGTTCCTTTCCGGTTCCGGCAGCCGCCCGCCATTCATATTCACCTGCAGCGCGTGAAGGATAAGCCTCGGCATGGGGAGTGTCTTGTCACGCGCCTGGCGCACTCGAACGAATTCCTCCGTCGTTCGGCATCTTGAAATATGGATGTTCTCCGCCCTCTGCTCGGCCACGGTGCTTTGACAGCGGGGCTCGCGTCCGCCCGGCTGGTAGTCGTGGCCAGTGAAAAGGCGCGTTTCGTCCGGAAGCGAGAGGATTTCCTGGATCGAATTCCAGAGCTGTTGGGCGCTTCCGCCGGGGAAATCCGCGCGCGCCGTGCCGCTGTCAGGCATGAAGAGCGTATCGTGCACGAAGGCGGCATCACCGATGACATAGGTGATGGAGGCGAGCGTGTGACCGGGGGAGAAGAGCACCTTCGCCGGGATTTCCCCCACAAGGAAGCTCTCCCCCTCGGCGAAAAGCTTGTCCCATTGCGAACCGTCGGTAGGGAAATCCGGCCAGTTGTAAATCTCTTTCCAGAGCTTCTGGACTTCGACCACCCTTGCGCCGATGGCTGTGGGTGCGCCAGTCTTTCGTCTCAGATAATCTGCCGCGGAGAAATGGTCGGCGTGGGGGTGAGTGTCGAGAATCCACTCGACGGTGAGGCCCCGCTTCTCGATGAAGGCCAGGATCTCGTCGGCGCTGTGTGTGGCCGTGGCGCCGGATTTTTCGTCGAAGTCGAGCACAGGATCGATGATCGCGCACCTGTTCGTCGCGGGGTCGGCCGCGACATATTGCAGGGAAGAGGTGTACTCCTCGAAAAACGCTGTCACTTCGAGCGCCGAACAATCCTGCATCGCTATCTCCGTCACGCCGTACCTTGTGGCAACGGCGTGTAGTTAGCGAGGAAACCGTCAAGATGCAATTTCCATAAATGCAGTAGGAATGAGACGATTTTTCTAAGCTACAAGGACGTGGCGATCGGTTTCTTCCATCCTTTGCGGAGAATTCGCATGGCGGCCTAGACGAGCCCCTTCTTCTCCATCATCGCCTCCGGGCTCGGCAGCCGGCCGCGGAAGGCCATGTAGAGTTCTTCCGGGTCGGCCGAGCCGCCGGCGGAATAGATGTGGCGGTGGAGTTTTTCGGCGGCCTCTCGGTTGAACGGGTCGCCGGCCTCCTCGAAGGCGCGGAAGGCATCGGCGTCCAACACCTCCGACCACATGTATGAGTAGTAGCCGGCCGAATAGCCGTCACCGGAGAAGACGTGCAGGAAGTGCGGCGTGCGGTGGCGCATGGGGATGGCCGCGGGCTTTTCGAGCTTTTCCAGGGTCTCCGCCTCGAAGCGCAGCGGGTCCTCCGGCGCCTCCTCCCGTGCGTGGAAGGCCATGTCGACCAATGCGGAGGCGGTGAACTCCACCGTGGCGAAGCCGGAGCCGAAATTGCGCGCAGCGCGCATCTTCTCCAGAAGCTCTTGCGGCATGGGCTCGCCGGTCTCCACATGGCGGGCGTGCCTGGAAAGCACCTCCGGCACGGTGAACCAGTGCTCGAAAAGCTGCGAGGGGAGTTCGACAAAATCGCGGGCGACGGCGGTGCCGGATATGGAGGGCCAGGTGACGTCGCTCAGCAGGCCGTGCAGGGCGTGGCCGAACTCGTGGAACAGCGTGCGCGCGTCGTCCACGGACAGGGGCGCCGGCTTGCCCTTGGGCGGCTTGGCGAAGTTCATCACGTTATAGACGATGGGCTTTTGGCCTCGGCCGAGCTTGAAGCCGGACTGGAGCGCGCTCATCCAGGCACCGGAGCGTTTCGAAGGGCGGTTGAAATAGTCGGCGAGGAAGACGCCGCGCGTCGTCCCGTCGCCGTTCTTCACGGTAAAAGCCCGCACGTCCTCGTGCCATGCGGCTATGCCCTTCTGCTCCTCGAAGGTGAGGCCGAAGAGGCGGTGGGCGACGTCGAAGGCGGCGGCGATAACGTTTTCGAGCGCCAGATAGGGCTCCAGCGCGCTTTCGTCGAAGGCGAAACGCTCACCACGCAGTTTCTCGGCGTAGTAGCGCCAGTCCCAGGGGGCAATGGCGTGGTTGTGGCCTTCGGCGGCGGCAATGCGCTGCAGTTCCTTCTCGTCCTCGGCCGCCTTTTCGCGCGCCTTCTTCCAGACGGGCTCAAGGAGTTCCATCACGGCGTCCGGCGTCTTGGCCATCGTGTCGTCGAGCTTGTAGGCTGCGTAGTTCTCGTAGCCGAGCAGCCGCGCCTTCTCGGCGCGCAGCCGAAGCGTGTCGCGCACGATGCCGGCGTTGTTCGCCTCGCCCTCGTTCTCGCTGCGGCGGATGAAGGCATGAAGCACCGTCTCGCGCAGGTCGCGGCGGGCGGAGGCGGCAAGGAAGGGCTCGGCGATGGAGCGCGACAGGGTGACGGCGTAGCGGCCGGGCTCTCCACGGGATTCGGCTGCCTCCGCCATTGCGCTTCTTAGCGAGGCGGGCAGACCGGCGAGGTCGCTCTCGTCCAGGAACAGCGCCCATTTGCTCTCGTCGGCCAGCACGTTCTGGCCGAAACGGGCGCCGAGGGCGGCAAGCTCCTCGTTGATCTCGGCAAGGCGCGTTTTGCCTTCCGCGTCGAGCCTGGCACCGCCGCGGACGAAGCGCTTCCACGTCTTTTCCAGAACGCGGTCCGTCTCCTTGTCGAGGTCGAGGGTTTCGCGCGCCGCGTAGAGCGTGTCGAGGCGCCTGAACAGCGCCTCGTTCATGGTGATGCGGGAATAGTGGCGCGCCATGCGCGGCGAGATCTCGCGCTCCAGCTTCTGGATCGTCTCGTTCGTATGTGCGCCGGCGCGGCACCAGAAGACGGCCGAGACGCGCGACAGCGGCTCGCCGGAAAGCTCGAGCGCGGCAAGCGTGTTGTCGATGCTCGGCGTTTCGTCATTCCCGGCGATGTCGGCGATCTCCACCTCGTGGGCGGCAAGGGCGGCGTCGAAGGCCGATGAGAGTGTGCTTTCGTCGATGTGGCCGAACTCGGGCAGGCCGAGCGGCCCGTTCCACGCGGTGAGCGGATGTGTCGCAAGATCGACGGCGGAGGGGGCAGGAGCCATGGGAAACCCTTGAAACGAAGCAGGAAAAGGAGGCGCGGGAACAGCAGACCGTACCCGATGTAGAGCCGGCGGGCTCGCTGCGCAACACTTGAACTTGACTCCGCCGGGCGCGCGCTTACATTCGCATTTAATAAGCAACACTTACTATTTTGCGAGCCATCTCGCGAGGAGACTTTTTGAGCCCTCGATTCGATCCCGATTCCTTCGGCTTTCTCGTTACCGATCTGGCGCGCCTGATACGGGCGGAGATGGACCGATGCATCGAGGCGGCGGGCATCGGCGTGACGCCGGGAGAGGCGCGTACGCTCGTCTATGCCGCGCGCTTCGGCGAGGTGCGCCAGAACGTCTTGGCCGAGCGCATGGGGTTGGAGGCGATGACGCTCAGCGCCTATCTCGACCGGCTCGAGGAACGGGGGCTGGTCAAGCGCGTGCCGGACCCCTCCGACCGCCGCGCCAAGCTGGTGCGCCTGACGGAAAAGGCTGACGGCGCGCTGGAAGCGGTCCGGCGTGTGGGGCTGAAGGTGCGTTCGCGCGCGCGCGGGAACTTAAGCGAGGCGGAATGGTCCGGCCTCCAGGAACTCTTGAAGGCGGTGCGCGGCAACTTCACCGGCGGCGCGTGAACGTGGCGGCGCGGGCCGCGCCGGAGGCAAGCGAAAGCGAATGAACATTCAGAGCGATGCCATCTCCATGGCGGCGCCGATCATGAGCGAGCGCCGCGTCAGCATGATCGGCGCCATGCTCGTGGCCGTGGGGCCGGTCTCCATGGCGCTCTACACGCCCGCCATGCCGCAGATCGTCGAGGCGTTCGGCAGCACGGAGGCTGCCGTGAAGATGACGCTGTCGCTCTATTTCGCCGGCTTTGCCGTCTCGCAGCTCTTCTGCGGCCCACTTTCGGACGGGTTCGGGCGCAAGCCCGTCACCTTTGCCTTCATGGGCATCTATGCGCTGGCAAGCCTGTTAGCGGTGCTGGCTCCGAGCGTGGAGGTGCTGATCGCCGCGCGTTTTCTGCAGGGGTTCGGCGCCGCCGTCGGCGTGGCCGTGGCGCGGGCGGTGGTGCGCGATCTCTTCACGCATGAGCAGTCCGCCCGCATCATGAACCTGATGGGCATCATCCTTGCGATCGGCCCTGCCTTGTCGCCGACGATTGGCGGGCTGACGATGGAGCTTGCCGGGTGGCACGCCATCTTCCTGATCATGCTGGCAGCCGGTTTCGTTATCGTGCTCGTCGTGCGGTTCTGGATGCGCGAGACGGTGAGCCGGGATCTTTCGCGCATCAGTCCACGCGGGCTCATGCGGGCCTATGGAACGCTGCTCAAGAGCCCCTATTTCCTGACCTCCGGCATGGTCATCGCGGGCAGCGTCGGCGCCTTGTATACCCAGGCGACGGTGCTGCCTTTCATCCTCATGGGCCGCGTCGGGCTGTCCCCGTCGGCATTCGGCGTCGGCATGCTGATGCAGTCGGGCATGTTCTTCGTCGGTGCATTGGCGGTGCGTTTTCTCATGCGCCGCGTCAGCGCCTACCGCCTGGTGCCCGTCGGCCTTGGCTTCATCGCGCTCGGCGGCACGCTGCTCGCCTATCTGCTCAACGCCGCGCCGCCCAGCTTCCTGAGCGTGATGGGTCCCGTCGGCCTCTATGCCATCGGTATTTCCTTCGTCATGCCGGCGATGATGACTGCATCGCTGGCGCCCTTCCCGCATATCGCCGGCGCGGCGGCGGCCCTGGCTGGGTTCATGCAGATGGGCGGCGGGCTCGTGGGCGGGTCGATCATCGCCCTTATCGGCGAGCCGGTCTTCGCCATGAGTGTGGTCGTGCCGATAATGGGGGCTATGGCGATTGTGGCATGGCTCCTGTGGCGGCGCCTGCCGGAGCCGGCGCAGGCATCCGTGGTTTCCGTCGTGCCCGGTTAGCAAATCCAGGAAAAGTGGAAACCGGTTTTCCGTCCGGAATTGCGACAAAAAAGAGCTAGACCAGTTCATCGATTCCATGAACGATGAACTGGTCTAGCGATGGATCAGCCAAGGTCGGGGCGGGCGAAGTCACCGGTTTTGGGGTCCATTACCCAGAGTTCGCCGGTCTGGATGTCGAACCATGCGCCGTGCAAGGTGAGCCGGCCCTTGTCCTCGAGGATCTTTACGCAGGGGAAGGTGCGCAGGTTGGCCACC
Source organism: Chelativorans xinjiangensis (assembly GCF_009812055.1). Classification (GTDB taxonomy): domain Bacteria; phylum Pseudomonadota; class Alphaproteobacteria; order Rhizobiales; family Rhizobiaceae; genus Chelativorans; species Chelativorans xinjiangense. Next base: position 40,492 of record NZ_WQNH01000029.1, on the reverse strand, counting down.
TGATAGCGGATGGAGATGCGCTCCAGCGCGGTCTGGCGCTCCGCCGCCGTCATCATGGTGTTGCCGGAGACGGCCTCGGCGGCGGGCGCGACGAGGCCCATCCACTTGCCGATGAAGTCGCCCGGCGACAGCGGCTCGGGTGACGGGTTGAGCGCGGCGCCGATGCCGCCGCAGCGGCCGTGCCCCATCACGACGATGTGCTTCACCTTGAGGCTCTGCACGGCGAATTCGAGGGCGGCGGAGGTGCCGTGGAGGCGGTCGTCAGGCGCGTAGGGCGGCACGAGGTTGGCGACGTTGCGCACCACGAAGAGCTCACCGGGACCGGCGTCGAAGACAGTCTCGGGAGCGGCGCGCGAATCGCAGCAGGCGATCACCATTGTGTCCGGCGACTGCCCGTCGCGCGCCAGAGACTGATAGCGGGCGCTTTCGGTGGGATAGCGCCGAGACATGAAATTGCGATATCCGGCCAGGAGCCGCTCAGGCAGGTGTATCATGGATACCGCAAATAGCCGGGAGGAGCGCGGTTCGCAAGGCTGTAAGCGCTATCTAGGCACGCTGGTGGTCTGACCGAAGCAGATAGTACCATCCTATCAGGATCGCACCACTAGGCCCCGCGGGGCAGCGGAACGGGGCGCATCTGCACGGTCGCAGTGGGCCTGGAAAGGCTTTTGGCATCGGTCTCCAGCATGAGTTCGTCGGCGCCGCGCTCGGCTGTGCGCGCCAGCGCTTCGAATACCGCCGCAGTGGTGCGGCGGAGCGCTTCCGCCGGTGATGCGCCGCGCAACAGCCAAGCCAGAAGCAGCGCCGCCGTCAGGTCGCCCGGCCCCTTGGCGGGATCCTCTATGGCGGGATGCTCGGCCAGATGCGCTTCCCCGGGCATGAGGAGCAGGTTGCCTATGCTGCTTTTTGCCGAACCGGGCGCCGAGGTCACCAGCATGGCGGGCGGGGCGGCGCGAAGGGCGGCATCGGCGAGCGCCTCGATCGTCTCCAGCTTTTCACCGGCGAACCAGGCCAGCTCGTAGCGGTTGGGCGTGGCGATGTCGGCGAGTGGCAAAAGGTCCTCCCGCATGGCCGCGGCGACGGCTTTCGGCACGTAAAGCCCGCCGATGTCACCGATGACGGGATCGCAGACGTAGAGCGCCTCGGGGTTTTTCTCCTTCACCCGACGCACCAGCGAGGCAACCGCGGGGGCCTGCGCGGCCTCGCCAAGATAGCCAGAGAGCACCGCGGCGACCTCGCCCAACCAGGGCGCCTCCTCCAGATCGCGCATGAAGGCGGCGAAATCGGCAGCCGGCGGCACGATGCGCGTCGCCGGTCCGTGGCCGGGATGCCAGGGCAGCATGACCGTCGGCACCGCCCACACGGGATGCCCCAGCGTCTCCAGCGCGAAGACGGAGGCGCGATTTCCCACCGAGCCGCGCGCTACGTGGCTCGATATGACGACGACTGCGCGCCGGCGGGGGACGCCGTCCATCGTCTCCGTCACGATGCGCCGCCCGCCAGATACGACCACAGCCAGATGATGAGAGCGAGCGCAAAGAGCACTCCCAGGACACGGCCGATGCGCCGGCCCCACAGCTCCGTCCAGTCCTCGCTTTGCGCTTCCGATGCGGTGAGATGGTCGCGCGCTCTAGAGGCCATGCGCATGAAGAGGTCCGATTCCCGGTCGACGCGCTCCAGGATGCGGCGAGACTCCTCCTGTGCCTGCTCGTCGCGGCGCTTGTCGCCCATCCGCCTGTCGGTCCGTTTCTTGTCGGTCATTCCCTTGCCAGGCGAATAGCATTATTCTCCGCCCCGGTCGATTTTCGATTCGAGGATTTTTCATGCCGAACTCATTGACCCTGGCGACCTTGGCGCCGAAGAGCTTTCGTGTCTTTCTCTTGCTTCTCCTCACGCTGCCCTTCCTTTCTGCCTGCGGGTTCAACACCATCCCCACACGGGAGGAGCAGGCGAAGGCGGCGTGGAGCGAGGTCCTGAATCAGTATCAGCGCCGCACGGACCTGATCCCCAATCTGGTGGAGACGGTGAAGGGCTATGCCAGCCACGAGCGCGAGGTGCTCGAAGGGGTGGTGGAAGCGCGCGCCAAAGCGACACAGGTGCAGATAACGCCGGACATGCTGACCGACCCGGAGGCGTTCCGTGTCTTCCAGGAAAACCAGGCGCAGCTGACCGGGGCGCTGTCGCGGCTGCTCGCGGTGGTGGAGAACTATCCGGACCTGAAGGCGAACCAGAATTTCCTGGCGCTCCAGGCGCAGCTTGAAGGCACGGAAAACCGCATCGCGGTGGCCCGGCGCGACTATATCGAGGCGGTGCGGCTCTACAACACCTCGCTCCGGACGCTGCCGTCGCTCTTGTGGGCGAAGTTCTGGTTCACCGACGCCGAGCCGATGCAGAGCTTCACGATCTCCGAAGAGAATATGCAGGTGCCCGAAGTCGATTTCGGCAATGGCGGCTAGACCAGTTCATCGTTTCATGGAACCGATGAACTGGTCTAACTCATTGTTTTGTCGCAATTCCGGACGGAAAACCGATTTCCACTTTTCCTGGAATTGCTTTAGCCTGACGGGATATTACCGCATGGCGGGACGGGGTGTTTTCGCCTGGGTTTGCGCAGGCCTGCTTCTGTTTGCCGTGTCCGCGCTCGCGGCCGAACTGCCCCAGCTCACAGGCCGCGTGGTGGACAATGCCGGCCTGCTCGACGCCGGGGCCGAGGCGGGGCTCACGGAAAAGCTCGCGGCCTTCGAGGCAAAGTCGTCGGACCAGATCGTGGTTGCTACCATCGAAAGTCTCGACGGCGAAGCCATCGAGCCCTACGCCAACCGCCTGTTCCGCGCCTGGGGCCTGGGCCAGGCCGGCGAGGACAATGGCGTGCTGCTTCTGGTGGCGCTCAACGACCGCAGGATGCGCATCGAGGTGGGCTACGGGCTGGAAGGGACGCTGACGGACCTGCATGCCAAGCTCATCATCGAGAACACAATGGTTCCGGCCTTCCGTGCGGGGGATTATGCCGGCGGCATTACGGGCGCCGTCGACGATATCGTCACCGTGCTCGAAGGCAATGCCGCCGAGCTGGAAGCCCGCGCCCGGCGCGCCGCGGAGGAGAACGCGGAGCCCATCTGGCCGGTGGTCCTGTTCTTCATCGTGTGGGGCACCATCTTCTTTGGCGGCTTCGCCTTCGCGTTTCTGCCACAGTTTTTCGGCCGCAAGATCGGCCCCAGGCGCTATCGGTGGTTGGGCATGGAGTTCGACTACACCTCTCGCGGTAGGAGCGGTGGACGCAGCGGCTCGTCCGGCTGGTCGTCGGGCAGCAGCGGTGGGTTTTCCGGCGGCGGCGGCTCGTCGGGTGGCGGCGGCGCTTCAGGGAGCTGGTGAGACCGATGGCGAACGCAAACATCTTCACCGATGAAGAGCGGAAACGTGTTGCCGATGCGATCGGGCGAGCGGAGAGCCGGACTTCCGGCGAGATCTATTGCGTCCTGGCGCGCGCGAGCGACAGCTATTTCTATCCCGCCGCCTTTTTCGTCGCCCTGTCGATCCTGGTCGTCAGCCTGCTGGCGGCTTTCGCTCTGCATTACTGGTGGGTGAGCATCACGCCCGCGATGCTGGTTGCCGCCGAACTTGCGGCGCTGGGCGCCGCGCTCCTGGTGCTGAGGGCGTTTCCGGGCTGGCGCATATGTTTCGTTCCGCGAGGGCTGCGCTATCGGCGCGCCCACGGGGAGGCCCTGCGTCAGTTTTTCGCCCACAATATCCACATGACCCGCGAGCGGACGGGCGTTCTGATCTTCGTCTCACTGGCCGAGCATTATGCCGAGGTGATGGCCGACGCGGGTATCAATGCGCGGGTGCCGCAGGAGCGCTGGAACGAAACCGTGGCGAAGCTCACGGGGGCCGCGGCGCGCGGTGTGCTCGCCGAAGGCTTTGCCGAGGCGGTGGAGATCGTCGGTGCCGAGCTTGCTGCCCACTTTCCCGCGGGCGACGAAAACCCCAACGAGATCGACAATCACCTGGTCGAAATCTGACGGGCTTAACCCCAATTGAGGACCTTCGTCCGTCTTGCCGGGGCGGGTGACGGCGTTTATGGTTAATCGATCATGACGACGCTTTCGATCGACATCAGACGGGCGGATCCGCAGGATGCCGAGGCCATCGCTGCGGTGCACGACCGCGCCTGGCGCGGCGCCTATGCCGGCATCATCCCGCATCGCGCGCTCAACGCGATGATCGGGCGCCGCGGGCCGCGCTGGTGGGCCAATGCCATACGCCGCTCGGCCACGGTGCTGGTGATGGAGGTCGGCGGCGAGGTGGCCGGCTATGCCACGCTGGGGCGCAACCGGGCGCGTGAGCTCAAGCAGGGGGGTGAGATTTACGAGCTTTATCTCAGTCCCGAATATCAGGGCATCGGAATGGGACGGCGCCTCTTCCAGGCGGCGCGCGACATGCTTACCGCCCACGGCTTCAAGGGTCTGGTCGTCTGGGCGCTGGAGGAGAACAGCGGCGCGCTGTCCTTCTACGAAGGCGCGGGCGGGCGCGATGCGGCGGAAGGTGTCGAGGTGTTTGGCAGCAAGGCCCTGCGCAAGATCGCCTTCGTGTGGGATTAACGGGCAGAAACCATCCGTGTTGATTCGCCATCTTGCCTGACCGGGCAAGAGCCGCTAGGCACGCCGCAGCATCAACAACACCGGAAGACCCCATGCGTATCGAGGCCATCTCTATCGGCGACAACCCGCCCGAGGATGTGAACGTCATCGTCGAAGTGCCGGTCGGTGGGCAGCCGATCAAGTATGAGATGGACAAGAAGGCCGGCACGCTCGTTGTCGACCGTTTCCTCTACACGCCGATGACCTATCCGGGAAATTACGGCTTCGTGCCCCATACGCTTTCCGACGACGGCGACCCGATCGACGTTCTGGTGTGCAGTACGCGTCAGCTCGTTCCCGGTTGCGTCATCAATGTGCGGCCGATCGGCGTTCTCATCATGGAGGACAATTCCGGCCAGGACGAGAAGATCATCGCCGTACCGTCGCCGCATCTCACCCGCCGCTATGAGAACGTGACGAATTTCACCGACCTGCCGGAGATCACGCTGCAGCAGATCCAACACTTTTTCGAGCACTACAAGGATCTGGAGCCCGGCAAGTGGGTGAAGATCGGCGACTGGATGGACGCCGCCGCCGCCCGCCGCCTTATCACAGAGGCGATCGAGCGGGCGAAGGGTACGGCGGCGTAGACCTTATCTCAGCGGGTTAGACCCGGCATGGGAACGCTGCCGGCGATGACCGTTGGCTGATCGGTGCCGCACTCGAAGTCGCGCGCCCGAGCGTCGGCGATGCGTCTCGCCTCCTCGTTGGCGTCTTCCTTGCCGGTGGCGACGACATAGCCCACGGAGCAGCCTTCCCACGTGCCGATCTGGGCGACTTTCTCGACGACCAGCACCTCGATCTGCTTTTCCGGATCGTCCGCGTCGGCGACCGACCAGCGGTGAATGGTGGCGAAGGGGATTTCACGCCCGCCTTCCTTGACGATACGCCACTCTATGCTGGGGCCGGCGCTGTTGAAGCCGGAGAAGGATTCCCAGGCCGGCGCCAAATGGCCGGACGGCGGAAAGCCGTAGAAGAGGGATTCGCGCGCATCACCGTAATAGATGAGGACGGGATAGCCCTTGTAGCCTGAACAGACGAGATCGCTCCAGTGCTCACCCTCCCCATTGCCGCCGGCGAAGGGGCTACAGTTCTCCTCGGGCTTGAGTTCGGTATAGGCGCTGTCAATATTCGAGGCCTGCGCGCCGCTGGACAATAAAGCGGAAAAGACAATTATAAGTAAATATTTCATGGTGTTACCTCTACCTAAAGTGGTAGTGTCTTTTACCGCAGATCCATCGCGAAGGCTATACTTTTTCTTGTCGGGCGCTCAGCAGCCGTTGGGCGAGGGCCTGCGGATCGCCTGCGATATACAGGGTTTTCAGCCGCGAGGTAGCACCAGTGACAAGCGACACGTCGCGCGTTGGCACGCCCAGCCATTTTGCCAGCAGCTTTTCCAGCGCCTTATTGGCCTTGCCGTCCTCCGGCACGGCGCGTACGCGCGCCTTCAGATGGCAACGCCCGTCCGCCGTCTCCGCCACCCCTTCGACTGCGTCCTTGGAGGACTTTGGCGTCAGCCGCACGGAAACTTCCACCCCCTCTGCCGTGAGGCGGAAGAAGGACGGCGGCTGGGTGTCCATCGTCAGAGGATCGCCGGGGCCACTGTCGTGAGAATGAACTGGCGGAGGAAGAAGATGATGAGGAGAAGGATGATCGGCGAGATGTCGATGCCGCCCAAATCCGGCATGACATTGCGGATCGGCCTCAGCGCCGGCTCCGTCACCCGGAACAGGAAATTGCTGAACATGCCCACGAACTGGTTGCGCGGGTTGACCACGTTGAACGCGTAGAGCCAAGAAAACACCACCGCGGCGATGATGAACCACCAGTAGATGTCGAGCGCCATGACGATGGTTTGGATGAGCGCGAGCATGCCGATCTCCCAAAGGTTTTGCGACATGTAGCCACTGGGGCGCGGCGCGGCAAGTCCCGTGCCCTTGCCGCAATCCAATGCTTGACAGGTATAGTGCCCAGGACCTAAATGCGCCCCGTTCCGATGGAACGGGGCTGTAGCTCAGATGGGAGAGCGCATCGTTCGCAATGATGAGGTCAGGGGTTCGATTCCCCTCAGCTCCACCACCCTTCGCTCTTCGAGCTTCGGGTGGCAGGCCACCCGGAGGCCGTTAGACGAAGGAGTGTCCTCCTTAGCCTTGGCGTAGGAAGACTGGTTCAAGTCCTCTCCGAGAAGGTGATATAGGCGAAGCAATGCCCGGCGTGGCTGCAGCGAAGCGGAAGCGAAGGCGGGCCGCCGAAGCTGCCTGGAACTGAATATCCCCCGCAGCTTCGACCGACGTTTCCACACTATTTTCCGAATCAGGTCATTCCCAGCGCCGCCTTGTAGAGGTCGATCATCGCCTCTTCCTCCTGGCGCTCGGACTGGTCCTTCTTGCGCAGACGGACGATGGTGCGCACGGCCTTGGTGTCGAAGCCGGTTCCCTTCATCTCGGCGTAGACTTCCTTGATGTCGTCGGCGATCGTCTTTTTCTCCTCCTCGAGCCGCTCGATGCGTTCGATGAAGGCACGCAGCTGCCCGGCGGCAACGGTCTGCGCGGTTTCGGTGGTGATGTCGTCGGCCATGGTTCACTCCGGCTGAAGGGGGATGACGCCCGCGACTCGGGGCGCACCTACTGGAAAGGATGCCGGCTCGATGCCTTAGCCGGTGGCCGAGGTCAAGACGCTTGCGCTTGCTGAGGCCGATGGTGTGCCCGTGGTGTGGACGTCAATGGTCGCCGGGGCGGCTTTTCTCCAAGGCGGCCTTTTGCGTGTCGCTCGCCTCTTTCTGGTATTTTTCCCGCCATTCGGCATAGGGCATGCCGTAGACGATTTCGCGTGATTCGTCCTTGGACAGCGGGAGGCCGGCTTCCTCGGCCGCTTCGCGGTACCAGTTGGAGAGGCAGTTGCGGCAGAAGCCGGCGAGGTTCATCAGGTCGATGTTCTGCACGTCCGTGCGCTCACGCAGATGCGCCACCAACCGGCGAAAGGCGGCGGCCTCCAGGTCTCGCTTCTGCTCTCGCGAAAGATCGGTCATGATAGCCTCTTTGTTTCATAAAGTACCGGTGCGCGAGCCGGCCATCCTCACTTCGTGGATATCGGGCCGGGCGTTGATGGCGTCAAGGATCGGCGCCAGACGCTCCGCCCATTCCGCCGCTCCCGCCTCGGCGACGACCAGGTCCTGACGCAGCTCGACGAGCGCGTGGGCGAAGCCGTTGGCCGTGCAATGGCGGAACATGGTGTCGCCGCGCAGCGCCCCGTCATAGGGCTCGTTGTCGCCCGCCACGAGGCCCGGTTCGTCTTTCAGCGCCTCAAGGAGCGGGCGCACCGCGCGGTCATCCCTGTCCCACAGGATGCCGACGTGCCAGGGCCGCTCCCGCCCCTGCATGAAGGGCGTGAATGAGTGAATGGAGATGACCAGCGGCGGCGCCCCGGAAGTCCTCGCCACGGAGGCGATAAGGGCGGCCACCGCGTCGTGATAGGGCGTGTAGAAGCCGTCCAGCCGCTTCTGCCGCTCTCCTTCCGAGATTGGGTAATTCCCCGGCACCACGGTGCCGTCATAGAGCTGTCTTATCAGCGTCGGATCGTCGGGGCCGCGGTTGGGATCGATGAGGAGCCGTGAGAAGCGTGCCATGACGGCGGGCGCGCCGGTCAGCGCGGCCAGCTTCCGCGTTACTATCTCGACGCCGATGTCGTAGGCGATGTGGCGTTCGAACTCGGCCGCCGGCAACCCGAGATCGCCGTATTCGTCGGGCAGGGCGTTGAAAGCATGGTCGGCCAGAAGCACGAGGCCTTTGCTGCGGTCGCCGTCAATGAGTTCGAACGGGGCAAAGAGGGAGCTGCGTGTCATGCGGGGCCGGAGAAATGTATCGGTGGGTGGCTCGTCTTCCCATGAAGTGCGTTGGCATGCAATGCCGCGTGGCCGGCCTTCCATGTGCGTTGACACGGGCATTGAGTTTGCGGAAAAGGGGAGCCATGTCGATTTCTCTTTGCCGAGCCTGATAATGCAGTTCGCGGGGCCGCATACGATGTTTCGGGTGGGTGCTCTGGTGCTGGCCGTGACGGCGGGCTTCCTGCTTGCCGGGGCGGCGCCGGCAAAGGCCGATCTGCGCATCTGCAACGCCACGCAGAACCTGGTTGGCGTGGCCATCGGATATCGCGCCAGCACGGGCTGGATAAGTGAAGGCTGGTGGCATATAGAGGCGTCGAGCTGCAAGACCCTGATCGAGGGTCCCTTGGAGTCTCGCTACTACTATCTATATGCCGAGGACGCCACGCGCGGCGGTCGCTGGGAGGGGCCGATCCAGATGTGCGTGGACGACAAGGAATTCAAGGTCACCGGCGTCAACGATTGCCTCACGCGCGGTTATCAGCGCGCGGGTTTCCAGGAATACGATACGGGCGAACAGGAGAACTGGATGGTGCAGCTTACCGACGGCCCCGCAACCGACGGCCCGGCCGTGACGGGAGCCGGCAATCCATGAGGCGAAGCCGCAAGGTCAAGATTCTCGCCACGCTCGGCCCCGCTTCCTCCGACGAGGAGATGATCGCCAAGCTCTATGAGGCGGGTGCGGACGTCTTCCGCATCAATATGAGCCACACCGACCATGCAAGCATGCGTGCGCTGGTGGCGCGCATACGCGAGGTGGAGAAGGGGATCGGCCGGCCCATCGGCATCCTCGCCGACCTTCAGGGGCCGAAGCTGCGCGTCGGCACCTTCGCGGAAAAAAGCGTTACGCTCAAGGTCGGCCAGACGTTCACGCTCGACGCCGATCCCGCACCGGGCGACACGAGCCGCGTGCACCTGCCGCATCCGGAAATCCTGGAGGCGGTCGAGCCGGGTCACCGCCTGCTCATCGACGACGGGCGCCTGCAACTCAAGGCCGAGAAGAGCGATGGGCGCTCGATCCAGTGCCGGGTCGTCGCCGGCAACACCATCTCCGACCGCAAGGGCGTCAGCCTGCCCGACACGGACCTGCCGCTCGGCGCGCTGACGGACAAGGACCGCAAGGACCTCGACGCCATCCTGACGACTGGGGTGGACTGGATCGCACTGTCGTTCATCCAGCGGCCGGAGGATCTGGCCGAGGTGCGCAAGATTGTGCGCGGGCGCTCCGCGCTCATGGCCAAGATCGAGAAGCCGCAGGCTGTGAAGCGCCTGCCCGAGATTATCGAGCTTTCCGACGCGCTGATGGTGGCGCGTGGCGATCTCGGCGTGGAAATGCCGCTGGAGACCGTACCAGGCATCCAGAAGCAGATTACCCGCGCCTGCCGCCGCGCCGGCAAGCCGGTGGTCGTGGCCACGCAGATGCTGGAATCCATGATCACCGCGCCGGTGCCCACGCGCGCGGAAGTGTCCGACGTGGCGACCGCCGTCTTCGAGGGGGCGGACGCCGTCATGCTTTCGGCCGAATCGGCGGCGGGGAAATACCCGGTGGAAGCGGTGGCGACCATGAACTCCATCGCCCAACAGGTCGAGCGCGACCCCACCTATGACAGCATCATCAACGCCCAGCGCAGCGAGCCGGAGGCGACAGGTGCTGACGCCATCTCGCTCGCCTCCCGGCAGATCGCCGAGACGTTGAAGCTGTCGGCCATCATCACCTATACGGCGTCCGGCACGACAGGCCTGCGCGCGGCGCGTGAGCGGCCCTACGTGCCCATCATCGCGCTGTCGCCGGTGGTGGAGACGGCACGGCGCCTAAGCCTCGTCTGGGGTACCCACTGCGTGGTTTCGGAGGATGCGACGGACCTCGACGATATGGTCGACCGCGCCTGCCGCATCGCCTATGAGGAGCAGTTCGCCAAGCCCGGCGACCGGGTCATCATCACCGCCGGCGTGCCGCTCAGGACGCCGGGCTCCACCAACATGCTGCGGATCGCCTATATCGGCTCGGACGGGCTCGGCGGGCTATAAGGGAAGGTGGGCGCGGTCAAATCCGCTCGTCGCTCTGTTCCTCGACAATCCGAATGAGTGCGCGCTGGGCGCTGCGCTGCATGGGGTAGATGTCCAGCATGCGGCGGTAAACCTCGAGCGCCTGCTCCTCGCGGCCCGTCGCTCGCAATATGCCGGCCAGGCCGCTGAGCGCGCCGAAATGGCGCGGCTCGATCGTCAGCGTGCGCGACAGGTCGACCATGGCGCGGCTGTAGTCGTTCATCATCAGGTGAACCAGCGCCCGGCTGCTCCAGCCTTCCACGTATTCGGGATAAAGGGTGGTCGCCTCGTCGAGCAGGTCGAGGGCGACGTGGTATTTTTCATCCGCGGCGGCCTTGCGTGCCCATTCGATGAGAAGGTCCGCCGTGGCGCCGCCGGAGGTCAGCCATTCCTCGCGGATGCGCTCGGCGATGCGGCGGGCGGCCACCTCATTGCGCTCCTGTTTCAGATCGGCGAATAGCTGGTCCAGCCGGCTCGCTTCGGCTTCGGACGAGGCCGCCGCATTCTGTGTCTCGGCGGCTGCCGCCGGCAAGGCCAGCAGCGCGAAGGAAAGACAGCCGGACAGGATAAATTTGCGCATGGGGCAAGTTTATCTGCCCCGGCGCCGGTAGAAAAGTGAAATCCGCGTGAGTGGCCGGTAAGCCGATCAGCCCTGGCGGGCTTTGAAGCGCGGATTCGACTTGTTGATGATGTAGATGCGGCCCTTGCGGCGAACCAGGCGGTTCTCGCGGTGGCGGCCCTTCAGCGCTTTGAGCGAATTCTTGATCTTCATGGTCTTGCCCGTCGCGGGACCCTAGGGCCCGAAAGAGTGATGGCCTTACGGCCCGAAACAAAAGACGCGCCGTCCCGGCGCGCCGCAATTCGAGTGCGGACATAGACGAGGAAACGCCGTCGTGTCAACCTTTCTGGAGGCTGGCGCTTCCATCCGCCAGGTTGTGCCGTGGCTTACCATCGAGGGGAAGGAGGCGGGTGTAGTGACCCATCTTACGGCCAGGCCAGGCCTCGGCCTTGCCGTAGAGATGCAATACGACGTCCGGCTCGGCCAGGAGCGCGGCCGCCTGCTCCTGCTCGGCGCCCAGGAGGTTCGTCATGACGCAGTCGGCGTGGCGCGTGGTGCTGCCCAGCGGCAGGCCGGCAATGGCGCGGATGTGCTGCTCGAACTGGGAAACGAGGCAGGCCGCCTCGGTCCAGTGGCCGGAATTGTGCACCCGGGGCGCGATCTCGTTGGCAATCAGGGCGCCGTCCTCCATAACGAAGAACTCCACGCCGATGACCCCCACATAGCCGAGCGCGGACAGGATGGTGAAAGCGGCTTCACGCGCCGTCTCCGCCGTTATGGGCGAGATCGCCGCCGGCACGGTCGAGCGGTAGAGGATACCGTCGCGGTGGACGTTCTCAGCCGGGTCGTAGGCCACCATGGACCCGTCCGCCCCGCGTGCGGCGATCACCGAGATTTCGCGCTCGAAGGCCACGAGGCCCTCCAGAACGAGGGGGACGCGGCCCATGTGCGCGAAGCAGCCTCTCACGTCCGCGCGCGTTGCGGAGCGAAACACGCGCTGTCCCTTGCCGTCATAGCCCATGCGCCGCGTCTTCAGGACGCCCCGACCGCCAAAGCGGGCAAGGGCGCGCGCCAGGTCCTCATCGTTATCCACAGATGCGAAGGGCGCTGTGGATACTCCCACGGAATTCAAGAATATTTTTTCCGCCAGACGATCCTGCGCGGCTTCCAGCGCTTCGGGGGGCGGATAGACGGGAAGTTGCTCGTTCAGCGAACGGATGGCCGATACCGGCACGTTCTCGAACTCGTAGGTCACCACATCGCTGACGGCGGCGAGCCGTTCCAGCGCCTTGCCATTGTCAAAGGGAGCGGTGATGTGCAGGCCCGCCACCTCTGCGGCCGGGCAGTTCCGGTCCGGCTCGAGGACGGCCGTGCGATAGCCGAGTCTGGCCGCCGCCATGGCGAGCATGCGGCCAAGCTGGCCGCCGCCGACGATGCCGATGGTCGCGCCTGGCGCAAGCGCCTTCGTCATTGTCCCGCTGCTGGTCGTTCAGCCACCTTTTCCGACTGCGCCGCCCGCCAGGCGTCGAGCCGCCCGGCCAGCGCCGTGTCGGAGAGGGCGAGGACGGCGGCCGCCAAAAGGGCCGCGTTCACCGCGCCGGCGCGGCCGATGGCCAGCGTGCCGACGGGAATGCCGGCCGGCATCTGCACGATGGAAAGGAGCGAATCCTGGCCTGAAAGGGCGCGTGATTCGACCGGGACGCCGAAGACCGGCAGCGGTGTCAGCGCCGCCGTCATGCCCGGCAGGTGGGCGGCCCCGCCAGCCCCCGCGATGATAACGCGGAAGCCTTCCGCCTTGGCGCCCCTGGCGAAGGCATAGAGCCTGTCGGGCGTGCGGTGGGCGGAGACGATGCGCACGTCGTGGCCGACCTCAAGCGCCTCCAGCGTTTCGGCGGCATGGCGCATGGTCTCCCAGTCGGACTGGCTGCCCATGATGATGGCGACATCGGGCCGCTGGCTGCTCATGAAGATATTCCGCTTTGCTTCACGAACCCGCTGTAGCCAATAGCGCCCCGTGCCGCAAGCCGGCCTTTAGCGCCGCGCCTCCGTTCGGACGCACAAACCTAAAAATCGATTCTGATTTTCGGGCCGATGCTTAGGCGATGATGTCGGGGATGATGCGGTCTTCCAGTTGCTGCAGGCGATCCTTCAGCGCCAGTTTCTTCTTCTTCATGCGCTGGATTTGCAGGGGGTCGCAGCCCGATGCAATCATCGCATTGATGGCGGCGTCAAAATCGGCGTGGTCCTGCTTCAAACGGGCGAATTCGCGGCGAATCTCGGCCTGTTCCTGTTCCGACATGTTCACTATCTGCCTGGTCTCCGGCGCAGGATACCGGCCCGCACGCGAAATACGCGCGGACACCGGCGCTTAAGGCCGTTCCCGGATCGAGAACAACGCTTTTTCATACCACATTTCAGGTCGCCGATAAATGCTACCGTTAGGCATTCGACAATGATGCGGGACGATGGCAAACTGTCATCATGCCGTCATGGAAGAGGGCGGGGTAACGTTCCAGGCGGCTGCGAGGAACCCAATGGAGACCCACCATGTCGCTTGAATCCCATCTTGCAGAGCTGCAGCGTAAGCACGGCGATCTTCAGCGCGAGATCGACGACGCCTTGATGCATCCTTCCGTGGATGAACTCGAAATCGCAAAGCTCAAGAGACGCAAGCTGGCCATCAAGGACGAGATGCAAAAAATCAAGACGAAGAAGCAGACCCGGCACTGACCCGTATCGGGTCATCGCTTCACGGAATCGATGATCCGATCCAACCATTTGCCTTGCTGCAATTCCCGGCGGAAAACCGGTTTTCCTGGGATTGTACAAGGAGGGCGGCGCTGCCGCACGGGAGGAGTGAGCGTTGCATCCAGCGCATCTCCCACGTTTTTGTGGGGGATGCTTCCCGGCTCCGCCAAAAGCCGGTAGGGCGCTTCGATGCACCTGCGTTATTCGGCGCTTCCGGTGTCCGCTTCCTCGGCATCGGCGCGCGGATCGAGCATAGCCGACTGTGGCGTGACCGCCCGCTCCGCCGGGAGAGTCTTGAACGCTTCCCTCTCTTCGAGAGGCACCGGGGCGCGGCGCGAGATACGCAACGCTGCATAGAGGGAGACGCCGAGATGCGCGGCCGCCGTGACCAGGAAGAGGCTTTCCGGGCGCAGCCACTGCATGGTGACGCCGGCGATCACAGGGCCGGCCATGGTGCCGATACCGTAAAGCAGAAGCAGACCGCTCGATACTTTCGCGAATCCCGTCGGCGGAGCGTGGTCATTGGCATGCGCCACGACCAGGGAATAGAGCGTATAGGCGAGCAGGCCGTAGAACGCGGTCATGGCGATAACCACGCCGCCCGTTCGCGGGGCGGTGAGGAAAACGGCCAGGCCCACAAGGGCGGAGCCGAAGGCGCCGCCGGCCAGTACGAAACGGCGATCCGTATGGTCGGACAACCGCCCCGTGGGCATCTGCGCGACCGCACCGGCGAGGACGGCGATGCTCATCATCAAGGCGATCTCCAGGGTGGAGATGCCGATCTCGGCGCCGTAGACGGCGCCCAGCGTGCCCCAGGCGCCGTTCGCCATGCCGATCAACAGGCAGCCGACGAAGGCGACCGGCGAGTTGGCGTATAGCCCCTTGAGGTCAATCGAGACGTCCGCGAGCGGCGCCGGGGTGATGGCGGTGGAAATGGCTGTCGGCAGCAGCGCCAGGCAGAAGAGAATGCCGGTGGCCATGAATAGGATGCTGGTCGACACGTCGCCCAACGTCACCACCATCTGTCCGGCCATGATGGAGGCATGGGTGACCATCATATAGAGCCCGAAGACGGTGCCGCGCGTTGCGTTGGTGGAGCGTTCGTTGAGCCAGCTTTCGATGACCATGAAGGCGCCGGCCATGGTAAAGCCGGTGAAGGCGCGCAGCACCAGCCAGGCGGGCACGTTTATCCACATGCCGGAAAGCAGAGCCACGATGGCGCCCGTGGCGGCGAAGGCGCCAAAGGCGCGCACGTGCCCGACGCGGCGCACCAGCCGCGGGGCGATGAAGCAGCCGGCGATGAAGCCGCTGGCCCAAGCAGTGCCCAGAAGACCGAGCGAGGTGGTGGAGAAGCCCTCGATTTCGCCGCGCAACGGAAGCAGGAGGCCGTAGAGACCAGAGGCGGCCAGAAGGAACGCCGTGCCGAAAAGCAGGGCGACGATGGATGCGAAGGATGAGAGCATGAAGCGAGTCCGCCTTTGTGCCGGCTCTGGGTCGTGTGGATGGTTACGGTTGCACCGATGAAGGTCGGCGCCCGAATTCAAGGGACTCGTTTATGGCGGCGCGCATCACTCGCGCCGAAACAGGGCTTCCGCCGCCGCCTTGGTGGTATCCTTGGCCTGAAGCTCTTCCTCCAGCCGGGCGATCTCCTCGCCCAGCATGGCGATTGTCCGCTTCAGCTCTTCCACCGAAAACGTCGAGATATCCTGGCCGATGGTGTATGCCGGCCGGCTTGCCGGGATATTCTCCTCCACCATGCCTATTTCCCAATCCGTTGCCACAATGCACGGTCACAATACATAAACGATACCCCCGCCGGCAATTGTTGCCAGCGGCGGCAGTTACGAATCAATAAAACCTGATTCCAGAAGAAGGCTCAAACATGGCGCGGCAAGACGATCTCCCCGACACGATGACAGCGATTGCGATCACCGAGCATGGGGGGCCCATGGTACTGAAGCCGGAAGAATGGCCCGTGCCGGAACCGGCCGAGGGCGAGATCCTGATCAAGGTTAAGGCGGCGGGCGTGAACCGGCCGGACGTCGCCCAGCGCAAAGGCATCTATCCGCCGCCGCCGGGCGCTTCGGATCTGCCGGGGCTGGAGGTGGCGGGCGAGGTGGCGGTCGTCGGCGAGGATGTGAAGCGCTGGCGCGTCGGCGACCAGGTCGCCGCACTCACGCCGGGTGGCGGTTATGCGCAGTACTGCACGGTGCACGAGACGAACGCGCTGCCCATCCCGCATGGTTTTACCTTCACCGAGGCGGCGGCGCTGCCGGAGACTTTCTTCACGGTCTGGCACAATGTATTCGAGCGCGGCGCGCTGAAGGCTGGCGAGACGCTGCTGGTGCACGGCGGCTCTTCCGGCATCGGCACGACGGCCATCCAGTTGGCGGCGGCCTTCGGCGCCACGGTGATCGCCACCGCGGGCTCGTCCGAAAAGTGCGCGGCCTGCGCGGCGCTGGGGGCGGCGCGTGCAATCAATTACCGCGAGGAGGACTTCGTGCTGGCGGTCAAGGAAGCGACGGAAGGACGCGGCGCCGACGTCATCCTCGACATGGTGGGCGGCGATTACATCGACCGCAACTACGACGCCGCGGCGATGGATGGCCGCATCGTGCAGATTGCTTTCTTGAGCGGAGCGAAGGCGAAGGCCGATTTCTCGAAGCTGATGGTCAAGCGGCTGACGCATACCGGCTCGACCCTGCGTCCGCGATCGGTGGCGTTCAAGGGACGCATCGCCACCGAGTTGGAGGCCCATGTCTGGCCGCTGCTCGCCGCTCGCAAGGTGGCTCCGGTGATGGACATGATCTTTCCGCTCAAGGAGGCATGGCGCGCGCACGAGCGTATGGAGGAGGGCGCGCATATCGGCAAGATCGTGCTCGACGTGGCGTGAAAGAAAAAAAGCCCCGGCGCGAGGGCCAGGGCAGTTGCGCGTAAGGCGGTTCCTGCGGCATCGGCCCGAAAACCGGAATCGGTTTTCGGAAAGCACGATGCGTAGACTCAAGGACTTGGGTCAGTTCACCGCATCGAGCCGGCCGAGCCGCACGAAGACGGTCTCGCCGGACGAATCATCAACTCCGTCATTGTCGGTGACGAAATAGGCCTCGCCGGCGGCATCGATGGCGAAGCCCTCGATCTTGTCGACAACGTAGCCGTTCGTCGCGGTTTGCATCTCGCCGACAAGGTCGCGCACAAGGGTCTTGTCCACCACCGGCAACTCGCCGCCGAGAGGTGCCGGCTGGAACGCCTCCAGGGAGACGCCATAGAGACGCTTGATCTTGGCCGAGGTGCCGAGCTGGTTGTCTCGCTCGATGATGTAGAGCGTGCCGTCATGGGCGGTGATCTCCGACAGGCCGACCCAACCCTTTTCGCCGGCATCCAGGGGATAGCGCACCGCCGACCACTCTTCGGTGGATGGCTTGTAGGCGACGAGCTTCACCTGCCCCTTCGGATCGTCCTTCCACTCGCGCTGGATGGCCATGACGAGCATCCGCTCATCGCCTTCGCCGACAAGCGTGACGCCCTCGAAGCCGAAGAGAATCTCATTGGCCAGAAGCTCAGCGGGAAGCGCGATCTCCTGCTTGATCACGCCGTCGGCGTCGACACGGTAGAGCGCATGCGGGATGAGCCGGTCGGTACGCCCCTCCGAGGCGAGCCAGAAGCCGCCTTCTCCATCGGCCACTATGCCTTCCAGATCGAGCTTCTGCGCGGGCATGCCGCCGCGGGTCACAACGATCTTACGCGTGATCTCGGCCGGCGTCTTGGTTGCGTCGACGACGAAGATGGCGGGTTCGGCGCTGAAGAAGGAGTCGGAAACCGCGTAGAGCCAGCCGGCCTGCGCCGGGTCGGCGGCAAGCCCGGAGAGGGCGCCCCAACCGACGGGCTGGCTCTCCTGCATGACCGACCGGATCATCGGGTAGGCGGGCATCCCTTCGGCAAGCTCGTAGACCATCACGTGCGAGCGAGCGCCGCCGTCCTCCACTAGGTCCGTTTCGTTGGCCGTCACCAGAAGGTTGCGCTCGGGGATCGCCAGCACGCCTTCCGGGCCGATGCCGGAGGGCAGCACCTGGACGAACTCCGGCGCTTCGCCCGTGTCGCGGTAGGCCGCCACCAGCGAGGCGCGCTCCAGCGCCACGAAGAAATAGCGCTCGTCGCCGAAGGCGGCCGCTTCCATGCCTTCCGGCTCCGCACCCTTGGCATCGGAGCGCTTGTCGGGGTAGTGGCCTGCAAGCGCCGCCTGGTGCTCGAGATCGGTGCCGGAATCGTGGAGAACCTCGCCCGTCTTGGAGAAGATGGTGAAGCTGCGCGCGCCGCCCTGGTAATCGCCCTCGTTGGCCGTCACCAGACGCTCGTCGTCCAGCCATTTCACGGCGTCGGGTTCGCGCAGGAGATCGGAGGCGGACTGGTCGAAGCGCAGCACCTTGTCATCCAGCAGGTCGACGTTCTTGACGCTGCCGCTGCCGGCGGAGAAATGGCTCACCACCTCGCCGGTCTCGGCCGAGACGATGGCGATGTGGTTGTTCTCCTGCAGGGTGACGACGATCTCGCCGAGGCCGTTGAAGTCCACGAACTCCGGCTCCGGATCCTCCGGCGCCACCTCCGCCAGGCCGGTCAGCGCGACGGTCTTGACGCTGTCGCAATCGGGCGCGCCTTCGTTCAGCGCGAAGATCTGCAGGGAGCCGGCGGGCATCTGCGGCAACGCGCCGTCGTTCAGGTCCTCGTCACGTTCGTTCTCGACTGCCACGGCGAGGAAACGACCGTCCTTGCTGACGGCCACGGAGTCCGGCTGGCCGGCGAGTGTGCAGGACGTCTCGGCCGTCTTCCCGGCGATGTCGATAACGAGCAGATTGCCCGAGGGGTCGGTGTAGCTTGCGGAGGTGTTGACGGCGGCGATGGCATTCGGCCCGACAACCGTGACAGACGTCGGCTCGCCGTCGACCTTGAGCAAGCCGCCGGGTTTGGGCGCATTCGGGTCGGTGATGTCGATGAAGCCGACGGCGCCGAGCGGGCTGTCGGAATAGATGAGCGTGTTGCCGTCCTCGCTGGCGGTGATGATTTCCGAGGAGGTCTCGCTTTCCGCGTCCATATCGGCCGGCAGGTTGTCGGCCACGGCGAACGTGGCGACGCGGTTGAAGGCCATGTCCGCAAAGGCGGGCATCGCCGTTGTCACGGAAAGCGCGGATGCAAGCGCGCAGAAAAGCGAGTGTCGTCCCATCTCCATCTCCTCATCGACTGGAAGGCTCGTTTATTGGAAGAGGAGGATTGCAGGCGCGTGACAGAAAGGTGACGGTACGGTGACGAGAGCTGTGCATTGCGCGCCGCGATGCGCCTTGCCTCGCTGGGCGAATGCAACTATATAGCCTGTGAATTCCCAAATCGGTGGCACCGCCCACCGCCCGCGCCAGGGACGCGGGCGAGGACAGGATATTTTTGCAATGGCCAATACGCTTCTCATGCCCAAGGCGACCGCCGTCTGGCTGGTAGACAACACAGCGCTGACTTTCGAGCAGATCGCCGAGTTCTGCAAACTCCACCCGCTCGAGGTGAGCGCGATCGCCGATGGCGACGCCGCGCAGGGCATCAAGGGCATGGACCCGGTGATGACGGGGCAGCTGACGCGCGACGAGATCGCCCGCGGCGAAGCCAACCCCGATCACCAGCTCAAGCTCTCCGAGCCGAAGGTGCGGGTGCCGGAGACC
This sequence comes from Chelativorans xinjiangensis, assembly GCF_009812055.1. Lineage (GTDB taxonomy): Bacteria > Pseudomonadota > Alphaproteobacteria > Rhizobiales > Rhizobiaceae > Chelativorans > Chelativorans xinjiangense. The sequence continues at coordinate 20,923 of NZ_WQNH01000029.1, read as the reverse complement.
AAGCGCAAGGGGCCGCGCTACACGCCGCTTTCCAAGCGCCAGGACCGGCCCAACGCCATTCTGTGGCTGGTGCGCAACCATCCCGAACTCAAGGACGCGCAGATTTCGCGTCTCGTCGGCACCACCAAGTCGACCATCGAGCAGATCCGTAACCGCACCCACTGGAACTCGGCCAACCTGGTGCCGATGGACCCGGTGACGCTGGGCCTGTGCTCGCAGATCGACCTCGACCTGGAAGTCCAGCGTGCCGAGCGCTACGCGCCGCCGGCCGCTCCTGCCGGCGATACGCTGCTGCCGGCGTCCGAGACCGAGGGCCTGCCCGTCGAAGGGGAGAGGGGCGAGGCGCCGGAGGAAAAGGAACTCGACGCCGACGCTGTGTTCGCCAAGCTTTCCTCGCTCAAGTCGAGCGACGAGGACAAGGAAGAATAAGCCCGCGGTCAGCCGCAGGCGCTCTTCCGCTTGCCGCCGGCATAGGTGCGCACCAGCGCGCGCCCTAGCAGGTGGTCGGCTACCCCTTCGCCTCCCTGCGTCGTCACATCGGCCAGGACGCGGCCGTAATATTTGTCGCCGCCGATGTTGCGGATTTGCACCGTGGCGCCGCCGATCAGACGTTCGAGGGCGCTGCGCGATGTTTTCCCCGCAATCTTCTCCCTTTCGCAGCGGCTTCTGATCTCCGGCGCGTCGACACCGCGCAGGCGCACGCTTACCGTGACCGTTTGCCCCGGCCAGACATGCGCCTCGGCCACGAAAGTGTCGCCGTCGATGACGCGCACCACGCGCGCCTCCACCGGACCGGGAAAGAGGTCGCCGGCGATGGCCGAGGTGCCGCCAGGCGCGGCAAGAGCAACGGCCAGTAATCCGTGAAAAAGCGGCTGAGGCAACATGAAAGAGAATATATTCCTATCTTTCTTATAGAGCAAGCGGGAAGGTGTGTCTGTCCAGCCCTTGTTTCGGCGGCCGCGCTCGGCCTATCGTGCGGCGAGTAGAGACCCTTCACGAGGCGCAAGCGACATGGCCGAGACATTCGTCATTGCACAGGGCGGCGGGCCGACGGCCGTCATCAACCAGACGGTGGTCGGAGCGACGCTCGAAGCGCGCAGACGGTTTCCCGGCTCGACGGTGCTGGGCGCTCTGCACGGGGTGCGCGGGGTGCGGGACGGGCGTTTCGTCACGCTGTCCGACCTCAAGGAGGATGAGCTGAGGGCGGTGGCGGCGACGCCCAGCGCCGCGCTCGGCAGCACACGAGACAAACCGGACGCCGCCTATTGCGAGGCCGTCCTGAAGGGTTTGCAGCAGGCGGGAGCGGACGCCTTCATCTATATCGGCGGCAACGATACGGCCGGCACGCAAGGTATCCTCTCGGAAGCCGCCGGCGGACGCATCGCCTGCGTCCATGCGCCGAAGACCATCGACAACGACCTGGTGGAGAACGACCACACGCCGGGCTTCATCTCGGCGGCCGAATTCGTAGCCGGCGCCTTCCTGAGTGTCGATCTCGATTTCCGGGCGCTGCCGGGCGTCTACGTCGGCATCGTCATGGGCCGGCATGCGGGCTTCCTCACCGTGTCGGCGGCCGCCTGGTCGCTTGACGAGGATAGCGGGCCGCATCTCGTCTATGTGCCCGAACGGGCTTTCGAGCGGGCGCGTTTCATTGAAGACGTGCGGAGCACCCTTGACCGCCACGGCCGATGCATCGTCGCCATGTCGGAAGGCGTGGCTGCCGCGGACGGGCGATCGCTGGTGGAGACGCTGGTGCCGCCGGAACTGCAGGAGCGCGATCCGCACGGCAACATCCGCCTTTCCGGCACCGACCTCGGCCAGGCGATCGAGCGTATCCTTGCCGAGGACCTCACTGGCACGCGCGCCCGCGTCGACACTTTCGGCTATCTGCCGCGCGGCAATGTCGCCACGATCAACGAAACGGATGCGCGCGAGGCTTATGAGGCGGGCGCCTTCGCCGTGAAAGCGGCGGAAAAAGGCGGCGGCTCCGTGACGCTGCAGTTCGACGGGGAAAAGACCGTCTGCCGGCACGTGCCCCTCGAGGCCGTGGCCGGCAAGACGCGGCATATGCCGGCGGATTTCCTATACGCGGACGAGAACAGGGTTTCCGGGGCGTGCCTCGACTATCTTCGTCGGCTCATTCCACGCAAGTATGCGGTGGCGAAGCCGTTTGCGTGATATTCGCGGCTGTCCCGGTTATCGGCGCCGGTCGTCCGTACGGGACGGCGGCGTCCCGACCAACGGCGCCAAGCCCAACGGCGCAAGGGTGGTGTAGACGCGCGGGCGGCGTCCGAGTTGCTGGTAGCGGATATCCGTCAGCAGCGAGTCGACGAAAGTGCGAACGATTTTCATGTCATCCTCCAATAGATCTGGGGGCCGAGGGGTCTTTTATGGAGGAAGATAGTGAAATCGGCGCTGCATGCCAGCGAGATCGACTCAATGCGACTTGACAGAAATTCAAGTCTCGACGGCAAGCTCGTGCAGCCAGCGCTCTGTTCGGCGGGCAGCAGCGGTGGGCGTTACGCCGTTGGGCCGGCACAGGTAGTAGGCGGCACCGCTGGGGTCGGCTGCGCCGAACGGCGCGACCAGCGTTCCGTTCGCCAGGCGATCCTCGATGAAGAGCCGGCGGCCGATCGCCAGCCCCAGCCCCCGCTCAGCGACCCGCAGGGCCTCCTCCTGGCCTTCGATCTCGAAGGTGGCGGCGGGCGTGAGCGTGGATAGCCCGCGCGCCCGGCTCCACTCCTCCCACTCGTCGGGTGAGCGGGTGTTGACGATGAGGCGGGTACGGCTGACGGCGGCATGCGGGTCCTCACCCTCGCGTACCGCCAGATAGCCGGGCGCGGCGACGGGGAAAGCGGTTTCGTGGAGCAGAAATTCGGATGCGACGCCGGGCCACGGGCCCTTGCCGTGGCGTATGGCGAGATCGATCTGGTTGCGCCTGAGGTCGAGCACGCGGGTCGTCGTGACCAGTTGCAGCTCGATGTCCGGATATGCCCGCTCGAAGGCGCTGAGATGGGGGATGAGCCAGGTCGCGGCGAGGGAGGCGGGCAGAGTGAGCCGCACGACCTTGCGCCCCGTCCCGCCCAGCAGGGCCTCGGTCGCCGTCTGGATCTGGCGGATCGCCGGGTCGATCGCCTCCAGATAGCGCTGCCCGGCCGGCGTCAGCCGCGCACCGCTGCCGGTGCGTTCGAACAGCGCCACATGGAGGTATTCCTCAAGGCGCCGCACCTGGTGGCTGATGGCCGATTCGGTGATGCCGAGCGCCTCGGCGGCGTCGCGGAAGCGATCGTAGCTGGCGGCGGCATGGAAGGCGCGCAGCGCGGCGAAGGGCGGTAGGCGGGGACGCTCCGGGGACATCGGGCGAGGATGGCAGCGGGTTGAACGGATTTCAAGGCGGGGAGGAGAATGCCGGGCGCCTTAGAGGGTACCGAATCTTAAACGAACAGCGCTCTCTCCTGCTCCACGATCTCGCCGATGAACGCGGCCACCGCCTGGATGCGGCGGGTTGGGTGCATGGATTCGTGGTAGACGAGCCAGTAGCTGCGGCGGATTGGCTCTGCGAAGGGCACCGGCACGAGGTCCCGATAGGCGCGGGCGATGAAGGTGTGCAGGATGCCGATGCCGGTGCCCGCCCGCACCGCCTCCACCTGGCCCATGGCCGAAGAGACGGCGAAGGCGGCGCTCCATTCCTCGGAAATTTCCGCCGCGTAGTCGAGCGTCGGGCTGATGACGAGGTCCGGCACGTAACCGACCAGGCGGTGGGTCGAGAGGGCCTCGGCGCTCTCGGGGAGGCCGTGTTCGGCCACATAAGCCCCGGAGGCGTAGAGGCCGAGCGTGTAGTCGACCAGCTTGCCGGCGACGAGGCGGCCTTCGGTGGGGCGGTCGACGGTGATGGCGATGTCGGCTTCGCGCCGCGACAGCGAGAAGGAGCGCGGTACCGGCACAAGCTGGATAGCAAGGTCCGGATGGATCGCCGTCAGCCGGCCGAGCCGCGGGGCCAGGAAGGCGACGCCGAAGCCGTCCGGCGCACCGATGCGCACGGTGCCCGAAATCTCCTCGCCCTCGCCGGCGAGTTCGGCGCGGGCGGAGATCGTGTCCGCCTCCATGCGCTCGGCGATGGCGAGCAGGCGCTCGCCTGCCGGCGTCAACTCGCTGCCGGTGGTGAGACGGTGGAAGAGTTTTGCGCCGACGGCTTGCTCCAGGGCGGCGATGCGGCGCGAAACGGTGGCGTGGTTGAGGCCGAGCCGTCTGGCAGCGCCCAGAATCTGGCCGGCGCGGGCCACCGCCAGGAAAATGCGTATGTCATCCCAATTCACCGACACCTCCGATGCGATTTTTCGCACGGCATTTTCTAGCAGTGCTATAATTTATGCACAACGGATGCGATTTTCCTCACGTTGCATTCGCTCTGCGGAAGCGGGACAATCGCGTCCATCAGCAATGCAGGGAGAGACTCTCATGGAGGACATCGGTCATTTCATCGGCGGCAAGCGCGTCGCCGGTACGAGCGGCCGCTCGCAGAACGTTATGCAGCCCATGGACGGCACCGTGCGCGGCAAGGTGGCGCTCGCCTCGGCCGCGGAAGTGCGCCAGGCGGTAGAGAACGCCAAGGCCGCGCAGCCCGAATGGGCGGCCACCAACCCGCAGCGCCGGGTGCGCGTGCTCATGAAGTTCCTGGATCTGGTGCACAAGGAGTACGATTCGCTCGCCGAGCTTCTGGCGCGCGAGCACGGCAAGACGATCCCCGACGCCAAGGGCGACATCCAGCGCGGGTTGGAAGTGGTTGAGGTGTGCATCGGCGCGCCGCATATGATGAAGGGCGAATACACGGAGGGCGCGGGGCGCGGCATCGACGTCTATTCGATGCGCCAACCGCTCGGCGTGGTCGCGGGCATCACGCCGTTCAACTTCCCGGCCATGATCCCGCTGTGGAAGATCGCCCCGGCGCTCGCCTGCGGCAACGCCTATGTGCTGAAGCCGTCGGAGCGCGATCCGAGCGTGCCGCTACGGATCGCCGAGTTCTTCCTTGAGGCGGGGCTGCCGGCGGGCGTGCTCAACGTCGTCAACGGCGACAAGGAGGCGGTCGACGCCCTCCTCGACGATCCCGACATCAAGGCGGTCGGCTTCGTCGGGTCGACGCCGATTGCGAAGTACATCTACGGCCGGGCCACCGCCAACGGCAAGCGCGCGCAGTGCTTCGGCGGGGCGAAGAACCACCTCATCGTCATGCCCGACGCCGATATGGACCAGACGGTCGACGCGCTGATCGGCGCCGGCTACGGATCGGCGGGCGAGCGCTGCATGGCGGTCTCCGTCGCCGTACCCGTGGGCAAGGAGACGGCGGATCGGCTGGTTGAAAAGCTCATTCCGCGCGTTGAAAGCCTGAAGGTGGGGCCCTCCACGGACGCCTCCGCCGATTTCGGTCCGCTGGTGACGAAGGAAGCGCTGGAGCGCGTGAAGGGCTACGTCGACCTCGGTGTCGAGGAAGGCGCGAAACTCGTCGTCGATGGCCGCGGCTTCACCATGCAGGGCTACGAGGACGGCTACTACATGGGCGGTTGCCTGTTCGACGAGGTGACGCCCGACATGCGCATCTACAAGGAGGAGATCTTCGGTCCCGTCCTCTCCATCGTGCGCGCCAACACCTACGAAGAGGCGCTTGCGCTGCCGAACGACCACGAATACGGCAACGGCGTCGCCATCTTCACCCGCGACGGGGATGCCGCGCGCGACTTCGCGGCGCGCGTCGAGGTCGGCATGGTGGGCGTCAACGTGCCGATCCCGGTGCCGATCGCCTATTACACCTTCGGTGGCTGGAAGGCCTCGGCCTTCGGCGACCTCAACCAGCACGGGCCCGACGCCTTCCGCTTCTACACGAAGACCAAGACGGTCACCTCACGCTGGCCGTCGGGCGTGAAGGATGGCGCGGAGTTCGTCATCCCGACGATGCGCTGAACGGGCATTTTCATCCCGCCCGGCACAACTGCCGCTCGCGCGGAGTTTACCGCCCGCCCCTTGCTGGGGCGGGCGGAAATGCCCATGTCGTCAACAAAGGGCCAATGGTCCCTGCCGGAACACCGGAAGAAGCAAGGAGCGAAACGGTGATCGACGAACAGTCACGCTCACGGGCTCCGGCAAGCTGAGGGCGGCGACGCGTCTCCGTTTGCCGGGACTGACGGCAAAGGAGGTGCCCCATGGCACGCAATATCTCGAAACTCGTTCTGGCGGCGCTGATCGCCGGAACCGCGACGGTGGCCGCCGCCCAGCCGCTGCGCTGCGGCCAGCGCGGTAATATGGTGGAATTCCTGGGCGAACGCTTCCAGGAGCGGCAGCACGGCTATGGACTGGTCGGCAATCGAGCGATTGTCGAACTCTTCCTGTCCCCTGAAGGCACGTGGACAATCCTCATGACCGGGCCCGACCGGCAGACCTGCATCGTCGCTACGGGGGACGGCTGGGAAGACGTTCCCGCCCTCGCCGGCCACGATGTGACGTGGCGGGCGCCGGGCTGACAGGTGCCTGCAGGCTCGGCAGCAGGCGGTCCTGTTTTGGTGACTGTCATGGAACGGCCTGCGCCTTTCTCAGTTATCAATCGAGAGGTGCGCTGTGGGCGCAACACCAGAACGCCTCCGCGAGCGGCATGCGGTGCCCGCGCGGCGGCAGGAGGTAGAGATATGAGAAAGGCCATGAAAGCCGGCTTCGGTTTGACGGCGCTGGCTGGCGTCGTGCTCTTCACCGGCGCACAGCAGGCGACCAGCCAGGGAAATGTTTGCGCACCGCGCAACGAATTAGTCTCGCAGCTCGGGTTTCAGTTCAATGAAAACCAGAAGGCGCTCGGTTTGGTCGGCGAGCAGGTGGTGATGGAGGTGTTCGCCTCCGAAAAGGGCAGCTGGACGATCCTCACCACCGATATCAACGGCCAGAGCTGCATCGTTGCGGCCGGTGAAGGGTGGGATGACACCTACGCACGCAACGTCGGCGAAGGCGTGTAAGTCACAGGTCCCGGTACTTATAGCCGCGCTGTCGCCTCGGCATGCTTTCTGAGGAGGCGCATCAGCGCGTCGGCTTCGCGGCCGGCCTCCTTCTCGTCGCCGTCGAGGATGGCCCGGATGATGCGGACATGCTGCTCGGCCGCGTGGGCGAGCCCGGTGTCGGCCTGATAGCGGAACCAGAAGCGACGGCTGTGGGTCTGCAGGGGGGCGGCCACACGCGCGGCGAAGGGGTTGTCGGCCGCCGCCGCCATTGCCTCGTCCAGTTCCTTGTCCGCTTCAAGAAAGACGAGGATGCTGCCGGTGACGACCGCCTTTTGCATGCTGACCGCCGCCTCGCGGAAGCGAACTGCAGTGTCCTCCGTTGCAAAGCGCGCGGCTGCGCGCGCTAGAGCCACCTCCACCCCACGCCTTGCCTCGATGACCTTCAGCCAGTCGCTGGCGTTCAGCGGTGTGATGGTCAGGCCGGCGCGCGGGCGCACTTCCATCAGCCCTTCCCAAGCCAGGCGTTGGATGGCTTCGCGCACGGGGGTCCGGCCCAGCCCCAGGCGCTCTATCAAGGCGCCCTCCGTGGTGATCGATCCGGGCGGCAGCTCCAGCGTGACCACCATGCGCTCCAGGGCGCGATAGGCTTTCCCGGCTGCGCGCTCGTCCGACCGATCTTTCAACCCAACCGCCATGATCCTTCCGTTGATATATTGCTAATATATCAGGAGGCCTGCTCCGTTGACAGGAGATTTCTCCCGCGTAATATATTACTAATATATCAGACGGAGATCCGTATCAATGTGGAGTGGTGTATTACCCGCGGTCACGACCAAATTCACGTCCGAGGATGCGCTCGATCACAAGGAGATGGAACGCTGCTTCGGACTTTTGATGGATGCCGGTTGCGATGGGCTCATCGTCGCCGGCTCACTCGGCGAAGGGCCGATGCTCAGCCATGAGGAGAAGCTGCAGGTCCTGAAGACGGCGCAGGGTGTGGCCGGCGGAAAGCCGGTGCTCATGACGGTCAACGAAGCGGCCACGCGCGATGGCGCCGAGCTTGCCCGGCGTGCCGCGGCCGCGGGCGCCGACGGGCTGATGATCGTGCCGAGCCCCATCTATCATACGGACGATCGCGAGACGGTGGCCACGCTCAAGGCCGTTGCCGCGGCCGGCGGGTTGCCGGTGATGATCTACTCCAACCGCATCGCATACCGAGTCGACGTAACGGTACCGGTTATGGAGGCGCTGGCCGGCGACGAGCTGTTCGTCGCCGTCAAGGAATCCTGCGACGACATCCGCCGCACGACCGACATCATCAACGCCTTCGGCGATCGCTTCGCGGTTCTGACCGGCGTCGACAACCTCGCCTTCGAGGCGCTGGCGGCGGGCGCGGTCGGCTGGGTGGCGGGGCTCGTCACCGCCTTCCCGCGCGAGACGGTGGCCATCTACAAGCTGATGAAGGCGGGGCGGCTCGACGAGGCGCGGGCGATCTACCGCTGGTTCCGGCCGCTGCTCGACCTCGACGTTTCCACCTATCTGGTGCAGAACATCAAGCTGGCGGAGGCGATCGAGATCGGCTCCAACGAGCGGGTGCGCATGCCGCGCCAGCCGCTCGAGGGGGCGCGGCGGGCGCAGGTCGAAAAGACCGTCCGTGCAGCGATCGCCAGCCGGCCCGAGTTGCCGGCGGTATAGCTGGAGAAGCGAGCGTGGCGGGGCGGAGCACGGGCAAGGACGCGCAGGTCGTCGTCATCGGCGGCGGCATCATCGGCATTGCCGTGGCCGCCTATCTGGCTGAGGCGGGGCGCGACGTGCTGGTGCTCGACCGCTCCGGCATCTGCGAGGAGACGAGTGCCGGTAATGCCGGAGCGCTGGCCTTCTCGGACGTGCTGCCCCTGGCGCACAAGAACATGCTCGCCCAGGTGCCGCGCTGGCTGGCCGATCCGCTGGGGCCGCTCTCCATCCCGCCCGCCTATCTGCCGAAGCTGCTGCCTTGGCTGTGGCGCTTCATGCGCGCCGGAAGGCCGTCGACGTTCGAGGAGGCCGTCTCGGCGCAGGTGGCGATGATGACGCTTGCCGAGCGCGAATGGTCGGGGCTGATGACCCGTTCCAGCACCGGGCACATGTTGCGCGAGGACGGCTCGCTGGAGCTTTACGAGAGCGAAGCCGAGTTTCGCGCGGCACAGGAAGGGTGGAAGCTGCGCCGGCGCTACCACATTCCTTTCCGGCACCTGGAACGGGATGAGATCGCCGAATGCCAGCCAGGCCTCTCGGACTGCTTCGTGCGCGGCACGTTCGCGCCCGGCTGGAAGACGGTGGCCGACCCGCAGCGACTGGGCCAGGCGGTCTGGACCCATGCCGAGCGTCACGGTGCCCGCTTCATGCCGGCCACCGTGGTCTCAGCCAGGACCGAGGGAGAGGGCGTCGCCGTCAGCCTTGCCGGCGGCAAGAAGCTGACCTGCGAGAAGCTGGTGATCGCCGCCGGCGCGTGGTCGCGGCCCTTCGCCGCCGCCTTCGGCGACCGTGTGCCGCTGGAGACGGAGCGCGGCTACAACACGACGCTGCCGGCCGGCGCCTTCGATGTGAAAAGGCAGCTCATCTTCTCCGGCCACGGCTTTGTCGTCACGCCGCTTGACAGCGGCCTGCGCATCGGCGGAGCGGTGGAACTCGGTGGGCTGAAGCGGCCGCCCAATTTTTCGCGCTCGCGCGCCATGTTGGAGAAAGCCGCCCGGTTCCTGCCGGGCCTGAAGACCGAGGGTGGCCGGCAGTGGATGGGCTACCGACCGTCGATGCCGGATTCGCTGCCTGTCATCGACAGGGCGCGGAACGAGCCGCACGTCCTCTATGCTTTCGGGCACGGCCATCTGGGGTTGACGCAGGCGGCGGCAACGGGCCGCTTGATCCGTGACCTCGTGCTGGAGCAATCTGCGTCGATCGACCTTCGCCCGTTCAGAGCGGGCCGTTTCAGAGGAGATGGCTGAGCGGTGACACGGCATTCCTTCTTCTGCATAGACGGGCATACCTGCGGTAATCCGGTGCGGCTGGTGGCCGGTGGAGGCCCGCAGCTTTCGGGCGACAGCATGATCGAGCGGCGCGCGCACTTCATGGCCGAGTACGACTGGATCCGCACAGGGCTTATGTTCGAGCCGCGCGGCCACGATGTGATGTCCGGTTCCATTCTCTACCCGCCGACGCGGGAGGACTGCGACGTGGCGGTGCTCTACATCGAGACAAGCGGATGCCTGCCGATGTGCGGCCACGGCACCATCGGTACCGTCACTTTCGCCATCGAGCACGGGCTGGTGAAGCCGAAGACGCCGGGCATCCTAAGGCTCGACACGCCGGCAGGGCTGGTGGTGGCGGAGTACCGGCAGGAGGGAGCGCATGTGGAGGAGGTGCGCATCACCAATGTGCCGGCATTCCTTCATGCCACGGACCTCGAGGTGGAGTGCCCGGATCTCGGCACCCTCAAGGTCGATGTCGCCTATGGCGGCAACTTCTACGCCATCATCGATGCCCAGGAAAATTTCCGCGATATCGCCGACCACACGGCCTCGGATCTCGTGCGCTGGAGCCCTGTGCTGCGCGAGCGGCTCAACGAGGCGCACGACTTCGTGCATCCCGAGGAGCCCTCGATCCGGGGGCTCTCGCACATCCTGTGGACGGGCGCGCCGACGCAGGACAGGGCGCACGCCCGCAACGCCGTCTTCTACGGCGAGAAGGCCATCGACCGCTCGCCCTGCGGCACTGGTACCTCGGCGCGGATGGCGCAGCTCCATGCCAAGGGCCGGCTCACGGCGGGAGAACCCTTCGTGCACGAATCCATCATCGGCTCACTCTTCAACGGCCGCATCGAAAGGCAAGTGGAGGTGGCGGGGCGAAAGGCGGTGGTGCCTTCCATTGGCGGCTGGGCGCGCATGACGGGTCTCAACACGATCTTCATCGACGATCGCGACCCATTTGCGCATGGCTTTACAGTGCGCTAGACGAAGAAAGCCCGTTGTCGGAGGGTGCGCGACGGCGCAAGAATGTAGCGTCAACGCCATTTTTATCGGAGAATCCTTCGAAAGAATCTGAAAAATCTGGCGCTCAAGGCAAGGACATTGCACAGTGCCGATGATAGCTTCCGCGCCAACATGCCCCTCTGCGGGGAAGCACGGGAGAATATAAGGTCGACGGGACACGCCGGGCGCTCTAGTTTCGGCAACCTGAACGGCTAGGGGAATAACAACAAGGAATGCGTCCTGGCGGCGACATTCCAGGGAGTACCGCACGATATGGAATATTTTGTCCAGCAGCTTATCAACGGGCTGACGCTGGGTTCCATCTATGGCCTGATCGCCATCGGCTATACGATGGTCTACGGCATCATCGGCATGATCAACTTCGCCCACGGCGACATCTTCATGATCGGCGCGTTCATCTCGCTGGCCGTGTTCCTGTTGCTGACTTCGGTGCTGGGCTTCGCCTTCCTGCCGGTCGTGCTGTTGATCGTTCTCATCGTCGCCATGCTGTTCACCTCCGCCTGGGGGTGGACGGTGGAGCGATTGGCCTACCGGCCCTTGCGCGGTTCTTTCCGCCTGGCGCCGCTGATCACGGCCATCGGCATGTCCATCGTGCTGCAGAACTTCGTGCAGATCACGCAAGGCGCGCGCGTCAAGCCCCTGCCGCCGCAGATCCGGGGTGGTGTCACGGTTATGCAGGGTTCCACCGAGGCCGGCACCATCGTCGTGCAGCTCTCCTACATGCAGATGATCATCATCGTCACCACGCTGGTGCTGATGACGGCCTTCACGCTGTTGATCGCCCGCACGTCGCTCGGTCGTGCGCAGAGGGCATGCGAGCAGGACCGCAAGATGGCGGCGCTGCTCGGCGTCAATGTCGACCGCACCATCTCGCTTACCTTCGTCATGGGGGCCGCGCTTGCCGCGGTGGCGGGGCTGATGTTCCTGCTGCTCTACGGCGTGATCGACTTCTATATCGGCTTCCTGGCCGGCGTTAAGGCGTTCACGGCGGCCGTACTCGGCGGCATCGGCTCGCTGCCCGGCGCAATGCTGGGGGGCCTTCTGATCGGCCTCATCGAGGTGTTCTGGTCGGGCTACTTCACGGTGGAATACAAGGACGTGGCGGCGTTCTCCATCCTCGCCATCGTGCTGATCTTCCTGCCCTCCGGCCTGCTTGGCAAACCCGAAGTGGAGAAGGTGTGATGGCAAGCTCCACGACGGGAGTGAAGGTGTCGGGCAAAAAGCCCGCGGGCGACCAGGCCGAGACGCCGAGCCGCGGCCATGCGCCGAGCCCGGCGGGGCCGGGTGGCGGCAGCAGGTTCCAGGGCTCGCTTCGCGACGCGGCCACGGCGGCTTTCGTCGCCGGCGTGCTCGGCTTCTTCTTCATCGGCCTGCGGACGGACATTGCGCCGGGCGGGCTCGACATCAAGGCGCGCTGGACCGCCTGGATCGTGTCCATCCTCGTGGTTTTCGCGGGCCGGCTGGCGCTCAACCTCTTCGTCTTCAAGGCGGAGCGCCCGGTCACGCTGGGGCTGGCGGCGCAGCTCTCCGGCGTCGGCGAGACGCTGCCGGGGCTCAGCAAGTGGCTGGTGCGTTTGCTCCTGGTCTTCGCTTTGGTGCTGCCCTTCTTCCTCATGACGGTCTTTCCGAGCAAGCAACGCCAGTTCATCGATCTCGCCATCCTCATCATGACGTACATCATGCTTGGTTGGGGATTGAACATCGTGGTGGGGCTCGCCGGATTGCTCGACCTCGGCTACGTTGCCTTCTACGCGGTCGGCGCCTATTCCTTCGCCCTGCTCTCGCAATATTTCGATTTCGGCTTCTGGATGGCGCTGCCATTGGCGGGGCTGCTCGCCGCGTTCTGGGGTGTCATTCTCGGCTTTCCGGTGCTGCGCCTGCGCGGCGACTATCTGGCGATTGTCACGCTCGCCTTCGGCGAGATCATCCGCATCGTGCTCCTGAACTGGTATCAGTTCACTAACGGGCCGGACGGCATATCGGGCATCCCCAAGCCGACCCTCTTCGGGTTGGAGTTTTCGCGCAGCGAGGACGGTTTTGCGGCTTTCTTCGGTCTCGAATATGCGCCGATCCACCGTTTCATCTATCTCTACTACATCATCCTCGCCCTGGCGCTGATCACCAACGTGGTGACCATCCGGCTCAGAAGGCTGCCCATCGGGCGTGCCTGGGAAGCGTTGCGCGAGGATGAGATCGCGTGTCGCTCGCTGGGCATCAACACCCGCAACACGAAGCTCACCGCATTCGCCATCGGCGCCATGTTCGGCGGCTTCGCGGGATCGTTCTTCGCCACGCGGCAGGGCTTCATCTCACCGGAAAGCTTCTCCTTCATCGAATCGGCGATGATCCTCGCCATCGTGGTTCTGGGCGGGCTGGGCTCGCAGATCGGTGTGGTCGTCGCTTCCGTCGCCATGATTGGCGGCATCGAGATGCTGCGCAACCTGGGCTTCCTGACCCAGATCTTCGGGTCCGGCTTCGACCCGGTCCAGTACCGCATGCTGATCTTCGGCTTGGCGATGGTGCTCATCATGGTATGGAAGCCGCGCGGGCTGGTTTCGACGCGCGAGCCCACGGCTGTGCTCAAGGAGAAGAAGCGGATCGGCGCTGAAGCGGTTGCACAGGGTGAGGGTCACTGATGGTTCTGGCGACTGAGAAGAACGCACCCGTGGGCGGCGCCGCAGCGCGGAATTGGGAGCACGATCCGGTCCTGTCGGTCGAGCATCTGACCATGCGCTTCGGCGGACTGGTGGCCGTCGGCGACCTGTCCTTCGACGTGGGGCGCGGTGATATCACCGCCCTCATCGGGCCGAACGGCGCCGGCAAGACGACCGTGTTCAACTGCGTGACCGGCTTCTACAAGCCAACCGAGGGGCGCATCATCATGCGCCACGGCCCGGGGCGGCAGGAAAGCACGGTGGACGCGGTGACGGCCAGCGGCCTCAGATGGAAGAAGGAGATCGGTTCCGGCGTCTTCCTGCTCGAGCGCATGCCCGACCACGAAATCTCGCACAAGGCCAAGGTCGCCCGCACATTCCAGAATATCCGGCTGTTCGGCGGCATGACGCTTTTGGAGAACCTTCTGGTGGCGCAGCACAATCCGCTGGTGGTCGCCTCCGGCTTCACCTTCGGCGGCATTTTCGGGGTGCCCAGCTACCGCAGGGCCGAGCAGGCAGCCATCGACAGGGCTGTCTACTGGCTGGAGCGCACGAGTCTCATCGACCGCGCCGACGACCCCGCGGCCGACCTACCCTATGGTGCGCAGCGGCGGCTGGAGATCGCCCGCGCCATGTGCACCGGGCCGGAACTCCTGTGCCTGGACGAGCCGGCGGCAGGGTTGAACCCGCGCGAATCGGCCGAACTCAACGCGTTGCTCAAATTCATCTGCGAGGAACACAAGACCTCGGTGCTCCTGATCGAGCATGACATGGGCGTGGTGATGGAAATCTCCGACCACATCGTGGTGCTCGACTACGGCGTGAAGATCTCCGACGGCGACGCGGAAACGGTGCGCACCGACCCCAACGTCATCGCCGCCTATCTCGGCGTCGAGGAAGAGGAGGAGATCGACATTCCGGAGGTGCTGGAGGACGTGGCGGAAACGGTCGGCGACCCCAGCGGGATCGACCTCAAGTCGAAGGGTGGTTCATCCAAGCCGAAATCCCGCGCAAAACGCGGCAACGGCAAGGGAGGCAAGGCATGAGGGCGGCGGCGGAACCCCTGCTTTCGGTGCGCGGCGTCGAGACCTATTACGGCAATATCGTCGCGCTGAGGGGTGTGGATCTGGAGGTGAGCCGCGGCGAGATCGTTACCATGATCGGCGCCAACGGTGCCGGCAAGTCGACGCTGATGATGACGATTTGCGGCGATCCGAAACCCCGCAGCGGCCAGATCCTCTATGACGGCACGGACATCACCGCCATGCCGACGCACGAGATCATGCAGCTCGGCATCGCCCAGTCGCCCGAGGGCCGGCGCATCTTCCCGCGCATGACGGTGATGGAAAACCTGCAGATGGGGGCCTCGCTGGTCGATCCCAACCACTTCGAGGACGATCTGAAGCGCGTCTCCGAGCTTTTCCCGCGCCTCAAGGAACGGCTGCATCAGCGCGGCGGCACGCTTTCGGGCGGCGAGCAGCAGATGCTGGCGATCGCGCGCGCCTTGATGGGGCGTCCGAAGCTCCTGCTTCTCGACGAGCCGTCGCTGGGGCTGGCGCCGCTGATCGTCAAGCAGATCTTCGAAACGATCCGCGAGCTCAACGAAAACGAGGGGCTTACGGTGTTCCTGGTCGAGCAGAACGCCTTCCATGCGCTCAAACTCGCCCATCGCGGCTATGTGATGGTCAACGGCAACATCACCATGAGCGGCACGGGCGCCGAACTGCTCAAGCGCGAAGAAGTGCGCGCGGCCTACCTCGAAGGCGGGAGGCACTGATGGAAAACGAGAACGCATTCCTGTGGGAAGTCACCTTTTGGGAGTTCCTGTTCATCACGGTGATGCTGGCCGGCAGCGCGGCCTATCTGACGGGGCGCGCCATCGCCAGAGCTTGGCAATCAAACCTGCAGCTTGCCTTCTACATCGTCCTTCTGACAGGGGCGACGCGCTTCATCCATTTCGCGCTCTTCAACGGCTCGCTTCTGACGCTGCACTACTATCTTGTCGACCTTGCCGTGCTCTTGGTGATCGCCTTCTTCGGCAAGCGGATCACGCGGGCCCGGCAGATGTCCACGCAATACAGCTTCTCTTTCGCGCGCAATGGCCTGCTTGGTTGGAAGGCTAGGGCTTAAGGAGATTCACGATTAACCGGCGGAAGGTCTTTATTTCAAACCGAAACTGGGATTTGATGCCGGTTAAGCGGGTAGACCCCGCATCGGCTGAACCGGAAAGCTGAACACCATTCCGGAAAGCCGTGGGAACATCTGGTGTTTAAAGGGAGAAGTCATGAAGAAGGCACTCATGGCTGGCGCTGCGCTCAGCCTTTTGATGACAGGATCCGCTTGGGCCGACATCACGATTGCCACCGTTGGCCCGATGACGGGACAGTACGCGACCTTCGGCGAGCAGATGAAAGCCGGCGCCGAGCAGGCCATCGCCGATATCAATGAGGCGGGCGGCGTCAACGGCGAGATGCTGAAGCTGCAAGTGGGCGACGATGCCTGTGATCCGAAGCAGGCCGTGGCGGTGGCCAACCAACTCGCGGGCGAGGGCGTCACTTTTGTGGCCGGGCACTTCTGCTCCGGCTCGTCGATCCCGGCTTCGCAGGTCTATTCCGAGGAAGGCATCATCCAGATCTCGCCTGCCTCGACCAACCCGGCCTTCACGGACGAGCGTCCGGGCCCTGGCATCTACCGCGTGTGCGGCCGTGACGACCAGCAGGGCGACGTGGCAGGCAAGTTCCTGGCCGAGAACTTCGCCGACAAAAAGATCGCCTTCGTCCACGACAAGACGGCCTATGGCAAGGGCTTGGCCGATGCCACGAAGGCGGCTTTCGAGGCCGCTGGCGGTACGTCCGCGCTCTACGAGGCCTACACGGCTGGTGAGAAGGACTACACGGCGCTGGTCTCCAAGCTGAAGCAGGAGGGCATCGACGTCCTTTATGTCGGCGGCTACCACACGGAAGCCGGCCTGATGGCGCGCCAGATGCGCGAGCAGGGCATGGACACGTTGCTGGTCTCCGGCGACGCACTGGTCACCGACGAGTACTGGGCCGTCACCGGCGAGGCTGGTGAAGGCACGCTGATGACCTTCTCGCCCGACCCGCGCAAGAACGAGATCGCCAAGCCGGTGGTCGACGCGCTTCTGGCCGCCGGAAAGACGGCCGAAGGCTACGCGCTCTACACCTATGCCGCGGTCCAAGCCTGGGCACAGGCGGTCAACACCGCCGGCTCGACCGAGTATGAGGCCGTTATCGAGGCGCTGGACGCCGGCGACTTCGAGACGGTGCTCGGTCCGCTCGAGTTCGACGAGAAGGGCGACGTGACCCTGCCCGGCTACGTCCTCTACGAGTGGAAGGACGGCGAGTACGACTACCTCGAACAGTAAGCCGCAAGGCTCAGACTGTTATGGACGGCCCGGCATTTCTCATGCCGGGCCGTTTTGCTTCGGCGTACCGTGCGCTGCTCAGCCGCCCGGTGTCGAGAAGGTTTGCACTGCAGCAATACGCGCGCTAATCATTGGCCCGACCAAGGGACCCAGGCATCTTCCGCGTATGCTGCGCAGCTTTCTCATGAGCTAACGGTGCGTATTGCATAGCGGTCGCCCTGGCCCTGCCCTGCCAGCCGGAGCATGCCAGTGCAGATCAAGAAACTCCTCGTCGCCAACCGTTCCGAAATCGCCATCCGCGTCTTCCGCGCCGCCAACGAGCTGGGCATCCGAACGGTCGCCATATGGGCGGAGGAGGACAAATATTCGCTGCACCGCTTCAAGGCGGACGAATCCTATCAGGTGGGCCGCGGTCCGCATCTGGAGCACGATATGGGGCCGATCGAGAGCTATCTCTCGATCGACGAGGTGATCCGCGTCGCCAAGCTGTCCGGCGCCGATGCCGTCCATCCCGGCTACGGCCTGCTCTCCGAAAGTCCGGAATTCGCCGAGGCATGTGTTGCGAACGGCATCGTCTTCATCGGTCCCAAGCCGGAGACCATGCGCCGGCTCGGCAACAAGGTGGCCGCCCGCAACCTTGCGATGGAGGCGGGCGTGCCGGTGGTGCCGGCAACCGAGCCGCTGCCTGACGATCTGGACGCGGTGGCGAAGATGGCGGGCGAGATCGGCTTCCCCGTCATGCTCAAGGCATCCTGGGGCGGCGGCGGGCGCGGCATGCGCGTCATCCGCTCGAAAGCCGACCTCAAGCGCGAGGTGATGGAGGCCAAGCGCGAGGCCAAGGCCGCCTTCGGCAAGGACGAGGTGTATCTGGAAAAGCTCGTCGAGCGCGCCCGCCACGTCGAGGTGCAGGTCTTGGGCGACACCCACGGCAACGCCGTGCACCTGTTCGAGCGCGATTGCTCCATCCAGCGGCGCAACCAGAAGGTCGTGGAACGCGCGCCCGCGCCCTATCTCGATGAGAAACAGCGGGCGGAGCTGTGCGGCTACGCGCTGAAGATCGCCGAGGCGACCGACTATGTCGGCGCTGGCACTGTCGAGTTCCTGATGGACGCCGACACCGGCGCATTCTACTTCATCGAGGTGAACCCGCGCATCCAGGTCGAGCACACGGTGACCGAGGAGGTGACCGGGATCGACATCGTCAAGGCGCAGATCCGCATCCTCGAAGGCGAGCGCATCGGCAACCCGCGCTCCGGCGTGCCGGCGCAGGCCGATATCAAGCTCAACGGCCATGCCCTGCAATGCCGCATCACGACCGAGGATCCGGAACAGAATTTCATCCCCGATTACGGCCGCATCACCGCCTATCGCGGGGCCACCGGCTTCGGCATCCGGCTCGACGGCGGCACGGCCTATTCGGGCGCCGTCATCACCCGCTTCTACGACCCGCTGCTCGAGAAGGTGACGGCCTGGGCGCCGACGTCGGACGAGGTGATCCTGCGCATGGACCGGGCGCTGCGCGAGTTCCGCATCCGCGGCGTTGCCACCAACCTCACCTTCCTCGAGGCCATCATCAGCCACAAGCAGTTCCGCGACGCCACCTACACGACGCGCTTCATCGACGAGACGCCGGAACTCTTCACCCAGGTCAAGCGCCAGGACCGGGCGACGAAGCTTCTGAACTACCTGGCCGACGTGACGGTGAACGGGCACCCCGAGGCGCGCGACCGGCCGCGGCCGAACCCGGAAGCCGCCGCGCCGCGCGTGCCTTACGTCGATGCGGCGATACCCGACGGCACCAAGCAGCGCCTTGACCGGCTGGGGCCGGAAGGCTTTGCCAAATGGATGCGCGAGGAGACGCGCGTGCTGGTGACCGACACGACTATGCGCGACGGGCACCAGTCGCTCCTGGCGACGCGGATGCGCACCTTCGACATCGCTGCCATCGCCGGGGTCAATGCGCGCGCCCTGCCGCAGCTCCTGTCGCTGGAGTGCTGGGGCGGTGCGACCTTCGACGTTGCCATGCGCTTCCTCACGGAAGACCCGTGGGAGCGACTAAGCCGTGTGCGCGAAGCAGCCCCCAACCTGCTTTTGCAGATGCTGCTGCGCGGGGCGAACGGCGTCGGCTACACCAACTACCCCGACAATGTGGTGCGGTATTTCGTGCGCCAGGCGGCAAAGGGCGGCATCGATCTCTTCCGCGTGTTCGACTGCCTCAACTGGGTGGAGAATATGCGCGTGGCGATGGACGCCGTGCGCGAAGAGGACAAGCTGTGCGAGGCCGCCATCTGCTACACGGGCGACATCCTCGACCCCGATCGGGCCAAGTACGACCTGAAATATTATGTCGCCCTGGCCAAGGAGCTGGAGGCGGCGGGGGCCCATATCATCGCCATCAAGGATATGGCCGGGCTCCTGAAGCCTTCCGCCGCGCGCGTGCTCTTCAAGGCGCTGCGCGAGGAGACCGAGCTGCCGCTCCATTTCCACACCCACGATACTTCCGGCATCTCCGCCGCCACCGTCCTTGCGGCGGTGGAGGGCGGGGTGGATGCGGTGGACGCGGCAATCGATGCGCTGTCCGGCAATACCTCGCAGCCTTGCCTCGGCTCCATCGTCGAGGCGCTGAAGGGGGGCGAGCGCGACACCGGCCTTGACCGCGAATGGGTGCGCCGTATCTCGTTCTACTGGGAGGCCGTGCGCAACCAGTACGCCGCCTTCGAGAGCGACCTCAAGGGGCCGGCCTCCGAGGTCTATCTGCACGAGATGCCGGGCGGCCAGTTCACCAACTTGAAGGAGCAGGCGCGTTCGCTGGGGCTGGAAACGCGCTGGCACGAGGTGGCGCGCGCCTATCACGACGTCAACATGATGTTCGGCGACATCGTCAAGGTCACGCCGTCCTCCAAGGTTGTGGGCGACATGGCGCTGATGATGGTGAGCCAGGACCTCGCCATCGCCGATGTCGAAAACCCAGCCAAGGACATCGCCTTCCCGGATTCGGTCGTCTCCATGCTGCGCGGCGATCTGGGACAGTCGCCCGGCGGCTGGCCGAAGGCGCTGCAGAAGAAGGCGCTGAAGGGCGAGAAGCCGATCACCGTCAGGCCCGGTTCGCTGCTTGAGCCGGCCGATCTCGAGGCCGACCGCAAGGAACTGGAGGAAAAACTCGGTCGCGAGGCGAGCGACTTCGAGTTCGCCGCCTGGCTGATGTATCCCAAGGTCTTCCTCGACTTCGCGACGGCTGCGGAAAGCTACGGTCCCGTCAGCGTGCTGCCGACGCCGATCTACTTCTACGGCATGGCGCAGGAAGACGAGATCTTCGTCGACATCGAGCGCGGCAAGACGCTGGTCATCCGCTGCCTCGCCGTCGGCGAGCCGGACGAAAAGGGCATGGTGACCGTCTTCTTCGAACTGAACGGCCAGCCGCGCCGCGTCAAGGTGCCGGACCGGCTGCACGGCGCCTCCGCGCTGGCCGTGCGGCGCAAGGCGGAGGCCGGCAACGAGGCGCATGTCGGCGCACCCATGCCTGGCGTCGTGTCGTCCGTCACCGTCAGCGCCGGCCAGGAGGTGAAGGCGGGCGACGTGCTTCTTTCCATCGAGGCGATGAAGATGGAGACCGCCATCCACGCCGAGCGCGACGGCACGATCTCCGAGGTGCTGGTGAAGGCCGGCGACCAGATCGATGCCAAGGATCTGCTCGTGGTCCTGCAGAATGGCTGAACTGGTATTAGACGAGGGTCGTTAAATCGATTTAATTCAGCCCTGCCAACGCCTGACTGATTGACCGCTGGTGGTGCGTCGATGTTCAGGCATGGATCCTCGGGTCAAGCCCACTGGTGTCCGGTTAAGCTGGCGCGAGGTTTAGGGTCATTTGCCGTGGATCGGGCGGCA
>NZ_WQNH01000028.1 GCF_009812055.1 Chelativorans xinjiangensis | reverse complement strand
CGGCGGGGAGAGCGGGGGCGGTGTCCGGCGCCGGCGGCGCGTGGGGCTCGACGGGCGGAGCGGGCGCGGCGTCGGTCCGCGGTGCGGTGGGCAGGGGGGCTCCCACCGGCTCGGCTTCGGCGATCTCGCGCGTGCGCGCGGTATCGGGCCAGGCGATCATGGAGCGCCACCCTCCGTCAGCCCGGTGGGGGCCAGGATGAGGCCGCCTTCGTCGCGCGTGATATGGGCGGCGACGCCGTAGATCGAGGCGAGGTTCCCGGCGGTCATGACGGCCTCGGGTGGGCCTTCGGCGGCGAGGCGACCATCCTTCAGCATCACCACGCGGTCGCACCAGCGGGCGGCGAGGGTGAGGTCATGCAGGGAGACGAGGATAGCGCGGTCCTCGCCGGCGAGCCGGCGAAGCGCGCGCATCATGGTGATCTGATGCGCGGGGTCGAGGCCGGAGGCGGGCTCGTCGGCGATGAGGACCGGCGTGTCCTGGGCGACGGCGCGGGCGGCGAGCACCCGCGCCTGCTCGCCGCCGGAAAGCTCCGTCGCCGGGCGATGGGCGAGGTGGGCGACGTCCATCAATTCCAGCGCGCGGGAGACGATCTCGGTGTCGTGCGGCCTCAGCCGCGCGCCGAAGCCGCGCCAGGGCAGGCGGCCGAGGCCGACCAGATCGCCGACCATGAGGCGCCAGCCGATGATGCGGGACTGCGGCAGGTAGGCAAGGAGCCGGGCGCGTGCGGCGGGCGGGAGCGCCGTGAGGTCGTCGTCGCCGAGGCGCATGGTGCCGGAGGCGGCGATCTGCCCGGCGAGCGCCCGCATGAGGGTGGACTTGCCGGCGCCGTTGGGGCCGAGAAGGCCGACGACCTCGCCGGGCGCGAGCGTGAGCCCGACGCCGTGCAGGACGGGGCGGCCGGAGAGCGAGACGTCGAGGTTTTCCACCGCAAGGCGCATCAGAACACCTCCCGGCGGGCGCGCACCACCAGCCACAGGAAGAAGGGGGCGCCGATGAGCGCGGTGAGCACGCCGACGTTGAGCTCGCCGGCCGGCAGGACGAGGCGCACGGCGACATCGGCCATCAGGAGGAGGGCCGCGCCGCCGAGGCCCGCCGGCAGCAGCAGCCGGCTCGGCATACGGGTGGTCAGCGGGCGGACGAGATGCGGCACGACGAGGCCGACGAAGCCGATGGTGCCGGCGACCGCCGTCGCAGCCCCGACGCCGAGAGCGACGCCGGCGACGATGAGGAAGCGCGTGCGCCCCAGGTGGACGCCGAGGCTGGCGGCCGCCTCCTCGCCCAGCGACAGGGCGTCGATGGCGCGGGCCGATAGCGCGATCAGGAGCCAGCCCGCCGCCATCAGCGGCAGGGCCAGCCAGACGTGCTCGATCGACCGATCCTTGAGCGAGCCGAGCAGCCAGAAGATGATCTCGTAGCTGGCGAAGGGGTTGGGGGAGAGGTTGAGCACCAGGGCGGTGAGGGCGCCGGCAAGGCTCGAAAGCGCGACGCCGGCGAGGATGAGGGTGAGGGTGGAGCCGTTGCGGGCGGCGAGCGCCATCAGGATGAGGACGGCGGCGAGCGCGCCGGCAAGGGCGCCGGCCGGAAGCGCGTAGAGGGCGGCGCCGGCAAGGCCGGAATAGAAGACGGCGACGGCGCCGAAGGCGGCCATGGCCGAGACGCCGATGATACCGGGTTCGGCCAGCGGATTGCGCAGGAAGCCCTGTAAGACGGCGCCGGCCAAGCCGAGCGTGAAGCCGATGCCGAGGCCTAAAAGCGCGCGCGGCAGGCGGATCTCGCGCATGATGATGCTTGCGGCCTCGCCACCACCGGCGAAGAGGCCGCGCACGCTTTCGGAAAGGCCGAGTTCGGCCGGGCCGACGGCGAGCGAGGCGAGGAAGAGGGCGAGCGCCAGGAGGGCGAGCGCGAGGTTGAGGGCGAGGGGCTTCATGGCGCTTCCCCGCAAGGTGGGGCAACTGCGGCGCGCACTGGCTCCCTTCCCCCTTGAGGCAGGGCTATCGCATATGGATGGAGTCTTTGTTCGGCTTCGCCGGGGCCCCCACCCCTCACCCCTCCCCTCAAGGGGGAGGGGGGCGCCGACACCTCAGAATCCCCCTCCCCCTTGAGGGGAGGGGTAAGGGGTGGGGGTCCGATCAAGAACTCAAAATCCATATGCGATAGCCCTGCCCCCTGAGGGGAGGGGTTGGGGGTGGGGGTTAGCCCGCAGGGCGTCAAGGAATTTTTCTTTGGGGCGCTCCGCGCCGACCCCCACCCCTTACCCCTCCCCTCAAGGGGGAGGGGAGCCGGCAGCGGCGGCGCCTCGCAGGATTTGATCTCACGGCGCAGCGCGTGGAGCGCCTTTACCGCCTCCAGCACCGCCGGCCCGCCGCAGGACCAGCTGCCGCGCGGCACGAAAGCGCCGATGCGGGTGGCCGGCAGCGCGCGAAGCGCCGGATGGCGCGGCACGAAGGCGCCGAGGGAGGGGGCGTCGCCGTCGCCGCCGGGCACGATGACGATGTCGGGCTTCTTCTCCACCACCAGCTCGAGCGGGAAGGGGGCCATGCCCTCTACGCCCTCTTCAGCGGCCAGATTCCGGAAGCCGGCGGCGGCGAGCACCGTATCGGCCAACGTGCCCTTGCCCAGCGCCACGCCGTTCTGCTCGTAGGCGAGTGCCGTCGGGCGCGGTTCGCACCTATCGGCCTCGACCTCGGCCAGCCCCGCCTCGAAATCGGCGGCCATGGCCTCGGCCTTTTCCTCGCGGCCGAGCAGCGCGCCCATGCGGCGGATGTCGCGGGGGATGGTGTCGAGGGTCTGCACGAAGCTGAATTCCTCGACGCGGAAGCCGAGCCGCTTCAGGAGCTGCGTGGTGTTGTGGAGCGTGTAGGTTCCGGTGACGACGAGGTCGGGCCGCGCCAGGAACACATCCTCCGCCATGCCGCGGTTGACGGGATAGCGCTCCGCCTCGCGGTGGAGCGGCGAAAGGTCCGGATCGCGCGCCAGGAAGGAGACGGAAACGAGCTGGCCGGGAGCGGCGAGTGCCATGGCGAGCTGGTCCGTGCACACGTTGAGCGACATGACGCGGGCGGGGGGCTCGGCGTGGGCGGGGATGGCGAGGGCAGCGCCGGCGAGGAAGAGGCTGAATGAGAGGGAGGCTCTCTTTCTTCCGTGGAACACCCTCTTCTGGCCTGCCGGCCATCTCCCCCGCTTTGAGGGTGGGGCAATCGCTTGACAGGACGGAGCCCGTCGCGTCGACCCCCCTCCGCCTGCCGGCACCTCCCCCGCAAGGGGGGAGGAAAGCCGTCGCGACCCTCTTCGCCAACCTCCAATGTTGCAGAAGAGGCGCCGGAGCGAGCGGCCGGCCTGCCTCCCCCCTTGTGGGGGAGGTGCCGGCAGGCGGAGGGGGGTCGACGCGACGGGTGCCGCCCTTTCAGGCGATTGCCCTGTCTTGAGAGGGGTACCCCTTTCGCTCATGGCCCGAACCTTGCCTTGAAGCCGGCGAAGACGGAGAGGCCGGGCGTGCCGAAGCCGCGGGCGGTCTGGTAGTCCTGGTCGAGGACGTTCTCGGCGCGCAGGTAAAGCTCCGTGTCTTCCGTGGGTTTATAGGCGATCTTGGCGTTGAGGAGGAAGTAGTCGTCGAGCGACGCGCCGTCGGTCTCCACCGTGTCGACGGCGATCTTGCCGGCGGTGGAGATGGTCCATTTCTCGGCTGGTCTGTAGGTGGCGGAGAGGCCGACGGCGTGGCGCGGGATGCGGGCGAGGCGGTCGCCGTTCTGGTTCTCGGCGTGGGTGTAGGTGTAGGAGCCGCCGAGGGTGAGTTGGCTGTTGACGTGGTAGGTGAGCGAGGTTTCGACGCCGTGCCTGCGTGATGTGCCGTGGATTTGCTCATATCGGCAGAATCCTCCCGGCGGGACGCAATCGATCAAATTGTCGATAGCAAGCTGGAAATAGGTGATATCGGCAGTCAGCCGATCGTCCAGGAACTTCTGCTCGATACCCACGTCGAAACCAAAACTGGTTTCGGGGGTCAGGTCCGGATTGCCCGTGCCGAAGCCGGCATAGAGCTCGTAGAGGCTCGGCGCACGGAAGCCCGTGCCTAGCGATGCATGCAGTCGTGTCCCTACATCTGGCACGAGATAGGCTCCGGTGACGCGCCAGGTGGTATGGCCGCCGAAGGCACTATGCTCGTCATGCCGGGCGCCGAGGGTGAGATGCAGGTTGTCGAATGGCTCGACCGTCGCCATCAACCAGAGGCCGGTCTGGGAGAGTGAATCGTCGGTCGGAAGCGAGCCGACGTCGTCGGAATATCTCGCGTTCTGGCGCTCGTGGTCGGCGCCGAAAAATAGTGAAGCCCGGTCGGTGACCTCGAATTCGCCCTCGTATTCGGCTTTGATCCGCCGGCCCTCAAAAACGCCGTTGTAGGGGCCGAACGTATTCGAGGAAATGCGGCGGTCAATGTCGAAAGCTTGGAGCGAGACCGTGTTCTTCAGGCGCCCATCCATCAGGTCGAGGTTGAAGCCAACGCGACCCGCCTTCTGGGTGCTGAAATTGGTGTTGAAGGGGTTGTCGACTGGTGGATCGCCATCATCGAATTCCGCTTCCGCGTCGATGAACAGCGCAGACCCGAACACCGAGAACACGTCCGAGAATTCGTGCTCACCGGCGATATCCAGCGTCACGTTCTCATAGCCGTCGCGCTCTGTGCCTGCGTCCGCCGCCGAAATCCCGTCGGTGCGAAAGCCCGTCGCGT
The DNA here is from genome assembly GCF_009812055.1 of Chelativorans xinjiangensis. GTDB lineage: Bacteria > Pseudomonadota > Alphaproteobacteria > Rhizobiales > Rhizobiaceae > Chelativorans > Chelativorans xinjiangense. The sequence goes on along the minus strand of NZ_WQNH01000028.1, from coordinate 59,115 downwards.
TGAAGGAAAGGCGCGAGCCGCCCTCCGCCGCGCGCAGGCCGTAGGAGGCGCGGGCGGTGCCGTGGGAGCCGCCTTCGCCGGCGAGGAGGTGGGTCACGCCCGGGTCGATGTCGCCGAGCGTCGACAGGCCGATGACGCCGGCAATCGCGTCGGAGCCGTAGAGTGTGCTCTGTGAGCCCTTCAAAACCTCGATGGAGTCGATGCCGCCGGACAGGAGGTACTGGTAGGAGGTCTGTACCTGGGTGTTGGTGGGGTCGGAGATGTCGATGCCATTGTAGAGCGTCTTGACGTAGCGGCGGGGGGCGCCGCGAATGGCAAGGCTCGTTTCCGTGCCGGGGCCGCCGGGGGAGGTGATGGCCACGCCCGGCACCTGGTTGAGGTAGTCGGTGACCAGCGGCTGCGCCTGCTCCTCGATCTCTTCGCGGTCGATCAGGGTGACCGACGAGCCGGTCGTCGACAGTTCCGTCGGCGCCCGGTTCGGCGTGATGACGATCTCGCCCAGTTCGAGGTCCTGGGCGGCGGCCGGCAGGCCGGCGGCGAGCGCCAGCGAGACGACTGATACGGTTATGAGAAGGCTGGATTTGCCTGGTGATGCGGTCATGATGCCCCTCCGCGATATCCCGATGATGCTGGAGGGAACGGAGGCCCTTGTCGGCCACAGTTTCCGCCAGCGGTGACACGTCGTCCGCCACCACTGCGAAAACCACAGCCCCGGAAGCTGCCCGCATCCGGACGGTGACGACCCGAGGCAGGTTTCCTGGCTCGCGCTTCTCCGGCTTTCCCGCCTTCCCAGGCCGTCTCGGCCCAGTGGCATATGTGGAAGCCTCGGCGCTCACAGTTGCGGGAGCAGCTACGGTTGGGGCTGATCTGCCCTTCCGTATTCCCTTTTAACCCCGGCGGCAGGCCGCCCGGGCACCTCTGGCACAAGGGCAGGATTAGCAACCGCCCCCGATGCCGTCAATCGGTCAGGCGGACACCCCGAGGCGTGTCGGGAGCGGCGATTTTCCGGCGTGGCGGGAATGGCACGTCCGCGCCGCAAAATCGGCAGACCGCTGTCGTTTTTGCGCCATTTATGTCGCGTTTTCGGCATTCCGGAGCGTGCGCAGGACGCACACTATGGGAGCATTTGTGGGGGACTTTTTCGCAGCAAGTTCTTTTGACAAGCCGGTGCGGATGCGAAATGCTAGCGCCTGGTCAAGCTTGTGGGCGATCGGAAAAAGCACGCAAACGAACAAATGGGAGTGCGTCGATGAGATTCTTCAAGAGCAATGGCGGCCGTGTTCCGGATCGGATCGCGGCGCTGGCGGAGAAAGCGAGAGCGGGCGGTATGGACCGGCGCGAGTTCCTCGCGCTGGCGAGCATCTTCGGCGCCACGACGGCGGGCGCCTACGCGATGGCGGGGCTGGCTGCACCCGTGCGGGCGCTGGCGCAGGAACCGAAGAAGGGCGGCGTTCTAAGGGTCGCGATGTGGATCAAGGAAAACAAGGATCCGATGACGGCCGATTGGTCGGAGATCGCCAACGCCATGCGCCAGACGCTGGAGCCGCTGGTCAAATACACGCGCGACTTCACCTTCGAGGGCCGGCTGCTCGAAGGCTGGGAAGTCAATGAGGACGCGACGGAATACATCCTCAACGTGCGCCAGGGGGCGACCTGGAACAATGGCGACGCCTTCACGGCCGACGACGTGATCTTCAACATCACCCGCTGGTGCGACCAGGGCGTCGAGGGCAATTCGATGGCCGCGCGCATGTCCTCGCTCATCGATCCGGAGACCAAGAAGGCGCGCGAAGGCGCCATCGAGAAGGTGGACGACCACACGGTGAGGCTCGTGCTGCCCGAGCCGGACATCTCCATCATCTCCGGCTTCGTCGATTACCCGGCCCTGATCGTGCATCCGAGCTTCGAGGATACCGGCCGTGATTTCACGGCGAACCCGATCGGCACCGGTCCGTTCGAACTGGTCTCCTACGAGGTCGGCAACCGGGTCGTTTTAAAGCGGCGCGAGAACGGCCAGTGGTGGGGCGGCGAACCGCATCTCGACGGCATCGAGTTCATCGACTACGGCACGGATCCCTCCGCCATGGTCTCGGCCTTCGAGGCGGGCGAGGTGCACACCAACTACGAGACCAGCGCCGACTTTGTCGATATCCTCGACAGCCTCGACCTGGTGAAGTCGGAAGTGGTGACGGCGGCGACCATCGTCGCCCGCACCAACGTCGACAACGCGCCGTATGAAGACCAGAAGGTGCGCAAGGCGCTGCAGCTCGCCGTCGACCCCGCCACGGTGCTGGCGCTCGGCTACGGCAATGCCGGGGAGCCGGCGGAAAACCACCATGTCGCCCCGATCCATCCCGAATATGCCGAGCTTGCGCCCTTCGCGCGCGACGTCGAGCAGGCCAAGGCGCTGATGGAAGAGGCCGGCCAGATGGATTACGAGCACGTGCTCATCACGGTCGACGAGGACTGGCACAAGAACACGGGCGATGCCATCGCCGCGCAGATCCGCGAGGCCGGCTTCAAGGTCAAGCGCGAGGTGCTGCCGGGCTCCACCTTCTGGAACGACTGGACGAAGTATCCCTGGTCCATGACCAACTGGAACATGCGTCCGCTCGGCATCCAGGTGGTGGCGCTCGCCTACCGGACGGGCGAGGCGTGGAACGAGTCGGCCTATTCCAACAAAGAGCTCGACGCCATGATCGACAAGGCGCTGACCATGCCGGACCCGGATGAGCGCCGCACGGTGATGAAGGATATCCAGCAGCATATCCAGGATGCGGGCATCATCATCCAGCCCTACTGGCGCAAGCTCTACAACCACTCGGTGCCGGCGGTGAAGAACCACGGCATGCATCAGACCTTCGAGATCGACCTGCACGAAGTGTGGCTCGACGAGGCCTGAGGCCTGTTGCGACAGCCAAGAGGGGCCGGCGACGGCCCCTCTTGCAAAACGCTAGAATAAGACAACAACCCCCGAAACGGGGGGAGGGGAAACAGTGCTGAGCTTCATCCTTCGCCGCCTCGGTGTCATGGCGCTGACGATGCTGTGCCTCTCGCTGGTGGTGTTCTTCCTGATCAACCTGGAGCCCAACCTGAAGAAGCTGGCCATCAGCCAGCTCGACATGCGCTCCTCGGCGGAAGACCTCGAAAGCTGGCTGCAGCGGAACGGCTACCGGCAGAACTTCTTCGTACGCTACGGCCAATGGCTCGGCGTGATGCCGAAACAGCCCAACATCGACCCGCAAACGGGGGTGGCGAGCCCCCGCTTCGCCTATTGCCGCGAGCCGGCGGAGGCGCGTTTCTCCGGCGTCCTGCAGGGCGATTTCGGCTGTTCGACCAAGTTCAAGGTGCCGGTGGCGCAGAGGCTCGTCCCGGCGCTCGGAGCGACCGGCATACTGATGTTCTGGGTGATGGCGGTGATGGTGCCGGTGTCGCTCCTGATCGGGGTGCTCGCCGGCATGCGCGAGGGCAGCCGCACGGACCGAAGTCTCTCGATCGCCTCTATCACCACCACGGCGACGCCGGAATACATCTCCGGCGTCATCTTCACCGTCGTCTTCGCCTCATGGCTCGGCTGGCTCAACGGCTCTGCCGCCTCGGCCACCAACCAGGGCGTGACCTTCTACAATTTCACCCTGCCGGTGATGACCATGGCCATCTACGGCATCGGCTACATCGCCCGCATGACGCGGGCCTCGATGGTCGAGGTGATGACGCAGCAATATATCCGCACCGCCCGGCTCAAGGGGTTGGGCTTCAGCGCGGTGGTGGTGAAGCATGCGCTGCGCAACGCGCTGATCGCGCCGTTCACCGTCATCATGCTGCAGTTTCCGTGGCTCTTGACCGGCGTCGTCATCGTCGAGGTGATGTTCCGCTACCAGGGCTTCGGCTTCACGCTGGTGGAGGCGGCGGCCAACAACGACATCGACCTGTTGCTCGCCTGCTCGCTGGTGTCGGTGCTCGTGGTGCTTTCGACGCAGCTCATTTCCGACATCGGCTATGCGCTGCTCAACCCGCGCATTCGCGTGCAGTAGGAGGGACGACGGATGGAATTCGAGACCATCGGCGTCTTCGGCATCGTCATCGGCGTGATCGCGCGCTTCTGGCCGGTGTGGCTGGCGCTCGGCATCATCCTGGCGTTCAGCCTGCGCTACAAGAAAGTGCTCGGCCTCTACGGGCACCTGTTCGACACGGGCGTGGGGATCGCCGGGCTGATGATCTGCCTGTTTTGGCTGTTCACGGCGATCTTCGCCGACGTGATCGCCCCCTTCGACCCGTTGCAGCAGGTGGCGATCCTGAAGAACGCGACCCCCGGCACCGTCGACCCCGGCAGCGGCCTGACGTTCCTTTTCGGCGGCGACAGGCTGGCGCGCGACGTGTTCAGCCGCATGGTGTTCGGCAGCCAGATCGTGCTCGTCATCGCGCCGGCGGCGACGATGTTCGCGCTGATGGTGGGCACGACGCTGGGCCTGCCGGCCGGCTATTACGGCGGGCGGATCGACAATTTTCTGTCTTTCCTCGCCAATCTGGTGCTGGCATTCCCGGTGATCCTGCTCTTCTACCTGCTGGTCACGCCCGGCATCCGCGAGACCGCCATCCCGCAATGGCTCGCGGGCGTCTTCTTCATCTTTCCCGTCATCTTCTTCGGGACGCTGTTCTATACGCGGTTCAAGAGCCGGCCGGGATTGCTCGCCGTGCAGCTTGCGATCACGGCGCTCATCGGCGGCTGGGTCTATATCGGGCTCGTCTTCAATAGGGATCCGCTCGGCATCATCTCTATCCGGCCGAACGAATTGAACATCTTCGTGGCCGTGGTCTTTGCCTCCTCGCCGGGCGTCTTCCGCATCGTGCGGGGGCTGACCATGGACATCAAGACGCGCGACTACGTGGCGGCCGCCCAGACGCGCGGCGAGAACCCCTGGTACATCATGCTGTGGGAGGTGCTGCCGAACGCGCGCGGGCCGCTCATCGTCGATGCGTGCCTGAGGATCGGCTACACGACCATCCTTCTGGGAACGCTCGGCTATTTCGGCCTCGGGCTGGCGCCGGAAAGCCCGGACTGGGGAACGGGCATCAAGGAATCGAGCCGGCTGTTGCGCGCCTATATCCATCCCGCCCTGCCGCCCGTCTTCGCGCTGATGTCGTTCGTGCTGGGGCTCAACCTGCTTGCGGATGCGCTGCGCGAGCAGTCGTTGAAGGATTGAGGGTGACGACGATGATGCGACACCACCACCGCGTCATCCCGGAAGCCGGAGCGATAGCGGAGGCTGTCCGGGACCCATTCTGGAACGTGGAGGGGTCACGGAATGGGTCCCGGACAAGCCTTCGGCTTTCCGGGATGACGGCGGTGGCGCCTGAAACACGAAGGCGCCGCATCGATCAGCGCGGGAGCCAGCCATGAACGAAGCCATCAGCACCAACCGGGTTCAGAACGCCGGCCAACCCATCCTGGAGATCGAGAACCTCTCCATCTCCTTCTTCACCCGCGCCGGCGAGATTCCCGCGGTGATGGACTTCTCCTGCGAGGTGATGCCGGGGGAGGCGATGGGGATCGTCGGCGAGTCGGGCTGCGGCAAGTCCACCGTGGCGCTCGGCATCATGCGCGACCTTTCCAATGTCGGCAAAATCGTCGGCGGCCGCATCAAGTTCAAGGGCCGCGACATGGCGGAGATGAGCGAGGAGGAGCTGCGCCATATCCGCGGCAACGAGATCGCCATGATCTACCAGGAGCCGATGGCGAGCCTGAACCCGGCCATGAAGATCGGCCGGCAGCTCATGGAAGTGCCGCTGATCCACGAGAAGGTGTCGAAGGAGGAGGCATGGAACCGGGCGCTGGAGATGGTGCGCGCGGTGCGCCTGCCCGACCCCGAGCGCATCATGCGCGCCTACCCGCACCAGCTTTCCGGCGGCCAGCAGCAGCGCATCGTCATCGCCATGGCGCTTCTGTCGAAGCCCTCGCTGCTTCTGCTCGACGAGCCGACCACCGCGCTCGACGTGACGGTGGAGGCGGGCATCGTCGAACTGGTGAAGGGGCTGGGCAAGGAATTCGGCACGTCGATGATCTTCGTGTCGCATAATCTCGGGCTGATCCTGGAGACCTGCGACCGCATCACGGTGATGTATTCGGGCGAGGCGGTGGAGACGGGCCGGGTCAAGGACGTGTTCGACCGCATGCGCCATCCTTATACGCAGGGGCTGTTCCGCTCCATTCCCTTGCCCGGCGCGGACAAGAATGCGCAGCCGCTGATCGCCATTCCGGGCCAGTTGCCGCTGCCGCACGAGCGGCCGAGGGGCTGCAATTTCGGCCCGCGCTGCCAGCATTTCGTGGAAGGCGTGTGCGATGCGGCGGAAATCCCCATGATCGCCGTGAAGGAGCACAAGAGCCATCACTCGCGCTGCGTGCGCTTCGAGGAGATCGACTGGAAGAAGCTGCCGGAAGGGGCGAAGACGGCGCGCGAGCCGGTGAAGCCGGGCGCGCCGATGCTGAAGATCGACGACCTGAAGAAATATTATCACGTCGCCGCCAACGCCATCTTCGGCGGGGCGGAGACGCGCACGGTGAAGGCCAACGAGGCTGTCAGCTTCGAGGCGCGCGAATCGGAGACCGTGGCGATCGTCGGCGAATCCGGCTGCGGGAAGTCGACGCTCGCCAAGGTGCTGCTCGGCCTCGAGACGGCGACGGAAGGGACCGTCACGCTGGGCAATACGGAGATCCAGGGAACGCCGGTGGAGGAGCGGGATACGGACACCGTGGCCGGCATCCAGATGGTGTTCCAGAACCCGTTCGACACGCTGAACCCCAGCCACTCGGTGGGCGCGCAGATCATGCGCACGCTCGAAAAGTTCAAGGTGGGGAAGACGGTTGCGGAACGCAGGAGCCGCATGCTGGAGCTGCTCGACCTCGTCAAGCTGCCGCGTGCTTTCGCTTCGCGCATGCCGCGCCAGCTTTCGGGCGGGCAGAAGCAGCGCATCGGCGTGGCGCGCGCCTTTGCCGGCAATGCCAAGGTGGTGGTGGCCGACGAGCCGGTTTCGGCGCTCGACGTTTCGGTGCAGGCGGCGGTGACCGAGCTTCTGATGGACATCCAGCGCAAGAACAAGACGACGATGCTGTTCATCAGCCACGATCTCTCGGTGGTGCGCTATCTGGCCGACAGGGTGGTGGTGATGTATCTCGGCCATATCGTCGAGCAGGGGACGACGGACCAGATCTTCGCGCCGCCCTACCATCCCTATACGGAGGCGCTCTTATCGGCGATCCCCATCGCCGACACCTCCGTGCGCAAGAAGCATATCGTGCTCGAGGGCGACATCCCCTCGGCCATGGACCCGCCGTCCGGCTGCCCCTTCCAGACCCGCTGCCGCTACAAGCACCTGGTGCCGGACAATCTGTGCGAGCGCGAGCTGCCGCCCTTCGCCGACCTCGGCGAGGGCCACCGCAGCCTGTGCTGGCTGGGCGAGGAGGTGCTGAAGACGATGGAGCCGGTCATCAGCTTCGACGAGAAGCGCGGGGAGGGGGCGGCGAAGCCCGCGCGGGCGAAGCCCAAGGCCGGTGTGCGATCCGCTCGCGCCAAGGGCGGGATCAAGCGCAAGGCGAAGGCCGCTCCGGTCGAAACGGCCTCCGCGGTTCCCGGCTTCTCCGCGCCCAAGAAGGTGCAGACGGAAGTCGGCGGCGGACGCCAAGCGGCCTCCGCGCGCGTGAAGCCGGGCTTAACGGGTGCCGACAAGAACCGTCCGCCGAAGATGCGCACGCCGCGCACGCCGGACGATCTGAAGCTGATCTCCGGCGTCGGGCCGAAGCTGGAGGCGATGCTCAACGGCCTCGGCATCTACACCTACGCGCAGATCGCCGCCTGGAAGAAGGCCGAGCGCCAGTGGGTGGACGAGCACCTGAAGCTCAAGGGCCGCATCGAGCGCGAGGACTGGGTGAAGCAGGCGAAGGCGCTGGCGAGGAAGAAGTAGTACCAGCGGCTTGGATGTTTGACCGCTGGTGGCGCGTCGATGTTCCGGCATGGATCCTCGGGTCAAGCCCGAGGACGACGACGGGAGGGGTTGCTTGCGCCAGTCGCCGGCGTTGGAGAATTGCGGCAGACACTTCCACTTCGTCATCCTCGGGCTTGACCCGAGGACCCATGCCGGAACCGCTCCAATAGACAAAACGGTCAAAGCTAACGCGCGTCATCCCGGCCGAACGAAGTGAGGGCCGGGAGCCATTCCGTGACGGAGACGTTTCGGAATAGGTCCCGGACAGCCTCCGCCCTGCGGGCTCCGGCTTCCGGGATGACGCGCGTTGGGATGCCCTGGCCTAATCTCTCCCGCTCTAAGGGCCGTTGAGAAGGGCGCTTGGCGCCCTATCTTTCCCCTTTTTTCCGAGAGAGCCCGGCTGCTCTCACCGCTTCGGCGCGGACAAGGCGAAGGCTGCGCCCTGCGGGTCGAGGCACTGCACGATCCAGCCTCCGCCAGGCACCTCCATGGGCCCCATCAGAAGCTTGCCGCCATTCGTCTTCACGCGCTCGGCGGCCTCGTCGATGGCGGGGACGTTGAAATAGAACTGCCAGAAGGGGACGGGGATCTGCTCGGGCTTGTTCATCATGCCGCCGACCGGCTCGCCGCCGGCCGCGAATAGCTGATAGACCCCCATCTCCCCCATATCCATCGCCTCTCCCTTGGTCCAGCCGAACTGGCCGGAATAGAAGTCGAAGGCCTTTTGCCAGTCTGTCGTGTAGAGCTCGTGCCAGCCGATGTGGCCGGGCGTTCCGGCCGGTACGGGCGGCTGGTCCGGTCCGTCGGGTTGCAGCAGCATGAAGGTCACGCCCTGGGGATCGGCAACGACGGAGAAGCGGCCGACGCCGGGAATGTCCGCCGGCGGACGGTGGACGGTGCCGCCGGCCTCCTTAACGCCCTTTGTTGCCGCATCGGCGTTGTCGGCATGAATGTAGCCAAGCCACGCCGGCTGGCCGCCCGACTGGCGATATTCCTCCGGCAGGTCCATGATCCCGCTGACGCCTCGCTCGCCTGCGTTCATGACGGTGTAGGGCGGCGTGCCGGGCTCGGTCCAGGGCTCGGCGCGCCAGCCCACGACGGCCGTGTAGAAGGCTTCGGCCGCCTTCATGTCGGAGGTCATCAGCTCATACCAGAAGAAGGATTTGGGAGAGGTCGGCATCGTCTTTCTCCTCTGTCGCGGGCGGCATAGCCGCGTGAAGACCGTATGGGATGAACAGTGCCATCATAGGACGATCGAGGAGGGACAACCAGACAGACAATCGCCTGAACGAGGCGGGAAAACTTGATAATATAAGTCTACTTTTTGAAGCAAAATCGACTGCTTGGAAGAAATTTGACCGATTGATAAAAAAACGAAACTGCGTTAGTTTTCCCCAAGAACAAAAAGGGGCCCTAATTAAAAAAGGGGAATGGCATGGTTCAACGCCAATACGAGGACGGCATCGTCCCAGGCCGCCTTTCGCCGGGGGACTACGCGCAGAACTTCGCGGACCTGCATCCGCCGCTCGAAGAGCACGAGGCGCGGGTGGAGGCGGATCGCTGCTACTTCTGCTACGACGCGCCCTGCATGCACGCCTGCCCGACGTCCATCGACATCCCGCTGTTTATCCGCGAGATCGCCACGGGCAACCCGCTCGGCTCGGCCAAGACCATCTTCGACCAGAACATCCTCGGCGGCATGTGCGCACGCGTGTGCCCGACGGAGACCCTGTGCGAGGAGGCCTGCGTGCGCGAGGCGGCGGAGGGTAAGCCGGTGCAGATCGGCCGGTTGCAGCGCTATGCCACCGACGCGGCGATGGGCGAGGGGAGGCAGTTTTATGGGCGGGCGGCGCCCACCGGCAAAAGGGTTGCCGTCGTCGGCGCCGGGCCGGCGGGGCTTGCCTCAGCGCACAGGCTCGCCATGCACGGGCACGATGTGACGGTCTACGAGGCGCGGCCGAAATCCGGCGGGCTCAACGAATACGGGATCGCCGCCTACAAGACGCCGGAGAATTTCGCGCAAGCCGAGGTCGATTATGTGACGGCCATCGGCGGCATCGCCGTCGAACATGGCAAGGCGTTCGGGCGCGACCTTTCGCTTTCCGGCCTTGCCGGGGCGTTCGATGCCGTCTTCCTCGCCATGGGGCTTGGCGGCGTCAACGCGCTCCGCGCCGAGGGGGAGGAGGCCGAGGGCGTGGAGAACGCCGTCGACTACATCGCCAATCTTCGACAGGCTCGGGATATGGCGCAACTTCCAATCGGCCGGCGCGTCGTCGTCATCGGCGGCGGAATGACGGCCATCGACGCGGCCGTGCAGGCGCGGCTCCTGGGCGCGGAGGAGGTGACGATCTGCTATCGCCGCGGGCGCGAGCACATGAACGCCTCCGAATGGGAGCAGGATCTGGCGGCCTCCAAGGGCGTCGCCATCCGCCATTGGCTGCAGCCGAAGCGGGTGCTCGCGGAGGGCGGCAAGGTGGCGGCGGTCGAACTGGAATACACGCAGCTTTCCGGCGGGCGGCTCACCGGCACGGGCGAGACGCTGACCTTGAAAGCCGATCAGGTCTTCAAGGCCATCGGCCAGACCTTCGAGCCGGCCGTTCTGAACGGCAGCGGCGTGGGAATAGCGCTCGAATCCGGCCGCATCAGGGTCGATGGAGAGGGCCGCACATCCATGCCCAAGGTATGGGCGGGCGGCGACTGCATCGCCGGCGGCGACGATCTCACCGTCTCGGCGGTGGCGCAGGGGCGCGACGCGGCCGAGAGCATTCATCGCGCATTGATGGGCTGAGGAGCAAACCCCATGGCTGACATCCGCTCGAATTTCGTCGGCATCAAATCGCCGAACCCGTTCTGGCTGGCCTCCGCGCCGCCCACCGACAAGGCCTACAATGTCGAACGCGCCTTCAGGGAGGGCTGGGGCGGCGTGGTGTGGAAGACGCTGGGCGAGGAGGGGCCGCCGGTCGTCAACGTCAACGGCCCGCGCTACGGCGCCATCTGGGGCGCCGACCGCCGGCTGCTCGGCCTCAACAACATCGAACTCATTACCGACCGCGATCTTTACCTCAATCTCAGGGAGATCAAGCAGGTGAAGAAGAACTGGCCGGACCGGGCGCTGGTCGTCTCGCTGATGGTGCCGTGCGAGGAGGACGCCTGGAAGGCCATCCTGCCGCTGGTAGAGGAGACGGAGGCCGATGGCATCGAACTCAACTTCGGCTGCCCGCACGGCATGAGCGAGCGCGGCATGGGCTCGGCCGTCGGCCAGGTGCCCGAATATGTCGAGATGGTGGTACGCTGGTGCAAGCAATATACGCGCATGCCCGTCATCACCAAGCTGACGCCGAACATCACCGACGTGCGCAAGCCCGCGCGTGCGGCCCACGCAGGCGGCACAGACGCGGTGTCGCTCATCAACACGATCAACTCCATCACGGCGGTCGATCTCGACAATTTCGCCCCGGAGCCGACCATCGACGGCAAGGGCTCGCACGGCGGCTATTGCGGGCCGGCGGTCAAGCCGATCGCGCTCAACATGGTGGCCGAGATCGCCCGCGACGCTGAGACGCGGGGCCTGCCGATCTCCGGCATCGGCGGCGTGACGACGTGGCGCGACGCGGCGGAGTTCCTGGCGCTGGGCGCGGGCAACGTGCAGGTGTGCACGGCTGCCATGACCTACGGCTTCAAAATCGTCCGGGAGATGATCGAGGGGTTGAACAACTGGATGGACGCCAAGGGGCACGCCTCGCTCGACGACGTGATCGGCCGGGCGGTGCCGAACGTGACGGACTGGCAGTACCTCAACCTCAACTACGTGACCAAGGCGAAGATCGACCAGGACCTGTGCATCAAATGCGGGCGCTGCCACATCGCCTGCGAGGACACCTCGCATCAGGCGATCACGGCGATGGTGGACGGCGCGCGGCGCTTCGAGGTGATCGAGGAAGAGTGCGTGGGCTGCAATCTGTGCGTCAACGTGTGCCCGGTGGAGGGCTGCATCGACATGGTGCCGCTTGCGGCGGGAGAGATGGACCGGCGCACGGGCAGAGTGGTGGAGGCCGACTACGCCAACTGGACCACACACCCGAACAACCCGATGAAGGCGGCGGCGGAGTAGGGCCTGTGCCGGCGGAGACGTAGGTGCGTGCCTTCACCCTTGTGGTTCGACAAGCCCGGGAGGCTCAGGATGAGGCAAAGGCGCAACGCCCGCGACTCCCCTCCCCCTTGTGGGGTGAGGGGTGGGGGTCGTGGCGACATGAGCCGGCGTATCCCTGATAGGCGGGGATAGGCCAATCGCCGGCGACGGCACGCGAACGCCTTGACCCCCACCCCTCACCCCTCCCCACAAGGGGGAGGGGAGTCGCGGGCGTTGCGCCTTGCATTCCTATCAGGCGGCCGCCCTGTCCAGCCGCACGAGCACGCCGCCCTTCTTGTCGAGAAAACGGTGCAGGCGGTCGTTGTAGTCGGGCGCCACGACCTCGCGCACCGAGGGACGCGCGGCCAGTGTCTTGCGCCACGCCTGCACCTTCGGAAGGCCGTCGAAGACGCCGAGGTCGGCGATCGTGTCGATGACGTCGAAATAGCGGAAGGCGGGGGCGAAGACGGCGTCGACGATGGTGAAGGCCTCGCCTGCAAAATACGGACCGTCGCCGAGTTCGGCCTCGATGCGCGAGAACTTCTCCTTCAGCGCCGCAACGGCCGCGTCGAAGGCCGCCCGATCGCCCGTCGTCTCGATGGTCCAGATGTCGGAGAGGGCGGCGGAGCCGAACTCCATCCAGGCGCGATGGCGGGCACGGGCGATGGCGTCTTCCGGGTGCAGCCGCGGGGCATACGTCTCGTCCAGGTACTCGACGATGGCCGCGCTCTCGAACAGCACCTCATCGCCCACCTTCAGGAGCGGCACCTTGCCGCGCGGGGAGATTTTCAGGAACCAGTCGGGCTTGTTTTCGAGATCGATGTCGATGCGCTCGAAGGGGACGCTCTTTTCCTTGAGCACGATCGCCGCGCGCTGCACATAGGGGCACAGGTCGAAGGAGACGAGGGTGGGGTTTTGTGGCATTGAATGCTCCTTGGATATGGGTCGGAGTGGAAAGTTGATGCAATTGCATCTATATTGGCGATAAGACGACGAATGTCAATCTCGATGCAATTGCATGAAATAAATTGTTGGTGAACAATGACCGCAAAACCCGATGAAACCACCGTCGCTGCATGGATCGCGCTGGCGCGGGCGGGGCGGCTTAGCATGGCGGGGATCGAGGCGCGGCTGAAGGCGGCGGAGCTGCCGCCGCTTTCCTGGTACGACGCGCTGTGGGAGCTGGAGAAAGCGGGCGAGAAGGGCCTGCGCCCCTTCGAGCTGGAGAAGGCGCTTTTGTTCGAGCAGTACAATCTCTCGCGGCTGGCCGACCGGCTGGCGGCGGCGGGGCTCGTCGAGCGCTGCACCTGCCCGGAGGACCGGCGCGGGCAGGTGCTGAGGATCAGCGCCGAAGGCCGCGCCTTGCGCCGGCGCATATGGGAGACCTATGCGCAGGCCATTCAGGAGGCGGTGGGGGACAAGCTGGCGGGCGGAGAGGCGGAAGCGCTGGCGGCCTTGCTGAAGAAGCTCGGCTGAGGGAGGCAGGCTATCGAGTTTTATTCCTGTCCGACCCACCCTCAATCCCTCCCCACAAGGGGGAGGGGGACGTCAGCGTTGGGCGATTGGCGTTAACCATGGCGCCGGGCACGAAAGCTTCCCTCCCCCTTGAGGGGAGGGATTGAGGGTGGGGGTCAGGCGAAGCCGAACAAAGATGCGTTACCCTTCCCTCTAGGGGAGAGGGACGAAAGCCAAACCGCGCGCTTTTCAAGTGCAACCGCAATCGTAGCCGGCCGTCACCGACCGTCGGTCTTGCGCGCGGTGAAGGAGATGCCGCCCGCAAGCTCGGTGGCGAGCCTGAGTGCCGCCCCCGTCGCCACCACCATCTGCGGCAGGAGCATCCATTCCAGTGTCCAGGCGGCGCCCGAGCGTTCGTTCTCGTGCACCAGCGCGTGGTGCATGCCGGGGAGAAGCGTGGCGTTGAAGCGGGCGAGGGTGAGGAGGGTCTCGGCCTTCACCGGGTTCTGCTTGTGCGGCATGGCGGACGAGCCGCCGCCTTGCGCAAGCTTCACTTCGCCCATCTCGCTCTGCGCCATCAGCGCCACGTCCTGCCCCATCTTGCCGAGGCTTCCGGTGGTGAGCGACAGGAAGGAGGCGAGGTCGGCGATGCCGTCGCGCTCCGAATGCCGGGCACGGGCGACGAGATTGAGGCCGAGTGCCTTGGCAAGGCGTGCGGCAACGGGCGGGCCCTTGTCGCCGAGCTTGTCGAGCGTGCCGGCCGCGCCGCCGAAGGTGAGGACGGCGGCTGACTTGGCGACGCTCTCCAGGCGGGCGCGGTGGCGCATCAGGGGCTCGCGCCAGGAGCGGATTTTCCGCGCAGCAAGGACGGGAATGGCCGCCTGCATGCGCGTGTGCGCCATGACGGGCGTGGCGCCGTCGCGCCTTTCCAGCGCGTCGAGCGCTTCCACCAGACGGTCGAGGCGTGCTGCCACAAGGCCCATCGCCGTCGACAACCTGATGGCAAGGCCGGTATCGATCGCGTCCTGGCTGGTGGCGCCGAAGTGAAAATGCGCAGCGTGCTTGGCGCCAAGCTTCTCTCGCACCTGGGCAATGAGGGCGGGCATCACCACACCGTCGCTCGCGACACCGGTTCGCAGGGCGGAGACGTCCGGGCTGAAGCTCTCCAGCATCCCGGCGATAGCGCGCGCGGACGCGGCCGGGATGACGCCTTCCTCGGCTTGAGCCTCGGCAAGCGCCGCTTCGAAGCGCAGCAGCGCGTCGATCTCGGCCCTGGCCGAGAAGAGCTGCGCCAGCTCCTCGTCGCCCAGGAGGCCGGAGAGGATCGGGTGATCGAAGACTGAGATGGTCATCGGTCTGTCTCCGGTGAGAAGTGCGGCGATGTGGAGCTTATCACAATCACTTCGTCATTCCGGAAGCCGGAGCGATAGCGGAGGCTGTCCGGAACCCATTCCGGGATATCGAGTCACGGAGTGGATTCCGGCCTTCGCTTTGCTCAGCCGGGATGACGGCGCTCCTCCTTCCGGTGCGCCATCGGCGTAGCTACACATCGAAAAACACCGTCTCCTTCTCACCCTGGAGGTGGATGTCGAAAGTGTAGGTGTCGCCATCCCGTGGGGCAACCAGCGTGGCGATGCGGCTTTGGTGCTCCAGGCGGGAAAGCACCGGGTCTTCCGCGTTCGCCTTCTCCTCGTCGGCGAAACACATGCGCGTCTGCAGGCCCAGATTGATGCCGCGGGCGACGATCCACAGCGAGATGTGCGGCGCCTGCGGGCGGCCGTCGGGGAAGGGGACGCGGCCGGGCTTGATGGTCTCGAAGGTGAAGACGCCGGTCTCCACATCGGAAGCCTGCCGCCCCCAGCCGGTGAAGTTGGGGTCGGCTTTCCCGCGCGGCTCCGAGGGCGAATTGTAGAGCCCGTCGGCATCGGCCTGCCAGATCTCGATCAGCGCATCCTTGATGACGGAGCCGGTGCCGTCGAAGATGCGCATCTTCACCGTGATGCGCTCGCCCTTGGTCTTGTCGTCGACCATGCGGGTGCCGAGGTCTTCCGGATAGACGCCGGAAATCTCGCAGATGTTCGGCGTCAGCCCGATATGGACGTACGGCCCTGCCGTCTGGGAGGGGGTCTCCTTCAGTCTTGTCAGCGACTGCGCCATGATCAATTGCCCTCCAGCTTGTTCTCGAACATGGTCGAGCGGCGCCCGCGCAGGACGATGTCGAACTTGTAGGCGCGCGCGTCCATGGGCACCGTCGCCTCCATGTCGAGCGCGGCGATGAGCGTCTCGATGGCGCGCTTGTCGGGGATCGTGCGGACGATGGGGCACTGCCAGATCATCGGGTCGCCCTCGAAATACATCTGCGTGATCAGCCGCTGCACGAAGCCGTGGCCGAAGATTGCGAAGTGGATGTGGGCGGGGCGCCAGTCGTTGATGCCGTTCGGCCAGGGATAGGCGCCGGGCTGGATGGTGAGGAAGGAGTAATTGCCGTCCTCGTCGGTGATCGTGCGCCCGCAGCCGCCGAAATTAGGGTCGAGAGGGGCGAGATAGCCGTCCTTCTTGTGGCGGTAGCGGCCGCCGGCATTGGCCTGCCAGAACTCGACCAGAACATTGGGCACCGGGCGGGCGCGCTCGTCGAGTACCTGGCCGTAGACGATGATGCGCGGGCCGATGGCGCTCTCGCCGGGCCTGGCGTAGTTGAGCGTCAGGTCGTTGTCGAGCTCGCCCAGCATGGCGCGGCCGAAGACCGGGCCGGTGATCTCCGACAGCGTATTGCCGAAGGAGACGGGCGCGCGCTGCGGCGAGCGCACGACGGTGCTCTTGTAGCCCGGCGCGAAGGCCGGCGGGTGCCAGTTTCGCTGGCGCTGGAAAAAGCCGCCCGTCTCGGGTCTTGCGTTCCTCATTTTTCTCCTCCGCCTTCCATCTCGGAAAGTGTCTGTTTGATGATCTTGATGGCGTGGTTTGCAGCCGGCACGCCGGCGTAGATCGCCACGTGCAGCATGGCTTCGCGCAGGTCGTCCGCGGTGGCGCCGGTCTTGCCGGTGGCGCGCACGTGCATGGCGAGCTCTTCGTGATGGCCGAGGGCGGCGAGCAGGGCGATGGTGACCATGGAGCGCTCGCGCTTGGTCCATTCCGGGCGCGACCAGACGTGGCCCCAGGCGGCCTCGGTGATCAACTCCTGGAAGGGCGCGTCGAACTCGGTCTTGCCGGCCTCCGCACGGTCGACCCAATCGTCGCCCAGCACGCTGCGACGCGTCGCCATGCCTTCCTCGTAGCGCTTGGACTTCCCGCTCATTCGTTCCTCCGGGGCCTCTTCAATAGGGCAGGCCGACATAGTTTTCCGCCAGCATGGTCAAGGCGGCGCGCGATTGGAAGAGATAGTCGAGCTCGGCGTGCTGGATCTTCTGGCCGAAGGCGCCTCCGTCGGGGAAGCGGTGCATGGTGCCCGTCATCCACCAGGAGAAGCGCTCCGCCTTCCAGACGCGGGCGAGTGCTTTTCCAGAATAGGCGTCGAGGCCGGCGCTCGATTTCTCGGCGTAATATTCGTGAAGCGCATCAAAGAGATAGCGCACGTCGCTCGCAGCCAGATTCAAGCCCTTGGCGCCCGTCGGCGGCACGATGTGGCCGGCGTCGCCGGCCAGAAACAGGCGGCCGAAGCGCAGGGGCTCGGCGACGAAGGAGCGGATGGGGGCGATGGATTTTTCGATCGAGGCGCCGGTGGTCATGGCTTCAGCCGTCTTGTCGGGCAGGCGGCGGCGGATCTCGTCCCAGAAGCGCTCGTCCGACCAGTCTTCCACCTTCTCGCCCACCGGCACCTGCACATAGTAGCGGCTGCGGGTGTGGGAGCGCATGGAGCACAGGGCGAAGCCGCGCGGATGATTGGCGTAGATCAGCTCGGAGCTCACCGGCGGCACGTCGGCGACGATGCCGAGCCAGCCGAAGGGAAAGGTGCGCTCGAAGGTCTCGATTGCCGCTTCCGGCGCCGATTTGCGCGCGATGCCGTGGTAGCCGTCGCAGCCGGCGATGAAGTCGCAGTCGATGCGGTGCGTCTTGCCGTCCTTCTTATAGGTGACGTAGGGCCGGTCTGTGTCGAAATCCTGCGGAAGGACGTCGGCCGCCTCGTAGACGGAAAGGCCGCCGCTCGCCGCCCGCTTGTCCATCAGATCGTGCGTGACTTCCGTCTGGCCGTAGACCATGACGCGCTTGCCGCCGGTCAGGCCGAAGAGGTCGACGCGGTGGCGGCGCCCGTCGAAGGCGAGGTCGAAGCCGTCATGGGGCAGGCCCTCGGCGCGCATGCGTTTGCCCGCACCCGCCTCCTGCATCATCATGGTCGTGCCTTCCTCCAGTACGCCGGCGCGAATGCGCGAGAGCACATGCTCCTGCGTGGCGCGCTCGAGGATGACGTTGTCGACGCCGGTGTTGGTCAGGAGCTGGCCGAGCAGAAGCCCGGCGGGGCCTGAGCCGATGATGGCGACCTGGGTGCGCATGAAGCTGTCGATCCTCCCGATGACCACACCAAATTGGCGCATGGACGGTGGGCCGGCAATGGACATTTGCCGCGCGCGATTGCATTTTCAGAACATATCAGGGAGGCGAGATGCACAGTAGAAGCGTTCCAAACTATTGGCTTTATCGTGCGAAAACAGGGGAATCGGAAGATTTCTGGCTGCACAGCGAGACGCTTCCCGAGCGCAGCCGGCTGCACGATTGGGAGATATCGCTGCACCGCCACGAGGCGCTGTTCCAGCTTTTCGTGGTCAAGGAGGGGGAGGGCGAGCTTCTGGGCCCCGTCGGGCGCGTGCTGCCGTTCAAAGCGCCTTGCGCCATCTACATCGCGCCGGGTTCGGTGCACGGTTTCCGCTACTCGCACGATGCCGACGGGCTGGTGATCACGGTGCTGGCCGACCGGCTGTCGTCGCTCGGTGCGTCCGATCCATCGATCGCCGCCTATCTGGCGACGACACGGGTAACCGCGCTGGAGCCGAACGAGACGGACTGCGGCCGGCTTGCGGCACTCGCATCGGGCATCCACGAGGAACTGCACGCGGCGCGGCCGGGCGGCGAGATTATTCTCGACGCCATGGTGACGGAGGCTGTGCTGAGGCTCGCGCGCACGGGGGCGAAGACGGACCGCCGGGACGATATCCCGGCCTCGCGCGAACGCGACCGGCAGCGTACGAGCGCGCTGGAGGCGCTCGTCGCCGCGCATTGCCGCGAACACCGGCCGGTCGGCTTCTACGCCCGGAAACTCGGCCTGTCCGCCGGTCACCTCAACCGCCTCGCGCGGCGCGAGACCGGGGCCAGCGTGCAGGAACTCGCCACCCGCCACCTCCTGCGCGCCGCCCGCCGCGACCTCGTCTTCACGCCGACACCGGTGCAGGCCATCGCCTACTCGCTCGGCTTCCAGGACCCGGCCTACTTCAACCGCTTCTTCAAGCGCCGGACGGGCATGACGCCGGGGGCGTTCCGGGAGGCGGAGCGGGGGAAGCTGGTGGGGTGAGGAGGAGGCAGACCTCATCATGCGTCATCCTCCCGGAAAGCCCGAGCGCAGCGGGGGCTTATCCGGGATCCATTCTCGCCTCGCTGAAGCTCCGGCGAAGCGGGCCGGAACGTCGAAGTCACGGAGTGGGTCCCGGACAGCCGCCTTCGCTACGCTCAGGCCGGCTTCCGGGATGACGCGCGCCCTGGTTGCAAGCGTCGGCGCCGCGCTTCGTATCGGCAGCCCTTACAGCGCCTTCTCGGTGATATCATGCGTGTAGGCGCCTTCCGGCTCCTCGGTGATGACCGGGTCGGAGCCGCCGGAGAGGAGCGATTCCACCGTGCGCTGGTAGTCCTCCTCGTCCAGCGTGCCGTCGGAGCCGGCCGTCAGCTTGGCGATCTCGCCCATCATGCGCTTCTGGTGCTCCTCGGTCTGGGCGCCGGTGGCGTCGTTGTCGAGGACGATCATGGCGGCCTCGTCGGGGTTCTCCTCGGCCCATTTCCAGCCCTTCATGGAGGCGCGCACGAAGCGGACCATCTTGTCGGCGAACGCGGGATCCTCGAGGCTTTCTTCGAGCACGTAGAGGCCGTCCTCGAGGGTCGCCACGCCCTGGTCCTCGTATTTGAAGGTGATGAGGTCCTCCTCGGCGATGCCGGCGTCGATCACCTGCCAGTACTCGTTGTAGGTCATGGTGGAGATGCAGTCGGCCTGCTTCTGCAGGAGCGGGTCGACGTTGAAGCCCTGCTTCAAGACCTCGACGCCGTCATCGCCGCCCTCGGTGGGGATGCCGAGATGGCTCATCCACGACAGGAAGGGATACTCGTTGCCGAAGAACCAGACGCCCAGCGTGCGGCCGCGGAAGTCCTCCGGCGTCTCGATGCCGCTCTCCTTGAGGCAGGTGAGCATCATGCCCGAGGACTTGAAGGGCTGGGCGATGTTGACGAGCGGCACGCCGCGCTCGCGGGCGGCGAGTGCCGCCGGCATCCACTCGACGATGACGTCGGCGCCGCCGCCGGCCAGCACCTGCGGCGGGGCGATGTCGGGCCCGCCGGGCTTGATCGTGACGTTCAGATCTTCCTCTTCATAGAAGCCCTGGTCGAGCGCCACGTAGTAGCCGGCGAACTGCGCCTGGGTCACCCATTTGAGCTGTAGCGTGACGTCGTCCGCCGCAAGGGCGGAATATGCAGTGAGCGACATGGCGCCGGCGAGCATGGTTGTCATCAGTCTTTTCATTTCGCTTCCCACTGTGGTTGGGCCGTGCTCCCCACGGCCGTTTAGCTGCCCTATTCTACGCAATTCCGGACGGAAAACCGGTTCCCACCTTTCCTGGAATTGCCCTATCCACCGCGGATGGACGGATGCCAGAACGTGACGGTCCGCTCGATCTGGGCAACAAGGCCGTAGAAGAGCGAACCCGCCAGGGCGGCGACGGCGATCTCCGCCCACACCATGTCGATGTTCATCCGTCCGACTTCTGTGGATATCCTGAAGCCCATGCCGACGATGGGCGTGCCGAAGAACTCCGCCACGATGGCGCCGATCAGCGCCAGGGTGGAGTTGATCTTCAAGGCATTGAAGATGAAGGGGGCGGCCGCCGGCAGGCGCAGCTTGAAGAGCGTCTGCCAGTAGGAGGCCGCATAGGTGCGCATCAGGTCGCGGTCGATGGCCGAGGAGGCCGAAAGGCCCGCCACCGTGTTCACCAGCATCGGGAAGAAGGTCATGACGACGACGACGGCCGCCTTCGAGGGCCAGTCGAAGCCGAACCACATGACCATGATGGGGGCGATGCCGATGATGGGGAGCGCGGAGACGAAATTGCCGAGCGGCAGGAGCCCGCGCTTCAGGAAAGGCGAGCGGTCGATGGCGATCGCCGCCAGGAAGCCCGTGCCGCAGCCCAGCGCATAGCCGATGATCACCGCCTTCAGGAAGGTCTGGCGGAAGTCGGCCCAGAGCGTGGGGACGGAGCCGACGATGCGATCCCAGATCATGGAGGGCGGGGGAAGGAGCACCGTCGGCACGTTGAGCCCGCGCACGAGGCCTTCCCAGACGACCAGCAGCGTGACGCCGAAAATGGCCGGGACGAGGAGGGAGAGGATGCGGCGGGCGAGCGCGGTGCGCGGCTTCATCCGCACCAGCCACTCGTTGAGCGCCCAGGCGCCCGCCCAGAAGATGAGAGCGCCGGCGACCGCCGCGTTCATGGCCGCGCCCCCATGCGCGCCATGACGAGGCGCTGGGCAAGGCCGACGAGGGCGACGAGGATCGCCGCGAGTGCCGCCGCCATGAAGAGGGCCGCCCATATCTGGATCGTCTGGCCGTAATAGGAGCCGGCGAGGAGGCGGGCGCCGAGGCCGGCCACCGCGCCCGTCGGCAATTCGCCGACGATGGCGCCGACGAGGCTGATGGCGACGGCCACCTTCATGGACGTGAAGAGGAACGGCAGGGCGGACGGCCAGCGCAGCCTGAAGAAGGTCTGCGTGCGGCTGGCATTGTAGGTGCGCATAAGGTCGAGCTGGATCGCTTCGGGGCTCCTGAAGCCCTTCACCATGCCGACGACCACGGGGAAGAAGGAGAGATAGGTGGAGATCAGCGCCTTGGGCAGGATGCCAGAGAGGCCGATGGCGTTGAGGACGACGATGATCATCGGCGCTATCGCAAGGATGGGGATCGTCTGGCTGGCGATCACCCAGGGCATGACCGACTTGTCCATGGCCCGGTTGTGGACGATGCCGACAGCGAGAAGCACCCCCAGCGTGGTGCCGATGGCAAAGCCGAGGAGCGTCGAGGAAAGGGTGATCCAGGCGTGGTTCAAAAGGCTGCGGTTGGAGGTGGGGCGGGTCTCGACGGTGGTCTTCCACATCTCGGCCACCACCTGATGCGGCGCCGGCAGCACGGGGCGCTCCTGGGCCATGGTGTCGCGCACGAGGTCGGAGGCCGTCCACTCGGCGCCGGCGCGCTGGTAGAGGCCGATCTGCCAGGGGGCGTTGAGGTAGACGGTGAAGCCGTACCAGATGAGGACGATGGAGGCGACGACGATGGCGATAGGGAGCGCCTTGCCGTCGGTGAGGCGGCGGAGGGTGGCGGGGCTTGCGGTGGGGCTGGCGGCGATGGGGGCGGAGGCGGTCATATCGCATACCTCCAAGGTCTACGCCCCTTGGCGCCCCCCTCTGGCCTGCCGGCCATCTCCCCCACAAGGGGGGAGATCAGCCGTCGCGGCGGCCTCCGCCAATCGCCGACGTTGCAGAACAGGCGCCGGAGCAAGCGGCCGGCTGATCTCCCCCCTTGTGGGGGAGATGGCCGGCAGGCCAGAGGGGGGCGTGCAAGAGCGCCGGCGCCAGCAACGTTTAGCGACAATTCACTCATCCGCATGCCCCGCCCTCAAGCCCTCGCGCACACGATGCGCGATCTCAAGAAACTCCGGCGTCTCGCGGATATCCAGCGGGCGCTCCTTCGGCAGCGTGGATTCGATCACGTCCGTCACGCGGCCGGGCCGCGGCGACATCACCACGATGCGGGTCGAAAGATACACCGCCTCGGGGATCGAGTGCGTGACGAAGCAGATGGTCTTGTTGGTGCGCGCCCATAGCTCCAGCAACTGCTCGTTCAGATGGTCGCGCACGATCTCGTCCAGGGCGCCGAAGGGCTCGTCCATCAGAAGCAGATCGGCGTCGAAGGCGAGCGCGCGGGCGATCGAAGCGCGCTGCTGCATGCCGCCGGAAAGCTGCCACGGGAATTTGCGCTCGAAACCGGAGAGGTTGACGAGGTCGAGCGTGCGCGCCACGCGCTCCTGTCTCTCCCGGCTGGAATAGCCCATGATCTCCAGGGGCAAGGCGACGTTCTTCTCGATCGTGCGCCAGGGAAAGAGACCGGCCGCCTGGAAGACGTAGCCATAGGCCCGCGCCCGGCGGGCGGCCTCCGGCGTGAGCCCGTTGACGCGGATGTCGCCCGCCGTCGGCCGCTCCAGGTCGGCGATGACGCGCAGGAAGGTGGTCTTGCCGCAGCCCGACGGGCCGATGAAGGAGACGAACTCGCCGCGGCCGACCGAAAGATCGACGTTTGCGAGCGCCTGGACCGGGCCGTCGGCGGTGTCGAAGGTGAGGCCCAGACCCCGCGCCTCGACGACGGGCGCCATTGCTTCACGTCCCCCTCCCCCTTGAGGGGAGGGGTTAGGGGTGGGGGTATGGGTCACGACGTTCAATGCACTATCCCCAGCTCTCGAAGTATCTCTTCGATGCAGCCGTCCAAAGTTTCATCCAATTCTCCCGTTCGGAAGCGTAGAACCCTGTAGCTCGCTTGGTGAAGCCATCGATCCCTAGTGGCGTCTGATGCCATCCTTTCTGGCTCGGTATGAAACTGGCCGTCGACTTCAATCACGAGTCTTGCGGAATGAATCGCGAAATCAGCCACGTAGGGGCCAATCGGAACTTGCCGCCTGACGTGGACGCCATAGAGTTTCCTGAATTCTTTCAGTTCGCGCCAGAGACGTTTTTCTCCTTCCGTCGCGTGTCGGCGGAGCTGGCGTGAGCGCTTGATGGCGTTCTTTCTAACGATCGTGGGCATCGCGGCGGTACCCCCACCCCTAACCCCTCCCCTCAAGGGGGAGGGGGATCTGCCTGCGCTTATCATACCCCGCTCGCCGGGATGCCGGCCCGCTCGACCTTGCGCGGTGCAGTCACCTCTTTCCACTTCGACAGCGCCCGGTTGACGGGGGCGTTGGCTTCGCGCGCCACGAACTCGCCATGGCCGGGCTTCGGCCTGACCACCCCGTCCTCGACGACGATCTCGCCGCGCGACAGCACCGTCTTCGGCAGGCCCTTGACGTGCAAGCCTTCGAAGACGTTGTAGTCGATCGCAGACTGCTGGTTCTCGGCGGAGATGGTCTTTTCCGCATTGGGGTCCCACACCACGATATCGGCGTCCGCCCCTTCGACGATGGCGCCCTTCTTCGGGTACATGTTGAGGATCTTGGCGCTGTTGGTCGAGGTGACGGCGACGAACTCGTTCATGGTCAGCCGGCCGGTGTTGACGCCATAGGTCCACAGAACCGGCATCCGGTCCTCAAGGCCGCCCGTGCCGTTGGGGATCTTGGTGAAGTCGCCCACACCGAAGCGCTTCTGCTCGGTGGTGAAGGCGCAGTGGTCGGTGGCCACCACCTGTAGGGAGCCCGCCTGCAGGCCGGCCCAGAGCGAATCCTGGTGCAGCTTGTTGCGGAAGGGGGGCGACATGACGCGGCGGGCGGCGTGGTCCCAGTCGGGGTTCGCGTATTCGCTCTCGTCCAGCACCAGATGCTGGATCAGCGGCTCGCCATAGACGCGCATGCCCTTCTGGCGGGCGCGGCGGATGGCTTCATGCGCCTGCTCGCAGGAGGTGTGCACCACGTAGAGCGGGCTGCCGGCCATGTCGGCGATCATGATAGCGCGGTTGGTGGCCTCGCCCTCCACCTCCGGCGGACGGGAATAGGCGTGCGCCTCCGGGCCGTCGTTGCCGGCGGCCATGAGCTTTGCCTGGAGCCCTGCCACCACGTCGCCGTTTTCGGCGTGGACAAGGGGAAGGGCGCCAAGCTCGGCGCAGCGCTGGAAGGACGCATACATCTCGTCGTCGTCCACCATCAGCGCGCCCTTATAGGCCATGAAGTGCTTGAAGGAGGTGATGCCGCGGTCCACCACCTCGGCCATCTCGTTGAAGACCTCTTCGCTCCACCAGGTGATCGCCATGTGGAAGGAGTAGTCGCAGGTAGCCTTGGTGGACTTGTTGTCCCACATCTGGATCGCCTCGAGCAGCGACTGGCCGGGCGAGGGGAGGCAGAAATCGACCACCATGGTGGTGCCGCCGGAGACGGCAGCGCGCGTGCCGCTCTCGAAATCGTCCGAGGAGTAGGTGCCCATGAAGGGCATCTCCAGATGCGTGTGCGGGTCGATGCCGCCGGGCATGACATAGCAGCCGGTGGCGTCGATCTCGTGGTCGGCGTGAAGGTCCGGGCCGATGCCGACGATCTTGTCGTGCTTGATGAGGACGTCCGCCTTCCACGTGCGGTCGGCTGTGACGATGGTGCCGTTCTTGATGACTTTGGACATTGTTTTTGTTCCCCTTATCGCCCTCGCCGTGGCGTCGGTGCATCAAGCTGGGCAGCCAAGCCCAGATGCACCAGCAATCCGATATCCACGGCGCGCATTTGCAGTTGATCGAGCTGGCCGATTGGACCTCTCACCTTGTCGCGTGGGAACGTCATCAGCTTCTCGACCTGAACTTGCGATTTTTGACGAAGACCGTTCAGGGCATCCGGCCCGATGTCGACCCGCAGGACGCCGTTTTCGTCCGTCAGATCCGTCGTCAGAAAGCAAACAGTGATGCTGCCGATGATCTTTTCCATCCGCGTGTCCTGCACGATAACGGCAGGACGGGGTTTCCCATAATCCCCCTTTGCCGAAACAAGCACCACGCTGCCACGGACCATCAGTCGAGATCGTCCCAGACGTCTTCGAGGAATGCCTCAAGGACCTTGTCCATGTGCGACCTCCGGTCGGACTCGCGAATAGCCTCTCCTTCCCTTTCCAAGGCCTTCCAAAATGCCTCGGAGTCGACGTCCGGCACCCAAATCTCCACCGGCTTGTAACCCTTGGCCAGCAGCTCTTCGCGCTCTTCCTTCGTCAATCCTCTCGGTCGGCCCATGGTGGCCTCCTGTTGAATGCTTTTCAGCCCATTATCCGACCTTATGCACCCTCATTCAACAATCTCCGCCGTCTCCACCACCGCGTGAAACAGCACGTCCGCGCCCGCCTGCGCCCATTCCTTGGAAATCTCCTCCGCCTCGTTGTGCGACAGCCCATCCACGCAGGGGCACATGACCATTGCCGTCGGGGCCACGCGGTTGATCCAGCAGGCGTCGTGGCCGGCGCCGGAGACAATGTTGCGGTGGGAGTAGCCGAGGCGTTCGGCGGCGTCGCGGATCGCCTTCACGCAGGTCTCATTGAAGGCCGGCGGGTCGAACCGGCCGGCGATGGTGCTTTCGAAGCTGCAGCCGAGGGCCTCGCAGATGCCGGGCGCCTTTTCCTCAAACTCGGCCACCATGGCCTCCAGCGTGTTGATCAGGTGGCTGCGGAAATCGATGGTGAAGACCACCTTTTCCGGGATGATGTTGCGCGAGTTGGGGTAGACGTCGATCTGGCCGATGGCGCCGACGGCGTTCGGCTGGTGCTTCATGGCGATCTCGTGCACGAGCTCGGTGATCTGCGCGAGGCCCCGGCCGGCATTCTTGCGCATGGGCATGGGTGTCGAGCCGGTGTGGCTGCCCTTGCCGGTCACGGTGCACTCGATCCAGCGCAGGCCCTGGCCGTGGGTGACGACGCCGATGTCGATCTCTTCCGCCTCGAGGATCGGCCCCTGCTCGATGTGCAGTTCGAAGAAGGCCTTCATCTTGCGGCCGCCCACCGGCTCCTCGCCCTTCCAGCCGATGCGCTCCAGTTCGTCGCCGAAGCGCTTGCCCTCCTTGTCCCGCCGGTCATAGGCCCAGTCGCGGTCGATGACGCCGGCGAAGACGCCGGAGGCGAGCATGGCGGGCGCGAAGCGCGTGCCCTCCTCGTTGGTCCAGTTGGTGACGATGATGGGGTGCTTCGTCTTGATGCCGAGGTCGTTCAAGCTGCGCACGATCTCCAGCCCGCCGAGCACGCCCAGAACGCCGTCGTAACGGCCGCCGGTCGGCTGCGTGTCGAGGTGGGAGCCGACATAGACTGGCAGCGCGTCCGGGTCCGTCCCCTCGCGCCGGGCGAACATGGTGCCCATCTCGTCGACGGCCACGCTCATGCCGGCTTCCTCGCACCAGCGCTTGAAGAGGTGGCGGCCTTCGCCGTCCTCGTCGGTCACGGTCTGCCGGTTGTTGCCGCCGGCGACGCCGGGACCGATCTTGGCCATCTCGTGGATCGCATCCCAAAGACGATCCGCGTTGATCCTCAGGTTTTCGCCCGGTGCAGCCATGTCCGTTCCCCTATTCGATTTCGTTCAGCACGCCGCGCAGGCAGTCGACGATCTCGTCGATCTGGCCCTTCTCGATGATGAGCGGCGGCGAGAGCGCGATGATGTCGCCCGTGGTGCGGATGAGCACGCCCTTCTCGAAGGCCTTCAGGAAGGCGGAGAAGGCGCGCTTGGTCGGCTGGCCGGGGATCGCCTCCAATTCGACGGCGCCGACGAGGCCGATGTTGCGGATGTCGATGACGTGCGGCGCGTCCTTGAGCGAATGGAGCGCGTCTTCCCAGTAGGGGCCGAGCTCGGCGCCGCGGGTAAGAAGGCCCTCCTCCTTGTAGGTCTCCAGCGTGGCGATGCCGGCGGCAGAGGCGATCGGGTTGCCCGAATAGGTGTAGCCGTGGAAGAACTCGATCAGGTGCTCCGGCCCGGCCATGAAGGCGTCATGGATCTCCTTCTTCACGAACACCGCGCCCATCGGGATGACGCCGTTGGTAACGCCCTTGGCGGTGGTCATGATGTCGGGCACGACGTCGAAATAATCGGCCGCAAAAGGCGTGCCGAGGCGGCCGAAGCCGGTGATCACCTCGTCGAAGATCAACAGGATGCCGTGCTTGTCGCAAATCTCGCGCAGGCGCTTCAGGTACCCCTTGGGCGGGATCAGCACGCCCGTCGAGCCGGCCACCGGCTCGACGATGACGGCGGCTATCGTTGAGGCATCGTGCAGCGTGACGATGCGCTCCAATTCGTCCGCCAGGTCCGCGCCGTGCGCAGGCTCGCCGCGGGTGAAGGCGTTCTTGGCCGGCAGGTGGGTGTGCGCCAGGTGGTCGACGCCGGTCAAAAGCGTGCCGAACATCTTGCGGTTGGAAACGATGCCGCCGACGGAGATGCCGCCGAAATTCACCCCGTGATAGCCGCGCTCGCGGCCGATGAGGCGGAAGCGGGAGCCGTCGCCCTTCGCCCGGTGGTAGGCAAGCGCGATCTTCAGCGCCGTGTCGACCGACTCGGAGCCGGAATTGGTGAAGAAGACATGGTCCATGCCTTCCGGCGCCATGTCGACCAGCCGGTTGGCGAACTCGAAGACGATCGGATGGCCCATCTGGAAGGCCGGCGCATAGTCGAGCTCGGCCGCCTGGTGCTGGATCGCTTCGGTGATCCTCGGCCGGCAGTGGCCGGCGTTGACGCACCACAGCCCCGCCGTGCCGTCCAGTATCCTGCGGCCGTCATCGGCTGTATAATGCATGTCCTTCGCCGCCACCAGCATGCGCGGTGCCTGCTTGAACTGCCGGTTCGCCGTGAACGGCATCCAGAATGCACTGAGATCGTTCGGCTTTACGCTAAGCCGGTTGGACATGACCAAGCCTCCGTTATATTCCCCTTGTCCCGGTCAAGCTTGGTATTCTTGGCGAAGGTGTGATACGCAATTTTTGACCGTTTGGACAAACGTTAACACCGCCATTCGGGCGGTCAAGACCATTCTAGGGTTTTCAGCCCACGGCTTGGCGCTCCAGCCTCCGGCGATGCGCTGGGCCAGGGAGGGGCGAGGAAGGCGGGGCCGAGACGATGGATAAGCCGACGAAGCCGAGGAGCACGCGCATCCAGCGCGAGAAGCGCGAACTCATCCTGGAAGCGGCACTGGAGGTCTTCGCCCAGCACGGTTTCCGCGGCGCGACCATCGACCAGATCGCCGAGGCCGCGGGCATGTCGAAGCCCAACCTCCTCTACTACTTCAAGAGCAAGGAGGCGATCTTCGTCACCCTCATCGACCGGCTGATGGAAGCCTGGCTCGCCCCCTTGCGCGAGATGGACGCGGACGGGGACCCGGTCACCGAAATCCGCTCCTACATCCGCCGCAAGATCGAGATGGCCCGCGACTTCCCGCGCGAAAGCCGCCTCTTCGCCAACGAGATCCTGCAAGGCGCCCCGCGCATCCTGCCGCTGCTGGAGGGGGAACTGAAGGAACTGGTGGACGAGAAGGCCGAGATCATCCGCGAATGGATCCGCCAGGGGCGGCTGAAGAAAACCGACCCCCACCACTTCATCTTCGCCATCTGGGCGACGACCCAGCACTATGCGGACTTCGACGTGCAGGTGCGCGCGGTGCTGGGGCCGGACAAGGGCGGGGAGGGAAGGTTCGAGGACGCGGCGACGTTTCTGGAGGGGTTGTTTCTGGGGTGAGGGCGTTTCGTTCGGCGCACGCCGTGCTATGTTTTCGTGAGCCTGGGACCACTGATCATGACGAAGCTGGAAAGAATTGAAAAAGAGATCGAGGCGCTCGACGCGCAGGAATTGCGCCGCTTTCGTGAATGGTTCGAAGCGTTTGATGCCGCGCGCTGGGATTCGCAGATTGAGGCCGATGCGGCCTCCGGTAAGCTGGACGCCCTCGGTGAAAAGGCGATTACCGCCCACCGTGCCGGGCGTACCAGACCGTTGTGACGCATTTTTGCTGCACTCGAATTCTGGGAAGCATATGGAAGCCTGCCGAAGGCGGTCAGCACAATCGCCGAGAGAAATTTCGCGCGCTCAGGAGCGTAGCAGTTTTTCCAATTCAGCGATAAGGCTAAACGAGTTTTCAAAATACTGCTTAAGGATATTCGGTCCTAGCGATTGCGTTCCACCATGAGCTATAGAGTTTCTTATAGCATAGCATGATAAAACACCACTTTTTATTTGATCATTTTTGGCAATAAATTCTTTGAATTTGTGGCCCCAGCTACTGTCGAATTTGTATAGAAGCTCTAAAATCTCCTCGCAGTGATAATTCGTGCCGCGTTTGAAAAATGATTTTAGAAAGGAGTTGACCTGCGGCGCAGACCTGTTGCCTACGCGCTCGGTAATAAGAATCTCAACCGAACGCTCGACCGCACCACAGATCATCACGCATCCAAGCTTGCAGTAGTAGGCTGCGACCTCGGGATCCAAACCCTTGGCTTGCGCTGCGACGACAAGCTTCTCCACCTCGCGGAAACGGCTTTCGATTGCCAAAGACATTTAGGTGCTCGCAAATGCCTCTACAGCCAAACGCTGGCGCGTCTTGACCGACTCCTCGGTGGCCGTAGCGCTGTTTGACGCCTTCATAAAATCATTGTTAAGCAATAGCTTGTCATATTCCGCTCCGACTTTAACTAAGTCGGGATCCTGTCCGCCTGCACGAACACGTTCCGCGATGCCGACCACGACCGCCTCAAAGACAGCAGCGTTCAGCGCGCGGATTGGTCGAAAAGCCGATTTCCCCTTGGCCTTGTTGATAATCTCCATCGAGACTTTGAAAAGCCTTTCCAACTCCTCAAGAATAACTGACGTCACTTTCTTTTCTTCGTCATAGGCAAAGTCGTTTAAGAAATCGCGCATTGGCGCAGAATAGTTGGACCGGTCGTGGATCATCGCTAATGCTCGCAGGACTAGCTCTTGGTCCTTGAGGCGGCTGTTCCTCTTTTCGCCAAAGATTGCCCGCCAGTTGACGTCGTCGTTCAACACACGCACAACGTCAAGCACCGCACTTTCGCTAATACAATTGCGGATTTCCTGCGGTGATAAGCGGATGCCGCCAGAGTTGATACGCTCGAAAACGAAATAGAGGCTCTTGAGCGAGTTTTTAGGCTGGTCCTGTTGAAAGACCGTCGCATGCACAATGGAGTCATCAAGCTTCAATTGCTCATTGGTCTCTAGCTCTTGATAGCTTTTGCCTTCCCACTCCTTTCTTACACCTACGAGGCGAAACGCCTTCTCGAGAAAGACGCCGCTATAGAAGTACTGGAGCGTGCGTAAACGCTGCTGACCATCAACAACAAGGTGTCTTCCGGTCTCAGCCTCTTTATAGAGGAATATCCCCGGCACCGGCAGCCCCATCAGCAGCGATTCGATGAAACGAGAAGCGTGCCTTTGCGACCAGACGAAATTGCGCTGGAACTTCGGGATGAAAAACGCCTCACCTTTCATTCGTTTGACCAGCGTATCAACGGGATAGTCAGCGCCGTAGCTGGTGATGGTAAAGCTGGCGCTGGTCGCTTCTTCCGCGCTCTCGTCGTCCACGCCAGCCTCGAGACCGAGTTTATACTCGTCCTCGATTTCTATCGGCTGGTCGACTTCTGTCTGCTGGTCTTCGGTTGACTGGCTCATATTAGGCGTTCTCTTTGGGACAGGGATAGAGCTGTCTAGGTTGTCGTCTGGTGGTGCGGCAATGCTAGCGAGCAACTCCTAACGAAGCAGGATTAGTTCCCGCAGTCGAGCCCATTTCATCTAAGAACCGGCATGCCTTGTGGTTGTCTGCTTTTTGGGGTCCATGGCTTGTCGTAGGACTTCGCCCGACGAAGGGCGGCTCAGGATCAAAAGGCCGACAATCTACCCACCCTTCGGTCGCCATCGGAGCGGCGTGTCACACGAGGAAGGGCGGGTAGCTTCCGGTAGGCTTCGCGTCACCAATGCCGCCTACCGCCCCTCCCGTATCTCCGTCAGCGTGTTCGTCGGCGTAATCGCCTCCGGGTCCAGCTTCACCTCGATGATCGCCGGCTTGCCGCTCGCCGGCGCGCGTTCGAAGGCTCCCGCAAACTCCTCCGCCCTCTCCACCGTCTCCCCGTGCCCGCCATAAGCGCGGGGGAAAAGCTCGGTTCCCTTGGCAAGGTGATAGGCCAGGAGCCCAATCCATTCGTGGGCGGCTATATCCGCAAGGTACAGCCCAACGGATATCGAAGGTGCCGGGCGCTTCATGTCGGACCGCCGGACGAGATAATCCACGGGATAGGGGGTTGCTGAAAAGCCGGCGGCGCGGAAACAGGCGACTGCCCTTGGCATATGAAAGGCGGATGTGACGAGCAACCATGTCGCCCCTGGCTCGGGCTTTGCCACAACCTTGCTCTCGACTGCATTCTCACAGGTGTTTCGCGAGCGCTCTTCGAGTTCGATCCGCTCCCGCGGAACACCGATTTCAACAAGAAGGTCGCGTGCAAGGGCGGCTTCCGATTTCCCTTGCTCAAGCAACAGGTCGCCGATCCCGCCCGAAATGAGAATCCTGGCATCGGGATGGAGGCGGCTTAATTCGGCCGTTTTCGTGAGCCGCTCGGCTGCATCGGTCAAGGCGACCGTCTGGCGGTCTTGCGAGATGTCGGTATCGATTTGTCCGCCGAGAACGATAATGCCCGTCACGGAACCCTCGATGGCGGGCCGTGGAAACCTGTTTTCCAGCGCGAGCAAGGCGAGGCTTCCGATAGGCGACCATCCAATGACGAGCAGCAGAACGGCCGCCGTGACCAGGAGAAATCCCCCCGCCTTCCTCCAGCGGAACGCAAGGAACACAAGGCCCAGGAGTGCCGTCAGACCAATCAGATTGGATGGGAACGTCAAGGCCGAGAAAAGCTTTGAAAGAACGAAGAACACGTGCGGGTCCGAGGGTACGCTGTCGACAGCTCCGTGAGCGGATCGCGGCATTTCGTTGGAGGACAAATCGCCCGGTCCGATGAGCATGCCAGAGCCGGTGCGACCGGGTAACCTGACCATACGGTCGAGCCGAGTACCCACTCGGGTCGATTTGGTATAAGCCGGAGCAGCGAGCGCCGCTGCCGGTGGGGCCTCGCTCGAAGCGGATCCGGGCCCCTTCCGGTTCGCGTTCTCTCCTTGTTTGTCGCAATTGCGGACGGGAAACCGGTTCCCACTTTTCCTGGAGTTGCTCTACCGCCCCTCTCTAATCTCCGTCAGCGTCTTCGTCGGCGTGATCGCCTCGGCGTCCAGCTTCACCTCGATGATCGCCGGCTTGCCGCTCGCCCGCGCGCGCTCGAAGGCTCCCGCAAACTCCTCCGTCGTCTCCACCGTCTCCCCGTGCCCGCCATAGGCGCGGGCCAGCGCCGCGAAATCGGGGTTATGCAAGTCCGTGGCGGAGACGCGGCCGGGGTAGTTGCGCTCCTGGTGCATGCGGATGGTGCCGTAGGTGCCGTTGTTGACGACGACGACGATGATGGGCAGGCCGTATTGCACGGCGGTGGCGAATTCCTGGCCGTTCATGAGGAAGCAGCCGTCGCCGGCGAAGGCGATCACCTCGCGCTCCGGGAAGAGGTCCTTCGCCGCCACCGCCGCCGGCGTGCCGTAGCCCATGGAGCCCGAGGTGGGTGCCGCCTGGCTGTTGAAGCGGCGGAAGCGGTGGAAGCGGTGCAGCCAGGTGGCGTAGTTGCCGGCGCCGTTGGTGAGGATCGCGTCTTCGGGCAGGTTTTCTTCCAGCCACGCCATGATCGGGCCCATCTTCACCGGGCCGGGGCCGGTGGAAGGCGGGGTCGACCATTCAAGGTAGGATTGGTGCAACTCCTCCGTCAAAGGCGCCCAGGCCGGGCCGGCGGGCGGGGGGAGCTGTGCGAATGCGGCGGCGAAAGACGCGGGAGTGGCGTTGATGGCGAGCGTGGGGCGGTAGACCCGTCCGAGCTCGTGCGGGTCGGGATAGACGTGGACCAGCTTCTGGTCGGGGTAGGGGCTCTTTACCAGCGTGTAGTCGGAAGATGGCATTTCGCCGAAGCGGCAGCCGACGAGAAGCACGAGGTCGGCCTCCTTGATGTACTGGCCGAGCTTGGGATTGATGCCGATGCCGATGTCCCCGGCATAGCAGGAATGCAACTGGTCGCAGAGCGTCTGGCGGCGGAAGGAGCAGCCCGCGGGAAGCGCCCAGCGCTTGAGCGCCGCGCACATCTCTTTCACCGCCTCCTCGCTCCAGCGCGTGCCGCCCAGGATGACGAAGGGCCGCTCGGCGTCGGCCAGAAGCGCCGCCAGCCTTTCCATCTCTTCCGCGCCCGGCCGTGTCTCGACCGGCGTGAAGGGCAGGGCGGCGGGCGCCTCCACCGCGTCGGTCAGCATGTCCTCGGGCAGCGAGACGACCACCGGGCCGGGGCGGCCGGAGGTGGCGACCGCGAAGGCGCGGGTGACAAGCTCGGGGATGCGGGCGGCATCGTCGATCTCCACCACCCACTTCGCCATGGAGCCGTAAAAAGCCTTGTAATCCACCTCCTGGAAGGCTTCGCGCTCCTTGATCCCGCGCGCCACCTGGCCGATGAAGAGGATCATCGGGTTGGAATCCTGCATGGCGATGTGGACGCCGGCCGACGCGTTGGTGGCGCCGGGGCCGCGGGTGACGAATGAGATGCCGGGCCGGCCGGTGAGCCGGCCGTGGCAGTCCGCCATCATCGCCGCGCCGCCTTCCTGGCGGCAGACGATGGTGCGGATATCGGAATCGTGGAGCGCGTCGAGCACGGCGAGATAGCTTTCGCCCGGCACGCAATAGAGCCGGTCGACGCCGTTCGCCTCAAGTGCCTCGACGATAAGCTGTCCGCCCGTCTTCATGGCTTCCTCTCTTCCAGTTCGCGCAGGATTTCTTGGCTGTGCTCCCCCAGCCGCGGGGAAGGCCGGTCGTAGACAAGCGGCGTTCCCGACAGGCGCATGGGCGCGCGCACCGAGGGCAGGGTATTGCCGTGCCCGTCGTCAAGGTCGATGTGCATGCCGCGCGCAATGGTCTGCGGGTCGGCGAACATCTCCTCGATGGTGTTGATCGGGCTTGCCGGCACGCCGGCCGCGTCGAGCTTTTCGAGCAGCGCCTCGCGGGCGAATGTCTTCAGCCTCGGTGCGATCTCGCCGCGCAGGCGCTCGCGGTTGGCGACGCGCGCCGCGTTGGTCGAAAAATCCGTATCGCCCGTCAGATGTTCCGCGCCGATGACCGCGCAGAAGCGGGCGAACTGCGCGTCGTTGCCGACCGCAAGGACGAAATGGCCGTCCGCCACCTCGAACACTTCGTAGGGGCAAATGTTGGGGTGGGCGTTGCCCATGCGGGTCGGCGCGTTGCCGGAGACCAGGTAGTTCAGGTTCTGGTTGGCGAGCACGGAGATCTGCGCATCGAAGAGCGCCATGTCGATGAACTGGCCTTCGCCCGTCCGCTCGGCGTGGCGGAGCGCGGCCTGGATGGCGATGACGGCGTAGAGGCCCGTGAAGATGTCGGAGACGGCCACGCCCACCTTCTGCGGCTCGCCGTCGGCGGGGCCGGTGATCGACATCAGCCCAGACATGCCCTGGATGATGAAGTCGTAGCCGGCGCGCGGGGCATAGGGCCCGTCCTGGCCGAAGCCGGTGATGGAGCAGTAGACGAGGCGCGGGTTGAGCGCCTTCAGGCTGTCGTAGTCGAGGCCGTATTTCTTCAGGCCGCCGAGCTTGAAGTTCTCGATCAGCACATCCGCCGAGGCGATGAGCTTCAGGAGCGTGGCGCGGTCGTCCGCTTCCGCGAAATCGAGCGCGATGGAGCGCTTTCCCCGGTTGGTGGCGTGGTAATAGGCGGCCGAAAGGTTCTCGCCGTCCCTGCCCGTCACGAAGGGCGGGCCCCAGCGGCGCGTATCGTCGCCGCCGTTCGGGTTTTCCACCTTGATGACGTCGGCGCCGAGATCGGCGAGCTGTTGCCCGGCCCAGGGGCCGGCAAGGATGCGCGCCAGTTCGACGACGCGAATGCCTTTGAGCGGGGGTTCGGCCATGAAAGGGGATGCTCCTGTGACGACGACCGGTGCCTAGCAGAACTTGCCACGCCCTGGAAGGCATGTCGGAGTCGAGCGGCAATCTGCGGCGGATGTCGGGGCGGTTTGCCGGAAAAGCGGCGCCCCTTCGTGCCCCCCTCTGTCCTGCCGGACATCTCCCCCACATGGGGGGAGATCATCCCTTCATTGATATCTCGCCTCTTCTGCAGCGTTGGAAGATTGGCGGAAGCGACGATGACAGCCAATCTCCCCCCTCGTGGGGGGATGTCCGGCAGGACAGAGGGGGGCGCGAAGCGGCGCGGCGGTAAATCGCAAACTAGGCTGGAGCAACAGCCCGACCCACCCAGCGCGCGAAATCCTCCATGATGATCTCCCGGTTCAACTCGTTGAGCGATTCGTGCCGGGTTTCGGGATAAATGCTTGTTTCCAGATTCGAAAAGCCGGCTCGCCGGAGGCGCCGTTCGAGCCTTTTCAGTGCTATGCCACCGGCGGTGGCGGGGTCGGCGGCGCCGCCGACGAGTTGGATGGGCAAGGGTTTGGGAATTGAAGCGAGCGCCCGGTCGTCGGCGGCCATCAGGTTGAAGTCGAAGACCCCGCGCCACATGCCCACCGTGGCGTCCCAGCCGCAGAGCGGGTCGGCGATGTATTTTTCCACTTCTCCTGAGTCCCGCGACAGCCAGTCGAAGGGCGTGCGGGCATCGGGAAAGGCCTTCGCCCAGGCGCGGAAAGTGAGGCGCGGCATGAGGCGGGAGGGCACGTCGGAGCCAAGCCGGAAGCGCTCCCAGGCGAGTAGGAGCTTTGCCGCGCGCGCCTCCGGCCGGCTGGCGAGCGGCATGTTCCACAGAGCGGCGGCGGCTATGCGATCGGCGTGGCGCATGAGGAAGGTAAGCGCGATCATGGCGCCCATGGAGTGGCCGAAGAGGATGACGGGCAGGCCGGGATAGTCGGCAGCGATGCGTTCGTTAACGGCCAGAACGTCGGCAAGCACCTTGTCCGCCGCTGGCTCCGGCCCGAAGGAGCCGAGCGGCGCTCCCGGCGCCTTCGTGCGGCCATGGCCACGGTGATCGTGCGCGTAAGCTGCGAAGCCGCGGCCGGCGAGGAAGGCGGCGAAGCGGGCGTAGCGGGCGGCGTGTTCGGCAAGACCGTGGTTGATCTGGACGATACCCCGCGGCTCGCCCTCGGGCCGCTGGACGTAGAGGCGGAGGGCGGCACCCGTCGGTGTCTCCAGCGTCGTCGCGGCGTCGAATTGTATCCCCATCCCCTTGGCCCCTTCGCCGCGTTTCCCGCATTGCCCCGCGGCCGCGTTTCGCCTAAATACGCGGGCGAATTCATCTTTCCCAACCCACACCTTAACGGAGCGCGACGGCCCTCATGGCACGCCAATTCATCTACCACATGGCCGGCCTCAGCAAGGCCTACGGAGCCAAGAAGGTTCTCGAAAACGTCCACCTTTCCTTCTATCCAGATGCCAAGATCGGCATCCTCGGGCCGAACGGCGCCGGCAAGTCGACCGTGCTCAGGATAATGGCCGGCCTCGACACGGAGTTCACCGGCGAAGCGTGGCTGGCCGAGGGGGCGACGTGCGGATACCTGCCGCAGGAGCCGCAGCTCGACCCGGCGCTCGACGTGATGGGCAACGTCATGGAGGGCGTGGCGGCCAAGAAGGCCATCCTCGACCGCTACAACGAACTGATGATGAACTATTCGGACGAGACGGCCGACGAGGCGGCCGAGCTCCAGGACAAGATCGACAGCCAGAACCTGTGGGACCTCGATTCCCAGGTGGAGATGGCGATGGAGGCCTTGCGCTGCCCGCCGGGCAATGCCTCGGTCGACAACCTGTCGGGCGGCGAGAAGCGGCGCGTGGCGCTGTGCCAGCTCCTCCTGCGCCAGCCGGACCTCTTACTCCTCGACGAGCCGACCAACCATCTGGACGCCGAGACGACGGCGTGGCTCGAAAAGCACCTGCGCGAATATCCGGGCGCCGTCCTCATCATCACCCACGACCGCTACTTCCTCGACAACGTGACGGGCTGGATCCTCGAGCTCGACCGCGGGCGCGGCATTCCCTACGAGGGCAACTACACGGCCTATCTTGAGGCCAAGGCCAAGCGCATGGCGCAGGAGGGCCGCGAGGAGGCCACCCGCCTCAAGGCGCTGTCGCGCGAGCGCGAGTGGATCGCCGCCAGCCCCAAGGCGCGGCAGGCCAAGTCCAAGGCGCGCATCAGGGCCTATGACGAACTGGTGCAGTCGGCCTCCGAGCGGCGGCCGGGCGACGCGCAGATCATCATTCCGGCCGGCGAGCGGCTGGGCAATCAGGTGATCGAGGCCGAGGGGCTTTCCAAGGGCTATGGCGATCACCTTCTGATCGACGGCCTCTCCTTCAAGCTGCCGCCCGGCGGCATCGTCGGCGTGATCGGCCCCAACGGCGCCGGCAAGACGACGCTGTTCCGCATGCTGACGGGGCAGGAGGCACCCGACGGCGGCGAAATCCGCATCGGCGACACGGTCAAGCTCGGCTATGTCGACCAGAGCCGCGACACGCTCAACCCCGAAAAGACCGTGTGGGAGGAGATTTCCGGCGGCAACGACATCATCAAGCTCGGCAGGCACGAGGTGAACAGCAGAGCCTACTGTTCCTCGTTCAACTTCAAGGGCGGCGACCAGCAGCAGAAGGTGGGCACGCTTTCCGGCGGCCAGAGGAACCGCGTGCATATGGCCAAGCTCCTGAAGGAGGGCGGCAACGTCATCCTGCTCGACGAGCCGACCAACGACCTCGACACCGAGACGCTGGCGGCCCTCGAGGACGCGCTGGAAAACTTCGCCGGCTGCGCCGTCATCATCTCGCACGACCGCATGTTCCTCGACCGCCTGGCAACGCATATCCTTGCCTTCGAGGGCGATAGCCACGTGGAATGGTTCGAAGGCAACTTCGAGGACTACGAGGCCGACAAGGTGCGCCGGCTGGGGCCGGAAAGCGTCAACCCGAAGCGGGTGACGTATAAGCCCTTGACCCGGTAGGCGCTGCGGGGCGGGCGTCGCCCGCCCGCTTCGGCGTCTTCCGGTCAGAATAACGCCGTATTCGCATTCCCTTAGTTATTCTTTCATAGTATCGATTGCCCCGGGAGGAAGCGGGGACTGCCGCCTCGTCGGCTCCGCGCGTGAAGATGTAACGCAAGAAGGCAGGCCGAAACCATGCTACGGCGGACGAGCGAGCGCGAGGCGACGGATTTCGCGGTGATGACTGCGCGCAGGACGTTCAGCCGCGTGGCGATCGGCGGCATCGGCGTCGAAATCCCTCCGGCCTCCATTTCCAACGAAGAACTGGTCGACACCTACAATACCTGGGTGGAGGCGGAGAACGCCAAGCGGGCGATGCGCGGCGAGGAGCCGTTGCCGCGCTCGGATGCCGATTTCATCGTCCAGGCCTCGGGCATCCGCCGCCGCCATGTCTACGAGCGCGAGGGCATCCTCGATCCGAACCGCATGGCGCCGCACATTCCCGCACGCGGCGACGACGAATTGTCGGTGATGGCCGAGTTCGGCCTCAAGGCGGCCCAAAAGGCGCTCGCCCATGCCGAGGTGTCCCCAGGCGACGTCGACCTCGTCATCTGTTCCGCCGCGCACCACCAGCGGCCCTATCCGGCTGTCGGCATCGAGATCCAGCAGGCGCTGGGGACGCAAGGCGCGGCCTTCGACATGGGGCTCGGCTGCTCCTCGGCGCTGGCCGGGCTGCATGTGGCGACAAACCTTGTGCGCACCGGCGCGCACCGGCGGGTGCTGGTGATCACGCCGGAGCTGATCACCGGGCTCCTGAACTTCCGCGACCGGCAGACCCACTTCATCTTCGGCGATGCATCCGTCGCCGTGCTCGTCGAGGGCATGGAGGAGGGGGAAGAGCGGCCGGGCCGCTTCGAGATCGTCGACACGCGCAGCTGGACCCAGTTCTCCAACAACATCCGCACCAATTTCGGCTTCCTTGCCCGCCTCTCGCAGGACAACCCTTCCGTGCTCGAGATGGAAGGCAACATGATCAAGCAGGTGGGCAACAAGGTCTTCAAGGAAGTGACGGTGGCCGGTCATCAGTTCATCGTCGACTTCCTGGCCGAGCACGGCCACACCCCGCGCACCATCCGCCGCTTCTGGCTGCACCAGGCCAACGCCCGCATGAACGCCATGATCCTCAAGCTCGCCTTCGGCAAGGAAGTGGGCCAGGACCGGGCGCCGACCGTGCTCGAACGCCTCGGCAACACGGCCGCCGCCGGCGCCATCGTGGCGCTCAAGGAAAACCACGAGGACATGCACGCCGGCGATTTCGGCCTCCTGTGCGCCTTCGGGGCGGGCTACTCCATCGGCGGTGCGCTGCTCAGGATGATGTGAGAGATCGCTTGGGAATTCTACTGCGGCGGACACCTGTCGCGGCGAATTCCCGAACAGTCTCTGAGGGCGCTCAGGCGAGGGCGCGCAGGTCGAAATCGGCGTGGATGACCTCGAAGGGCACTTCCACCTTGCCGTCCTCGGTGCGTTCCACCAGGCCCCACTCGATCAGGGTCGTGACATCCTCGTGCACGCGCTTGACGTCGCGCTCCAGCGCGCGCGCCAGGCCGCGGATGGAGGAAGGCCCGATACCCTGCAGGCGCTCGATCAGCTCCCAGCGCTTCGGCGTGATGACCGAGAAGAGCTGCGCCGGCGAACTGAAGGTGAGGGTGAGAAGAGGATCGGCGGGCTTGCCGCTGTGCCAGGTTTCCACAAATCTCTTGCCCATCTCCTCCATTTCGGCATCGATATCCATTCCGTGCCGGATGCGAATGGCTGCACGCTTCATTTCAGCCTCCTCTTTCGAACCTCGGCGAAAAAGTCCTCCATCAGCTTTTCCGCGGTGGTAAAAACATAGGGATATTCAACACCGTCCAAATGGCAGTGATCCCCTTTTCCCCGCTCATTGTCGAAGCCGACGATCCGCCTGCCGTCACGGCCGAAGAACAAGCGATACTTGTAGAAATGGTTGCTCCCGACCACGGGACGAGGCACTTCCCATATGACCATCTCGATGATCGAGCCGTCCGGAAAGTCATTCTTCTCGCTGCGGACGAGCTTCGCCTTCATGTTGGCATATATGCCATCACCCCGATCTGTTGTCAAATACGCCAACGCCCATGTCGCCCTCATCCTTCTCCGCATCGAGTAGCCGTGTCGCCCGCCAGCCCGTCAGAACGTCGTTGATCCGGTCGACCACGAAGAAGCGCGCCGCGTCGCGGTCGTAGCCTTCGGCCAGAAGATCGTCGTAGTCGCTGTGCTCGTGGCGCACATGGGCGACCGTTGCCAGCCACACGGCGATCGAGGGTGGCAGGGCGCGCAGCTTGCGGTCGCCCGCCAGGGCGCGGATTTTCTCCGTGTCGGAATAGGGCGCCTGGGGCAGGAGCGCCGTCAGCGCCTTGTTCACCGCGCGCTGGCGGGCGGTCGAGACCTTCATTGCGCTCTCTCCTTGCTGCCGAACGATTCGTGCATTCTGCTTTCCCGTCGGCCAAGCCCTATTGAAACGCATCTGCTCTTTGACGTGCCGCGAAGGGTTTCACAAGCGCGCGGGCTTGCCAATTCGATGCAATCCATATAAACATATCTTTATATCTTTGTTGGAGAGGCGCATGCTGACACGCCCGACGATACGGCTGGACGCGATGGTGGATATCCTGAAGGCGGCGGCCGAGCCGAGCAGGCTGCGCATTCTCGTCCTCCTGTCGCACGCGGATCTGACCGTTTCCGACCTGACCGAAATCCTCAACCAGTCGCAGCCGCGCGTCTCGCGCCACCTGAAGCTCTTGCTCGATGCCGATCTCATCGCCCGCTACCAGGAGGGCTCGTGGGCCTTCTTCCGCCTGTCGGAGGCGGATGCGGCACGCGAGTTCGTCGACGGCGTGGTGGCCCGCATCGACCGCGCGGACCCGGTGACGGACCGCGATCTGGAGCGGCTCGAAGCCATCAAGCGGCGCCGGCAGGAGCGGGCGGCTGAGTATTTCGCCAAGAACGCGGCGAGCTGGGACCAGATCCGCTCCCTGCACGTGCCTGATGCCGCCGTCGAGGCGGGGCTGAAGGCGCTGGTGGGGGAGCGCTCGTTCCAGTCCATGGTCGATCTCGGCACCGGCACGGGGCGGCTTCTGGAGCTGTTCGCGCCGCTTTACCGGCGCGGCGTCGGCATCGACCTGTCGCGCGAGATGTTGGCCGTGGCGCGCGCCAATCTGGAGCGCGCCGGCGTGGGCCAAGCGCAGGTGCGCCTCGGCGACATCTATGCGCCGCCGGTGGAGCGCGACGCGCACGATCTCGTCACCATCCACCAGGTTCTGCACTACCTGGAGGACCCGGCGTTGGCGATCCGCGAGGCGGCGCGCCTTCTGCGCCCCGGCGGGCGGCTGCTGATCGTCGACTTCGCGCCGCACGGGCACGAATTCCTGCGCGAGGAGCATGCGCATCTGCGCCTCGGCTTCACCGACCGGCAGATCGCCGAATGGCTGGGCGAGGCCGAACTCGACCTTGAGGAGACGCGCGCTTTCGCGCCCCGGGGCGAGGCTACCGACGGACTGACGGTGAAGCTGTGGCTGGCGCGCGACCGGCGCATCCTGATTGCCGGCAACGAAACAGAAACCAAGGCGCGCGAGGAGATTGCGTGATGTCCCGGTACCGCTTTTCCCGCCGCACGGACAAGGGCGAGAAAATCCGCGTCTCCTTCGAGTTCTTTCCGCCCAAGACGGACGAGATGGAGCGCCGGCTGTGGGAGACCGTGAGGCGGCTGGCGCCGCTCGATCCCGACTTCGTCTCCGTCACCTACGGTGCCGGCGGCACGACGCGGGAGCGCACGGCGCGCACGGTGCGGCGTATCCTGGAGGAGACGGCGCTGACGCCGGCCGCGCACCTGACCTGCGTCGACGCGGACCGCGATGCGGTCGATGCCGTCATCCGCGAGTTCGCCGGGATGGGCGTGAAGCGCTTCGTGGCGCTGCGCGGCGATCCGGCCGAAGGCGTGGGTGCCAACTACCGGCCGCACCCGAACGGCTACACCAACGGGGCGGAGCTGGTGGGGGCGCTTTCGCGCCACGGCGATTTCGACATCTCCGTCTCCGCCTATCCGGAAAAGCATCCCGAAAGCCCGGATTTCGCCACCGACATCGAGATGCTGAAGCGCAAGGTGGACAACGGCGCCACGCGCGCCATCACCCAGTTCTTCTTCGACAACGACGTCTACGAGCGCTATGTCGAGCGGGCGCGGCGCGCCGGCATATACATCCCCATCGTGCCGGGCATCCTGCCGGTGCACAATTTCACGCAGATGACGCGCTTTGCCGGGCAGTGCGGGGCGCATGTGCCGGCGTGGCTGGCCGAGCGCTTCCAGGGGCTGGAAGACGACCCGGCCACGCACCAGCTCGTCGCCGCGGCGGTAACGGCGGAACAGGTGCTCGACCTCGTCGAGCGCGGCGTGGAGGATTTCCACTTCTACACGATGAACCGCGCCGACCTCGTCTTCGCCATCTGCCACATGATCGGCATACGGCCGGTGATGGAGAGGATCGGCGTGCAGCCGGCGGCCGCCTAGATCGTGATGCCTTTTCGTGGAATCGGCGTCACGATCTATCTCTTTGTTTTAGCATGATCTTATCCGAAAACCGGTATCCACTTTTCGGGATCATGCTCTAAGTCGTTGAATCTAGGCATCGGCCCGAAATTTCGATTCCGGTTTTCGGGCCGATGCCGCTGCGCGCAACAGAAAAGGCCGGGTCGCCCCGGCCTTTCCTGAACTGTTTCAGTTTCTTCCCGTCTTTTCTTATTCTGCTGCTTACGGAAGGACCCCCATGATGACTGCGCCGATGAATGCGAAAGCTGCACATATCACGAGCGCGTTTAGTGGCCGTGTCAGTCCCATAAGCGAATGCCTCCTCTGCAGACTGAAGCCGGATTCTACGGTTTCTCACGCGGCATTGCCAAGAGCTTTCTATGCTGCGCTGCAGCAGCTTTGTGAAAAACGCTTCTCCCGACCTTGCATTGCCGCTTGAATTTCCTGCGCAAACGCCTCCCTTCACGTTGTGTTAATAACTTCACAGACGCGCGCTTTGGCGCGGTCTGAGAAGGCGCCCGTCTATGGTGATCAGCCCGAGC
Organism: Chelativorans xinjiangensis; assembly: GCF_009812055.1. Taxonomy (GTDB): domain Bacteria; phylum Pseudomonadota; class Alphaproteobacteria; order Rhizobiales; family Rhizobiaceae; genus Chelativorans; species Chelativorans xinjiangense. Next base: position 15,491 of record NZ_WQNH01000028.1, on the reverse strand, counting down.
CCGATCAAAAGCATGCCGGCGATCTCGAACGTCTCCAGCCTCTCGCCGAGAAACAGGGCGCCGAGCAGGATGGCGCTGACCGGCACGATGAGGGTGACGAGCGAGGCGTTGGTGGCGCCGGCGGACGCGATGATGCGGAAATAGAGGATATAGGCGAAGGAGGTGGCGAGCACGGCGAGCGCGACGACCGCCGCCCAGACATGCGCGCTTGCCGAGAACAGGCCCTCCGGCCCGTGCACCAGCATCACCAGGGGGACCATGACGACGGTCGAGGCGGTGAGCTGGCCCGTCGCCACCACGGGCGGCGGGATGGCGCGGAAGCGGCGGGCGAAGATGAAGGCGAAGCCGTAGGAGACGGCGGCGCCGACGAGGGCGAACTTGGCCCAGATCGGCCCGCCGATGCCGGCAACGAGGCCTGGGCCGATCATCACCGCCGTGCCGGCGATGCCGAAGCCGATGCCGGCAAGCTTGTTCAGGGAGAGTTTCTCGTCCTTGGTCAGCATGTTGGCGAGGATCGCCGTCCAGAACGGGGTGGTGGCGTTGAGCACGGAGGCAAGCCCCGCGCCGAGCTCCGTCTGGCCGAGGAAGATGAGGGAGAAGGGGATGATGTTGTTGAGCGTCGCCATGACGAAGAAGCTGCCGGCCATGGGAAAGGCGAGGCGGAAGCTCGGGCCGCGCAGGGCGAGCCAGAGCTGCAGCACGAGGGCGGCGATCGCCACGCGGAACATGACGAGCGCCAGCGGCGCGATCTCGGCCACCGCGATGCGGGCAAAGAAGAAGGACCCGCCCCAGATGGCGCCGAGCAGGATCAGCAGCGCCCAGTCCTGCAGCGACATCGGGCGGGCGGTCGCAGCGCTGGTCCCGGCGGCCATGGCGTTCTCCCTCGTGAAAGGGCATCCTTAACACCGGCACCATCCGCCACCACCCGTTTTCGACGCTGGCACAACGGCGATCGCCGCCGTGGCACGAGGCTGCGGCGAGGCGTGGGGCGAGTGCACGGGTAACGCGGGTTGCGTTTGGGTGCTGGAAGCCTGGAGATGCCGGCGCCCCTTCGCGCTGGGCTACAAATTCGAGAAAAGCGTCGCCGTGGGCCAGCCGTCCGCCGGCAGGCCAAGGCGCAGCTGCTCCAGGCGTACCGCCTCGCGGGTGTTGAAGCCGAGAATGCCGTCGATGCCGCCGACGTTATAGCCGCGGTCGGCGAGCTTCTGCTGGAGCTGCTTGACGACCTCCGGCGCCAGGCCGGGCTCCGGGCTGCGCGGGTCGAAGGCGGGCGCGCCGTCGAAGCGGGCGGCAAGGTGCGCGGCGGTCAGCGTGTAGACCAGCGACTGGTTCCATTCGAGGTAGATGTCGAAATTGTCGTAGGCCAGGAAGGCGGGCCCCTTATGGCCCATGGGCAGGATGAGGCGGGCGGGAAGGGCGTCGGCCGGCAACGGGCTGCCGTCGCGGCGGGTGACGCCGAACCCAGCCCATTCACCGCGCGGCAGCTTGTTCGTCAGCCCGGCCTCTCCCCAGGGAAGGTCGCCCGGCACGCGCACCTCGTCGAGCCACGGCTCGCCGGCCCTCCAGCCGAGCGCGCCGATGGCCCTTGCCGCCGTCAGGATGGCGTCGGGCGCGCTGCCCTTGAGGTCGACGCGGCCGTCGCCGTCGCCGTCCACGCCCTTTTCAAGGTAGTCGCTCGGCAGCATCTGCAACTGCCCGATTTCCCCCGCCCAGGCGCCGGTGACGTCGGCCGTCACCGCGCCCTGGTCGATGAGCTTCAGAAGGGCGATCAGCTCGGGACGGAAGATCTCCGGCCGCCGGCAGTCGTGGGCCAGCGAGGCGAGTGCGTTGAGGGTGGAGAAGTCGCCCTGCACGGCGCCGAAATCCGTCTCCAGCGCCCAGAAGGAGGCGATGACCGGCCCTGGAACGCCGAATTCCCGCTCGGCGCGGGCAAAGGTGTCGGCGTATCTGTCAAGGTTCCGCCGGCCGTGGGTGAGGCGGTAGTCGTTGATCATGCGGCTGGCGAACTCGCGGAAGGTCTGCGTGAAGACGCCCTGCGCCCGGTCGCTGTTGATCACCCGCTGGTCGAAGGAGGCGCGGCCGAGCGCTGAAAGCCCGGCGGCGCCGACGCCCTGGCTTGCCGCCTCCGCCTCGACGCCGGCGCGCCAGGCGGCGAAATCACCACCGCATTCTTGGGCGGCGGCCGTCGTCGTCATTGAAAGGGCGGCTACGGCCGCGAACAAGGGGCTTCGCAAATACATGCCTTTCTCCCTCCATATGACCACGGGCACCATCAGCTGGTGTAGGCCTTCAACCATTCCCGCCAGGCTTTGGCGCTGCCGTGGAAAACGTTGATGTCGGCGTTTCCCTCGATGCCGGGCAAGACGCCCGTTCCCGTATATTGCCAGAAGGCCCAAGGGTGATTGCCATATTTGTCATCCGGATGACCGGCCACCGAGCGCAGCCAGAAAGGATAGCCCTTGAAGTGCGAGAGGCCGTTTTTGTCAAAGAAATCGACGGATGTGTAGATTATGGGGCGCTTTCCGTAGTGCCGCTCCACCGCGTCGAGGAAAACCTGCATTTCCTTGCGCACTACCTCGGGGCGCGGGCGCAGCTTGCAGGAGGGGGAGCGGTGGTTCCACTCCATATCCAGCACCGGCGGCAGGGCTGACGCATCGCGCGGCACGTGGCGGATGAACCAGCGTGCCTGCTCGATCGCCGGGCCGCAGAAATAGTAGAAATGATAGGCGCCGCGGGCGATGCCGGCGGCCCTTGCGCCCTGCCAGTTCGCGTTGAAGGTCTCGTCGAAGCGGTCGCCGCCTTCCGTCGCCTTGATGAAGGCGAAGGAGATGCCGCTCCGCGCCAGGCGGCTCCAGTCGACCTTGCCCTGGTATTTGGAAACGTCGGTGCCGTGGACGGGATAGGTCCAGGGCGGGCGCTTCTCCCATTCATGGGGATCGTTGTCGGCAAAGCGCAGCCCGCCGCCGCTGAGTGCGGGTGCCGGGGCTGAAGGCGAGGGCGCGAGGTCCGAGAAGTCGTAGCTCACCCGCGAACAGGCCGTCACCGACATGAGCAGCAGCAAAACCGTCAACAGGCGCATTTTTGCGGGAGCCTCCCCGGCGGCGAATCGCTATCGTGCGTGTGTTCCTCCGGGGATAAGCCATGCAGATCGTTCTTTCCATCGTCAAATGGTTCGCGGGCCTTCTCGTCGTTGCGGTTCCGGCGCTGGCGCTGTGGCTGGCGCCGCCGGCGCTTATCCGCGTCGGCGCGAGCTATACCGCCAAGATCGTCTGCTCCAACGTCTTCCTGGCCGGCCGCGAGGCCGAGAGCGTTCTGGCCGAGGACGTGCAGGCGCCGGGCCATCCGCTCCTGAGGCTGATGCAGGTGCGGGTGGACGGGGAAGAAAGGACCGTGCGGACGGGGCTTTTCGGCGTGTTCGGCGAGGGGCTCGCCGTCTTCCGCGACGGCACAGGCTGTGCCGCTGTGCCGGACGGCGACGTTGCGGCGGCACGCGGCGCGGCAATTAAGGCGCCGACGGCGGCCTCCCGTGACGACGCGGCGCCGTGGCCGCAGGGGGAGCGGGCGGATACCGGCGGCTATCCCGAGATCGCCGCCCTTCTCGACGATCCGGCGATCGTCGGTCCCGGACTGCGCGCCGCGGTGGTGGTCAGCGACGGCCGCATCGTCGGCGAGCGTTTGGGCGTGGGCGATGCCGGCCCCGAACGGCGGCTTCTCGGCTGGTCCGTGACCAAGACCGTCAACGCTGCCATCGCCGGCACGCTGGTGGGGGCGGGCAGGCTCTCGGTCGAGGAGAAGAACCTTCTGCCGGAATGGGCCGGCGACCGGCGTTCCGAGATCACCGTCGCCCATCTCCTCGGCCTCGAAAGCGGCCTTGCCTTCAACGAGGATTACGGCGGGGTCAGCGACGTCACGCGCATGCTCTACCTGGAGCCGGACATGGCGCGTTTCGCCGCCGACATGCCTCTGCGCTACCGGCCCGGCGAGCACTTTTCCTATTCCAGCGGGACGAGCGTCATCCTGTCGCGCGTCTGGCAGAACACATTCGCCGACGCGGAGGAGGCGCTCGCATGGCCACGGCGGGCGCTGTTCGATCCCTTGGGCATGGAGACGGCGGTTTTCGAGACCGATGCGCGCGGCACCTTTACCGGCTCCTCCTATCTTTATGCCTCGCCGCGCGACTGGGCGCGCTTCGGCCAGCTTCTCCTGCAGGACGGCGTATGGGAGGGGCAGCGCGTCCTGCCGGAAGGCTGGGCGAAATGGATGCGCACGCCGACGCGGGCCTCCGACGGCGAATACGGCCGCGGTGTGTGGATGCAAGGCCCGCGCGTGACGACGCCGCGGGACAGGCACCAGGACGAGGGTTTCGACCTGCCGGAGGACGCCTACTGGATGATCGGCCATGACGGGCAGACCATCACCATCATCCCCTCGCGCCGCCTGGTGGTGGTACGCATGGGCCTGACGCCGAACGTGCTGGCCTACAAGCCGCAGACGCTGGTGGAGGCGGTGGTGAAGGCGTTGGATGGGAGGGATTAGGGAGTAGTGGTAGAGGTGGAATCAAAAAATCAGAGATGCCGGTACTCGTTGGCGCCCCCCTCTGTCCTGCCGGACATCTCCCCCGCGAGGGGGGAGATTGCGCCGGCCGCTCGCTCAAACGCCTTGCCTGCAACGTTTGCGGTTGGCGAAACCATCCGTGACGGCCAATCTCCCCCCGTGCGGGGGAGATGTCCGGCAGGACAGAGGGGGGCGCGAAGGGGCGCCGAGCTACCCGGAAAACTCACGCCTAGAGGCGACGCCGTCGTCTTTAGCCCGGCACCCTCACCACCGCCTGAACCGCATACCCGCAAAAACGCGAGTCGAACGAAAGGCTTGCGCCGCGCCTCTCGCACTCCGATTCAAGCACCTCGCGCAATGAATCACGCGGCGCCACGTGGAAGGCGGCGAGCCAGTGGGTGAGGCCGGTGCGGAACCAGCCGGGAAGCCGCTCCTGGCGGCCGAAATCGACGATATGCAGCGAGCCGCCGGGGGCGACGCAGTCCAGCGCGGCGGCGATGGTGCGTTCCCAAGGGGGGATCATGGAGAGCGCGTAGGAGAGGAAGACGCGGTCGAAGCGGCGGCTGCCGAAGAGTTTTTCGGCATCGAAGGCGGAGGCGTCGGCCTCGGCGAGCCGCACCTTGCCGGCGATCTTCTCGCGGCGCATCCGCTTTTCGGCGGTCTCCAGCATGACGCGGGAGATGTCGAGGCCGAAGAACCGGGCTTGCGGGTAGCGCTCGGCGGCGAGCGCCAGGTTGCGCCCGGTGCCGCAGCCGAGTTCGAGCACGCTGCCGCCCGGCGGCACGGCAAGGCCGGCGATGAGGCCGTCGCGGCCAAGCAGGTAGAACTTGCGGGTGAGGTCGTAGATGTGGCGCTGACGGCGGTAAACGCCGTCCATCAGCCGCGCATGGGCAGGGCTGTCGGCGACGGCCATCAGGCGTCCTTCCTCACATAGAGGTGGAAGCCGCCATAGATGGCCGAGCGGTCGCGCGCGGAATAATCGCGCGAGCGGGCGAATTCGTAATGCCACTGGTCGAGCAGCGCCTGCGGGACGCGGCCGGGCAGGAGCGTCGGCTGGGCGGCGGTGCGGAAGATGACGCGGGCGCCGGGGGCGGCGGTGCGGGTGATCTCGCTCCATAGCGCGTTCAGCTGCCGGTCGCTCATCCAGTCCTGGGCGTCGAGCAGCACGAAGCGGTCGACGCTCGCCGCGGGCTTTATGGCGAGCAGCTCGATGAAATTGGCGTGGTGGACGGCGACGCGGCCGGCGTTGGCGCGGATGGTCTCGAAGTTGGCGCGCTGGAGATAGGCGGGAAGCGTTGCTTCGCCCTCCTTCGGATAGCCCCGGGCGAAGGCGGCCCAGGCGAAGTAATTGTCCTTCAGCGGGAAGTGGCAGGCGAGCTTTTCCAGCCGCGCGGACAGCACCTCGGCCATGGAGCCGCCGGAGCCCAGAAGCGCGTCATATTGTGCCGGCGGGATGCCGAGGCCGAAGAGCGAGGCCTTGCGCGAGGTGGCCCAGCGCACCAGCGTCTTGTCGAACAGGGGCTTCAGCCGCTCCTCGAAGAAGCGGCGCTGCTCGCGGATGTTTTTCGCGCGCATGATCTCGGAAGGGTCGACGCCGTGCAGGCGGGCGATGCGGTGGCCCGTGGCGATGAAAAAGCCGAGCAGGCCGGTGCGGTAGAAATCGCGGTCGAAAGCGCCGATGCGGCGCCGACCCAAAAGGTCGCGTGTCTCCCAGTAGCGGCGGCTCGTCGCGTCGAGCCTCAGTGCGATGAAGCGGTCGTATGCCTCTTCGTTGGCCGTCTCGCCGGGCCGGCCGAAGAACCGCAGGAGGTCGCCGTAGGCGGGCAGCGCGGCGAAGGCGGCAAGCTTCAGCCGGTTGAGGGCCACGTGGGCGGCGTTGAGGTCGACCACGTCGATGCGGGCGGGCGCGCGCGTCAGATAAGCCAGCATGTTGCAGCCGCCCGAGGCGATGGTGACGACGCGGTGGCCCTCGGCAAGCGCCATCGCCTCCATGTCGACCTCCGGGTCTTCCCAGATCTGCGGGTAGACGAGGCCGGAAAAGAGAAGGGCGAACAGCCGCTCCGAAAGGCCCGCCTTCGTCAAGGCGGCGTTCTGGTAGACGGCGCTGCCGATGCGGCGGCGGGAGGAGAGGCCGATATCGGCGGAAAGGTCAGTCATGGGAGAATCCCCCTTGGACACTGTCCAAGGGGCTAGCGGAGGCGCGTGACAGGCGGGTGAAGGCGATGTGACGGTATGTGACGGGGCTGTGGATGGGAGGGCGCCCAGCCGGCCATGGCGATATCCGCGGGTAGCCTGGAACATGTCGCCGGAGCCTGGGTTAGAGCCGAAAGACCGGGCCTCCGGCGGTCCGCAAGCGGGAAGACAAGGAGATGGCAATGGATGCGAACACCACGCTGCCGCTGCATACCGGCAACAGGATGCCGGCATTCGGTCTCGGCACCTGGCAACTCACGGACGATACGGCAGGAACGGTCGCCGCGGCCCTGGAACTCGGCTATCGCCTGATCGACACGGCCGTGGATTACGGAACGCAGCCGGGTGTCGGAGAAGGCATCCGCCGCAGCGGTATCGAGCGCTCGGATTTCTATCTCGTCACCAAGGTGGAAGAGACGGACGATGCCTACGAGGCGACGCGCGCCTATCTGGGCGAGCTCGGCCTCGACCACGCCGATCTCATGCTCATACACCGCCCGCCGTCGTCCGGGCCCGGCGAAGAGCTGTGGCGCGGCCTGATCCGGGCGAAGGAAGAGGGCCTTACGCGAGACATCGGCGTCAGCAACTACTCCACCGACCTGATCGACCGCCTGATCGAGGCGACGGGCGAGGTGCCGACCGTCAACCAGATCGAGTGGAGCCCGTTCGGCCACAGCGACGACATGCTGCGCTACGCGAACGAGAAGAGGATGATCATCCAGGCCTACAGCCCGCTGACGCGCGGCAAGCGGCTCGACGACGCGAGGCTTGGGGAGATCGCCGCCAAGCACGGCAAGTCGCCCGCCCAGGTGCTGATCCGCTGGAACCTGCAGCGCGGCACGGCTGCCGTGCCGAAGGCCAACTTGCCCGCGCACCTGGCGGAAAATATCGACGTGTTCGATTTCGAACTTGGCGAGGACGACATGGCGCGGCTCAATGGGTTGAACGAGCGCTTTTCGTCGCTTGGGAAGCTTCCGTACGCTTAGGGATGGGGGCTGTTTCGCCGGCGCATCCTAACATTAAATTGGAAATCAAGATGGTCGGCACCCCTTTCGCGCCCGCCTAACTTTAAAGGCTTATCGAAGGGTGGATACCCCACCCCTCACGCCTGACCGAGGAGACCTCTCACCCCCGCCCGAATCCGCCCGCCGTTGGCGTCGTCACGATCACCGCTTCGCCGGCCTCCACCACGGTCTGGTCGCAGCCCTTCAGCCGCTCGATGCGGCCGTCCTTGCGGCGCACCTCCGTCTTGCCGAGTTGGCCGTCGCCGCCGCCGTTGATACCGCGCGGCGGCACGGTGCGGTGGGAGGAGAGGATGGCGCATTCCATGGTTTCCAGGAAGCGCAGGGTGCGCCGCGTGCCGTTGCCGGCGTTCCACCTGCCCTTGCCGCCGGAGCCCTCGCGGATGTGGAAATCCTCGAGAAGCACGGGGAAGCGCAGCTCCAGGATCTCCGGATCGGTGAGGCGGGAGTTGGTCATGTGGGTGTGGACACCGCTCGTGCCGTTGAAGCCGCGGCCGTCGTTCATGCGGCCGGCGGGAGAGCCGGAGCAGATGGTCTCGTAATACTGGTAGGTCTCGTTGCCGAAGGTCAGGTTGTTCATCGTCCCTTGCGCGTTGGCAAGCGCCCCCATGGCGGCGAACAGCGCGTTGGTGACGTGCTGCGAGGTCTCCACGTTGCCGGCCACCACGGCGGCCGGGTAGGCGGGGCGCAGCATGCACCCTTCCGGGATGACGATCCTGATCGGGCGCAGGCATCCGGCGTTCATGGGGATGGAGCCCTCCACCATGACGCGGAAGGCGTAAAGCACGGCAGCGCGGGCGACGGGCTCCGGCGCGTTGAAGTTGTTCTTCATCACAGGCGAGGTGCCGGTGAAATCGACCGTCGCCTCGCGCTTTTCCCGGTCCACCGTGATCTTCACCTTGATCACCTGGCCCGTGTCGGTCGGGTACTCGTATTCGGAGACGTCGGGCAGGCGTTCCAGCACGCGGCGCACGCTTTCGGCGGCGTTGTCCTGGACATGGCCCATATAGGCCTCGACCACGTCGAGGCCGAAGTCGGCGACCATTTTCCTCAGTTCCGCCACGCCCTTTTCGTTGGCGGCGATCTGCGCCTTCAGGTCGGCGATGTTCTGGTGCGGGTTGCGGGCGGGGTAGGGGTGGTCGGTGAGGAGGTGGTGCAGTTCCTTCTCGCGGAAGCGGCCGCGTTCGACGAGGCGGAAATTGTCGAACAGCACGCCCTCCTCGTCCACATTGGTGGCGAGCGGCGTCATGGAGCCGGGCGCCGTGCCGCCGACATCGGCGTGGTGGCCGCGCGAGGCGACCCAAAAGAGTATGTTGCCCGGCCCTTCGCTATGGCTCCGGGCGTTCGTCGTTTCGATCGACAAATCGTTGTCGATCGATCGGCCGTCGGCCGACCACTCCTCACCATCGAACACCGGCGTCACGACGGTGATGTCGGGCAGGTGCGTGCCGCCGTTATAGGGGGCGTTGAGCGCGAAGACGTCGCCGGGGCGGATGTCGCCTTCGTTGAGGCGGATGATGGTCTCCACCGAGCGGTCCATGGAGCCCAGATGCACCGGCATGTGCGGGGCGTTGGCAACCAGCGCGCCGTTACGGTCGAAGACGGCGCAGGAGAAGTCGAGCCGCTCCTTGATGTTCACCGAATAGGCGGTGTTCTGGAGCGTCACGCCCATCTGCTCGGCGATCGACATGAAGAGGTTGTTGAAGACCTCCAGCATGACCGGATCGGCCGCGGTGCCGAGGGCTGCCTGGCGCGGCTTCTTCTCGACGCGGCGCATGAGCACGTGATTGCGCGCCGTGATCCCGGCCTGCCAGCCGGGCTCGACGACGATCGTCTGGTTGTCCTCGATGACGAGCGCAGGGCCGTCGATGCGGTTGCCGGGGGACAGGTCGGCGCGGCGGAAGATGCCGGCTTCGCGCCATTCTCCCTCGCAGAAGATGCGGCGGGTGACGTGCGGTTCCGGCGCGGTGTCGTTGACGGCAAGGGACGGCTCTTCCGGCCCCGCCGCGCGGGCGTCCACGCCCTCGACATTGACCGCCTCGACGACCATCGGCTTGTCGTCGTAGACGAAGCCGAACTGCGCCTTGTGGGCGCTCTCGAAGGCGGTTCTGGCGGCGTCGATGGAGCGCTCGTCGAAGGGGACGGAGAGCGTCGTATCGGTGCCGTCGTAGCGGACCTCGAGGCGCAGGCGCCACTCGGTGGTCGCGGCCGCGATGCCCTGGTCGGCGAGTTCCTTCCCCACCTCCTCGCGCAATTCGGCGATCAGCGCCTCGATCTCGGGGAGGGCGGCCTTAGACAGCGGCTTGATCAGCGCCTTCTGGCGCGAGGCCGAGACGGTGGCAAGGCCGATGCCGTAGGCCGAGAGAAGGCCGGAGAGGGGGTGGATGAGGACGGATTCCATGCCCAGCGCGTCGGCCACCAGGCAGGCGTGCTGGCCGCCGGCGCCGCCGAAGCAGTTGAGCAGGTAGCGGGTGACGTCGTAGCCGCGCTGGACGGAGATCTTCTTGATGGCGTTGGCCATGTTCTCGACGGCGATGGTGACGAAGCCCTCGGCCACGACCTCCGGGCGGCGGCCGTCGCCGACCCTTTCCGCCAGGGCGGTGAAACGCTCGCGCACGGTGTCGGCGTCGAGCGGCTGGTCCTGGCCGGGGCCGAAGATCGCCGGGAAGAAATCCGGCTGCAGCTTGCCCAGCATGAGGTTGGCGTCGGTGACGGCGAGGGGGCCGCCGCGGCGGTAGCAGGCGGGGCCGGGGTTGGCGCCGGCCGAATCGGGACCGACCTTAAGGCGGCCGTCCTCATAGTGCAGGACGGAGCCGCCGCCGGCGGCCACCGTGTGGATGCGCATCATCGGCGCGCGGATGCGCACGCCGGCCACCTCGGTGTCGAAGGCGCGTTCATATTCGCCCTCGTAATGGGCGACGTCGGTCGAGGTGCCGCCCATGTCGAAGCCGATCACCTTCTCGAAACCGGCGATGCGCGCCGTCTCCACCATGCCCACCACGCCGCCGGCGGGGCCGGAGAGGATGGCGTCCTTGCCCTGGAACATGTCGGCCGCGGTGAGCCCGCCGGACGACATCATGAACTTGAGGCGGGGGAAGGGGGGATCGCGGTCGGCTTTGTCGGCGCCCGTCTCGCCCCCCTCTGTCCTGCCGGACATCTCCCCCACGAGGGGGGAGATTGCGCCGTCATCAGCCGTTCGTCCCTTCCTAAGAGATGTGCCGTCATCACCACCACCAATCTCCCCCCTCGTGGGGGAGATGTCCGGCAGGACAGAGGGGGGCGAGACGCGCGCCGACGTATCATGCGATTGGATTCCAAGCTCGCCCGCCACTAGCCGCACATAACGCGCAAGGATGGGGGACAGATACGCGTCGACCACCGCCGTGTCGCCGCGGCCGACGAGCTTTATCAGCGGCGACGTCTCGTGGCTCGCCGAAACTTGCGAGAAGCCGAGGGCGCGGGCAAGTTCGGCGGCCTCCTTCTCGTGCTCCGGGTATTTCCAGGCGTGCATGAAGACGACCGCCACGGCGTCGATGCCGTCCTTTCTCGCCGCCTCCATCTTAGCGCGCACCGCTGCAAGATCGAGTGCCGTCTCCACCGTGCCGTCGACGCGCACGCGCTCCGGCACCTCGACGACGCGCTCGTAGAGCTGTTCGGGCAGCACGATCTCCTTGGCGAAGATGTCGGGGCGGGCCTGGTAGGCGATCTTCAGGGCGTCGCGAAAGCCTTTGGTGACGAGCAGGAGAACGCGGTCGCCCTTGCGCTCCAGAAGCGCGTTGGTGGCGACCGTGGTGCCCATCTTCACCTCGCCGATCAGGTGCGAGGGCATGGGCTCGCCGGCCTTAACGCCCAGGAGCTCGCGGATGCCCTGGATGCCGGCGTCGCGGTAGGCTTCGGGGTTTTCCGACAGCAGCTTGCGCGCATGAAGCCGGCCTTCGGGGTCGCGGCCGATGACGTCGGTGAAGGTGCCGCCACGGTCAATCCAGAAGTCCCATCTGCCGGCAGTCATGCGCTCGCTCCTTTTTGCATCGGCCACTGCCTCAGCAAAACCACGTCAGGAATAAAACGTCAATAATTTATTGACAAATTATCTCAACGTGCCACCCTCGCGCCGTCGCATTGTCTTCGAGGTGATCATGACTGAGGAGAACAAGGGAATAGGGCCCATCGTTGCCGCCGCGCATCTTGCGGCCGGGGGCATGCCGGCGCTGTCGGAAATCGAGTATGCCATGACGCTGATGCACCACTCGTTCGAGCGATGGATGGTGCGCTGCATGGCGGCGGCCGGCGTATCGGGGCTGCAGCCGGTCGCCGTGCACCTCTTGCACGCCGTCGCCCACCGCGGGCGCGAGAAGACGCTGTCGGAACTGTGCATGATGTTCAACATCGAAGACACCCACGTCGTCACCTACGCCATCAACAAGCTGGCGGCGCTCGACCTCGTAAAGAGCAGCCGGCGCGGCAAGGAGAAGACGGTGAAGGCGACGGAAAAGGGCGTCGAGGCCTGCCGGCGCTATCACGAGGTGCGCGAGGGCCTGCTGGTGGACAGCATGAAGCGGCTCAACCTGGATGAAAAGGCGCTGTCGGGCATCGCCGCCACCATGCGCAGTATCTCCGGCCAGTACGATCAGGCCGCCCGCAGCGCCACCATTCTGTGAGAGGCGGCGGCGCGGCCGATCACCCAACCGTGACCGCTCTTCACGAAATGTGAGGAAACCCCCGAACGATGGTGCGCATTCCTGCCGCGGCTGCCCGACGTGGGGCTTGTGCCCGCCGTCAGGCTTGCCTGAAAAGGAGACGTGAAATGAACAAGGTTTTCATCGGGCTTTTGTCCGCGGCGGCCCTTGTGGGGCTTGCGGCATGCGGCGAGGGCGGTGATACGGCTGCGCCGGGTGGCGACACTGGCGGTGCCGAGCAGACGGCGCCGCTGGAAGAGCCGGCGGAGGGAACGGACGATACAACGACACAGGGCCTTGAGCCCGATACCGGCGGGACGGGCGGAGACACGCAGCAGTAACGCTTTCCCAACAGTTCGAGGTCCGCACCGAAATCCCCCTCCGATGGCGTTTGTCTCTAGTGGTCCGACCCAAACGGATGGTACCCATCCGTTTGGAAAGGTCAGCCCACAAGCTATTGGTCTGGTGGGGCGATTTGTCCTGACAGATGGGTACCATCTGTCAGGATCGCACCACTAGTCGCCAGGGGAGACGGGTTTCGGCTGGGCTTCCATGAGAAAGGCCGGGTCACCGGCCTTTCTTTTTTGCGCGCGCGGGCGGTTGGAGACGGGCTTTCCCGTCACGGCCGGGCATGGCGAAAATCCAGCCTCGAATTCGACGGCAAATCGTTTTAAAAGTGCCGGCGATGAGCATCCTTGTCCGCATCTCCGAACTCCTGACCCGCGCATCCGGCGGCGTTTCGGCGCTGGTCGAGGCGGTGCGCACGGCTTTCAAGGGCGATCCGGAGCTGCGGCGGCGAGTGGCCTTTTCCATCGCGTTGATCGCGCTGTCGGCAAAGATGGCCAAGGCCGACGGCATCGTGACGCCGGACGAGGTGCGTGCCTTCCATGAGATATTCTCCGTGCCGCGCGAGGAAATGCGCAATGTCGCCCGCCTCTACGACCTCGCCAAGAAGGACGTGGCCGGCTTCGAGGCCTATGCACGGCAGATGGCCGGGCTGTGCGGCTCGGGCAGGCCCAACTGCGCGATGCTGGAGGACATTCTCGACGGGCTGTTCCACATCGCCAAGGCCGACGGCGTGCTGCACGATGGGGAGCAGGCGTTTCTCGCCCGCGTGGCGGAGATCTTCGGCATCAGCGAGAGGCACTATGCGCAAATCCGCGCCAGGCACGTGGCGGCGGGGGAGGGCGATCCGTACATCCTGCTCGGCGTCGGGCGCGATGCCCCCTTTCAGGAGATCAGGCGCCGCTATCGGGAACTGGTGGCCGAAAGCCATCCCGACCGCCTGATCGCGCGCGGCGTGCCGGAGGAGTTCATCGCCATCGCCAACACCCGCGTCGCCGCGCTCAACGCGGCCTACGAGCAGCTCGAGAAAAGCCGGCGGCCGGCATGATCGGCTTCACCGCCGAATACGCGCCGGCGCACGTGCGCGTCTCCCCCAATTTCGGCGCGCGGCGCAGCGGGATGCGGCCCGACGCGCTGATCCTGCATTATACGGGCATGGAGAGCGGCGAGGCGGCGGAGCGCCGGCTGTGCGATCCCGAAAGCGAGGTCTCGGCACACTATCTCGTGCATGAGGACGGGCGCGTCGTGCAGATGGTGCGCGAGGGCGCGCGCGCGTGGCACGCCGGCAGGGGCTCCTGGCAGGGGGTAAGCGACGTCAACTCTTTTTCCATCGGCATCGAGATCGTCAATCCCGGCCACGAGCTCGGCTATCCGGATTTTCCCGCCCAGCAGATCGCCGCGGTGATCGCCCTGTGCCGCGATTTGTGCCGGCGGCATCCAATTGCGCCGCAAAGGGTGCTTGCCCATTCGGACGTGGCACCTGGTCGCAAGGTCGATCCGGGCGAAAAGTTCCCCTGGGATCTCCTGGCGCGCGAGGGGGTCGGCCATCATGTCGTGCCGGCGCCGCTGACGGACGGTCGGGTGCTCGCCGAGGGAGACCGGGGCGAGGCGGTGGAGACGCTGCAGACGATGCTGGCGCTCTATGGGTACGGCGTTGAGATAACGGGCTTATTCGATGCCGCGACAGCGACCGTGGTGAGCGCCTTCCAGCGCCATTTCCGCCCGGCGCGGGTGGACGGCGCCGCCGATCCCTCGACCCGCGACACGCTTGCGCGGCTCCTGTCCGCGCTGCCGAAGAACGCTGTCGGCTGAATCGCTAAATATTTCAAAGTGTTAATTTTATTGAGTGAGTAAGCCCTCATTGGCGCATTTTTGCCTGCGACACGCCCCGCTGGGTCGGCGGCGGGGTTTTTCCACGCCGTGCAATCAACAAAACACGCTGCGCCCGCAGCGGCAAAATAAACGGATTACAATGCACATCAAAATTCTTGTTGCGGCAACGCTCGTTGTCGGCATGACGACGGGCGGCTCCGAGGCCGCGGACGATTCTCCCAACACGCCTGCCACTGTGAAAGCCAATGCAAACGGCACCAACAAGGGGTCGCTCGCCCCTTTGATCAAGCAGGTTATACGAGGTGGAAAGACCGCGCCCACGGCCAAAGACGAGGAAAAGATAGCTCGCCTGGAAGAGTTCGCCGGCGGCACCGCCAAGAAGGTGAGCGTAGCCAAACAGCCCGACGCCAGACACGCCTACCACACGATTGTTTCGCGCTATGCCAGCGAATACGGCGTGCCGGTGGCGCTCGCGCATGCCGTCATTTCGGTGGAGAGCAATTACCGCGCCTCGGCGCGTGGCAGGGCGGGCGAAATCGGCCTGATGCAGATCAAGCCGTCCACCGCTCGGGGCATGGGCTACCGCGGATCCGTCAAGGCGCTCTACGACCCCGAGACGAACATCAAATACGGCATGAAATATCTCGCCGGCGCTTATACGCTGGGAGGCGGCGACACCTGCGGCGCCATCCTGCGGTACAATGCCGGCCACGGCGCCAAGCGCATGAACCCCGTCTCCTCGGCCTACTGCGCCAAGGTGAAGCGCATTTTGGGTGGCAGCTAGTTGTTTGATCCCGCATTTTGATGGTGCATTGTTTTCCCAGGAATGGAAGGATGCACTATGGGACAGGTTCTTCACGGCAGCGCC
>NZ_WQNH01000027.1 GCF_009812055.1 Chelativorans xinjiangensis | reverse complement strand
ATTCGTTCAGTTGCGATGGGGTAGGCTTACGGTAGTCGGCACTTTTCCAACCGCTTGCGCTCGGCAAGGGAAAGCGGGGAGGCCGAGGTTGCTTGGGGCAATTCCAGGAGAAGTGGAAACCGGTTTACCGTCCGGAAATGGGCGGCAAAAAAGCGCCCCGCGCAAGCGGCGGGGCGCTGTCGAAGCCGAAGGCGGGGAAGCAGCGCGGAAGGGCTGACGCCCTTACTCGCGCGTCTCGATCCTGGTTTCGATCTCGAGCCGGTATCGGCGCGGCCTTTCCTTCCACATGCCGCCGATGGCGCGGCGGATGTGCCTCATGCGGTTGGCGACGAGCTTGCGGTCGGCCCTCGCATCGACATAGGCAAGGCGCAGGACGGAGACCTCGGGTTCGAGCAGGGCGATGATCTGCGGCAGCCTGACCTGCCATTCGGGCCTCAACTCCAGCGTTTCCGGCTCGAAGGCGGCATCGTTCAGGTCGAGGCGGATGACGCGGTTCACGGTAGCGGCGAAGTTGAGGCGCGAGGCCTTACCCGCCGTCAGCCGCACGGTGCGTGGGTTCTCGCTGATCAGCCGATAGCCCGTCGGCAGCGTGCGCGGGTCGAGCTTCATGATGAAGGTCGAGCCGATGCGGTCCTTCGGCATGTCGGCGCAGGCCACGTGGAAGCGGCCGTGCGCGTCGGTGGTCACAAGCAGCCCGTCCACCGTTGCCACCCGCACGCCGCCAAGCCCCGGCTCACCCACGTCCTGGTAGCCGTTGCGGTTGAGATCATCAAACACGCGGCCGATCAAGTCGCCGCAGTCGAAGACAGGCTCGGTCACCACCTCCACCTCCGCCGAGGCGATCGCGGAGACTGCCGTGCCATCGGCAAGCACCACCCGCGCGCGATTGACATATTTACCGGGGCTTGCCGCTCCCGACACGCCAAGCCGGTAGCTGATGACGATCTCCTCCATGTCGGCCGTGTAAGGCACATTCACAAACACCAGATCGCGGCCGCGTATTTCCGGTTCGACCGACCTGCCGCCGATGGCCGCTGTGCCCTTCAGGTAGGCGAAGCCTGGCGGCGTGGTATCGATCACCGTGATCGGCTCCTCACTGCCCTTCTCTAGACTCCGTGGCTTCAGCGTGAGGGCGTAAGGCACCGTTTCGCCGCGCCGCACTTCGGCAAGGCGGGATGCCTTGTCGAGGCCGAAGCTCGGCAGCTCCGCCAGGGAGGTGGCCGGCTCGACGTCGTCGATCGGCTTTCCGCTGCGCGCGGAAGCGCCCTCGGCGGAGGCCGTGTTCTCGGTTTCGCCCGATTGCAAAAGCGCGTTCTTCACGTCCTCGGCGCTCAACACATAGGTGGCGATGAATGTCACCGGTGCGTCGGCCGGCTTCAACTCGGCCACCGGAACCGGCCCACCGTCCTCCAGAGTGAAGGCCGACAGCGCGCTCGTGCCGCGCTTGCCGCCGAAGGTCGGGCCGGGATCGTTCGGCTTCACGTCCTTGGCGGTGATATTGCCTACATTGTCGATGGTCACGCGATACTCGATCACGTCGCCGGCCCTGGCGAAGCTATCCGGCATAATGGTCTGTTTTTCGGTTACCTTCAGCTTCACCGCTTCCGGCAACGCCACATGGGACGGATCGTCAGGGGTGCCGTCGCCGTTCAGATCCTTGTCGGCCGTGTTGACCGGGTCGTCCGAAAGGTCCGTCACCGGCTCCGCCGTGCTGCCGTCCGCCTTGACCGGCGGCGTGCCCGTCCCCTCGACCTGCAACAGAACCCCGCCGGCATCCAGATCCTCCTGGGTCAGCGCATACTCGACGGTGAAGCTCGTCTTGTTGGACTCCCCCGGCTTGAGCACGGGGATCGGCCCGCCTGCAACCTCGGCCACAGGTGTCGTCGCTCCCGGCACCGCGGGCGCTTGCACCCCGTCGACCGTCACATCGGTCAGCGTCACGTTGCCCGTGTTGGTGACGATGACCTCGCAGAGGACCTTGTCGCCCGCATCGATGATGCCGCTGCCGTTCGTGTCTTTGGGCGTGCACACCAACTCGGTCTTGATCTGCGGCGTCGCTTCCAGCGGCGTTTCCGTCTCGTCACCTTCGACGCCTTGCTCCGTGCGCGATTCCTTGGTGAACGTCCCGCCCCCCGGCGTCGTCGCCGTCCCCGTGGCGAGGTTCTTGAACACGCCGGCGTCGATCTCCTCCTGCGCGATCACGTGGTAGCCCGTGAAGCTCGTATCGTCCCGCCCGCCGACCGGGATCGGCGCGGCGAGCGTGCCCTCGATCACAGCCCCGGGATCGCTGATCGTGAAGGTCTCGATCGCCACGTTGCCCATGTTGACGATCGTGAAGGCGTAATCGATGCGGTCGCCCGCGTTCCCCACCACACCGTCGCCATTGTGGTCCGCCACGCCCACCGACGTCTTGATGAAGTCGCCGTCCCCCAAGGGAGTATCCGTCACCGTCGGCGTGCCCGGCGTCTGCCCTTCGTCATGCGACTGCGCCGTCACCGGCGCGCCGCCCGGGTCGGTGCCCGTCGCCGTGGCCGTGTTCTCGTACGTGCTGTTTGCGAGATCCTCGGCCGTGAGCGTGTAGGTCGCCGTGAAGGTGGTGCTGTCCGTCGCCCCCGCCGCAAGCGTGGCGAGCGGCCCGCCCGTGACGCTGACCTTCGGATCGGTGACCGTCACATTGGTCAGGTCCACATCGCCGGTGTTCCTGACCGTGAAGGTATAGCCGATCGTCTCGCCAGGCTCGGCATAGCCGTTGCCGTTCGCGTCGTTGAGCGTGCCTGTCTTGGTGAGGTCGAAGGTGGACGCGCCCTGCTCCACCTCCGTCACCGTCGGCGTGCCTGGCGTCTGCCCTTCGTCATGCGACTGCGCCGTCACCGGCTCGCCGCTCGGGTCGGTGCCGGTCGCCGTGGCGACGTTCTCCACCTGGCCCGCCGCCAGATCGTCCGCGGTGACCGTGTAGGTCGCCGTGAAGGTGGTGCTGTCCGTCGCCCCCGCCGCAAGCGTGGCGAGCGGCCCGCCCGTGACGCTGACCTTCGGATCGGTGATTGTCACATTGGTCAGGTCCACATCGCCCATGTTCCTGACTGTGAAGGTGTAGCCGATTGTCTCGCCCGCCTCCGCAAAACCGTTGCCGTTCTCGTCGTTGAACGCGCCTGTCTTGGTGAGGTCGAGGCCGGACGTGCCCTGCTCCACCTCCGTCACCGTCGGCGTGCCTGGCGTCTGCCCTTCGTCATGCGACTGCGCCGTCACCGGCGCGCCGCCCGGGTCAGTGCCCGTCACCGTGGCCGTGTTCTCCACCTGGCCCGCCGCCAGATCGTCCGCGGTGAGCGTGTAGGTCGCCGTGAAGGTGGTGCTGTCCGTCGCCCCCGCCGCAAGCGTGGCGAGCGGCCCTCCCGTGACGCTTACCTTCGGATCGGTGACCGTCACATTGGTGAGGGCCACATCACCGGTGTTCCTCACCGTGAAGGTGTAGCCGATCGTCTCGCCAGGCTCGGCGAAGCCGTTGCCGTTCTCGTCGTTGAACGCGCCTGTCTTGGTGAGGTCGACGGCGGCATTCTTCTTCAGCTCCGTCACCGTCGGCGTGCCCGGCGTCTGCCCTTCGTCATGCGACTGCGCTGTCACCGGAGCGCCGCTCGGGTCAGTGCCCGCCGCCGTGGCGACGTTCTCCACCTGGCCCGCCGCCAGATCGTTCGCGGTGACCGTGTAGGTCCCCGTGAAAGTGGTGCTGTCCGTTGCGTCCGGCGCCAGAGTGATAGGCCCGCCCTGCACCGTAAAGAGGGGGTCCGTGACGGTAATCCCGCTAACCGTCACGTTGCCGATGTTGCTGACCGTGAAGGTGTAGGTGATGGTCGTCCCATCGTCACTCAACGTGCCTTGCTTGAGCACATCGATGGCCGGATTTGGGGGGATCGGCACCTCGGTCGGACCCTCGGGGTCCACCGGGCCTGGCCGCGAGGGGGCGAAGAACTCGCCAGCGGTGGAGTGCGTTCCCACGGCTGTGGCCTGGTTCCGGATGAGGCCCGCGTCGACATCTTCCTGCGTCAGAACATATGTCGCAGTGAAGGTCGCCTTCTCCTGACGCTGGAGCGTTCCCTGCGGGGAGGAGCCGCTGTTGGAGACCCAGGTAGGGCCGGAGGTCAATTGCAGCGGCGTGCCGTCCTCCCGCTCGAGCAGGTTGTCGTCCACCCCGATATTCGTCAATTGCTCGACGCCGGTATTCTCGACTTCGATGGTGAAGGTGACGGTATCGCCCGCGTTGGTCGCGCCGGTCGACGCCGTCTTGACCGTTTTCAGAGCGCTGAGGCCGAACGCGAAGTTGGTGAGGCAATAATCCTCGCCTTCGCCCCAGGCCCGGACAATGAGCTCTTCGGTTTCGGCCGTTGCCGTAAAGGAATAGGAATGAAAGCCCCAGCTTTCGTTGGGAATGTCGAAGCTTTGTGCATTGCCAGAAACTCCAACCTGCAATTGGGGACACGCCGGATACGGAATTCTTAAGTTTCCGCTGACATATGTCGCCGCCGCACCCATTGCGAAGAATGAGATTTGGTATTGTCGCCCCACGACAAGGCCAGTGATGTTTGTTCCGATGGCCTCACGGGTAGTCCCGGTGCTTGGAAGCGTATTTATGATCATGGTGGCGAAAGTCGGTTCTCCAGTCGGAAGCGGAGGAAGAGACCCATTGTCCCACGGGGTGGGGCCTACACCCCAATTCTCGGTGTCGGAGCAATCCGGAGTCTCTTCAATTATGTACCAACCGGCAGGTGTCGTTGCCTCGCCCACTACACATGGCGAGGTCGGCGGAACGTTCTGGGCGGCGGCGGGCGTTGTGCTAAGGGCCGACAGCACCAGAAGCATGATGGCGGGCAGCGCGCGCGAAAGCTTCTCCATGCGCCAGGCCGATCCAAGCCAGGAGCGAAGGCGGCGGATGATGCCCGCCGCGCGTGGCCTTGCCCGGCCTATGTTCCAGAAGCCAGGCAGATTCCGTCTCTCATGCTCCTGCGTGCCACGGAGAAATCGGCGGATTGATATGTTGGGCATAAGGAAGAACTCCCTTGCTTCGTGACGAGGGTTGTCGGGCTGACGCATGTACGGGGACGCGTACGGTGGAGCTGCGCTTCGAGGCGCGAGCAAAAGATCAGCGGCACTATAGGAAAGGCAGAACGCTTACGTCAGTTTGCTAACGGGTATGTTTACCGTGAGCGGCGGCCATACACGCCGCCGCTCGGGCCCTATCTATTTGCTCAGCTCGATCTTGGTCTCGATCTCGAGCCGGTATCGGCCGGGCTTTTCCTTCCACATGCCGTCGATGGCGCGGCGGATGTGCTTCATGCGGTTGGCGGCGAGCTTGCGGTCGGCGCCGGCGTCGACATAGGCGAGGCGCAGCACCGATTCCTCGGGTTCCAGCAGGGCGATGAGCTGCGGCAGCTTCACCTGCCACTCGGGTTTCAATTCCAGCATGCCCGGCTCGAAGGCAGCATCGTTCAGGTCGACGCGCACGACGCGGCTGAGTGCGGCGGCGAAGTTGAGGCGCGAGGCCTTGCCCGCCGTCAGCCGCACCGTGCGCGGGTTCTCGCTGACGATGCGGTAGCCGGTCGGCAGCGTGCGCGGATCGAGCTTCATCAGGTAGGTCGAGCCGATGCGCGCGTCCGGCATATCGGCGCAGGCCACGTGGAAGCGGCCGTGGGCGTCGGTGGTGACGAGAAGCCCGTCCACCGTCGCCACCCTGGCGTCCGCCAGCCCCGGCTCGCCCACGTCCTGGTAGCCGTTGCGGTTGATGTCGTCGAACACCCTGCCGATCAGATCGCCGCAGTCGAAGACCGGTTCGGGCACCACCTCGATCACTGCCTTGGCGATGGGGGAGATCACCTGCCCCTCGACACCGTCCACGATCACCTTCGCCTGGTTGGCATATTCGCCGGGCTTGAGGGCGGCCGAGACGGCGAGGCTCAGTTCCACGACGATCTCCTCCGTATCGACCGTGTAGGGCACGTTCTCGAAGACGAGCTCGCGGCCACGCTGCTCGGGCTTCACCGCCACGCCGTCGATCATCGCCGAGCCCTCGACATAGGTGAAGCCGGGAGGCATGGTGTCGATCAGCGTGACGGACTGGGTGTCGTCCTCGATGCCCACCGGCATCATGGTGATGGTGTAGGGCACCCGTTCGCCCCGCCGCGCCTGCGAAAGCCGCGATTCCTTGGTAAGCCCGAAGCTCGGCAGCTCCGCCTTGGTCGTGGCCGGCTCCACATTGTCGATCGGCTTGCCGCTGCGCGCCGAGCCGCCCTCGGCGCTGGCGGTGTTCTGGACCCCCTCCGGCTGGCCGGCCGAACGCGCCACGTCCTCGGCGGAGAGCGTATAGAAGGCGGTGAAGATCGCCGGGGCGTCGGCCGGCTGCAGCGCGGCCACCGAGGCCGGCTCGAAGGCCGACAGGGTGCCGGTCCCACGCTGGCCGGCGAAGGTCGGGCCGGGATCCTTCGGCTTCACGTCCTTGGCCGTCACATTGCCCACATTGTCGATGGTCACCTTGTACTCGATCACATCGCCGGCCTTGGGAAAGCCCTTGGGCATGACGGTTTCCTTGTCCGTCACCTTCAGCTTCACCGCTTCCGGCAGCCGGACATGGGCCGGATCGTCGGGAGTGCCGTCGCCGTCCAAATCCTCGTCGGCCGTGTTGGCCGGGTCGTCCGAAAGGTCCGTCACAGGGTCCGCCGGGCTGCCGTCCGCCTTGGGCGGCGGCGTGCCGACCCCCTCCACCTGCAACAGCACCCCGCCGGCATCCAGATCCTCCTGGGTCAGCTCATACTCGACGGTGAAGCTCGTCTTGTTGGTTTCCCCCGGCTTGAGCACGGGGATCGGCTCGCCTGCAACATCGGCCACGGGCGTCGTCGCTCCCGGCACCTCGGGTGCTTTCACCCCGGCGACCGTCACATCGTTCAGCGTCACATTGCCTTTGTTGGTGACGATGACTTCGCACTGGAGCTTGTCGCCGGCATCGATGATGCCGGTGCCGTTCGTGTCCTTGGGCGTGCACACCAACTCGGTCTCGATACCCGGCGTCGCCTCCAACGGCGTTTCGGTCGCGTCACCCTCCTTGCTGCCCTCCTTGTCGTTGCGCGACGTCTTGGTGAACGTCCCGCCTCCCGTCGTCGTCCCCGTCCCCTCGGCAAGGTTGGTGAAGGAGCCCGCGTCGATCTCCTCCTGCGTGATCACGTGATAGCCCGTGAAGCTCGTCTCGTCCTGGCCGCCGACCGGGATCGGCGCGGCAAGCGTGCCCTCGATCACCGCCCCGGGATCATCGATCGCGAAGTCCTCGATCGCCACGTTGCCCATGTTTATGATCGTAAAGGCGTAGTTGATGCGGTCGCCCGCATTCCCCGTCACCCCGTCGCCGTTGTGGTCCACCACGCCGACGGATGTCTTGATGAAGTCGCTATCCCCATAGGGAATATCCGTCACCGTCGGCGTGCCCGGCGGCTTGCCCTCGGGATGCGACTTCTGCGGGATCTTCTTGCCTGTCGGGTCCGTTGCCGTCGCCACGGCGACGTTCTCGATCATGGCCTCCTCCAGATCGTCCTTCTTGATCGCATAGTCGAAGGTAAACTCATGCGTGTCGCCCGCCGTGCCCTTCGGCTGCAGCGTCGCTTTCTCCGAGACATAGCCGATCCTGGCGTCCTCCACGCCGACATCGCTCAGCACCACATCGCCAAGGTTCATGGCCTTGAAGGTGTAGGTGATGGTCTCCCCCTCGTCGGCATAGCCGTTGCCGTTCGCGTCCTGGAAGGCGCCGCTTGACTTGACCACGGTATAGGCCGAAGAGCCCCTCTCCAGCACGACCTCTGTCCCCGCGTTCCCGTTCTCATCGTGCGAGGTCGCCGTCACATCCTTGCCCGACGTGTCCGTGCCCGTCGCCACGGCCGTGTTCTTGAACCCGCCGGCGTCGATATCCGCGTCCGTGATCGTGTAGTCGAATGTGAACTCGTGCGTGCCCCCCTTCTCCAGGTCCACCGGCGTCATGGGCGGCAACGCGATCCTCGGGTCCGTCACCACGATCCCACTTATCTTCACATCGCCCTTGTTCTCCAGCGTGAAGGTATAGGTGATGGTCTCGCCCGCTTCGGCATAGCCGTTGGGAACCAACTCGTCCTGGAACGCCCCCTTCTTGAGAAGATCGAGAGCCGGCGCGCCCTGCTTCAATTCCGTAAAGGTTCCCGTCCCCGGCGTCCCGCTGCCGTCATGCGACTGCGCCGTCACATCCTGGCCCGACGGGTCCTTGCCCGTTGCCGTCGCAAGGTTCGTAACACCCCCCGCCGCAATATCATTCTCCGTGATCGTATAGGTGGCCGTGAAGGTGGTGCTGTCCGTGCCCTTCGGATCCAGCCTGGTGATCGGCCCGCCCGTTATTTGCCCGCCATTCGCCGTGATAAAATCATCCGTCAGTGTGAGGTCCGTGATCGGCACGTTGCCGTTGTTCGTAAGCGTGAACGTGTAGCTGATCGTCTCCCCAGGCTCCGCAAAGCCATTTCCGCTCGCGGCGCCGGCACCGTCGTCGTTGAACGTCCCCGTCTTGATTAGCTCGAGAGCCGGCTCCTGCTCCAGCTCGGTCACCGTCGGGCCGTCCGGGCCGCCATCCGGATTGTTCGGATCGCTGGACATGTCGGTGACGTCCTGCCCTCCTGGAGCTGTCCCCGTCACTGTCGCCTGGTTCTCTACGGAGCCGTTGTCCACGTCCGCCTGGGTGATGGTGTAAGGGGCCGCCGTGAAGGTGATGCTGTCCGACGCCCCCGCCGCAAGCATCGCGATCGGACCGCCGGTGACAGGCACCGTCGGGTCCGTGACCGTTACATTGGTAAGGTCCACATCCCCCGTGTTCGTCACCGTGAAGGTGTACTGGATTGTGTCGCCGTCGCTCGCAAAACCGTCCCCGTTTGTGTCCTGGTATACCGCGGCTTTCGTGATCTCCATATGCGCATCCAAGATCGTGTAGGTCATGGAGTCGATGCCGGCGCCACCGCATTGGCGGGTGCTGGATATTATGTAGGCGGCTTCGTTCTCCACCACTTCGATGGTGAACTGTTCCCTGTTTTCCTTTTCCTGGTCCGTGAGGATCGACACGGGGATCGCGAAGGGCTCCGCGTCGTATGTGCCTTCGGGGATCGAGATCGTGACCGTCGGCCCGCCGCTGTAGTCGGCAGGTCCGGTTGCCGTCCCGTCGGTGACCGCGAGGGTCACGGTGAGTGTTTCACCAGGCTTGACTTCGCCGCTGACGAGGATGTTCCCCGGACTTGCCGTGCCCTCCTCGCCCTCACCGCTCGCCTGCTCCAGTTCGACGAAGGGAACGAGGCCGGAAATATTGATTTCATCGATGAGATTGCCGTAGTCCAACTGGCCGCCGCCGTTCCCCAGCGCCTCGAAACCGAACTGGTATTCCCCCGCGGGCTGTGTCCATGTGAAGTTGCCCTCGTAGTAGGACCAGGTGTTCACCTTTGCAGCGGGGGCACAGTTGCCGTGGGAACAGGCATCGACGTTGCCGTTGCCGTTGGTGTCGGTCGTGACCTCCGCGATATCCCACAGCAGGGCGCCGTTGGAATCGTTGATCCTGAAGACCGCCGTATCCCCGGTGCTCGTGCGCGCACGATGGCTGAAGTACCACCCGATCTCGTCATTCGGCAGCAGGCAGACGGACTGATATATGCGCGATACGTCCAGCGCGTTCAGTTCCGCAAGTTGGTTTCCCGCGTACGAAGGTATCCCGTTGACCCTTCCGGTGTACCAGATATCGATCATATTGCCCGTATCCGAGTAGTTCTGTCCGCTCATCAAGCTGCACCGCCTGACATGCCCCCCATCCGTCATCGTCGCATGAGTCGTCTTCCACCCGGGCACCAACCCGCTTTCCGCCGGGATCACGATCGATTCGCAGGTTGGATCGCCGTTGTTAGCAAGATTGGGATTCATCGCCGGCTCCTCAAACCCAAGGTTGAGAAAGCTGCGCTGAACCGCCTGCGCTACGTCCATATGGGCGCCCATGAACAGGACGCTTGCGAGCATAAACGCGAAAGCCTTCCCGCCCTTGCGCCATGCCCCGTCGAGTTTACCGGAATCTGTCGCCCGACTTTGCGTATCTCTCGTCATTTCCTGTCTCCAGACGCCACCGCTGATTTCATGATTTCTTGCGGCGGTTTGTGCGCTCCATGCGCATAAACCGGCTGCCCCGCTCCGTTCAGTCACAGGGAAGGCTTGGGTGAATCGATCGGCAGTAAACGAACATGGCCGCAAGCATCCGCCGCAATCCGCGAACCGGCAGCGGCCGGTTGCGGAAAGCTAACGAAGTGCAATCGGTACCGTTTGACATTACGCCTTTCCCTACCTTTGCCTTTTCGGCTTTGGAGAACTACGGCAGACGTAAAGAACACGTCGGGCGCAGCGCGCTCGCCCCTGTCGTAGGAAAGACGCAGGTGATTCGTTCAGTTGCGATGGGGTATGTTTACGGTAATCGGCATTCTTCCTTCCCTGCACAGAACACTCTTCCTTCCCCGCACAGAACAGAAGGCGTGAGATGAGATCCGTATCGTCGGAGTAAATTTGCGGTAACAATACCCTCGCCGAGCCGGCCAACACCGCCTGGGCGGAAGAGGGAGAGCGAAGAAGGCCGCCCGTAAGTGTCCATTGGCATTTCCCTCGCCGCGTGCGAAATCTCCGGCGGAATTCTGTCGAGCCATGAGCTTATCTACGATGCATGACGATGCCGACGGTCAGGGCCTGTGGGCCGAGACCGCCCCGCCCGCGCCTGAAACCGCCCCTCTCTCCGGCTCCCTCACTGCCGACGTTGCCATCGTCGGCGGCGGTTTCACCGGCCTTTCCGTCGCGCTGCACCTGGCAGAAGCCGGGGCGAAGGTGGCGGTCCTGGAGGCATCGGAAATCGGTCATGGCGGCTCGGGCCGCAATGTAGGCCTCGTCAACGCCGGCATGTGGGTCATGCCGGACGACCTGCCGAGCACGCTCGGAGATGTCTACGGCCAACGGCTCCTCGCCCTCCTGGGCGAGGCCCCGCGCCTCGTCTTCGACCTCATCGAGAAGCACGCCATCGCCTGCGAGCCGGAGTGGACAGGCACCCTGCACTGCGCGGCGGGCGAAAAGGGCCTCCGCCAGATCGCGGAGCGCGCCCGGCAATGGCAGGCGCGCGGCGCGCCCGTCCGCCTGCTCGACGCGGCAGAAACCGCCGCCAAGACCGGCACCGCCGCCTATGCCGGCGCCCTGCTCGATGAGCGTGCAGGCACCCTCCAGCCCCTCGCTTATGCCCGCGGCCTGGCGGGCGCGGCAATCGGCGCCGGCGCTCAAATCTTCACCCGCTCGCCAGCCATGGCGGTCGAACGCGACGGCGCGCGCTGGCGTGTCACGACACCTTCGGGCAGCGTGACGGCCGAGTGGGTGGTGGCGGCCACCAACGCCTATACCGGCCACCTGTGGCCGGAGCTGCGCGCCGAGCTCGTCCGCATGCCCTATTTCAATTTCGCCACGGAGCCCCTCGGCGAGGCGCTGCGAAAGCGCATCCTGCCCGGGCGCCAAGGCGCCTGGGACACGAACAAGATACTGACCTCGTTCCGGATGGACCGCCAGGGCCGGCTCGTCTGCGGCAGCATCGGCGCGCTTCGCGGCACCGGGCGCCAGGTGCATGCCGCATGGGCGCGGCGCACCCTGCGCCGGCTCTTCCCCGCACTGGAAGATGTCTCCTTCAGCCACGCCTGGTACGGCATGATCGGCATGACAGATGACCACCTGCCAAAATTCCACCGCCTGGCGCCCAATATCGTTGGCTTCAGTGGCTACAACGGCCGCGGCATCGCCCCCGGCACGGTCTTTGGCCAAGTCCTGGCGCAGCACATTCTCGGCGCGCTCCCGGAGGCAGACCTGCCCCTACCCGTCACCCCGCCCCGCCCGCGGCCGCTGCGCACCTTACACGAGGCCGGCCTCGAATGGGGCGCGCAAGCCTTTCACCTGATGCGGACGATAGCTTAGCTTTACAGTTGCGATTCACCGCCGCACCCCTCGCGCCCCCTTCTTGATTTCCAACTTACAACTGCAATGTCAGACGCAGCTCGGCAGTGTCCTGCGAATGCGCGCCTTGGCGAGCGCGGCTTCCAGGAAGGCGGAATTGTCCTCCGGATCGTCCGAAGGCCGGTCGAACGCCACATAGCTTACCTCCACGGCCGCCTGCAGTGCGCTCAGCGACAGGGTGAAATAGACCGTCGCCCCCTCCGGCCGCAATTCCAGATCGAGCGCGATACGCGGCGTCTCCGTCCAACCGACATGCGCCTCGCAGCCATGGCCGAGCCTGAGCGTGCCCGGCATGAAGTAGAGCTCGGCCGCCGATTCCACGATATCGGCAATGCTCGCCATGCTCTCCAGGCGGATGAAGGCCACGTAGTCGGCCAATTCGATAAGCCTCAGTTCGTTGGCAACGTCCTGGATGGCGTTTGCCACGACGATCTCGCGGGCGGCGGAATGCGGCTGCCGGTTCATCTCATGTCGCCCTTCTCTCTCCCTCTGCCAGCCTGTAGACGCGGCGCACAAGCTCGGCCACAGCCTTGTAAAACTCAGGCGGGATCATGCTATCCACCGAAACTTGTTTGTACATGGAGCGGGCGAGCGCCGGCTCCTCGAAGATGGGAATGTCGTGCTCGCGCGCGATCTCGCGGATCTTGAGCGCGATGAGATCCTGCCCCTTGGCGACGACCACGGGGGCGGCGTCCTTGTCGCGTTGGTAACGCATGGCGATGGCGTAGTGCGTCGGGTTGGCGATCACCAGCGTGGCGCGCGGCACCGCCCCCATCATGCGCTGCCGTGCCCGGTCGCGCGCCAGCGAGCGCTGCCTGGCCCTGACGATCGGATCGCCTTCCGTCTGCTTGTGCTCGTCCTTCACCTCCTGGCGCGTCATGCGCAGGTCCTGCCGCCAGTTGAAGCGCGACCAGACGACGTCCGCCACCGCGATCAGCGCCATGACCAGCGTCACGGCGACGAGGATGTCGATGGCGATGTCGCGGATGGTGACCGTGAAGGCAAATGGATGGGTGACCATGCCGGAGAGCAGCCGCGTGTCGGCCGCGCGCAGCATGAAGGCGACAAAGGTGCCCGCCACCAGAAGCTTGCCCAGCGACTTGGCGAACTCGACCAGCCCGCGCGGACCGAAGAGGCGCGACCACCCCTTGGCGAGCGAGATGCGCGAGGCTTTCGGCTGTATGCGTTCGAGCACGAACCGCGGCATGTTCTGCAGCACGGAAGCCGCGATCCCGGCCGACACCAGGAGCAGCATGACCGTGCTGACCACCTTTGCGATCTCCAGGAAGACGATGCGATAAAGGGCGATCGCGTCCGATTGCGTCTCGAGCGACCAGTCGTCCGCCCGCTCGATGAAGATGGAAAGAAAGTGGCCGAGATCCACGGCGCTGTCGCGGGCGAAAAACATGACGAAGGCAAGGATGGCGAGAGACGAGGCGAAGACCGGCGCCTCCTTCGAGAACGGCAATTGCCCCTTCTCGACCGAGTCGCGGACCTTCTTCTCCGTGGCCTCTTCTGTCTTGCTTTCCTTGTCCGGCTCTTCAGCCATTCCCGCTCCGGCCCGCTACGCCGCCTTCTGTGCCGACGGCAGCTCGAACAGGCCCTGTTGGGAAAGCGCCACGGCG
The DNA here is from genome assembly GCF_009812055.1 of Chelativorans xinjiangensis. GTDB lineage: Bacteria > Pseudomonadota > Alphaproteobacteria > Rhizobiales > Rhizobiaceae > Chelativorans > Chelativorans xinjiangense. Next base: position 52,043 of record NZ_WQNH01000027.1, on the reverse strand, counting down.
GCGGCGGCGATACGGCGGCGCGCCTGGGCGATCTCCTCGGCCGGTATGCCGTCCGCCGGCATGGCGAGTTCGGCCTCGATCATGCGGCGCGAACGGGCGCCGAGCGCTGAAAGAACCGCCTCGGCGAGGTCCGTCGGCGCATTGCGCAGGGCGAGCGTGACGAGATCCGTGGCCAGCCCGTCCAACAGCGCCACCTGCGCCTTCTGCGGCAGGTGAACCACCTCCTCGAAGGTGAAGAGCCGCCCGCGGATCGCCTCGACATCCTCGGAGCCCGCCTCCTCCAGATCGCCGATGACCTCGTCGATCTGCGCCTTGTCCATCTCGTTGAGGACGCTTGCTACCCGTGCCTGGCCGGCGGAGGCGTCCCTGCCGTTGGCCTCCGCACGCAGGATTTCGGCGATGCGCTTTTCGATGACGGTGCGTGCGGCGGGCGGAACCTGCCCCATTGAAGCCATGCGCCGCATCACCTCGCCGCGCTGCGCCTTCTTGAGGACGAGCACCACCTTCGAGGCGGCCTGTGGCGCCATATGCGCGAGGATGACCGCCACGGTTTGCGGGTGCTCGCGCGCCAGCACCTGTGCCAGGCGGTCCGCGTCGAGCTTTTCCAGCTCGCGCCAGACCTCCTCCATGCTGACGGGCGGCGGCTCGCTGTATCCCATCAGCACGCTGACTTCCTCCGGCGACAGCGAGTCCGTCAGGATCCTGTCCATGCTGTCGGCCGAATCGAGCAGGCCTGCCCCCTCGGTGAACTCGTTCTCGAATTCCCGCACCACCTTTTCCAGCTCGGCCTGCGGTATGGTGCGCAGGAGCCTCGCGGCCTCGATCAGCGCCTTCAACTCCTCCTGCTTGAAGAACTTCAGGAGCCTTCCTGCCGAGGGCTTGCCCATGGCGACGAGGATGGCCGCCGCCTTCTGTGCCTGCGTGAGCTTCACCGGCAACCCCATCGACTGCCTCCGATCGTAGCCGGAGGGGGAGGAACGGAACCCTTCATTTACCCGCCGCGCCGCCGATCTCGGTCAGGCGCACGCCGAAGCGGCTCGGATCGTGCTCCAGGAGGGTTATCTCGCCGCGCGCGATGCGCCGGCCGTTGACGATGATGTCCACCGGCTCGCCGATGCGCCGGTCGAGCGAGACCGTGGAGCCCTTCTGCAAGGCCATCAGTTCGGAAACCGGCATCTCCGCGCTGCCGAGCACGATCTGCACTTCGACGGGGATGTTCATGACGAAGCCGGCATTGCCGGTGGCTGCCCCGGGGGCGGCCTCGTCCTGCAGCACGTCGCGCAACTCCTCGATCGCCTTGTTGAGTTGCTCGTCGTCGCTCTCGTCGGTCGCCGGATCGCTCTTGCCCATCGGTCCCTCCTGATTAGCCGGCCAATAGCCCGTCCAGGACGTCCTGCCTGGCATCGAAGGGCTGCTTCACCCGTACCGTGTAATGCTGCCCCAGCCTCCCGAACTCGCAGATGAAGATCGTGCGGCCGCGCACCGAAAGCCGGGTCTCGGCCTGCGCGTTCTCACGCAGTTCGAGCACCTGCCCCTCCCTGAGCCCCGCCAGCGCCTTGAGCGGCATCTTCATGAGCGGGATGGTCGCCGTCAGCTCGACATTGGAGCGCAGGACCTCGTCGTTGAAGCGTTGCCGCCATGCGACCGCCTGTACCCGCTCCTCGGCCGAGTCCGGAAGGGCGGCACCCCGCGCCAGGAGGACGCGCTGCGGCATCCAGGCGGTCAGAAGCCCCACCTCGTCGCCCGCGCCGAGGGAAAAGGTGATGCGCACGCCGGGCCCGTCGCGAACGACGAAGCGCTTGAAGTCGCTCACGCCGGAAAGCGGCTGCGGCACCGGCAGGCGCAGGCCCAGCGCCCGCGGCCCATTGCCGTTGAGGGCCTGCGCGAACGCCTCGAAGACCATCGCCGCCACGTCGAGCTCGATCTTCGACGGCACCCTGTCGAGCGGCGGCGGCGGAATGTCCGGATCGCCGCCGAACAGCGTGCTGACGAGCAGCGAAAGCGCCTGCGGGTCGAGCCGCATGGTCAGCGCATCGCGCGACGTCGTCGCGGGAACCACCACCAGCGCGTCGAGCGAATCCTTCTCCGGCTTCAGTTCGGCCATGCGGGCAACGTCGATGCCCGCAACGTCGACCGCCATCGGCGTGGGAAACTTTTCGCTGAATGTATCGGCCACGATGGGCAACGCCCGCATCGCCGTGGCACGCGCCGCCTCGACCACATGGCGCGGGTCGCCCGTCTCGCCGACCAGCCGCTCGACGATGAGCTTGCGCATCAGCTCCGGATTTTCGACCTGCGCCTTCATTTCGCTCACGCCGCCTTCTTCTCCGCATCGCCCGGCGCACCCGGCGCCAGCGTGTTCTGCTCGACCGCGTCGATGGACGGGCGGTCGTAGGCGGAGATGGTCTTGCGTCCGAACTCCAGCGCCACCTGCGGCAGCGAGCCGTTCATGTAGGCAAGCAATGTCTGCTTGACGATCACGTAAAGCCGGTTGTTCTTCTCGCGCACGATCTTGATCTTCGTGGCGATGGGGCCGACGACGGCGTAGGACAGGAAGATGCCGAGGAAAGTACCGACGAGCGCCGCGCCCACCAGCGCACCGAGGATCTCCGGCGACTGGTCGAGCGCGCCCATGGCCTTGATGACGCCGAGCACCGCCGCGACGATACCGAGCGCCGGCAGGCCGTCGGCCACGGCCGTCAGCGCGTGATAAGGCTTCAGCTTGTCGCGCTTGATGGTCTGGATCTCCTCGTCCATCAGCGCCTCGATCTCGAAGGGCCGCGCATTGCCGATGATGATGATGCGGCAATAATCGCAGATGAAGTTCATCAGATCCCGGTTCTTCAGCACCGTGGGGAAGGCCTGGAAGATCGCCGATTCGTCCGGGTTGTCGATGTGGGCTTCCACCTCGCTGCGCGATTTGGCGCGCAGTTCGCGCATCAGGCTGTGGAGCACGCCGAGCGTCTCCAGATATTCCGTCTGCTTCGGCACGGCGTGCCTGAACGCCTCGAGGCACGCCTTGCCCGTGTCCTTCACCGTCGCCATCGGCGTGGCAACGAGGAAGGTGCCGAGCGCCGCGCCGCCGATGATCACCAGTTCCCACGGCTGTATGAGCACGTCCAGGTGCCCGCCCATGGCCATGAACCCGCCGATCACGCAGCCAAAGGTGACAACCAGTCCGATGAGAATGCCCACGTCACGACCTTCGTATGAAGAACAACTCCCCCGAAGTAGCCGCCGTGGCTTGCGTGAGGCTTGAAAGGGGTCGAACGGCCCGAAGAAAGCTTCGCACAAGCCAAGCTCGCTAGCGTCACCCTACGAAGTTGCAGGAGTCGGGCGTGATCAACACCTACACGAGCTATCAGCTGATAACGCGTGACATGGCGCAGTCCATCAGCCGCATCGAGGCGCAGCCGATTGTGAGCCGCGAGACGGAGTACTACCGTGCCAATATCGAGAACGTGAAATCGATCGAGGAGTTCGTCGCCGACGATCGCCTCTTCCGCTACGCCATGAAGGCGCACGGGCTGGACGACATGGCCTATGCCAAGGCCCTGATGGTCAAGGCCATGGAAGAGGGCGTCGACGACAAGGACAGCTTTGCCAACAAGCTGACCGACAAGCGCTACAAGGACTTCGTGGAAACCTTCAACTTCGCCCGCTACGGCGAGGAGACGACCACCTTCTATAGCCCCACGACCGGCACCGTCGACAAATACCTGCGCCAATCGCTCGAGGAGGACGCCGGCGCGCGGAACGAAGGTGTGCGCCTGGCGCTCTACTTCGAGCGCAAGGCGGGCAGCCTGAAATCCTTCTACGAGGTGCTGGCCGACCCCGCCATGTCGCAGGTCGTGCGCACCGCGCTCGGCTTTCCCGACGAGCTTGCCCAGGCCGACATCGACAAGCAGGTGGAGATGTTCAAGGCCCGGATCGACCTCGAAGACTTCAAGGACCCCGAGAAGCTCGATGAGTTTCTCAAGCGCTTCACCGCGCTCTGGGAAGTCGAAAACCAGAGCAACAACGCGCAAAGCTCCATCGCCGCGCTGTTCACCCAGCCAGCCGAATTCGGCATCTCTACCGACGTCCTCCTGACCATTGCCCAGATGAGGAAATAGACCGTGCAGACCGGACTCTACGTCGCCCTGTCCTCTCAGATGGCGCTGGAGCGGCGGCTCACCACGCTCGCCGACAATGTCGCCAACGCCGGCACCGTCGGCTTCCGCGCCGGCGGCATCACCTTCGACGACGTGATGAGCGGCCTCACTGACAAGTCGGTAAGTTTCGTCTCCGCCGGCGACGACTTTTACGACACGCGCGCCGGCGGCCTTCAGGAGACCGGCAACCCTTTCGACTTCGCCGTGCAGGGCGACGCCTGGTTCGCCGTCGAGACGCCGGCCGGACCGATGATGACGCGCGACGGCCGCTTCACCATGCTCGAGACGGGCGAGCTCGTCACGCTGGAAGGCCACCCCGTGCTCGATGCCGGCGGCGCGCCGCTGGTGCTCGACCCTGAGGCCGGCCCGCCCGAGGCCGGCGCCGACGGCACGCTGCGCCAGAACGGCCAGCTTCTCGGCGCCATCGGCCTCTTCGCCTTCACGCCCGGCCCCAACGCCCAGCGCTACGGCAACTCCGGCTTCCTGCCCGGCATGCAGCCGCAGCCGGTGGTCGACCAGCCGGATGTCGGTGTGGCGCAAGGCTTCCTTGAGGACTCCAACGTCAATGCCGTTCAGGAGATGATGCGCCTGATCCAGGTGCAGCGCGCCTTCGAGCAGGTCACCACGCTGATGCGCGACAGCGACACCTCGTTGAAGGACGCCATCAAGACGATGGGCTCCTGATGGGCAGCGGTGCCGAGCGCACGGGCGGCGACGCCCTGACGGCCCTGGAATCCGCTTATCTGCGCTTCCACGACCCGAGCCACATCGTCAAGCATGGCGGCCGCATCTCCGAGGTCACCCCCGTGCACTACCGGGTGCGCGGCCTGTCGCGGGCGGCGCGCCTGGGCGATGTCGTCGCCTACCGCGGCCACGGCGCCGAGCAACGCGGCGAGGTCGTGCGCATCTCCGCCGAGGACGTCCTGGTGGCACCCTTCGAGCGAAACGCCGAGGCGAGCCTCGGCCAGCCGGTCTTCACCGCCGGCCCGCTCGACATCGTCCCGCACGAAAGCTGGCGCGGCCGCGTCATCGACGCGCTGGGACGTCCGGTGGACGATGGCCCGCCGCTCATCCGCCCGCCCGCCACGGCAGCCGGCAAGAAGCCGCGCACGCCGCCAGCGCTGCGCCGCCAGCGCGTCGCCACGCCCTTCCTCACCGGCGTGCGCGTCATCGACCTGTTCACCCCGCTCTGCCATGGCCAGCGCATGGGCATCTTCGCCGGCTCCGGCGTCGGAAAGTCGACGCTGCTTGCCATGCTGGCAAGGGCCGACGCCTTCGACACGGTGGTGGTGGCGATGATCGGCGAGCGCGGCCGCGAGGTGCGCGAGTTCCTGGAAGACACCATCGGCGAAGCCGGCATGAGGAAGACCGTCGCCGTTGTCGCCACCAGCGATGAAAGCGCCATGATGCGCCGCCGCGCCGGCGACGCCGCCATGCGCGCGGCCGAAAGCTTCCGCGACCGCGGCGAAAAAGTCCTGCTCATCCTCGATTCCATCACCCGCTACGCGCACGCCGCGCGCGAGGTGGCCACCGGCGCCGGCGAACCGCCGATCGCACGCGGCTACCCCGCCTCCGTCTTCACGGACCTGCCCAAGCTCCTCGAACGCGCCGGGCCGGGCGAAGATGGCCGCGGCTCCATCACCGCCATCCTCTCCGTCCTCGTCGACGGCGACGACCACAACGACCCGGTGGCGGATTCGGTGCGCGGCATCCTCGACGGGCACATCGTGCTCGACCGGACGATCGCCGAGCAGGGCCGCTATCCGCCGGTCAATCCGCTCGCCTCCATCTCCCGCCTGGCCGACCGCGCCTGGGGCGACGACAAGCGCCTCCTGATCCAGCGCCTGAAGGCCATGATCGCCCGCTTCGAGGAAACCCGCGACATCCGGCTTCTGGGCGGCTTCCAGGCCGGCCTCGATGCCGAGCTGGACCTTGCCGTGCGCCAGGTGCCCGTCATCTACGATGTGTTGCGGCAAGGCCCGAAGGACCCGCCGGCGGCCGACCCCTTCGCCGAACTCGCCACGCAACTGAAGGCCAGGGAGGCGCCCCGTGATGGATAAGCTCGCCGGCCTCGTGCTGCCCGACGCGACACCCGTGGAAGAGCCGGTGGAGCAGCCCACGAAAAGCAAAGGAAAGGCCCGCTTCGGCCGACGAAAGCCCTCCGGTGCCGTCGGTGAAGGCCGCGATTGGCTCACCATCGGTTGCGGCATCGGGCTCGCGGTCGTCTGCGCGCTGTTTCCCTGGTACATCTTCTTCAATCAGGAGGCATTCGGCATAAGGCCGCTGCAGTTCTCCGGGCGACCGGGCGGCTTCGACGCCGCCGGTCTGGCGGCGCGAGGCGATCTCGTGGGCGAGCGCATCCCTCTATCCGTGGACAGCTTCCCGCAACTCGACTTCATCCCCACCGGCACGGTGCCCGCCACCCCGGCGTTTGACAACGACAACCCGCCGGAGCAACCCTACCCCGGCGACCGGCAAAGCTTCCGACTTGTCGAGGCGGGTAACGGCCGGGCGATGATCGAGGACGAGGACGGCTTCTGGATCGTCGAGCGCGGCTCTCCCCTTCCCGACGGCAGCCACGTGGCGCAAATTCTGGAGCGCGAGGGGACCTGGATGCTAATTACTTCCAATAAGGCGGAAATCGCCCTTTCACGCTAAGCGCAGGGACAAGAGGGAGAATACCAATATACCATTGATTTACTTACCATACTATGCAATTTAGAGTACGTTATAAACGTAACGTATTGGAATAATTTTAATGAAGAACCACCTTGCGCTTCTTGCCTGTCTCGCACTTGCTGCGGGATGCGCGACGAAATCGACAGATATTGCTGCTAATTATGTTTCGGCCACTCAGTACCAGAACTATAGCTGCGCCCAGCTTGCGGAAGAGGCAAGGGCCGTTTCCGCCAAGGCGGCCCAGCTTTCCGGCACGCAGGATAGACGCGCCACGAATGACAAGTGGATCGTGGGGGCAGGCGTCGTCGTCTTCTGGCCCGTGCTCCTCCTCACCAAAGGCAACGACCATCTCGCCGCCGAGCTTGGCCAGCTAAAGGGCGAGAAGGAAGCGATCGAGGCCGCGGCGCGCAAGAAAGGCTGCAGCATCCGCTTCGATCGCGGGTAAGCCCTGGCCTAAAGCGCCGTGCCCCTTTCGGGACATAAAGAACTCTGCAATTATCGAACCTGAGCACCGGCCCGAAAACCGGGCCGGTGCGCCACGTTGACGGACGCAAGGCCCACGCAAGACTGGCGACATAGCCTCGGATACAAATTCCGTGGGAGTCGCCATGCAACCCGTCAACCTGTTCGATCTGGCCACGCAGCAGGCGCGCTGGCTGTCGGTGCGTCAGGCGGCGGTGGCAGGCAACATCGCCAACATCAACACGCCCGGCTACAAGGCCATCGACGTCGAGCCTTTCGAGAACGTGCTCACCAACAGCCGCGTCGCCATGCAGGCGACCCACGCCGTACACCAGAAGACCGGCGCCACCGCGGCCTCCTTCGCTCTCAACGAGCAGGAAGACCCGAAGCTCCTGCCGTCGGAAAACAGCGTCGTGCTGGAGGAGGAACTCGTCAAGTCCGGCGAGATTCGCCGCGCTTTCGAACTCAACACGGCGATCGTCAAGGCCTTCCACCGCATGATGACCATGACGACGAGGAGCTAGAGGGATGGTCGACGCCCTTTCCACCGCCCTGAAAGTCGGCGGCTCCGGCCTCACTGCGCAGTCGGAGCGCATGCGCATCGTCTCCGAAAACCTCGCCAACGCCCAATCGACCAGCGACATCCCCGGCGGCGATCCATACCGGCGCAAGACCGTCAGCTTCTCCGCCGAGCTCGACCGCGCAACCGGCGGCAGCATGGTCGAGGTCTCGGCGATCGCCCGCGATCCGACGGCCTTCCCGGTCGAGTTCCAGCCCGGCCACGAGGCCGCCGACGAATTCGGCTACGTCAAGATGCCCAACGTGAACATGCTGGTCGAGATGGCCGACATGCGCGAGGCAAACCGCGGCTACGAGGCGAACCTGCAAACCATCAAGCAGGCGCGGGAGATGATTTCCATGACCATCGACCTCTTGCGGAGCAACTCATGATCACCGGCATCGGCAACATCGCCCCGCTTTCGGGCACGCAATCGATCTTCCCCGAAACGAGAACGGCAGAGGCCGCCACCGGGGATGCCTTCTCGGCCATGGTCACCCAGCTTGCCACCAACACGGTTACGCGGCTCGAAAACGCCGAGGACCTGTCGCTCGAGGCGCTCGAGGGCGAGGCCGATACGCGCGCCGTGGTCGACGCGGTGATGAGCGCCGAACAGTCACTGCAGGCGGCCATCGCCATCCGCGACAAGATCGTCAATGCCTATCTCGACATCAGCCGCATGGCGATCTGAGGAGCAAGCCCATGAAAGCCCTGTCCATCGCCGCCACCGGCATGAACGCCCAGCAGACCAACCTGGAAGTCATCGCCAACAACATCGCCAACATCAACACCACCGGCTTCAAGCGCGCCCGCGCCGAGTTCTCCGACCTGCTCTACCAGGTGGAGCGGCTTCAGGGCGTGCCGGAGCGGGCGAACCAGAACATCGTCCCGGAAGGCGCCAATATCGGCCTCGGCGTGAAGACTGCCGCCGTGCGCAACGTGCATATCCAGGGATCGCTCAACAACACCGGCAACAAATTCGACGTGGCGCTGGTCGGCAAGGGCTGGTTCGAGATCGGCGGTGCGGACGGCGAGCCGCTCTACACCCGCGCCGGCGCCTTCAACACCAACGCCAACGGCGAGCTCGTCACCGTCGACGGCTTCCCCGTCATGCCGGCCATCGTCGTGCCGGAAGAGGCGGTGGACGTCATCATCAATAAATCCGGCCAGGTCTTCGCCCGCATCGACGGGCAGAACGAGCTGCAGGAACTCGGGCAGCTGACGCTCGCCGCCTTCTCCAACGAAGCCGGCCTCGCCCCCATCGGCAACAATCTCTTCCGCGAGACCGTGGCCTCCGGCCCCGCCAATGTCGGCGTGCCGGGCGATCCCGGCTTCGCCACCGTCGAGCAGGGCTATCTGGAAGATTCCAACGTCGACCCGGTGAAAGAGATCACCGACCTGATCTCCGCCCAGCGCGCCTACGAGATGAACTCCAAGGTCATCCGCGCGGCCGACGAGATGGCGGCCACCGTGACCCAGTCGATGCGGTAGGGCGATGATGCGCGGCGGCTTTCTCAAACGGCGTGTCTGGCTGGCGGGGCTTGTTGCGACCCTGCCGCTCCTTTCCGCCCCTGCCGCTGCCCAGGAGACGGTGGTCGTCCCCGTCCGCGTGATCTATCCCAGCGAGACGGTCTCCGCCGACGCGCTGGACGAAGTATTGCTGCGCCGCCCCCCGAAAAGCATGGCGCCCATCGCCCGCCTGCCCGAGGATCTCGACGGCAAGGTGGCGCGCCGCACGCTTCTGCCGGGCCGGCTGGTGCCGCTCTCCTCCGTGCGTGAACCTTATCTGGTGGAGCAGGGGGCAGCCGTAACGGTGGTCTTCACCGAAGGCGCGCTGACGATTTCCCTCTTGGCCGTATCGCTGCAATCAGGCGCCGCCGGCGACCTCGTCAAGCTGCGCAACGCCGACAGCGGCGCCGTCATCACCGGTATCGTCATGGGCGACGGCACCGTCAGGGTCGGCGCGTCATGATGCTGCGCGGCCTCGTTCTCGCGCTTGGCCTCTTTGCCGCCGCCTTCCCCGCGGCGGCCGCTTCGCGCATCAAGGACGTGGCCGAGCTTCAAGCCTCGCGCGACAACCAGCTCGTCGGCTACGGCCTCGTGATCGGCCTCAACGGCAGCGGCGACAGCCTGCGCAACGCGCCCTTCACCGAGCAGTCCATCCGCGCCATGCTGCAGAACCTTGGCATCGCCACGGAAGGCGGCAGGGCGCGGGCGAAAAACGTGGCGGCCGTCATCGTCACTGCCAACCTGCCGCCCTTCGTGCAGTCCGGCGCGCGCATCGATGCCACGGTCTCCTCGCTGGGCGATGCCACGTCGCTGGCCGGCGGCACGCTGGTGATGACCCCGCTGCGCGCCGCCGACGGGGATATCTACGCCGTGGCGCAGGGTCCGGTCGTCGTCTCCGGCTTCAGCGCCGAGGGCCAGGCCGAGACGCTGACCCAAGGCGTGCCCACAGCCGGCCGCGTGCCCAACGGCGCCATCATCGAGCGCCACGTCGCCGCCTCCTTCGATGAAATGCTGCTGCTCACTCTGCAGCTCCGCAACCCGGATTTTTCCACTGCCGTACGCATCACCGACACCATCAACGCGTACACCGACCGGCGCTTCGGCGCCCGCCTCGCCGCCGAGCAGGACTCGCGAACCGTGGTGATCCGCAAGCCGAAGGGCGTCTCCGCCGCCCGCTTCTACGCGGAGCTGGAAAACCTCATGGTGGAGGCCGATGCCCCGGCGCGCGTCGTCGTCGACGAGCGCACGGGCACCGTCGTCATAGGCAACGACGTGCGCATCTCCCGCGTCGGCATCAGCCACGGCGCGCTGACCGTGCGGGTGACGGAGATGCCACGCGTCGTCCAGCCCGAGCCCTTCTCGCGCGGTGAGACGGAAATCGAGCCTTTCACCGTCATCGAGGCCGATCAGCCCGACGCCAATGTGGCCCTGCTCGACGGGCCCGACCTGCAAACCCTCGTCTCCGGCCTCAACCGGCTCGGTGTGAAGCCGGACGGCATCATCGCCATCCTGCAAGGCATCAAATCCGCCGGCGCGCTGCAGGCCGAGCTTGTGCTGCAATAGGAGCGAGCGATGAAGAGGAGCTTCTGCGCAAGACCCGCATTGCCGGCAGGACGGGCAAGGCTGCCGCTGGCCGCTCTCGCCGCCGTTCTCCTGTCCGTGCCCGGCGCCCGCGCCGCCGATACGGCGAACGCACCCCAGGACGAGGTGGAGCGCTTCTGCACCAACATCGCCGATGCCGCGCGCGACCGGCGTTATGCGCTCCAAGCGCGGGAGCTGGACGGGCTGCGCGGCGAGGTCGACGCGCGCATCGCCGCCCTCGAGGAGAAGCGCGCCGAATACGAAGCCTGGCTCGCGCGCCGCGACGCCTTCCTCGCCAGGGCCGAGGGCAACCTCGTCCAGATCTACTCCAACATGCGGCCCGACGCCGCCGCCGAGCGCCTGGCCGAGGTGCGGGCGGAGCTCGCGGCGGCCATCCTGATGAAGCTCGAGCCACGCATGGCGGGCGTCATCCTCAACGAGATGAACAGCAAGGACGCCGCCGCCCTGACCACCATCATGGCAAGCGCGGCCCGTCCTGAGGATCCGTCATGAAAAAGACCGTGGGCATTTCGCTCCTCACCGTCGCCCTGGCGCTCGGCGGCTGCGCCTCGACCGATGAACTGGGCAGGCCGCCGGCCCTCTCGCCCGTCGGCGCCGGCGCGGAGCCGACGATGCTGCCGGCCTATCACTATGCCGGAAAGCAGGGACGGCCCATCACCCGCTATTCGCTATGGAGCGACCGCCAGAGCCGCCTGTTCACCGACCCGCGCGCCCTCGAGGTTGGCGACATCCTGACCGTCGAGATCGTCATCAACGACAAGGCGCGGTTCAAGAACGAGTCGGAGCGCTCGCGCCAGGTAAGCCGCAGCCTCGGCCTCGCCGGCTCCTTCGGCACCGGCAGGGCCAGCGGCGCGGCCGAAGCCGAAGGCGAGATCGGCTCAGGCACCTCGACCACCGGCACCGGCGCCACCGAACGTTCGGAGGACATCAAGCTGGTGGTGGCGGCGATCGTGACGGAGAAGCTGCCGAACGGAAACCTGCGCATCTCCGGCACCCAGGAAGTGCGCGTCAATGCCGAGCTTCGGGTGCTCACCATCGCCGGCATCGCGCGCCCCGCCGACATCGGCCCCTACAACACGATCTCCTACGAGCGCATTGCCGAGGCGCGCATCTCCTATGGCGGCCGCGGCCGGCTCACCGAGGTGCAGCAGCCCCCCTACGGGCAGCAGATCCTCGACACCGTGCTGCCGTTCTAGGAGGCAAGGAACATGGCGCTGGTCTCCCAGGAAGAACGGAAGAAAGGCCCCTCGCCCATCATCCAGGTGGCCGCACTCCTGGTCGTGACCGCGCTCGCCGTCGGCATGGGATGGTACACGGGGGGCTATCTGGAAAGCCATCAGGCACCGGTCTCCGAACCCGGCACCATCAAGGACCAGGGCCGCGCCGAGAGCGAGGAAGAGCAGGTGGAGGGCGAGGCCAGACCGGCGCCAAGCGTCACCGTCCTCGATCCGATCACCACCAATCTCGCGGACCCGACGGAGATATGGGTGCGCATGGAGCTGGCGGTCGTCTTCGACGGCGAGCCGGACCCGGCGCTCGCCCGGACGATCCATCAGGACCTCTTCGCCTATATGCGCACGGTCAAGCTGCGTCAGATCGAAAGCGCCAGCGGCTTCCAGTACCTCAAGGCGGACCTGCGCGAGCGCGCCCGCATCCGCAGCGAGGGCCGCGTCAGCGACATTCTCGTCATGACCTTCATCTACGAATGAAGCGCGTCCGCCTCGCCATAGCGATCCTTATCGCCGCCGCGGCTCCCGCCGCCGCGCAGACGTTCGACCTCAGTGCCCTCGCCGGTGATGCGAACGGCACGACCGTCGGCTACATCATCCAGCTCTTCGGCCTTCTGACTGTGCTGTCGATCGCCCCCGGGCTCCTCATCATGGTGACGAGCTTCACCCGCTTCGTCATCGCCTTCTCCATCCTGCGCGCCGGCATGGGCCTGCCGACGACCCCGGCCAACCTCATCCTCATCAGCTTGGCGCTCTTCATGACATTCTACGTCATGGCACCCACCTTCGACCGGGCATGGAACGACGGCATGCGCCCGCTGATGGACAACGAGATTTCCGAGGAAGTGGCGGTGGCGCGGATCGCTGAGCCCTTCCGTGCCTTCATGGCCGGCAATGTGCGGGAAGCCGACTACAACCTCTTCGCCGACCTGGCAGCCGAGCGCGGCGGCGTTGAGGTCTCTCCTCAGACGGCCGATCTTCGCGTCCTCATCCCCGCCTTCATGATCTCGGAGATCCGCCGCGGATTCGAGATCGGCTTCCTCGTCGTGCTGCCCTTTCTCGTCATCGACCTGATCGTCGCCACCATCACCATGTCCATGGGCATGATGATGCTGCCGCCGACCGTCGTTTCCCTGCCCTTCAAGATACTGTTCTTCGTGCTTATCGACGGCTGGAACCTGCTCGTCGGCAGCCTCGTGCGCTCGTTCGCGTAGCAATTCCAGGAAAAGTGGAAACCGGTTTTCCGTCCGGAATTGCTACAAAACAAAGAGTTAGAACAGGTCATCGATTCCATGAAACGATGACCTGTTCCAGCATCACAGAAAATTTCACCTGATTACGATTTGGTAGGAAGTTCCCGCCATAAAGGGCGCCGAACGCATGGCGGGCTGATCTCGAACGAGAGTTCACGGGCATGATGCCGTCCCGCCATACCGGATCGCCCGGTATGTCCCTCAAAAACCTCCATTTCGAATCAAAGGGGCACTTCCTATGTCCAGTCTTCTGACCAATGCGTCCGCCATGACGGCGCTGCAGACCCTGACCAACATCAACAAGGACCTCGCCACCACGCAGAACCGCATTTCCACCGGTCTGCGCGTGAACGAGGCCTCCGACAACGCCGCCTACTGGTCGATCGCCACGACGATGCGTTCGGACAACAAGGCCAACTCCGTTGTCCAAGACGCCCTCGGCCTCGCCGCCGGCAAGGTCGATACCGCCTACACGGCAATGGACTCGGCCAAGGACGTGGTCGACCAGATCAAGGAAAAGGTCCTGCTCGCCAAGACGTCGAGCACCGAGGACCGCACCAAGATTCAGAGCGAGATCACGGCTCTGCAGGCGCAGCTCACCGAGACCGCCGCAGCAAGCTACGCCGGTTCCAGCCTTCTTACGACCGATCCGGCTGGCGCAACCAGCTTCAGTGTCATCTCCTCCTATAGCCGTGATGCAGCCGGCGCCGTGACAACCGGCCAGATCAGTGTCGCGCTAGGTGACATCCGGCTGATCGACAGCGTTGGCGACACCGGCATCCTCGACACCACGTTCACGACCACCGGCGCCGGTGCCGCTACGGCTTCCGTCCTGACGCTCGACGTTACCGCAGCGAACTTGGACGACACGGACTTCAACGACATGCTGACCGGCATTGAAGCTGCCCTCAGCGACGTCTCCACCGGCGCGGCCTCGCTCGGTGCCGCCAAGTCGCGCATCGATCTGCAGACGAGCTTCACCTCGGCGCTGATGGATGCCATCGACCGCGGCGTCGGCCAGCTCGTCGATGCCGACATGAACGAGGAATCGACCCGCCTCGCCGCCCTGCAGACCCAGCAGCAGCTCGGCATCCAGGCGCTGTCGATCGCCAACTCCAACGCTCAGAGCATCCTGTCGCTGTTCCGATAATCCAGAGGGACAGTACCACCAAGCAGGAAGGTGGGGCCGCCTCGTGCGGCCCCATTTCATTTTCGCACAAGCTTCGACCGCTAGTCTCGCCCCGGTTCATTGCTGGGAGTATCGGGACGTTGCCGGAGCAGCTTCAGACCGTCGTCGAAAATCTGAAAAGCCTGGGGCCGCGGCGCCTCGCCATGATGGGCGGCGTCCTGGCGCTCGTCATGGCCGTCATCGTCGCCGGCGCCGTCTATCTCAACCGCCCCGCCTACGAGACGCTCTATATCGGCCTGGAGCGTTCGGACGTGAACCAGATCGGCCTCGTGCTCGGCGAGGCGGGCATCGGCTTCGACGTGGTTTCGGACGGCACGGCCGTGCTGGTGCCGGCCGGCAAGACGGCACAGGCGCGCATGCTGCTCGCCGAAAAGGGCCTGCCGACCAGCACCAATGCCGGCTATGAGCTGTTCGACAATGTCGGCTCTCTGGGGCTCACCACCTTCATGCAGGAGGTGACCCGCGTGCGGGCGCTGGAGGGCGAGATCGCCCGCACCATCCAGTCCATCTCCGGGGTGAGGGCCGCGCGCGTACATATCGTCATGGCCGAGCGCGGCAACTTCCGCCGCGAGGAGCAGGAGCCCTCTGCCTCCGTCGTCATCCGCGCTTCCCGTCTCGACGGCGCCGACAAGGCCGCCGCCATCCGCTACCTGGTCTCCGCCGCCGTGCCGGGACTGGAGGCGGAGAAGGTGACCGTGCTCGATTCCTCCGGCGCGCTGCTCGCCGCCGGCGACGATCCGGCCAACAACACCGCCCAGCGCTCCATCGGCATCGAACGCACGGTGGAGACCCAGGTGGAAGAGAACATCCGCCGCGCGCTCGCACCCTATCTCGGCCCCGACAACTTCCGCGCCAGCGTAAAGGCCGAGGTCAACACCGACGCCCGCCAGGTGGAGGAAATCATCTACGACCCGGATTCGCGCGTCGAGCGCTCCGTGCAAATCGTGCGCTCCAGCGACAACGCCACCCAGGAGACGGCGGCCACGCCGACGACCGTTCTGCAAAACCTGCCGCAGGAGGAAACGCCAGCAGCCGAGCTGCCCCGCTCCTCCGAGGAGAGCGAACGGCGCGAAGAGACCACCAATTACGAACTCAACACGAAACGCATCGCCACCACCAGCAACGGATATCAGGTCTCCAAGCTCTCCATCGCCGTGGTGGTGAATGAGGCACGCCTTGCCGCCATCCTCGGCGAGGGCGCCGCGCCCGATCAGGTGCAGGCGCGGATCGAGGAGATACAGACGGTCGTAGCCTCGGCCACCGGCTTCAGCGAAGCGCGCGGCGATGTGCTGAACGTCACCGCGGTCGAATTCATCGACGGGCTCGACAGGGTGGAGATCGCCGAGCCCGGCCCGCTGGCCTTCGTCAACCGGCACGCCGGCACGCTGATCAATGCCGCCGCCTTCGTGCTCGTTGCCTTCCTCGTCACCTGGTTCGGCTTGAAGCCGCTCGGCACCGCGTTGATGCGGCCGGCGACCGCCGGCGAGCCGGAGTTGGCGACCGCGCAACGCTCACTGCCCAACCCCGCCGGCGAGCCGCGCCTGCCCGCCGCCGGCGATGAGGAGACGGCCGGCCTGGAGATGGAGGAGGAGAACGAGGAGTTCCGGTTGAAGGTCAGGCCGGCACCCCAGGCGCGCCTCGCCCGCATGGTCGACCTTAGCGAGGAACGCACGGCCCACATCCTGCGCAAATGGGCACGCGCCGAGGCGGAGGCCGCGGGCTGATGCCGGTGGTGGCCCTTGCCGACGCGCTGCCGGATTTCGGCGCCGGAGCACCCGCGCCCGGCAAGCGCAAACCCGCCGCGGACGCTTTCGGAACGCTGCGGGAGACGCCTCCGGCGCCAGCTACGTCTGCGGCGGAACGCCGGCCGACGACCGAGGAGATCGTTGCGAAAGCCGAGGCCGCGCTTGCCGAACGTCTGCAGCGCGAGCATGAGGAGAAGCTCACTGCCGAGCGAGAGCGCCACGCCGCCGAGATGGAAGAGGCGATGACCCGTCTTGGCGAGGAAGCCGGCACCGCCGTCGTCGACCGCTTCGCCGAAATGCAGCGGGAGGTGGTGGCGCTCACCAGCGCCGTGACGGCGCGCATCCTCGGCGTGGTGCTTAGCGAAGACCTGCAGAAGCGGGCCGTCGACGAGCTCGCGCGCATCGTCGAGGCGGCGCTGGACGACCGTGAGGCAGTGCGCATCCGCATCCGCGGCACCGCGCTTCTGTGCGACGCCCTGAAGGGTAAGCTCGGCGAGCGCGCTCAACAGGTGGGCTTTGCCGAGGCGCCCGGCTTCGACCTGACCGCCGAGATAGACGAAAGCCTGTTCGAGACGCGCCTTGCCGAATGGTCCGAGGCGCTGGCCGAGGTTCTGTCATGAGCGTGGCCGACGGCGAGGACCGCCACCCCGAGATCATCATCGTGCGCCGCGGCGGCGACGATGAGGACGAAGGCCATCACGGCGGCGTATGGAAGATCGCCTTCGCCGACTTCATGACGGCGATGATGTGCTTCTTCCTCGTCATGTGGCTCATCAACGCCGCCAACGAGCAGACGCGCGCCGCCCTCGCCAGCTATTTCAACCCCGTCAAGCTCATCGACCGCAACACCAACCGCAAGGGCCTGGAGGAGATCGGCCAGGGCCCGCAGGCAACGTCGAGCGACACGGATGCGGAAAAGATCACCGACGCCCCGGCCGGCGAAAACGACAAGACCTCCGGCCCCTCGACCTTCAAGAACTCGGCCGACCTCGCCGACACGCGCAAATATTCCGACCAGAACTTCTTCTCCAACCCCTATGCCGTGCTGGCCGAGATCGCCGCCGACATCGGCACTGAGCAGAACATCTCCGAAAAGGGCGAGGGCGGCCAGCAGGACGCCGGCCCCTCCTCCGGGGCCTCCGGCGGCGAAGCTTACCGCGATCCCTTCGCGCCGGACTTCTGGTCGCAGCAGGTCGCCGTCCCGCAGATCGGCGTGGAAGGCGACCCCGACGAGGCCCGCGAGCAGCCGGCCGGCGCCGACGCCGAAGCTGCCGAGACGGGCGAGCATCAGCTTGCCGCCGCCGCCGACGTGGAGATCGAGCTGGAAAACCAGCGGGAAGAGGCCACGTCCCTCGTGCCAGTCCCTGAGGTGGAGCCGCTTGCAGCCCGACCGGAAGAAGCCGAGCAGGCACGCGACGAGGAAAAAGCCCAGGACGCCGAGCCGGAGGCCGAAGCCACCGAGGCGCGCGAGAAGACCGCCGATGCGGTGCGCACCGAGATCATGGAAGCACTGGAGAGCGAGGGTCTCAGCACCTCCGTCACCGTGACGTCGGGAGAGGACGGCGTGCTGATCTCCGTCACCGACGAAGTGAAAAACGGCATGTTCGCCGTCGGCTCGGCGGTGCCGGTGCGCCAGCTCGTGCTGGCCATGGAAAAGATCGGCCGCACGCTCGCTGAGCGCCCCGGCGCCATCCGCGTGCATGGCCACACGGACGCGCGGCCGTTCAACAGCGGCGATTACGACAACTGGCGGCTGTCCACCGCCCGCGCCCATGCGGCGCAATACATGCTGGTGCGCGGCGGCCTGGACGAGGGCCGCATCGCCGAAGTGGCGGGCTTCGCCGACCGGCGCCTGAAGCTGCCCGACGACCCGCTGGCCGACGCCAACCGCCGCATCGACATCCTCTTGGAGGTGCCGCGATGAAGCGGTACCTTGGCGCCGTCGGCCTTGCCGCCATGCTGTCCGGCCAGGCCCTGGCCGGCGGGCTGCAGCCCCTTCAGATGGTGCGTTCGCTGCAGCGCGTGCAAGACCGGATCGCCGACGGCGACCACGCCGCCCTCCCCATGCAGCGCAAGCTTTTGGGCATCATCGACGAACGCCTGCGCGCAGCCAGGCCAGAGGAGTTCGACGACCCGCGCAACTTCCATGCCCTCCTCGTCTACGGCGCCAGCGGCGGCAACCCCGCGACGCTGGACATGGCCGTCTCGCGCCTCGCTCTGGAAGGAACGGAGCGCACGCTGGGCGACGGCGTCGTGCGCTACGCCCGCGGCGATTTCTCCGGTGCACGCGAGATCCTGCGTGACGTCGAGCCGCTGGGAGTAAACGGCGAGCTGTCGGCCCCGCTGGCGCTGGTGATCGGTTCGCTCCTGGTGCAGGAAAACCCTTCGGGCGCGCTCCGCCTGTTCGACGAGGCGCGGCTCCTGAGCCCCGGCACGCTGATCGAGGAGGCAGCGCTGCGCCGCACCATCGCCGTCAGCGCGACGCTGCACGATCTGGACCGTTTTGCTCTGGCGGCGTCGCAATATGTCCGCCGCTTCCTGCACTCGCCCTACGCCAGCCAGTTCGCCGAGGCCTTCGTCTCCGCCATTATCACCCTGCACGAAGAGGTCGACCTCGAACTGATCGAGGAGGTGGCGGCGGAGATGAATGCCGAGCAGGCGCACGTCATCTACCTGCGGATCGCCCGCCAAAGCGCCATCGAAGGCCACGAAAGACTGCTCGCCTTCGCCTCCCGCAATGCCGAGAAATACGTGGCCGGAGAACCGGAGGAGAGCGACCCGCGCGCCGTCCTCTACGCCAACGTCGCCTCCGTGACGTCGCAGAATGCGGGCGACGTGCTGGAGACGCTGAAGGGTATCGACGTGCGGCGCCTTTCCGCGAACGACCGGCGATTGCTGAAGGCGGCGACGGAGATCGCCGAAAGAGTGGTGGCGCGCCCGGTTTCCCTGGAGACTATGGCGCAAGAAGAACCGCCGCCCGCGGATGCCGGGAACACCGCCTTCGTCGCCGAAACATTGGAAAGGCTGCAAGCGATCGACGCGCTGCTTCAGGAGGAGACACGATGACCGAGGCCGTGAAAGCTGCTGGCCTCGCCGCCATCTTCGGCACACGGGAAGGCGCGCGCGGCTACAAGGGGTCTCCCCTGCAGGCACCAGCCTTCAGCGATGCCCTGCTGGAGGATGGAAACAAGATGCCGACCCTACGGCGGGAATCGGACGGCCAAACATGGCGCCTCGCCGACCTCGTAGAAAAGCTCTCCCTGTCCTTGCAGCATGAAGCCGGCGCACCGGGGGAAGAAGGATCCGGCGAAGACAAAGCCCTCGACGTGCTGCCGGTGACGAAGAACACCGAAGCGCCGGAGCATGAGGACGGAGAAACCAACACCGCCCCCGCAACCGACGAAGCGAAAGAGGATGAAATCGCGGCCGTGATGGATCCGGCGCGGGCAGGCACGGCCCTGCCGCAGCGAGAGGCTGCAGGCTCCGGCAAGGCGGCCGCCACCTCCCCTTCGCCCAATGCACCGGATACGAAAGACACAGCCATCCCCCGCGACAGCGCACCACCAGCCAGCGCAACAACCACCACGGACAAGGCGATCGCTCGGCAGAACCCACAGGAACTCCCTCCTTTTCCCAGGGCCGACCAGCCGGCACCGCCGCGCCTCGCAGACGGCGCCGAGCCTTCCGCAAAGACCGACACACGCGCCGCCCCAACGCTGGCGGCGCAGGACGGAACCGCGCAGGACAACCCCTCCGGCGGCAGCCGCCAGGACGCCGAGAGCGGCAAGCCGCCGGTGCGTGTGGTAAGCGTCCAGTCCGCCCCTGCACCGGCCTCCCCCTTCGGCACGAGCCCCACGCTCGAGGCCAGCCCGGCCTTCGCATCGGCCGCGACGGAAGCCGCCAAGGCCCTCGCCGCCGGCACGCAGCGCGGAAACGAAACCCTGCACACCCTGAAAATCCAGCTTCAGCCGGCCGAACTCGGCCCCGTGACGGCCCGTCTCAGCATTTCCGGCGACAAACTTTTGGTTGAATTGCAGGTCGAGACCACGGAGGCCCGGCAGAAGCTGAATGCCGACGGCGAGGCCATGACGCGGGCGTTGCGTGCGCTCGGCTACGAGGTGGATCGCGTGACGGTCCAGCAGACTCCGGGCGGCACGAACGCCAACACGGGCAGCGGCACGAGCGGCCGCGAACCCGGCTTCCAGCCGGCCGCCGGCGAAGGACGGCAAGGCGGAGGCACCCGAGGTGACGGCAGCGGCGAACGGCACGGCGCCCGCGGAAAGGACGAGGACCATCGCGATGCTGATGCGGGCCGCGACCTTTATATCTAGCCTGCTCCTCTCGACCGCCCTCGCCACGGCCAATCCGTGCGAGGCCGAAATCCTGCGCGCGGCACACAAATACGACGTTCCGCCCGGCATCCTCTATTCGGTAGGCCTTACGGAAACCGGCGTGAAAGGCAGCCTGCAGCCTTATGCGCTGAATATCGAGGGCAAGGCCGTCTTCGCCCGCACCGCCAAAGAGGCGGCAACGGAATTCGCAAAGGCACAAGAGCGCGGCGCCAGGCTGATCGACCTCGGCTGCATGCAGATCAACCACCACTACCACGGCGATCGGTTCGGCAGCCTCGCCGAGATGCTCGACCCGCGCCGCAACGTCGACTACGCGGCCCGCTTCCTCGCCCAGCTGAAGCAGCGACATGGGACCTGGTCCATGGCCGTTGCACGCTACCATGCCGGGCCCGACAACGATCCCGCGCAGAAGCGCTACCTGTGCCGGGTCATCGCCAACATGGTCGCCACCGGCTTCGGCGAGTGGACACGGCAAGCGCGCTCCTTCTGCCACTCCTGATTGAAATTGCGATTCGCGCCTATAGATCAAAAACTCACTAAAGATTTATTACAAAAATAAATAGTTGTGCGAGATTCCTCTCACCGGGTACCTCTTGGTGGGGTAACTGATTCGGAGGCGGGCTGATGATTGTCGTTGTGGACGAGCGCGAACTCGTAACCGATGGGTACACATCACTTTTCGGCCGGGAAGGCGTTGCCACCGCGGGTTTCGGGCCCGGTGAATTCGGCGAATGGGTGGAAACGGCGGCCGAAGACGACCTGAAGGCGGTCAGCGCCTTCCTCCTCGGCCAATGCGATACGCCCGAGAAGCCGGCGCGAAGCATCCGCGATAGGTCGAACGCGCCGGTCATCGCGTTGAGCGAGCAGAACTCGCTCGAAGACACGCTGAGGCTCTTCGAGTACGGCGTCGACGACGTGGTGCGCAAGCCGGTGCATGTGCGCGAAATCCTCGCCCGCATCGCCGCCATCAGCCGCCGCACCCAGCAGCAGGACACGAGCTTCACCGAGGTCGGGCCGATGCGCATCTACGCCGACGGCCGCGACCCGGAGATCGAGGGCGAGCCCCTGCCCCTGCCACGCCGTGAGCGGCGCATCCTCGAATACCTCGCCGGCAACGCCTCGCGCCGCGTGACCAAGACGCAGATCTTCAACGCCATCTACGGCATCTTCGATGAGGAAGTCGAAGAGAACGTCGTGGAAAGCCACATCAGCAAGCTGCGCAAGAAACTGCGCACCAGGCTGGGCTTCGATCCCATCGAATCCAAACGCTACCTCGGATATCGGCTGGTCACCTGAGACCGCGCAGGCGGCAGACCAGCTTCACGCAAGTCCCATCGGCTAGCCTTTGCCCCGAATGCGCAAAGCGACGAGAGGTCCGCGATGAGTCTGTATGGCATGATGAGAACCGGTGTGTCCGGCATGAACGGACAGGCCAACCGATTGTCCACGGTTGCCGACAACATCGCCAACTCCAGCACCAACGGCTACAAGCGGGCAAAGACCGAGTTCTCCACGCTGGTCGTCCCGAGCACGTCCGGCTCCTACAATTCCGGCGGCGTCACCACCTCGGTGCGCAATTCGATCTCCACGCAAGGCGTGCTGCAATACACCACCTCGGTAACCGACCTCGCGGTCGAGGGCGACGGCTTCTTCGTCGTTCAGGATTCCGGTGGCCAGCCCTATCTGACGCGCGCCGGCTCGTTCGTCCTCGACGGCGAAGGCCGCCTTGTCAACGCGGCCGGCTTTCAATTGATGGGCTACAGCTACGCAAACGGCGAGCCGGCCCCCACAGCCAACGGCTATGCAGGCCTGGAGCCCATCGCCATCACCCAGGCGGAGCTCGTGGCATCGCCGTCGCGCAACGGCATCTTCGCCGGAAATCTGCCGCTCGACGCCGACATCGTCGCCGCTGCCGACCTGCCGTCGAACAACGCGGCAACGGCGCAATACTCGGCCAAGACCTCGCTGGTCGCCTATGGCAACCGCGGCGAGGAGGCCCTGCTCGACGTCTATTTCACCAAGACGGCGGACGACACGTGGGAAGTCGCCGTCTTCGACCGGGCCGACGCGGCTCCCAACACCTCCTTCCCCTATGCCTCGGCGCCCTTGGCCACGCAGACCCTCTCCTTCGACGCGACGACCGGCAAGCTCACCGGCCCAGCCACCGGCATCACCATACCGGTCCCCGGCGGCGACAATCTGGAGCTCGATCTTTCCACCCTCACTCAGCTCGACTCCGCCTTCGCCGTTGCCGATGCCAAGGTGGACGGCACGCCGCCGAGCGGCATCGAAAGCGTCGAGATCGGCACCGATGGCATCGTCTATGCGCAGTATGCGGACGGCTCCTTCCGCCCGCTCTACCGCATCCCGCTCGCCACCGTGCCGAGCCCGGATCAGTTGCAGGTCGTCTCGGGCAACATCTTTGCCGAAGGCGCGGATTCCGGCGCCGTGCGCATCGGCTTCGCCGGCGAGGCGGGGTTTGGGAAGGTCGTCTCCGGGGCGCTGGAGAACTCCAACGTCGACATCGCCCAGGAACTCACCGACATGATCGAATCCCAGCGCAGCTACACGGCAAATTCGAAAGTGTTCCAGACCGGTTCCGACCTCATGGAGCTTCTGGTGAACCTGAAAAGGTAACTGATGTGAAGAGGGGTCGAGAAAGGAAGCAATGTCGCTGACGTCCGCACTGAGTACCGCCCAATCGGCGCTGTTTAACACGTCGCGCCAAACCAGCATCGTCTCGCGGAATGTCGCCGAGGCCTCCAACCCCGATTATGTGCGCCGCTCCGGCATCACGACCAGCACCGCGCCCGGCGCCCGCATCAGCGGCATCCAGCGGGCGACCGACGACGTCCTCTTCCGGCAGAACCTTTCCGCCCTGTCCGGCTGGGAGGGCCAGTCCGCCTTGTCGCGGGGCCTCGACAGCCTGCAGATCCGGGTAAACGGCGTCGACAACGCCACCTCTCCGGCATCCGCGCTCAACAAGCTGCAGGAGGCCCTGCAGAGCTACGCCGCCGCGCCCTCCAACCGCACCGTGGCTGAAAGCGCGCTCGAAGCAGCGCGCGGCGTGGTCCGCTCTCTTAATAACGGAACCGCCGCCGTCCAGTCCTTCCGCGCCGATGTCGACCGCGAGATCGCCATCTCCGTGGAAGAGCTGAATCGGCTCCTGGCCGAGTTCGAGGCTGCCAACAAGGAGGTGACCTCGGGCACCCGCACCGGCCGCGACGTTTCCGACGCGCTCGACCGGCGGGACGCGCTCTTGAAGAAGATCTCGGCCTATGTGCCAGTTTCCACCATCACCCGCGCCGACAACGACATGGTCGTGCTCACCGCCGACGGCGTGACGCTGTTCGAAACCGTCGCGCGCCCTGTCACTTTCACCCCCAACGGCACCTACACCGCCGGCATGGCCGGCAATGCGATCTACATCGATGGTGTGCCGCTGACGGCCGGCAACGGCGGCAACACGACCGCCTCGGGCAGCCTGGCCGCAAACCTGCAATTGCGCGACGAGGTGGCGGTCGGCATGCAGCGCCAACTCGACGAGATCGCCCGCGGTCTGATTTCCGCCTTCGCCGAGACCGATCCCGACGGCGTTCTTGCCGACGCGGCGGGTCTGTTCATCTGGCCCGGTGGCCCCGGCCTGCCGGCAGCCGGCACGCTGGAGGACGGGCTGGCAGGCAACATCGTGCTCAACACAGCGTTCGAGGCCGACCCGACCTTGCTGCGCGACGGTGGCGCCAACGGCGCCGGCTATGTCCACAATACCGAGGGCGGGGCGTCCTACTCCGACCTCCTTAACGCCTATCTCGCCAAGCTCGACCAGCCGGCAGGCTTCGATCCGGCTGCCAGCCTCGGTACCACGCTGAGCCTCACCGCTTTCTCCAGCCAGTCCATCGGCTGGCTGGAAAGCCTGAGGAAGGATGCAGCCAGCGGCGTAGAGGCCAAGGAAGCGCTGGCCACGCATACCGCCACGGCACTTTCCAACGCCACCGGCGTCAACATCGACGAGGAGATGGCACTGCTGCTTGACCTCGAACACGCCTATGAGGCCTCGGCGCGGCTGATGAGCGTCGTCGACGAGATGCTGTACACACTGATGGAGGTCGCGCGCTAGCCATGAAAACCTCCTTCATCTCCACCTCCAGCATTTCGCAGACCCTCCGCTACCAGATGATGCGCATGCAGGTGGAACTTGCCGAGCGCCAGCAGGAGGCCACCACCGGCCGCGTGGCCGATCCCGGCGTGACGCTGGGCGCCCGCGCAGGCGTCAGCTTCTCCATGACGCGCGACATCGTGCGGCTGGAGAGCCTGATCGACGCCAACGGCCTGGCCTCCGGCCGGCTCTCCGCCACCCAAAACGGTCTGGAGCAGCTCGGCGGCATCGCCCAGGACATGCTGGAGGCGCTGACCGCCGCGTCTTCCGGGGACAGCGATCCGGAGATCATCCGCGCCAGCGCCAAGCAGGCACTGGAAGCGATGACGAGCATCCTCAACAGCAACCTCAACGGCGAATACCTGTTCGCCGGCATCAACACCGACGTAAAGCCGCTCAACGACTTCACCGACCCCGCTTCGCCCAACAAGGCGCAGTTCGATGCGCTTTTCTCCGCCCATTTCGGCTTTGCCCAGACCGACCCCGCCGCCGAGAACATCACCGCCGCGGAAATGGCTGCGTTCTTCGATGACCTGGAGGCGAGCTTCATGGGCGCCGGCTGGAGCGATTGGTCCGAGGCCTCGGACCAGAAGATCACCAGCCGCATCACCCTCAACGAGACGGCCGAGACCTCGACCACTGCCAACGGCCCGGGCATGCGCAGGCTTGCCATGGCCACCGCGGCACTCACCGACCTGATGCAGATACCCCTTAACGACGAGGCGCTGCAGACGCTCTACGGGCGCGCCACCGCGTTGGTCGGCGCGGCGGTCGCCGATTTCGCGTACGCGCAATCCGAGGTCGGCCTTGCCGAGACCCGCGTCGAGGAGGCCAGCGAACGCATTTCCTCGCAGATCGACCTGTTCAACACATTGGTCACGGATCTCGAAGGCGTCGACCCGTTCGAGGCCGCAACGAAGGTCAATGACCTCCTGACCCAGATCGAAACCGCCTACGCGCTGACCGCCCGCATCCAGCAGCTCAGCCTCTTACGATATCTGTGACGACATATCCGTGACGACCAGGAAGCGAGACCTCAGACCCCATGTACCAGTTTTCCTATAGCGAGGTTCAGACGGATTCGGTTGCCGACGCGAAGGACCGCGAGCGCCAGTTGCTGACGCGCTCCATCGACCTTCTCGCCACCGCGCGCGACGCCGGGCCGAATGCGCGCGAGACGACCGAGGCCATCCTGTTCATGAACCGGGTGTGGACCTCGCTCATCAGCGATCTGGGCAGCCCCGACAACGAGCTGCCGAAGGAGCTGCGCGCCAACCTGATCTCCATCGGCCTGTGGCTCTTGCGCGAGGGCGAGGAGGTGCGCCAGGGTCGCTCGGACAATTTCGATGGGCTTATCGAGGTCTCGCAGATCATCCGCGACGGGCTGAAATGACCAACACGCTGAAGATATCGCTCAAGGCCGGCGAGAAGATCTATGTCAACGGCGCCGTCATCAAGGTCGACCGCAAGGTTTCTCTGGAGTTCCTGAACGACGTGCAGTTCCTGCTGCAGAACCACGTCCTCCAGCCGGAGGACGCGAAGACGCCGCTGCGCCAGCTCTATTTCGTCGTGCAGATCATGCTGATGAACCCCGACGGCGGGGACAGCGCGCACGAACTCTTCCGCCGGACCCTTTCCAACCTGCTTGCCACCTTCCGCAACGAGCGCGTGCTGGCCGGGCTGAAGCACGTCGACACGCTCGTATGCGAGGGCCAGGTCTACGAGGCGCTGAAGGCGATCCGCGCTCTCTACCCGCTCGAAGAGGAAATCCTGGAAGGGCCACGCCGGCACGAGGAAACCGCATTCGCCAAGGCCGTAGGGGAATAGACATGAACGTTTCGACCGTAACCGGCACCACGCAGAACCAGACCAGCACCGCCGCGCCGCAGGCCGTGGACTACCAGTCCTTCCTCAAGCTGCTCGTCGCCGAGATGAAGAACCAGGACCCGACGAGCCCGATGGAATCCACCGACTACGTGGCCCAGCTCGCCAGCTTCTCCCAGGTCGAGCAGTCCGTGCAGATCAACGACAAGCTGGAACAGATCCTCGCCGCCTCCTCGCTCTCCCAGGCAAGCGGCCTTGTTGGCCGCGAGATCACCTCGGCCGACGGCTCGGTGACCGGCATCGTGTCGGAGGTGAAGCTCTACAGCGACGGCGTGGTCGCCAAGCTCGAAGGCGGCCAGGAAGTGACCGTTGGCCCCGGCGTCGTGATCCGCTGACCCATGAACGAGGCCGACGCCCTCGACATCGTCCAATACGCCATCTGGACGGTGCTGATCGCTGCCAGCCCGGCGGTCATCGTCGCCATGGTCGTCGGCATCGGCATCGCGCTCGTCCAGGCACTGACCCAGGTGCAGGAAATCACCCTCACTTTCGTCCCCAAGATCGTCGCCATTCTGTTGGCCGTGGCATTTTCCGGGCCCTTCGTCGGCGCTCAGATATCGTCTTTCACGACGGTGATCTTCCAGCGGATCGAGAACAGCTTCTAGGCGAAAGGGCGCAAGGCCGGCGCGGAGGGCCCGCGTTAGGCCCTCTCGCGACCAGCGACCCTTAACGGCCTACGAGAATGCGAAAATTCGACCCTTTGCAGCTACTCCACTATCGTTCTCTCGGAATAGCGATCCCGCAATAGCCTCCTGCTGCGATCGTGCTGCACAGATCATGCCACTCACAGCCCTCGCAGGCGCTGCGCGTATCACCGGCCGAGAAAGCTTCACGCATCCGCTCCAGGAGATGCCGATTCAGGATGATCCGGCGGCCATCCTGAATCGAAACAAGCAGCAGTCTCCCTAGATCGCGCGCCGCCAGCCGGTCCCGTTCCGTCACGCTGTCCCGCCAGCAGTGAGGTTCGCGATCATCAAGGAGCGGGGCACAAATGTCGTCCGGCCCCTCGACGATCAGAATATCCTCCCCTTGGGAAATCCGCCCCGCGATCGCGTCATAGTTGGCGGTGAACGCGGGGCCGTAGCCCTTGCCGGCATAGGTCAGCAGGCAAAGCAGGTGATGAGGCCGAAGCCGGATCGTCATTCAGACGAGCGCGCCTTGCCGCGCGCCAGCAGCGCGAGGGTGGCGGCACCAAGAGCGGATTTCAGAACAGCGCCGGCGAGGAAGGGCGTCACGCCATGCACGATCGCTTGTTCCAGCCCGATCATGACGGCCAACCATGCCGCGCCAAGGGCGAGACAGACGGTATTGCTCAGCAACATGCCGACGAAGGCAAGCACGGGGCGATTGCCGTTCCAGCCCCTTTCGGCCAGCCAACCGGCGAGCGCACCGGCAAGGGGGAAGGCAAAGAGATAGCCGGCAGTCGGTCCAACGAAATGATGTGCGCCGGCCGCGCCTCCGGAGAGGACCGGCATGCCGAGGGCGGCCTGACCGAGCCACGCAATGATCGTGATGGCTCCGAGGCGCCAGCCATAGAGAGCGCCGACCAGCGCAACGGCGAAGGTCTGCATGTTGACCGGGACGGGCACCATCGGAACTTCGATATAGGACGATACGGCCAGGAAGAGCGTGCCGACGACAATTCCACCAACCTGCCATGCGAGGGAGCGGTTTTGAAGATCGAGAGGGCTGTAGACGGGTTTGAGGGTCGGTGCGGCTGTGGTGCTCATGCGGGTTTCCTTGCGACAGAATAATAGATAATTTCTGGAATCTATCGCTAAAAGACTCCACAGAAATCACTCGTTGGCAAGGGCTATCGCCTCAACGCCGAGCCGCAGCGGGAAAAGGGCTGGATTTCTGGCCTTTGTGGCCGGTCCATTGCACATGCCGAGCTAGCACCGAGGCCGCCGCCTCGACCTCCCCGGCGCGCAGCGCCGCGAGGATCGCCCTATGGTCGCGGTCGGTGGGCGCCTCCCATTCAGCCCGCCAGCCCGAAAAGAGGAAGCGGGCGCTGGCCGTGTGTAGATCATCGATGGCTTTGAGCAGCCGGGGCATTCCGCAAGGTGCAAGGATAATCCGATGAAAGGCGCGGTTGGCTTTCTCCCACGCCTCCGCATCGCCGGCCCTGTCGCCGGCGCGGGTTGCATCTTCGGCCTGATCGAGAATGGCCTTGGTCAGATGCGGCGCGGCGTTGCGCAGCGCCAGAACTTCAAGCGCGGCGCGCATCTCGGCTACTTCTCGGACTTCTTCGACGCTGAAACCGGCGACGCGAACGCCACGGCGCGGCTCGCTGACCACGAGCCCCTGCGCCTCCAGGCGGCGGAACGCCTCCCGTACCGGCACATGGCTCGCACCGAACTCTTCGGCAATATGGTCCTGGCGCAGCTTCGCTCCGGCCTCGATCGAGCCGGAAATGATCCGGTCGGCAAGCCTCCTGCTGATCCGCGTGGCGATGGTGTCTGATTTGGCTGTCGTCATGGTTTTATAGATAATGGAGTCGCGGGTCACGGTCGAGCGGCCAAAGACCGCGAACCACACCCCAGCCGGTAGTCCCCTTCCCCCACTCCCTCCGCCCTCGCACAAGCTTCGCCCCCTATCCTCCCGCCCCACATGGAGGCGTGAATGGCGTTGAGCGAAGGCATTGTCGGCAGCGAGCCCCGCAAGCACAGCCGGGACATCGGCTTTGCCGTCGGCGTCATCATCATTCTGGCGATCCTGTTCCTGCCGATCCCGCCTTTCCTCATCGACGTCGGCCTCGCCTTCTCCATCGCCTTCTCGGTGCTCATCCTGATGGTGGCGCTGTGGATCCAGCGTCCGCTCGACTTCTCCTCCTTCCCCACCATCCTCCTGATCGCCACCATGATGCGCCTGTCGCTCAACATCGCGACGACGCGCATGATCCTGTCCGAGGGTCACGAGGGCACCAACGCGGCGGGTCATGTCATCGGCGGCTTTTCCAAGCTGGTGATGAGCGGCGACTTCGTCATCGGCCTGATCATCTTCCTGATCCTCATCGTCGTGAACTTCGTCGTCATCACCAAGGGCTCGACCCGCATCGCCGAGGTCGGCGCGCGCTTCACGCTCGATGCCATCCCCGGCAAGCAGATGTCGATCGACGCCGACCTGTCCGCCGGCATGATCGACGACAAGGAAGCCCAGCGTCGGCGCCGTGAGCTGGAGGAGGAGAGTTCCTTCTTCGGCGCCATGGACGGCGCCTCGAAATTCGTGCGTGGAGACGCCGTCGCCGGCCTTATCATCACCGCCATCAACATCGTCGGCGGCATCGCCATCGGCTATTCCCGCCACGACATGGACCTCGGTGAAGCCTCGGACGTTTTCACCAGGCTTTCGGTAGGCGACGGCCTCGTCTCGCAGATTCCCGCCCTCATCGTCTCGCTCGCCGCCGGCCTGCTCGTCTCCAAGGGCGGCACGCGCGGCTCGGCCGACAAGGCCGTCTTCGACCAGTTGGGCGCTTATCCGCGCGCCCTGTTCGTGGCGGCCATGCTGCTTGCCGTGCTCGCCCTGATGCCGGGCCTGCCGGCCCTCCCCTTCCTGGCGCTGGCCGGCACCATGGCCGGGCTCGGCTACATGCTGCCGCGCCGCGAGCGGCAGCGCGAGGAGGCCGCCGCCGAGGCCGTGCGCCGCGAGAAGCTCGACGCCGTCGAGGAAGAGCGCAACTCGGTCAAATCCTCGCTCAAGACGGCGGAGATCGAGCTTCTGATCGGCAAGCAGCTTTCCACCCGGCTCATCGCCTCGCACCAGGAACTCGCCTTCCGCATGAACAAGATGCGGAAGAAATTCGCCGCGCAATACGGCTTCGTCGTGCCCGAGGTGCGGCTCACCGACGACTTCACCATCCCGCCCAAGAGCTACCGCATCAATATCCATGGTACGGTCGTGGCCGAGCACCGGCTACGCGTCGGCGAGCTGATGGTGCTTCTGGGCGGCAAGCCGGTGCCCGACCTGCCCGGCGAGGAGGTGAAGGAGCCCGCCTTCGGCCTGCGCGCCTATTCGGTCTCCGACATGTTCGCCGAGGAACTGAAGAACAAGCAGCTTGCCTACGCCGACAACATGTCGGTGCTGCTCACGCACCTTTCCGAGGTGATCCGCAACAACCTGCCGCAGCTTCTCTCCTACAAGGACATGAAGGCGCTGATCGACCGGCTCGACCCCGAGTACCGCAAGCTGGCCGACGAGATATGCTCCTCCCACATCACCTATCCGGGGCTCCAGGCGGTCTTGAAGCTGCTTCTGGCCGAGCGCATCTCCATCCGCAACCTGCACCTGATCATCGAGGCCATCGCCGAGATCGCCCCGCATATCCGCCGCACGGAGCAGATCGTCGAGCACGTGCGCATCCGCATGGCGCAGCAGATCTGCGGCGATTTGAGCGAGGGCGGCGTCCTCAAGGTCCTGAGGCTCGGCAACCGCTGGGACCTCGCCTTCCACCAGGCGCTGAAGCGCGACCCCAAGGGCGAAGTGCGCGAGTTCGACATCGACCCGCGCCAGCTCGAGGAATTCGGCCAGGAAGCTGGCAAGGCGATCCGCAACCACATCGACGCCGGCGAGCGCTTCGTGCTGGTAACGGCCCCCGAGGCCCGCCCCTACGTGCGCATGATCGTCGAGCGCCTGTTCCCAACCCTGCCGGTGCTGAGCCACGTCGAGATCGCCAAGGGCGTGGAGATCAGCATCCTGGGGTCGGTTTCCTAGCCACCCATGCCGAGCCCTTTCACGCCCCCCTCTGTCCTGCCGGACATCTCCCCCACAGGGGGGGAGATTGCGCCGGCCGTTCGCGGCGGCACCTATTGTAAGACGTTACCGACTGGCGAAACCGTTAGCGACGGCCAATCTCCCCCCTCGTGGGGGAGATGTCCGGCAGGACAGAGGGGGGCGCGAAAGGGCGCTGCCATTCCCGTTGTTCAATCGCCCTCAGCACCGCGGTAACCAATGCTGGAAACCGCCATCCTCGCCGCCTTCCTCGCTTTCTGCCGCATCGGCGCCTGTTTCCTCTTCCTGCCGGGGCTCGGCAGCGCCCGCGTTCCCGTGCAGGTTCGTCTCTTCGTCGCCGTCGGCGCCTCGCTGGCGCTGCTTGCGCATCTGTGGGGGGCGATCGTGCCGCATGTCTCGCGCCAACCCCAGGCGATGCTCGTCCTCATCGGCTCCGAGCTCCTCATCGGCGCGCTGATCGGCCTCCTCGCGCGCCTCTACGTGCTGGCGCTCCAGTTCATCGGCGCCGCCATGGCCATGATGATGGGCTACGGCATGGCCGGCGGCGGCGTGGCGGTCGAGGAGAACGAGCCGCAGCCGGCGGTCGCCGCCCTCATCTCCTTTTCCGCACTGCTTCTGCTTTTCGTGTTCGATTTCCACCACGCCATCATCCAGGCGCTGGTGGCCTCCTACCGGCTGGCGCCCGTCGACGCCCTGTTCGACCCGCAATCCGCGCTCGTCGACCTCTCCGACACGCTCTCCGAGGCCTTCTTGGTGATGATCAGGCTCGGCAGCCCCTTCGTGGCCTATGCGATCCTGGTCAACCTCGCCATCGGTTTCATCAACAAGCTGACGCCGCAGATCCCCATCTACTTCATCTCGCTCCCCTTCGTCATCGCCGGCGGCCTGCTGCTCCTCTACTTCGGCATCGGCACCTTCCTGCGCCTCCTCGCCGACGGCTTCTTCCCGACGACCATCGGCGGGTGAGGCGATGACGGCGGACAGGCGGCAAAAGCTGGCACGGCTCGTAAAGCTGCAGGAGCGCCTCAAGGAACTGCACGAGGCGCGCCGCGCCGCGCATCTGAAGGAGGCGGCCGCGGCCGAAGCCGAGGCGACGGAGCTCGCCGGGCGCCTGGACGCGCCCGACAGCCTGGCGGCCCTCTTTCCCGCGCTCTATCATGACCGCATCGCCCGCGCCCTTGCCCGCCGGGAGAAGTGCCTGGAGCGGGCCGCCGAAGAGGCCGCCATGATCGCCGCTGCCGGCGCGCGCGCGGATGTCGCCGGGCGCGCCCACACGAGCGCGGTGCGCAGGCACGAAAGGGCGGCCGAGGAAAAGGCCGTGCTTGAGATGCTGGAACAGCAGCGCAAGCCCTGAGCGGTCGCGATCTAAGTGGCAAATCACGCCGAGCAAGCCTGCCGCAAGCTTTCGCTGCCATAGTCGGCTCACTGAAAACGGTTCGCGGTAGACGCTCGTGGCGATTTCACCTCCCGGCGACATTCTTCTGGACGTGGCGAAGGCGGCCGACCCCGCGAAGGTCGAGGCCGCGCGGGCACGGCTGAAGGCCCATGCCGGCGATGCGGCCACGGCCTTCGAGGTCGCCGCGCCCGCGGCACGCGCCCGGAAAGCGCCCGCCGGAAGGCCCGAGCACTTCGTGGAGTTCGAGTCCATGGTGCTGCAGAGCTTCCTGCAGAACATGCTGCCGGAGGATACCGCCGCCTTCTACGGCGAGGGCCTCTCCGGCGAGATGTGGCGCGGCCTGCTGGCGCAGGAGCTCGGCAACGTCATGGCCAGGCGCGGCGGCATCGGCATCGCCGATCGCGTGCTCGGCGATCACACCCTGCAGGACGGCAGGAAGGTGCCCGTCGCCGGCGTCTCCTCCGGCCCCGAGGCAGAGGAAGCGGCGACCCAGGCCTCGCTCGCCGCCAGCCTGATCGAGGAGATCGAGCGGCAGACGGCCAAGACCCTCGCAGCCGATGCGTTGCCGCCTTCCACCCATGAAGAATAGCCTTTTTACCGAGCGGATGCAGACACTCCCCATGCACGACCTGAAACCCACCACCAACGCCGCCCCTGTTGCTGAAACCACAAAGGCAGACGGACGCACCGGCGCGTTGCTCGCCCTCATCGGGCGCATCACCGATGCGATCGAGGCCGAGACGGCCGCGATCCGCACCAATCCGAAATACGACATCAAGGCCTCGAACGCCCGCAAGAGCCGCCATCTCCACGAGCTCGGCAAGGCCTTCAAGGGCATCGTGCCGGAGGATCTCGGCCTCGACCACCGCGAGGCGGTGCTCCGCCTGCGCGGCAAGCTGGCCGCCAACGAAGCGACGATCCAGGCGCATCTGGGCGCCGTCGGCGAGGTCGCCGCCCTCCTGCAAAAGGCCATCGAGCAAGCGCAGGCGGACGGCACCTATACCGTCCGCGAATTCGGTCGGTAGGCCCGATGTTCAAGGTCCTCCTGGTCGCCGTCTGGGTCAGCGCCGCCACCCTCGGCGCGGTGTTCTACTCGTTCCAGACGTCGCAGGCGGCGAGGAACGCCACCCCCCTGCCCCCCTTCTTCGGCGGGCTCGACTACGTGCGCACGCCGGTGATCTCCGTGCCCGTCGTCAAGGACAGGCAGGTGAACGGCTATTTCCTCGCCCGCCTCGTCTTCACCGCCGAGCCGGAGAAGCTGAAGGCGTTGTCGCTGCCGGCCGATGCGCTTCTGGTCGACGAATTGCACAGCTATCTCTACGCCAACCCGCAAATCGACTTCACCGATCGCAACGGCGTCGACCTGGACGCGCTCCGGAACGGCATACGGGACAGCATAAACGAGCGTGCGGGTGAGAAGCTGGTCCACGAGGTCATGGTTGAGCAGGTCGACTATCTTTCCAAGGCCGAGATACGCGACAACGCCATCCGCCGCCGTATCGGACCCGGCGAATGACGGTTATGAAATAGTAAACGTCGTATTCAGAGCAGGACGCCTCCCTTGTTCGTCCTATGCCGGTTATTGTTTTCGATCATATTTTCGAGGAGCGGGCTGTTTACCTGGCTCGCTATATTTTGATGATCAATCGGGCGTGCTTTTTGCGCCGGCATATCCGTTGCGGTTCGTGCAATGCGTTGGCTCGCGGTCATTTCCGGAGCCACTTCAGCCTCCTCTGCAACCAATGCTCGACGTCAGGCACGGCATTTTGGAGGTGTCATGACACTACCCGCGGGCCAATCCGACAAACCTTGCGAAGGCAACCGCTCCCCCTCGGAGGCGCCGTTTGAGGCGACCGACGGGCAGATCCAGCTGCCCTGTATCACCTCGCTTCTCGACTTCAAGCTGCGCCGCGCCCAGCTTCTGGTCTTCCACGATTTCGCCACCACCCTGGCGAAGCTGAAACTGCGCCCGGCGGAATTTTCCGTCCTTGCCATGATCGCCAAATATCCCGGGCAGAAACAGACCACAATCGCCGAGGGACTGGGCATCAAGAGGGCGAACTTCGTCTTCCTGATGGACAGCATCGAGGCTCGTGGCCTGGCGGAGCGGCGCAAGGGCCGCGCCGACCGTCGCTCGCACTCGCTGCATCTCACCGAGGAAGGCAAGCGCTACGTCGAGCGCATGACGGCACTTTGGCACGAACACGAGAACCGCATGATTGGCCGCCTCGGCGGCAGGGAGAATCTGGAGCGGCTGACCGAGCTTCTGGACCGCCTGCTCGGCACCTCGGCCGGCGGCGGAAATCCAATGTTGACCGATCCACATTGACGTAAACGTAATTCGATTGCTATTCCCTCTGCGCCTCCCGCATCGGCTTTCCTTGCGGCGGGCGCAGGCAAGCGGGCCCTGCTTTTCGACCAAGCGCCGCGACGAGGAGTAGCTATGGGAATGGATGAGATCGCCGCCAAGATGCAGGAGCGCGTGGCCGGTTCGGACTTCGCAAATTCGGTGAAGTTCGACTGCGGCGCCGACGGCGCCATCGTGATCGACGGAAAGACGGTTTCCCTGAGCGACGCTGGTGCCGACTGCATCATCACGCTCACTAAGGACGACCTGGAGGCCATGATCGCCGGCGATCTGGAGCCGACAGCGGCCTTCATGCAGGGCAAGCTCAGGGTCGACGGCAACATGTCGGTCGCCATGCAGCTCAGCCAGGTGCTCTGATATCCCAGGTACTCTGATATCAAGGGCGCGCGCGTCACGCCGCGCGCGCCAACGCCTCCGAACGGATGTTCCGCCTCGCGGGCTTCAGCACTCCGTGCGCCCCATCAAGCGCCCCGCCGACAAGCTCCAACGCCAGAAAGCGCTCCCGCTCATACGGGCCGGGCATGGAAAGCCGGCCGGTCTTTTCCGCCGAGAAGCCGAAACGTGCATAGTACGGCGCGTCGCCGACCAGCAGGATAGCGCCGTGGCCGCGCCGTTTCGCTTCGCCAACCGCATGGCCCATCAAAGCCGTACCGATGCCTTCACCCTTCATTGCCGGGTCGACCGCCAGCGGCCCGAGAAGCAAGGCAGGCACACCCGTCTCGCCGAGCCGCACGTCCCACAACCGCACGGTTCCCACGAGAGAACCATCCGGACCGCGCGCGACAAACGCCAACCCCTCCGCCGGCAAACGCCCGCGCCGCAGCTTCTCCGACGATTTGCGCTTGCGCTTCGGGCCCATGGCCCGGTCGAGCAGCGCCTCACGCGCGGCAGCGTCCGCAGCGGCTTCAGGGGTGATGGCAAAGGCATAACCACCGCCGATCTCCCCCCTTGTGGGGGAGATGCCCGGCCCTTCGACAAAGCTCAGGGTAGAGGGGGGCAACGTAGAGCGCACCCCACGACCATCGGCATAAGACGACAAACTCATTTCGAAAAATCCCGCACTCGCAGGTTTCATACCGGCGACAACTGGCTAAGAAAGCAGCCGTCAGATCACGTAGGCACGCAGCGGCTCGAAGCCGTTGAAGGCAACCGAGGCGTAGGTCGTCGTGTAGGCGCCCGTCCCCTCGATCAGCACCTCATCGCCGATGGTAAGCGACAGCGGCAGCGGATACGGCGTCTTCTCATAGAGCACGTCGGCCGAATCGCAGGTCGGGCCAGCCAGCACGCAAGGCGCCGTCGCGCCGCCATCGTGCCGGGTGACCAGCGGATAGCGGATCGCCTCGTCCATGGTCTCGGCGAGCCCGCCGAACTTGCCGATGTCGAGATAGACCCAGCGCACCTCGTCGTCTTCCGCCTTCTTCGACACCAGCACCACCTCGGATTTGATGACGCCGGCATTGCCCACCATGCCGCGGCCGGGCTCGATGATGGTCTCCGGCAAGCGGTTGCCGAAATGCTTCCTGAGCGCGGTGAAGATCGCCTGCCCGTAGGCCTGCGCGGCCGGCACGTCGCGCAGGTAGCGCGTCGGAAAGCCGCCGCCCATGTTGACCATCTTCAGGACGATGCCCTCCTCGGCCAGCGTCTGGAAAACGAAACGGGCGTCGTCCAGCGCGCGGTCCCAGGCGGAAAGGTCCGTCTGCTGCGAGCCGACATGGAAGGAGACGCCGTAAGGAGCAAGGCCCAGCGCCTTCGCCTGGCGCAGCACGTCCACCGCCATCGCCGGCACGCAGCCGAACTTGCGCGACAGCGGCCACTCCGCGCCCGCCCCGTCGGTGAGCACGCGGCAGAAGACGCGGGCGCCGGGCGCCGCACGGGCGATCTTCTCCACCTCTTCCACGCTGTCGACAGCGTAAAGACGCACGCCGAGCTCGAAAGCGCGCGCGACGTCGCGCTCCTTCTTGATGGTGTTGCCGAAGGAGATGCGGTCGGGCGTCGCCCCCGCATCGAGCGCCATCTCGATCTCCGCCACGGAAGCCGTGTCGAAGGACGAGCCGAGATTCGCCAGGAGCTTCAGGATCTCCGGCGCGGGATTGGCCTTTACGGCGTAGAAGATCTTCGAATCCGGCAAGGCCTTCTCGAAGGCGCGGTAGTTGTCGTGCACGACGTCGAGGTCGACGACGAGGCAGGGGCCGTCGGGGCGTCGCGTGGCGAGAAAGTCGAGGATGCGCTGGGTGGCCATCGGGGTCTCTCCTTCGGCGGCCGAAGCCGCTTCAATCAAAGCTCAAGCTCAGCGGGCTTGGTCTGCCCGCGGTGGACAAAGGATGCGATGAACGGATCGATGGGCCGGAGGGTGGAAATCACCGGAAACCACGGATGCGTTTAACGCATGACGATAAGCTCCCGCCTCGCGGCGAATGCTCTGCTTTGTCTGCCTCAGCTTTGGTATGGGAGACCCCATCCGCACTGCCGGCAATGAAGGTGTGCCTCTTCAGTAACCCCGGTTTTTGGACAACCGGCAGACACCAGAAAGGCCCGCACCGTCGTTGCTTCAAGATGTCCTCGATTTCGTGGTTGGCCGCGAAACCGACTGGAGGGGTTAGTTCCAGGTACCTTACCGAGTTCCTCGCCATTTCCGAGGTTCGGCGGACACCCACAGGCACGTGCGACTTTGGGCAGGCGCGATATAGTCGCCCTGTCTGTCACAATCAATGAAAAATCTGCATGAGCTTGAAAAAAATCGACCGAGCGCCGATTGTCGGCCCGAAGTGCCACGAGGAGCGAAAATGACGGCGACACGGGACCCCCTGAACGCGTTTCTGGACTATCCCGAGACCCCCGTGCCCTCGGCCCCGGACGGCCCCCTCATGGGCCTCACCCTCGCCGTCAAGGATATCTACGATGTGGCCGGTTATCCGACCGGCGGCGGCAACCCGCAGAAGGAGGCCGAAAGCGGCAATGCCGAGGCCACGGCCCCCGCTATCCAGGCGCTGCTCGACGCCGGCGCCCGCTTCGCCGGCAAGACGCAGACGGACGAGCTCACCTACTCCATGATCGGCATGAACGCCCATTTCCCCCCGCCGGTGAACCCGCGGGCGCGCGAAAGGGTCACCGGCGGCTCCTCCTCCGGCTCGGCAGCGGCGGTGGCCGGCGGGCTCGCCGATATCGCCATAGGCTCCGACACCAACGGCTCCATCCGCGCCCCCGCCTCCTTCTGCGGCCTCATCGGCCTGCGCACCACCCATGGCCGCATTTCGATGCAAGGCGCCATGCCGCTCGCCCCTTCCTTCGACACCTTCGGCTGGTTCGCCCGCGACGCCGCCGCCTATACGGCAGTGGGCGAAGTGCTTCTGGGCGAGGATACGCATGGCGAGACGCTCCGCCGCCCGGTGCGCATCGCCGAGTTGGAGGCGCTTTTATTCGGACAGGAGGAACGCGCGGCCTACGGCGCCATGCTCGGCCGTGTCCTCGACCGCTTCGGGCGCGAACCGAGCTTCATGGCGCTGCCCGGCGAGCCGGACGAGCTCTTCGAGCGCTTCAGGGAAATCCAGGCATACGAAGCTTGGCAGGTGCACGGGCCCTTCCTCAAGAAGAAGGACCGCGACCTCGGCCCCGGCGTGAAGGAGCGCTTCGCCTACGCCCGCTCCATAAGCACGGAGACGGTGGAGGCGGCGCGCCGGCGCCAGCGCGATTTCCAGGCCGATTTCGCCGCCCTC
This sequence comes from Chelativorans xinjiangensis, assembly GCF_009812055.1. Taxonomy (GTDB): domain Bacteria; phylum Pseudomonadota; class Alphaproteobacteria; order Rhizobiales; family Rhizobiaceae; genus Chelativorans; species Chelativorans xinjiangense. The sequence continues at coordinate 13,065 of NZ_WQNH01000027.1, read as the reverse complement.
ATGGACCCGAACATGGTGGTGGTCATGCCGACGCAGCCTTCCGCGCCGCCCCTGAAGATCGCCACCCAGGCCGAGCTGGAGACCTATCGTGCCAAGGCGCTGACGCTGACATCGGTCGCTGGCCTGCTCGCCTGGCCGCAGATCACTATTCCCCTGGGCAAGGTGCACGACGCGCCCTTCGGCATATCCCTCCTCGGCCCCGCCGGCAGCGACCGCCAGTTGATCCGTCTCGCCGCAAGCATCCTTTCTTAGGCGGGAGAGCTTCATGGACACGCTCACCCGCATGCGCGCCTTCATCGACGTGGTCGAGGCGGAAGGCTTTTCCGCCGCCGCCCGCAAGGTCGGCCGCTCCAAGGCGCTTCTGTCGAAATATGTGCGCGAGCTGGAGGACGAATTGGGCGCCCTGCTCCTGAACCGCACCACGCGGCAGTTCTCGCTGACGGAGACCGGCCACACCTATTACCAGCGGGCGGTCGAGATCGTGCGCGAGATCGACAGCCTCTCGGAGGCCGTCCGCGAGACCTCCGGCGACATCAAGGGCCGTATCAAGCTGTCGGCGTCGCGCACCTTTGCCGACGCGCCGATCGGCCGCTCGCTGATCGAGTTCGCCGCCTCCCATCCCGATATCGTACTCGACATCCAGCTCGACGACCGCTTCGTCGACCTGGTGGAGGAAGGCTTCGACCTCGCCATCCGCATCACCAAGCTCGACGATTCCTCGCTGATCGCCCGGCGCCTGGCGCCCTTCAGCGTCCCCCTCTGCGCATCGCCGGCGCTCGTCGAGAAGGTGGGCCGGCCAAAGCATCCGCGCGACTTGGCAACCTTGCCCTGCATCGTCGACACCAACAGCCGCCACCGCCACAATTGGCCGTTCCGCGAAGCCGACGGCACGGCGTTCACCGTTCCCGTGTCGCCGCGCATCGAGGTCAACAGCCCGCTGACCGTGCGCGCGGCGGCGGTGGCCGGGCTCGGCTTCGCCTTCCAGCCGGATTTCATCGCCGCGCCGGAGGTCGCCGCCGGCCGGCTCGTCACCGTCCTCGAGGAGCACATCACCGACGGCGCCGGCATCTTCGCCGTCTATCCCCACCGCCGCTACCTGCCGGCGAAGGTGCGCGCCCTGGTCGATTTCCTGGCCCAGTGGCTGAAGGAGAATTGCAGCGCTGAAGATCGTTTGTGATGTCCCATTTTCGCCGGCTTCGTGATAGATAACGCACCTCTCTCACGATACCGATGGGGACAGCAGCGCATGCACTCTTGGAAGAGAACAGCAACGGCGATGGGGACGGTCGCCGTTCTGTCCGCCGCGAGCGCTCCGTCGCTGGCGCACCCTCACGTCTTCGCCGAGGCTCGGCTGGATGTCGCCGTCTCCAAGGACAGCCAGGTTGAGGCGCTGCGCCACGTCTGGCGCTTCGACGATCTCTTCTCCAGCACCGTGCTCGTCGAGTTCGACCAGAACCAGGACCTTGAGCTCGACGCCGACGAGCTGCAGGAGGTCGCGAATGTCGTCCACGAATCGCTCGCCGAGTTCGACTATTTCCAGATCGTCACTGCCGACGGCCGCGACGTGGCCATGGAACCGCCGGAAAAGCTCATCGCCGACTTCACCGACAACCAGCTCATCATCCTCTTCGAATCGCGGCCGAAGGAGCCTCTGGAGCTTCAAGGCAAGTTGGATTTCGGCGTCTACGACCCGACCTTCTACACCGCCATCGACTTCACCGAGGACAGCTACATGGCGGTGGAGAACCTGCCGCAAGGCTGTAGCCGCGAGGTAATCCGCCCCGACCCCGACGAAGCCATCGCCCAGAACCAGCAAACGCTCACGGACGCCTTCTTCAACGAACCGGGCGGCAACGACCTCAGCAAGATCTTCGCAACCAAGCTCGAGATCCAGTGCAGCGCCAATGGATAAAATGAGTGAAGACTGCGCCCTTTCGCGCCCCCCTCTGTCCTGCCGGACATCTCCCTCACGAGGGGGGAGATTACGCCGGCCGCTTGCTCCGACACCTGTCCTGCAACGCTTGCGATTGGCGAAAACAGTGGCGAAGCCTGATCTCCCCCCTCGTGGGGGAGATGTCCGGCAGGACAGAGGGGGGCGCGAAAGGGCGCCGCTCTTACCCGGCTTCAGCAATTCGACAAAACTCGCGCTCATTGCAGCGGCGACGCTGCTCATCCTCCTCCCCGCCGCCCATGCCCAGAGCTCACTGGGCATCGGCGCGGCCGAACCGTCGATGGCTCCCAGCGGCCCCCTGGCCGGCCTCCTGCAATGGGTCAACGTCCAGCAGCAGGCCTTCTACCGGGCACTGACGGGCGCATTGAAGGCGATGCGCGAGGACGGCTCGCAGGTCTGGATGCTCGTCGGCCTCTCCTTCGCCTACGGCGTCTTCCACGCCGCCGGCCCCGGCCACGGCAAGGCAGTCATCTCCTCATACATGGTCGCCAACGAAGTGGCGCTGAGGCGCGGCGTCGCGCTCTCCTTCGCCGCCGCCATGTTGCAGGCGGTCACGGCGATCCTCTTGATGGCGGCGGTCTTTCTGGCGCTGCGCGGCACCGCCGTCTCCATGACCAACGCGACATGGTTCCTCGAAAGCGCCAGCTTCGCCCTCATCGCCGCCTTCGGCGCCTGGCTCCTGTGGCGCAAGCTGCGCCAGCTCACCGCGCGTGAGGGACCGTCGCAGCCCATGCACAGCCTGTCGGCCGCCCATGCGGGAGGCGACCATCACCACCACCCGCACGAGGACGGGCATCACCACCACCACGAGGACCACGACCACCATCACGCGCCGGGCGAGGTCTGCCCCTCCTGCGGCCACGCCCATGCGCCCGATCCCACACGTCTTGCCGGCGACCGCCTCGATTGGAAGACGGGCTGGTCGGCGGTAGCGGCGGTGGGCCTGCGGCCCTGCTCCGGCGCCTTGATCGTCCTCACCTTCTCCTTCCTCAACGCGCTCTGGCTGGGCGGCATCGTCTCCGTCTTCGCCATGGCGCTGGGCACGGCCATCACCGTCTCCATCCTGGCGACGCTCGCCGTGACGGCCAAGAACTGGGCGGTTGCGGTCGCCGGAGGCGGCACCTGGAGCGCCCGCATCCACACAGGCATCGAAATCGCCGGCGCCGCCCTCGTGCTGCTCCTCGGCCTCACGCTCTTGGCGGCGAGCCTGGCGGCGTAGCAGCATTGCTTTCCGGTCAGCTGAGCGCCCCTTCGCGCCCCCCTCACTTCCCCTTCCGCCTCTGGCTACGCGCCCGCAGCCAGAAAATCAGGAAGAATCCTGCCACGAAAAGGATCGCCACCACCACGGCAGCCACCGTCGAAATGTCACCGACGGCGATCATCACACGCGGCAGGAAGAAGGCGGCAAGGCCGAACCCTACAAGAATAACGGCCGCGGCGATGATGGCTTCGCGGTTCTCCTTCATGACGGCGCGCCGCCCGCATCAAGCTTCGCCGTTCGTCTTCCCTCAAACCGTCCCCGCACCCATCGTCTCCCTGATCGTCTCGAGCCGCCTTGCCTGGCGCCCGTCACCGTCGAAATTCTCCGGCGCCAGCCAGGCTTCCAGCGCCGCCCTCATCGTCGGCCATTCATGGTCGAGCATGGCATACCACGCCGTGTCGCGGTTTTCGCCCTTGACCACCATATGCTGGCGGAAAATTCCCTCGAAGCGGAAGCCGAAGCGCAGTGCGGCGCGCTTCGAGCCCTCGTTGCGGTCGTTGCACTTCCACTCGAACCGGCGGTAGCCGAGATCGTCGAAGATGTGGCGGGCGAAGAGATAAAGCGCCTCCGTCGCCAGGCGCGTCCGGGCGATCGTCGGCCCCCAATAGATATTGCCGATCTCCGCCACGCCGTTGGCGGCGTCGATGCGCATGAAGGCCTGCCGCCCGCCAATTGCGCCCGTCGCCTTGTCGATGACGGCGAAGAACAGCGGATCGCGGCTCGCCGCCGCTTCCTCCAGCCACGGCTGGAATTCGGCCCGGCTTCTGGGAGGGTGGAGATTGCCCAGCCAGCGGAAGCGCTCTTCGGCGTCGGCCACGCTCGAAGCGGTAAAGAGCCCGTCGCCGTGGCGCGCCGGCTCCAGCGGCTCCAGCCGTACATAACGCCCCGCAAGCGGCGCGCGGGCGGGCGCCGGTCTCGCGGTCCAGTGTTTCAGGTCGCCCACCGCCGTCTCCTTCACCACCGCCCTCTCCTTCAATTGACGTTTCCCGCGCGAAGCTTCACAAAAGCGCCGCACCATAACAGAACCAGATGGACGTCCTGAAATGCTCCAAACAGTGCCCGCCTTCGACCGCATCGGCGAGGAAAACGCCTTCGCCGTTCTCGCGCGGGCGACGGAACTCGCCCATCAGGGGCGCGATATCATCAATCTCGGCATCGGCCAGCCCGATTTCCGCACGCCGGAGCACATTGTCGAGGCGGCGGTGAAGGCACTGCGCGACGGCCACCACGGCTATACGCCGGCCACCGGCATCCTCCCCGCCCGCGAGGCGGTGGTCCGCCGCACGCTCATGACCACCGGCGTCGAGATCTCGCCCGACAATGTGATGATCCTGCCCGGCGGCAAGCCCACCATGTACGCCGCCATCGTCATGTTCGGCGAGCCGGGCGCGGAAATCCTCTATCCCGATCCGGGCTTCCCCATCTACCGCTCGATGATCGAGTTCACCGGCGCAACGCCCGTGCCGGTGCCCATCCGCGAGGAGAACGGCTTCGCCTTCTCCGCCGAGGAGACGCTGTCGCTCATCACCCCGAAGACCCGCCTCCTGATCCTCAACTCGCCCGCCAACCCCACCGGCGGCGTGACCCCGCGCGAAGAGATCGCAAAGCTGGTGAAGAGGCTCGAGGCGCATCCGCATGTCGCCATCCTCTCCGACGAGATCTACGACGTCATGACCTATGACGGCGAGGAGGCCACCTCGCTCCTCACCTTCCCGCAAATCCGCGACCGCCTCATCGTCCTCAACGGCTGGTCGAAGACCTGGGCCATGACCGGCTGGCGCCTCGGCTGGTCCATATGGCCGAACGACCTTTACGACAAGGTCCGCAAGCTCGCCGTCAATTGCTGGTCCTGCGTCAACGCGCCGGCGCAATATGCCGGCATCGCCGCCATCGACGGTCCGCAGGACGACGTGGAAAAGATGATGCGCGCCTTCGACGCGCGGCGGCGGATCGTCGTCGAAGGGCTGAACGGCCTTCCCGGCATCACCTGCCTGACGCCGAAAGGCGCCTTCTACGCCTTCCCCAACATCGGCGGGACGGGCTGGAAGGCCAAGGCGCTGGCCTCCGCCCTTCTGGAGGAAGCCGGCGTGGCACTCATCGGCGGTCCGGATTTCGGCATCCTCGGCGAGGGCTACATCAGGCTTTCCTACGCCAACTCGGAAGAAAACATCCTACGCGCCATCGAGCGCATCCGTGCGTTTTTGGCCGAGCGGTAGGGAGGCGCCAGCGTCACCGTCGTCATCCCGGAAGCCGGAGCGATAGCGGAGGCTGTCCGGGATGACGCGCGGAAAGAAGATGTCCGACACGGCAAAGGGGGTGCGAAGCGGCAGCAGCGTTTCGTTTAGCCGAACCGGCTGCCCGAATGCCAAACCCCACCCAAACGGAAGGGGCGGCACCAGGAGCGCCGCCCCTGTTCGAACCGTGCTTGGGAGGAGGAAAGCCGATCCGAAGACATCAGCCTGCGCCCCGAACGTTAAGAAATGGTTAACGAAATCTTAACCGCGCCACCCCCTCACCGCGCCACGATCTCCGGCCCCATCAGACTATAGGGCAGCCAGGTGGAAAGTACCGGCGTGTAGGTGATCAGGATCAGGAACAGGAACAGGACGGCCACGAAGGGAAGCGCGGCCCGCACCACCTGGATCAGGCTCATGCCGGTAATGCCGGACGTCACGAACAGATTGAGCCCGATCGGCGGCGTGATCATGCCGATCTCCATGTTCACCACCATGATGATGCCCAGATGCACCGGGTCCACACCCAGTTCCATGGCGATGGGAAAGACCACGGGTGCGACGATCAAAAGCAGGCCCGAGGGCTCCATGAACTGCCCGCCGAGCAGGAGAAGCAGGTTGATGGCGATGAGGAAGGTGAACCAGGTGAAGCCGGCATCCACCATCAGCCCGGTGATCGCCTGGGGAATGCGTTCGGACGTCAGCACATGGGCGAACAGGAGCGCGTTGACGATGATGAACATCAGCATCACCGTGGTGCGCGAGGCGTCCACCATCACCTTGTGCGTGTCGTCATTGAAGAACGCCCTGAAGAAGTTGCGGCCCATCAGCGCAAGGTTGCGCCGCCAGACCGGCAGGCTCGCGCCGATGAAGGCCGGGATGTTGCGCGGGTCCGTCTCCTCGTCGCGCCACACCGCATAGGCCGCCATGACGCAGAGCGAAAGCGCCAGCCCCACCAACGTGCGCCCGCGCAGGCTGACCCATTCCCAATCGGCCGTCAGGAAGAAGGTGAGGATCATCCAAACGAAGAAGAAGGCGACGGCATAGACGGTCGCCGAGAAGCCGGTGCGCGCGCTTCTGGGATCATCGCCCCTCACCCACGGAACGCCTTTCATCGGCCCCATGTCGCGGTAGACGAAAAGCGCCACCGCAAAGGCGTAGACGGCGGCCACGGCCGCGGCTTCCGTCGGTGTGAAGACACCACCATAGATGCCGCCGAGGATGATGATGATGAGAAACAGGCCCCACCCCGCCTGCTTGCCGCCCTCGACGATCTCGTGGATGCCCTTCCACTTCTCCGCCGGCAGGTCCTTCACCCGGGCCATGATATAGATGGCGATCATCAGCATGAGCCCCGCGACCAGGCCCGGCACGACGCCGGCAAGGAACATGCGGCCCACCGAGACGTCCGTCGCCGCCGAATAGACCACCATGACGATCGACGGCGGGATGAGGATGCCGAGCGTACCGGCATTGGCGATGATGCCGGCCGAGAAGTCCCTCGTGTAGCCCACCTGCCGCATGCCGGCGATCGCGATGGTGCCGATGGCGACCACCGTCGCCGGCGAGGAGCCGGAAAGGGCCGCGAACATCATGCAGGCGAGCACCGAGGCCATCGCCAGCCCGCCCCGGAAATGGCCGACCGAGGCGATGGCGAAACGGATGATCCGCCGCGCCACGCCGCCGGTCGACATGAAGGCTGAGGCGAGAACGAAGAAGGGAATGGCAAGCAGCGTATAGTTCTGCGAGGCCGTGAAGAGCTGCAGCGCCACCGACGAAACGGAATCGTTCGAGAAGAAGGCGATGACGATCAGCGACGACAGCCCCAGCGACACCGCCACCGGCACGCCGAGAAAAAGCAGCGTCAGGACGAGGATCATGAGGATCAGCGGCTCCATCGCTCAGTCCCTCACCACATCGCGGTTTTCGCTGACGAGGTCCTCCGCCTCGTGCCCGGCGATGATGACATCGCGCTCGCCGGTGGCGATGGCGACGACGCCTTCCAGCGCCCGGAAGGCGAGCAGCCCGAGCCCCACCGGCAGCATGAGATAGGCGATCCACCGCTGCATCCGCTCCTGCAGGCCGAACGTCTCCTGCATCCACAAGGGATAGCGCAGGTCGTCGAGCCCCGTGCCGCGGTCGAACATGAAGGTCCAGTAGCCGATGGCGCCCGTCTGGCGCCAATTGGTCGAAACGTCGGCGCCCAGCCAGGCGAGCCAGCCCGCGTAAAGCAGGATGAAGGCATAGAGAAACGTGCAGACGGCGCCGAAGATGGCGGCGGCCCGGAACAGCGGCTTCGGCATCAGCCGCACGAAGGCGTCGACGCCCAGATGGATGCCGTGCTTCACGCCGTAGCTCATGCCGAACAGGATCATCCAGGCAAAGAGGATACGCGTGAACTCCAGCGCCCCGCCCCAGCCCCGGTTAAAGCCGTAGCGGGCAACCACCTGCGTGAAGGAAACGAAGGTGATGAGAGCAAGGAGAACGGAAAGGACGTTCTCCTCGAGGCGCCCGACGCCGGCCGGATAACGCCTTTCAGCGACGAACAGAACGCCCACCAGCGCGACGAGCGCGAGCGAAGGCCATAGCAATGTCATCGGAGCCTCCCGAGCGGAAATCGCCGCGCTGTTCCCCAGGCTCGAGCCTTATCGTTCTTTGCGCGGATCTCTGAAGCGCACCCGCCGGAGCGGGTGCGCCGTTGGCTTGATCAGGAACCGTTCGAAGCGGCGGCATTGATGAGGTCGGCGCCGATGTCGCCCTCGAACTGCTCCCAGACCGGTTTCATCGTCGACACCCATTCCTCGCGCTGCTCGGGGGTGAGCTCGCGGATTTCCCCTCCCGCGTCGAGGATGTTCTGGCGGCAGGTCGCTTCCTTGTCGGCGACGGCCGCATTGGCCTCCTCCGTCACTTCCTCGGCGATCGACAGGAACTGGTCGTGCACCTCCGGCTCAAGGCCTTCGAGCCATTCCGTCGACGTCACCAGCAGGTAGGCCAGAAGCTGGTGGTTGGTCTCGGTGATGCCGTCCTGCACCTCGAAGAATTTCTGGGTGTAGATGTTGCACCAGGAGTTTTCCTGGCCGTCCACGACACCGGTCTGCAGCGCACCGTAGACCTCGTTGAAGGCCAGCTTCTGCGCCGACCCGCCCATCGCCTCGATCATCGCCACGGCAACGTCGGAGGTCTGCACGCGGAATTTCAGGCCGCTGGCGTCGCTCGGCTCGACGAGCGGCTTGTTGGCCGAAAACTGCTTCAGGCCCGACATCCAGTAGCCGAGGCCCGTATAACCCTCGTCCTCGGTCACCTTGAGCAGTTCCTTGCCTTGGTCGGAACCGTTGAAGGCGTTCACCGCTTCGAGGGTGGGGAACAGGAACGGCAGGTCGAACAGCCGGTACTTGAGCGTGTAGGCCTCGAACTTCGACAGCGAGGGAGCCGCCAACTGCACGTCGCCCAGAACCAGCGCCTCCATCACCTTGTCGTCGTCGTAGAGCGTCGAGTTCGGGTAGACCTCCATGCAGGCCGTGCCGTTCATCTCCTCGTTCACCCGCTCTGCGAGCAGCTGGGCGGCATCGCCCTTCGGGTGCCCCTTCGCGGCCACCACGTGGCTGAACTTGATGACCATCTCGCCGTCGTCGCACTGGGCATAGGCGTTGGATGCCAGCGTCGTCAGCGCAACGGCGGATAGCGCTCCTATAAGCATTTTCATGGCTCTACTCCTCCTCAATTGTCTTTTCGTCATTGTTCCTGAGCCCGCGGCCAAGGAATACCCCATGGGCTGGGAAATGCATAGATAAACGAGCCGCCTTTCACAACCGCTACCATATTACAACGCGGCTCCCTCCGGGGGTTATCGCAAATGGAGTCTTTGTTCGGCTTCGCCGGACCCCCACCCCTAACCCCTCCCCTCAAGGGGGAGGGGGACGATGGCGTGCTCGACCGGCTTCCCTCCCCCTTGAGGGGATGGATTGAGGGTGGGGGTCCGGCGAAGCCGAACTAAAGACTCCATATGCGATAGCCCTGCCCCACGAGGGGAGGTGGGCAGCCCGGCGGCGCTACTCCACCGCTTCGTCCGGCCGCATCAGCCGTGCCCGTTCCACCGAGACCGCCTTGACCAGCGCCACCACCCGCTGCCCGGCGGCAAGACCGAGCGTATCGGCGGACTTGCCGGTGATGCGCGAAAAGAGCCTCTGTTCGCCAAGCGCAAGAAGGACTTCGGCAACTGAGCCCGTCACCGACACGCGCTCGACCGTGCACGAAAGCTGGTTGCGGATGGAAAGCCCGTCATGCGGCCTGGTGGCGATGGCGACGTCCGAAGCCCGCACCCTGAGCCGCACGCGGGCGCCCGCCGGCAGGCCGGGCGCCGGCAGTTCCACCGTAGCGCCGCCGATATCCACGGTCGCCGTCTCGTAATGCGGGTCGATGCCCGTCACCCGCCCCTCCAGAAGCGCGACGATCTCCCCGCCCTCCTCTCCGCCGAGGATTTCGGCGGGCGAGCCGACGGCGCGCACGCGCCCCGCCTCCACGGCCACCACCCTGTCGGCAAGCCGCGCCACCTCGTCCGTCTCGTGGCTGACATAGATGACGGGGATGCGCGTCTCGCCCGCGACCGCCTCCAGATAGGGCAGTATCTCCGCCCGCCGCTGCCGGTCGAGCGAGGAGAGCGGCTCGTCCATCAGGAGGATCCGCGGATCGGCAAGAAGCGCCCGGCCGATGGCCACACGCTGCCGCTCGCCGCCCGAAAGGGTGCCGGGCAGGCGGTCGAGATGGTCTTCGAGGCCGAGAAGCGCCACCACCTCTGGCAAGGGTCTTCCCGCCGCCCGCCGGCCCGCCCAGCGCGCATAAGTGAGGTTCCGCCGCACGGAAAGATGGGGAAACAGCCGGTCCTCCTGAAAGACGAAGCCGATGCCCCGCGCCCGCACCGGCAGGTCGATGCCGGCCGCCGCATCGAAGAGCACGCGGCCGTCCACCACGATGCGCCCTTCATCCGGCCTAGCCGTGCCGGCGATCATCTTGAGGATCGTGCTCTTGCCCGCCCCCGAGCGGCCGAAGAGCGCGGTCACGCCCGGTTCGGCCTCGAAACGCGCCGAAACCGCGAAGCTGCCGGCCTTGCCGGCAATGTCGACCTCAAGCCCGCCCATCGCCGCCCCTCTGGATAAGCCGCCCCGCCCATTCCGACAAAAGCACCGCGCCGAGCGCCAACAGGATTGAGACGACGATGAGGCGCAGCGCCGCGGCGTCCCCGGTGGGGCTCTGCAAGAGGGAGTAGATCGCCAGCGAAAGCGTCTGCGTCTCGCCGGGGATGTTGGAGACGAAGGTGATGGTGGCGCCGAACTCGCCCAGCGCCTTGGCAAATGCCAGGACGGCGCCGGCCAGCAGCCCCGGCAATGCCAGCGGCAGCGTCACCGTCAGGAAAACGATGACGCGCGGCGCCCCGAGCGTCGCCGCCGCCTCCTCGAGCCCCCGGTCGACCGCCTCCAGCGACAGGCGAATGGGCCGCACGAGCAGCGGAAAGGCCATGACGCCGGCGGCAAGCGCGGCCCCTGTCCAGCGGAAGGCGAAGGTGAGGCCGAACACGGCCTCCATGGTCCGGCCGAGCGGACCTTGCGTGCCGAAGAGAAGGAGCAGCCCATAGCCGGTGGCGACCGGCGGCAGCACCAGCGGCAGGGTGACGATCGCCTGCAAAAGCCCCTTCCCGGCAAAGCGCCGGCGCGCCAACAGCCACGCCACGGCAAAAGCCGGCGGAAGCGCGCACAAGGTGGCCGCGATCGCCACCTTAGCCGATAAGAGGATGATCGCCGTCTCGGTCTCCGTCATCGCCCGCCCGCCTTCCTCGCAGCAGGCGGCGCAAAGCCCAGTTCGCGAAAGACCCCCTGCCCCGCATCGCCCGCCAGGAAATCGACAAAGGCTTCCGCCTGCGGCTTCGCCTTCACCGTCGCGGCGGCGGGATAGAGGATGGGCGGATGGCTCTCTGGCGGGAAGGTGTAGAGGCGGGGAAGCCCCGCCGCCTTCGCGTCCGACGCGTAGACGATCGCCGCCGCCGCCTCGCCACGCCGTGCAAGCTCCAGCGCCACGCGCACGTTCTCGGCAAAGACGGCCCTCTCCCGTACCGTTTCCCACAGGCCGAGATGCGTCAGGGCAGCCCGTGCGTAGCGCCCCGCCGGCACGTGGCTCGGGTCGCCCATGGCAATGCGCCCACGGGCAAGAAGTGCGTCCGGCCGGCTATCCGCCGCCGCCTCGGACGAGACGATGACAAGCGCGTTCCCCGCCACCTTCTTGACGCTCACCTCGCGCACCAGTCCGCGCTCAGTGAGCCAGTCCATCCACTCGATATCGGCCGAGACATAGACATCGGCCGGCGCCCCCGCCTCGATCTGGCGCGCCAGCACGGAGCTCGCGGCAAGGGAAACGACGGCCTCGATCCCGCTTTCCGCCGTAAAGGCAGGCACCACGCGGTCCATCGCGTCCTTCATGCTGGCGGCGGCAAAGATGGTAAGGCGCTCGGAAGCCCCCGCCGCGGGCGGAAGAAAACCGATAAGCGCCACAAGAACGGCGACAACAACCTTGATCAAACACATCCTCCAGGGTCGGCGGCGCGCTCTCCGCGCCCCATGAGCAGGACGTGATGGTGGACAGCCCCGGCATCCGCGCCCCGGATGCCGCCATGCCCTTGACACACAGGCAGCCAATCACCGCCGCCCGCACCCTCTCGGCGCCCCCAAGCTTATGCCGCGCGCACCGCCATTTGGCAAGAAAGCCCCCGCCTCCTCTCCGGGCGCCCGAACGGCTGTTGCGGGAGAACGCGGCGGCGGAGTGAGGAGCCGTAACCGAGGTTAGCGGCCAAGCCCGCGCCCCGTCGCGCCCCCCTCTGTCCTGAGCTTTGTCGAAGGGCCGGACATCTCCCCCACACGGGGGGAGATTGCGCTGGCCGTTTGCTCCGGTGCCTGTTCTGCGACGTAGATGATTGGCGAAAACCGTCATGACGGCCGATCTCCCCCCCCCCCGTGTGGGGGAGATGTCCGGCCCTTCGACAAAGCTCAGGACAGAGGGGGGCGCGACGGGGCGCCAGCATTTCAAAGAAACCCACCACCCGCGCGTCATCCCCGCCGCGGCGACATGCGCGTACTACGTGCCCATCCCCACCCCACCCGCGCGCGCGGGTGGGGATGACGCGCGCGGGTGGGGATGACGCGCGTCGGAAAGGCGGCAGGCGCCCTTCACCTCAGCCGGCGATGCCTCGCCTGCGCGGGGATAAAATGTGGCGACAAAAATTCTTTCTTCCCCACCAACCCATTGTTTTCCTTCGCTTCGGAATAATTTCTCCAACTTTTTCGCGGGAAAATACGCCCCCCTGCCCAGCCTGCCCGTACAATCCTCCCCATCGCTCTCGCGGGAACCGGGTCCGGACCGGGGATCAGGGAGAGCGGCGGAGACCTCCCCCTTCGGGCTCGGTACCCGGAGGCCTGAGGGCCCGCGACAGGCCGGCGGTGCCGGAAGCGCTGGGTGACAGCGTTGCCGGCATTGCGGAGAAGCCGCTAGGGCTTCTCGTCCGGCCCGGCAAAGCCCCCAATTGGGTGCAGCCGGGAAGAACGGGAAGCCCGAGTGATCGGCCGACTGTCGGGACA
>NZ_WQNH01000026.1 GCF_009812055.1 Chelativorans xinjiangensis | reverse complement strand
GCAATACTCCGGACAGGACAACCATGGCGCGCGCAAAACACTTGACAGCCAAGACAGTCGCTCTGTCCTGCCGGACATCTCCCCCGTGAGGGGGGAGATTGCGCCGGCCGCTTGCTCCGGCACCTTTCCTGCGACGTTGACAGTTGGCGAAACCATCCGCGACGGCCAATCTCCCCCCATGCGGGGGAGATGTCCGGCAGGGCAGAGGGGGGCGCGAAGGGGCGCACACATCTCAGATCAGGACGCGATGAACTCGTTCCAGCGGCGGACCATGTAGCGGTCCTCGTCCATCACCGAGTTCCAGCAGGCGACCTTGCCCATGCGCTCCTCGAAGGAGCCGCCGTCGCGCACCGCACCGGCCTTTTCCATCACCTTTCCATCGGGGGCGAGGATGTCGCCCTCCGCGGGCTTCCCCTCGACCCAGAAGCCCCACTCGTCTTCCGACATGTACTGCTTGGCCGTTTCCATGGCGGCGGAATAGTAGCCCTGGCGGTTGAGGTAGGCGCCGACCCAGCCCGACAGGTACCAGTCGATATATTCGTAGGCCGCATCGAGCTTGGCGCCCTCCAGATGCGCGGCAAGGCCGAGGCCGCCGCCCCAGGCGCGGTAGCCTTCCTTGAGCGGCTGGTAGACACAGGGGATGCCCTTGGCCCTAACGGCGGCGACGGCCGGCGACCACATGGACTGGATCACCACCTCGCCCGAGGACATCAGATTGACGCTCTCGTCGAAGGACTTCCAGAAGGCGCGGAACTGGCCGTCCTGCTTGGCCTTGATGAGGAAGTCGATGGTCTTGTCGATCTCCTCCGTCGTCATGTTGCCCTTGTTGGCATAGGTGATCTCGCCCATCGCCTCCATGATCATGGCGGCATCCATGATGCCGATGGAGGGGATGTTCAGGATCGAGGTCTTGCCCTTGAAGGCGGGGTCCATGATGTCGGCCCAGGTGGTGATCTCGCGGCCGACGAGGTCCGGCCGGATGCCCAGCGTGTCGGCGTTGTAGATGGTGGGCACCATGGTCAGCCAGTCGGTCGGCTCGGCGGCGAATGCCGTCGACCCTTGCGCCTCGACGAAGCCGACCGTGTGCGGCGCGGTTCCCTGCGCGATCTCGCTGACCGGCGTCAGCTTTCCGTTGATGAAGAGCGGTACGATCTTGTCGTAATATTTGAGCTTCGACACCTCCATCGGCTGCATGACGCCGGCGGGGAACACCTTCTTGGCGATCCAGTATTCGATGTCGGCGATGTCGTAGCTGTCGGGCTGGGTGACGGCGCGCTGCGCGGCGGCGTCGGAATCCGTCGCCGTCATCTCGAGCGTGATGCCGAGATCCTCCTTGCACTTCTCAGCGATGGCATTGAGGTTCGACACGCCGGTGCCGAACTGGCGCAGGGTGATCGGGTTCTGGGCCCAGATGGTCGGAAAGCCGGTGATGGCGCCCGAGCCGGCCGCAAGGCCGGCGGCGGCCGCGCCGGTCTTCAGCAGCGCGCGGCGTGAAATTCCTTTTTGTCCCGTTGTCGTCCTGGTCATAGCTGTTCCCCTTTTTTCGGATGGTTGTTTCTTCAGGCGTCGAGGCGGCCGAGGACGATGGCGTCTTCGGCCTCCCATGCCAGCGGCACCGTGTCGCCGACCCTGATGGGCCGGGCGAAGAACGCCGTGTCGCCGACGATGGCGGTGAAATCGTCGATGCCCGGACCGGCAAACGACAGCTTCACGGAAGAACCGCGATATTCGATGTTGGAAACCGTGCCGGTGAAGCCGAGGGTGGGGTCGTCCGCCTCGCCGATCCTCACCCGGTCGGTGCGGATGGCGATGTCGGCGGCTTCTCCGGCCGTCCGCCCGCCTCCCCTCGCCACGAAGGTGCCGCCGCCTTCCACGCCGATTGTCACGGAGTGCCCGGTGGCGGCGGTGACCGTGCCGCCGAGCACATTGTGATCGCCCATGAAGCGGGCCACGAAGGCGGTCGCGGGACGCTCGAACACGGTGCGCGGCACCGCCGCCTGCTCGATGCGCCCGTCATTCATCACAACGACCATGTCGGCGAGCGCCATGGCCTCCTCCTGGCTGTGGGTGACGTGGACGAAAGTGATGCCGAGCTTGGATTGCAGCTTCTTGAGCTCGGCCCGCATCCTGATCTTCAGGAACGGGTCGAGCGCCGAAAGCGGCTCGTCGAGAAGCAGCGCCTCGGGATCGGTGATGAGCGCGCGGGCCAGCGCCACCCGCTGCTGCTGGCCGCCCGAAAGCTGCGCCGGCCGGCGCGCGGCATATTCCTCCATATGCGTCAGCCGCAACATCTCCAGCGCCCGCGCATGACGCTCCGCCTTGGGCACGCCCTTCATCTTCAGGCTGAAGGCGACGTTCTCCGCAACGTCGAGATGTGGAAAGAGCGCATAGGACTGGAACATCATCGCCGTGCCGCGGCGCGCCGGCGGCAGGTCGGTCACCACCGTGTTGCCGAGCCTGATGTCGCCCGAGGAAATGCTCTCGTGGCCGGCGATCATGCGCAGCGTGGAGGACTTCCCGCAGCCGGAGGGCCCGAGCAGGCAGCAATAGCTGCCGGCCGGAATCTTGAGGCTGACCGCGCGAACCGCCGTCGTCGCTCCATAGGTCTTGGTCACGGAGACGATATCGATCGCTGCGGCCTTGCTCATGCGCTTTCCCTTCTGCTCGGGAAAAGGCATGCATTATGTGTGCCAGTTGAGCGATTTAGGGGTAAGCCGTTGCTTTATCGCCTGTTTTCAGAAAGGCTGCAGCAAACCGAAACCTGGCGCACAAAGCGGCAATGCTCAAAATATGAGCACATTGTCCCCTATTTTAGCAGAGATTGTATTCAATCTTCGCTGTGATCGCATTCAAAAAGGCTCTTCCATCGGCGGCATTTCAGGCTAGAACAGGATGACTTGAGCTCAAGGTGCCATGACCATCGCCGACCGGAAGCCTGTCCATAACGACCGTGCCCCAGAGGATCGCGCGCAGATCATCCGCGAGCATTTCCGCAACGCCATCATCGAGCGGCGGCTGGCGCCGGGCACGAAATTATCGGAGAGCGAGGTCGGCGGTCTGTTCGACGTCAGCCGGACGGTGGTGCGCTCGGCCCTGCAGATGTTGGCCCTCGAAGGACTGGTGCGCAGCGAGCGCAACCGCGGCGCCTTCGTCGCCACCCCGTCACCCGAGGAAGCCCGGCAGATCTTCGCCGCCCGCAGGCTGGTCGAGCCCGGCATGGCGGCTTCCGCCTGCGACCGCGTCGAGCCGGCGGACATCGCCGCCCTTCGAAGGCACCTGCGCAGCGAGGCCAGCCTCATGGCCGAGCGCGGCCCGAGTGCCCGGCGCGCCGAGATCAGGGCCTCGGGCGAATTCCACCTCCTCCTGGCGTCGGTTGCGGGAAACGACATCCTCTACCGCTTCCTGGAAGAGCTGACCGCCCGCTCCTCGCTGGTGATCGCGCTTTACGGCCGCTCGGGCGCATCGAGCTGCGGCCACGACGAGCACGAAGGCATCGTCGTGGCGCTGGAAGCCGGCGACGCGCGGCGCGCGGCCAAGCTCATGCTGCAGCACATCGACCATATCGAGGCCGACCTGGACTTGCGGCTGACGGAAGGCCTCCCCTTAAGCGAGGCGCTGCACCTGCCGTAGAGCAATTCCAGGAAAAGTGGGAACCGGTTTTCCGTCCGGAATTGCGACAAAACAAGGAGCTAGACCAATTCATCGATTCCATGAAACGATGAACTGGTCTAGCGGCGCGCGCCTCGACGGTCGTCACGCTCCGGCCATCAGGCGCTTCAGCTTGCCGAGCATCGTCTCCGGATCCTCGCCATAGCCGAGGGTGCCGAAGAAGCGCCCCTCCCCGTCCATCAGGAAGACAGAAGCAGTGTGGTTGATCGTGTAGTCGCCGCCGTCCTCGGTCGAAACCCGCTCGTAGAAGACCTTGTAGGCCTTGGTGACCTTTTCGATCTCTTGCTCGCTTCCGGAGAAGCCGCGGATGCGCTCGTCGAAAGCGCTGAGATACTCACTCAGCTCCTGCGGCCCGTCACGCTCCCAATCGACCGAGACGAACACCCAGTTCATCCTGTCGGCGTCCTGGCCGAGCCTGTCGATCAGGCCCGACAGCTCGTAGAGCGTCGTCGGGCAGACGTCGGGGCAGAAGGTGAAACCAAAGAAGATGGCGCTCGGCTTGCCGAGAAGGTCGGCTTCCGTAACGGTCTTTCCCGTCTCGTCGGTCAGGGTGAAGGGGCCGCCGACATCGGCGACCCCCGAGACCTGCTGGACGCCCGTGGGCGCCCTGTTCCCCACCAGAAGCGTGAAGGCGGTGAGAGTGGCGACGATCGCGAAGACCGCCATCGCCGCAAGTACGACGACACGCGTGCGCATCAGTGCCCTCCCCCGTTATCGTGTTCGTCCTTAGACCCCGGCGCGCCGGCCGGGGCGACGGCCATTTCCACGTCGATCGACCCGGCCTTCTCGAAGGTCAGGGTGAGCGGCACCCCCTCGCCCTCCTTGATCGGTCCGGTAAGATCGCGGAACATGATGTGGAAGGCGCCGGGCTTGAGCTCCACGGTTTCGCCTGCGGGAAGCGCGATACCGTCGGGCAGCGGCCGCATTTTCATGATGCCGTCGGTCACCTCCATTTTATGGAGCTCGGCCCGGCCGGCCACCGGCGACGCCGCGCCGACGAGGCGGTCGGCCTCCTCCCCGTTGTTGGTCAGCGTGACGAAGCCGCCCCCGGACGGAGCCGAAGGCGGCGTCGCCCGGGCCCAGGGGTGGATGATTTCAATGGCGCCGAGCTTGTACTCGTGAGCGAGGGCGGCGTTAACGGCGAGCGTCAACGCGGCCGCCAGAAGGAATGGAAGGGTTCGCATCTTCGTTTCTCCATAAGCGCAAAGACATGAGGCCGTGCGCGGCAGTCGGCGCAGCGGTCTCAGGGATTGAGGCGTCAGATGGAGAGGAGCGGCGGAGCGCGGGCTTCGCACGACAGCCCCAGGGCACTTGGCCGGGGCGAGACCTCCAGCGCCGGAAGGTGCGGCGCCGCCCCGGCTTCCGGCACGAAGGCGGGGCCGAGATCGGCGGTTGGAAGCGCGGGGCTATGAGACGCGGCGGCATGGCACAGTGCCGCACAGCAATGGTGGGCCGCGCGCTCCAGGGGGTCATTCCCGACAGTGCCTTCAGTGCCTGGAGCCGCGCCGGTCAGGGAACAGATGACGAAGGTCGATCCCGGCTGCGGCGCCGCCAAGGCGCCTTGCGCGAACGCGGAGACAAGCCCCTGCAGCAGCATCACATAGGCGATCAGGGCGGCCAGAATGCCCCCCATCAGCCGATCGCCCAGCATGCAACGCATGGTCCTCATGCTTTCCCCATCGCACAGTTCCACCATGGAGTCACTGCGGCGAATCGGGCCGCGGCATCCTGCCTGGCACCCAGGGCAACGGGCTGCGTCAGGCGGGAACGAGGCGATCCTTCGGGAGTTCGGTGACCGTGAGGAACAGCGCGAAGGGACTGCACGATGTCTTACGTGAGATTCGCAGCCATGATCGTCACCGGAACGGTGGTGATGTACGCGGTCATGTACATGGCCACTTACCAGCTGGATCACATCACCCTGAGCGAGTCGCGCTTCTACATGGCGTTGGCGATGGGCGCGACGATGGCCGTCATCATGCTGGCCTATATGTGGAGCATGTATTCCAGCAGGGCCGGCAATATAGGCATCCTCGCAGTGGCGGTCGTCGTATTGGCGGTCGCGGTCTCCCTCGACAGAAGCCAGGCGCTGGTAAAAGACGTCGCCTTCATGCGGGCGATGATCCCTCACCACTCGATGGCCATAACGAGGAGCGAGCGGGCACGAATATCCGACCCACGGGTCAGGAAGCTCGCTGATCAGATCATCGAGGCCCAGCGGGAAGAAATCGCCGAAATGAAGGCGCTTATAGAAGACTTGAACGATACTCGCTGACAGCGGGGCTGCTTCAGGCGTCAGCCATCCCTCGGGGACGATGATCCTCGCTCACCGGCCGTATGTACGGCCTGGCCTTGCATCGTCCTTCCAAACCGCTGCCGCCATTGTTGCTACCCCGTTGCGCCCAAGTGTCGAGGCGTAGAGCCTCGTCACCGGGGCCAGCAGCGGCATCCCGCTGAAGGAACCAAAAGACGCCTTTCGTCATTAGCCCGGCAGACAAGTCGTCACTGTGCTTTTCGGCCAGATTTTTTCTACTAAAAATCCACAGCAACACCATATTTCCATGAAAATATACCAGTCATGCTCGAGCTTCACATGATTAATAAGGACGTATACAAAAATTTATACTTCAAGGTCGGACGCATACTGTTTCCGGCCGTGATCGTCGCTGCCGTCTTATGCACCTTGCTTCTCACTCCTCTGGATATGGATGAGACCATCCGCGCCGTCGCGGCTGTTGATCTTCAGACGCTCTTCCTTGTGCTCGTCCTGTCGCTGGTGAACTATGCGTTCCGCTTCTGGCGCTGGACCATGTTTTTGGGCGGGCGCAAAGCCCCGGTCCCTGTCGGCCGGCACCTTGCCATCTATGTTGCCGGCTTCGCGCTCACGGCCACGCCCGGAAAAGCCGGCGAGACCATGCGCAGCCTCTATCTCCGCCCGTTCGGCATCCCTCCGAGCAAGAGCCTGGCCGCCTTCTATGCCGAACGCCTGCTCGACCTGATCGTCATCAGCGCGCTTGCAATGCTTCTCGTCACGCATTCGGACCCGGTCGTGCGGGCACTCGGGCTTAGCGGCGCGGCGATCGCCACGGGTCTCCTCGCCATGCAGTATCCGAGGGTCACGGCTCTGATCGAAGGCGCGGCGGCCGGTTGGCCGGCACGGGGAGCCCGCCTCGCCTCCGTCGCGGCCGGTTTCCTGCGCGATGTCCACGCCATGATGACACCGCGCATCGCTCTTTCCGGAACGCTCCTGGGCCTTGTTGCCTGGGCGGGAGAGGGCCTGGGAACGTATCTCGTGGTTCGCTCCATGGGGCTCGATCTCGACCTGTCGCTGGCGGTCGGAATCTATGCCACCGCGATGATCGCCGGCGTTCTGTCGTTTCTGCCGGGGGGCCTCGGCGGGACCGAAGTGGTGATGACGTCGCTGTTGATCTACGCCGGCGCCTCCGCGCCGGTTGCCGTCGCCGCGACCATCGTCGTTCGCCTTGCCACCCTGTGGTTCGCCGTCGCGCTCGGACTGGGCGCATGGCTGGGCCTCGAGGCCGCCCGCGGCCTCAAACCGCGTGAATAGAAACGCCCTCAGCGAAGGGATGCAGTGGTCATGACCGATCTCGACATACTCCCGAGTGCTGGACCGACCGAGCCGCCACCGAAGGCGCCGCCGGTCCCGCTGGTTGTGGATCTCGACGGAACGCTGGTCCGCACCAACCTGCTGCTGGAATCCGTGATTGCGCTTGTCAAGCAGTCGCTGCTGACGGTGTTTCTCTTGCCCCTGTGGCTGATGCGCGGCAAAGCCACCCTGAAGGAAGAGGTCACGCGGCGCGTCTCGCTCGACCTGTCGGTGCTGCCGCTCAACGCGCCGCTCCTTGAACATCTGAGACGGAAAAAGGCGCGCGGCCACCGGCTGATCCTGGCGACAGGCACCCATGAAACGCTGGCGCGGAAGATCGCCGACCAACTCGGCCTCTTCGACGAAGTTCTGGCCACGAACAGCCGCCACAACCTTACGGGCATCAACAAGCTGACGGTCCTGCGCCACCAGTTCGGCGCGACCGGCTTCGACTATGCCGGAAACGCGACGGCCGACTGCCCGATCTGGTGCGCGGCCCGTCAGGCAACCGTCGTCGACGCGCCGTCCCGCCTTGTCGGCTGGGCGAAGCGAAACGCCAACGTAACCCATGTGTTTCCGCGCCAGAGGCCGCCGCTCTGGCTCTATGTGCGCGCCCTTCGCCTCCACCAATGGCTCAAGAACATTCTTCTGTTCGCACCATTGGTCGCCGCGCTGAAGTTCACCGATGTCGCCGCCCTGACAGACCTGCTGATCGGCTTCTTCGCCTTCGGCTTGTGCGCTTCCAGCGTCTATCTCGTCAACGATATCATCGACCTGGAGGACGACCGCCTCCATCCCAACAAGCGGCACCGCCCCTTTGCCTCGGGCGCGCTGCCGGTCGCCCACGGGCTGGTCCTGGTCCCGCTGCTGTTGGCCGCCTCGGCGGCCCTGTGTCTCTTCCTGCCCTGGCAATTCGCCGCCGTCCTCGGCGTCTACTACCTTGCGACGCTCGCATACACCTTCGGCCTCAAGCGTTTGGAGGCCATCGACATCGTGACGCTGGCGCTGCTCTATACGACGCGGATATTCGCCGGTGCCGCCGCCGCGCAGCTGCCGCTCTCGGTATGGCTCCTCACCTTCTCGATCTTCCTGTTCTTGAGCCTGGCGATCGCCAAGCGGTACGCTGAACTCATGTTGATGCACAAGAACGGCAAGCAGGGGAGCTCGGGACGCGGATACCGGTTCGCCGATCTGCCGATACTGCGCAGCATGGGCGTCGGCGCGGGCTATGTCGCAGCCGTTGTCCTCGCGGTCTATCTGGACACGCCGCAGGTCGCCGCCACATACGCGCATCCGCAGATCCTGTGGGTTTTCGTGCCCGTCCTCGTCCTGTGGCTGACGCGGGTGTGGATCAAGACAGGCCGCGGCGAGATGCATGACGATCCGCTGGTCTTTGCCGCAAGGGACCGTGTCAGCCTCGCCTTCGCCGTCCTGTGCGGCACCGTCATAGGGCTGGCGCTGTGACGAACGCCAACGCAGCGTACCGCTCCTGGGGGCGGCCGCAGTCGGAAGCGGGCAAGCGGGTCGTCCGGCTCTGGTGGCGCGACCAGGCTTTTCCTGCCGACCGCCCCGCCCTCCCCTTCGGCAACGGGCGCAGCTATGGCGACAGTTGCCTTGCCCGCGAGGGGGCCCTCATAGACCTGCGCGGTCTCGACCGCTTCATCTCGTTCGACGACGACACGGGGCTCCTGCGGTGCGAGGCGGGCGTTCTTCTGTCGGACATCCTCGCCCACTTCGTCCCCAAAGGCTGGTTCCTGCCGGTGACGCCGGGCACCCGGTTCGTCACGCTCGGCGGCGCCATCGCCAACGACGTGCACGGCAAGAACCACCATCGCGCCGGCAGCTTCGGCCATCACGTGCGGCGTCTCGAACTTCTGCGCTCCGACGGCACGCGGATCGCCTGCTCTCCCAACGAAAGCGCCGACTGGTTCGCCGCCACGATCGGCGGCTGCGGCCTGACCGGCGTCATCCTGTGGGCCGAGATCGCCCTGCGACGAGTTCCGGGACCTGCCATGGAGGTCGATACCCTGCGCTTCTCAGGCGTAGACGAGTTCCTCGAATTAAGCCGCGCCTCGCACAATTCGCACGAATATACGGTGGCATGGATCGACGCCCTCAACCCCGGACGGGACGGCGCGCGCGGGCTCTTCTTCCGCAGCAATTTCGCCGCCGACCAGCGCCCCGTCGCAGCCCCCCGGCCAAAGCCGGGGCTGCCTTTCACCCCACCCGTCTCGCTGCTGCCCAAGCCGGCGGTCCGGCTCTTCAACACGGCCACCCGCCGCTGGCCGCGCCGGTCCCGGCAATATGTCCACTACGAGCGGTCCTTCTATCCGCTCGACGCCGTGCCGAACTGGAACCGCCTGTTCGGCCGCAGGGGATTTTATCAGTATCAGTGCGTCGTTCCCTACAGCGCGGCCGAGGCGATCGGCGAACTCATCGCGCGCGTTGCGCGTGCGGGCGAGGGATCGTTCCTCTCGGTGCTGAAGGTCTTCGGCGATCACAAACCGGTCGGCTGGCTGTCCTTCCCCCGCCCGGGCCTGACGCTCGCTCTCGACTTTCCCGATCGCGGCGAGCGGACGCTGAAGCTGCTCGACACGCTGGACGAGATCACCGCGGAAGCGGGCGGCGCGGTCTATCCCGCCAAGGATGCGCGGATGGATGCGCAAACCTTCCAGCGCGGCTTTCCGTCCTGGCGGCGGCTCGAAGACTACCGCGACCCGGCCATCTGCTCGGATTTCTGGCGCCGCGTCGCCGTTCCGCAACCAATCTAAAGCAATTCCAGGAAAAGTGGAAACCGGTTTTCTGCCCGGAATTGCGACAAAACAAGGAGTTAGACCAGTTCATCGATTCCATGAAACGATGAACTGGTCTAGTGAGTGACGCGATGCGCAAGGTTCTGATCATCGGTGCCACCTCGGCGATCGCCACAGCCATCGCCCGCCTCTTCGCCCAGGACGGCGACCGCGTGTTCCTCGTCGCCCGCAACGAGGAGCACCTGAAGGCGACGGCAGACGATCTCACTGTCCGGGGCGCCAGCGTTGCAGGATATAAGAGCCTCGACGTCAACGCGCTCGACCGCCACAAGGCGGTTCTGGACGAGGCGGAAAAGGCGCTGGACGGCATCGACATCGCGCTCATCGCCCACGGCACCCTGCCGGTCCAGGCGGACTGCGAGCGTTCGCCGGGCCTCACCGCGCAGGAACTGCAGACGAACGCGGTGAGCACCATCGCCCTCCTCACCCGTCTCGCCGAGCGGATGGAAGAAAGGCGCAGCGGCAGGATCGCCGTCATCACCTCCGTCGCGGCCGACCGCGGCCGGCAGAGCAACTATGTCTACGGGGCGGCAAAGGCAGCGGTCGACACCTTCCTCGAAGGCCTGCGGCAGCGGCTCCACAAATCCGGTGTCGGCGTGACCACCATCAGACCCGGCTTCATCGACACGCCGATGACCGCCGGGTTCCGGAAGGGGCTTTTATGGGCCAAGCCCGAGGCGGCCGCCAAGCGCATTCATGCGGCGATCGGCAGTGGCAGGGACGTCGTCTACGTGCCGTTCTTCTGGCGGTGGATCATGCTGGTGATCCGCCTCATGCCGCGCAGCCTCTTCAAACGCATCGAGCTTTAGCTAGCTCCCAACTTCACCGCCGCCGAGCCGCCGCCGGCTGCGCGAGCTTGTGGCGAAATCCCTGCTCGAAATAATCCAGCCCGATCCTTTGGGCACCGTTGACGATGGGGATGAGGTGCTGCCGGTCCCCGCGCCGGATCGGGTTCACATAGCTCCACACCACGTCCCCCTCCCGCGTCACCTCCAGGAGCCGCCCGCCGTCGGATTCGGTGATCAGCGTGTTGCCGTTCGGCAGCCGCTCCGCGTTCGAGCGCAGGAAACTGTAGAGGGGATGGTCGGACGTGCCGCCGAAGCTCCACACGATGTTGGAGGTTTGCGGGTCGATCTCGATGACCCGCGAACTGTTGCCGCGTTCCAGGCCGCCCAGATTATCGAACAACAGTATGTTGCCGTTCGGCAGGATGCTCGGGTCGTGCTGGCGCAGCCAGGCTCCCGTCGTCGCCCATTTGATCTCACCGGTCTCCATGGAAACGACGGCGATCAGCGACTGCTCCCTGATCGAGACAAGGAGGTCGCCTTCCTCGCCGAACGGGAAGTTCCGCGCCGCCTCCGCGTCGATATACTTGACATTGTTCGGATGCAGCGGGTCGCCGAGGGTGGAATAGGGCAGGAACCGGAGGAGCCCGCCATATTGCGATTTCAGCAGCGCTTCCGTCAGCGATATCCTCTTCAGCTCCTCGCCCTCAGGCGAGAGCTCGACGACGAAATCCTCAAGGTACGGACGGTCGAACTGTCGCGCTCCCGGCGGCTGCTCCTCGCGGAACCGGTGGACGAGCGTGTAGATGCGGCCGTCCGGCGCGATCGCCATCTCATGATGCGCATTCTCGAGATAGCTCCAGATAACGCGGGAATCGCGGTCCATCTTGACCATCCCGTAGCCCCACGGCGTATCGGCGGACGAAATGTAGATCGCCAGCAGATCGCCGTTCGGGAAGACCTTGGCGCGATCCATGTAGATGACGGAGCCGGGCTGCGGGTCGGCGACCGCCGCCCCCTCGTCCCACACCCTTTCGTATGGCAGCCGCCACTCGTGCACGACCCGCCCATCCATGGCGATGAGGCGGGCAACCTGGTCGTCGCCCGACGTGAACAGCGTATAGCCCGGAAAAGCGCGGGCGGGATCGTTGACCGTGACGCCGCGCTCGTCCGTCCTCGCGCGCTCGTAAAGGTTGGTCAGGATGGGATTGCTGAGGATCCGTTGCTGGACCCGCAGCGCGTCCCAGGCCCGATAGGCGTCGCTGAAGAACTGGTGCGGGAAGACCCGCGCCTGCATCACCATCGCGCCTCCCACGAAGGCGAGAAACATCAGCATGAGCACGAAAACCGCCGTCCCGGCTCTTTCCGCGACGCTTTGCGCCTCCCCTCCGGGAGCGCTGGCGGCGTTGATGCTCACCGCCCTTGGCCCGGGTAACGGTGATGCGACGGCGGAACCGCGGTGGCTGGCATTCCAGGCGGTGATCGCCTGGACCGCCGCAAGCCATATGATCGGCATGATCTCGACAACCACGCGCTGCTCGGCCAGACGGCCGAAATACACGGCCAAAGCCAGGAACGGCAGCCCGAACCAGATCAGCGTCCGCCCCAGGACAGGCGACAGATAGCGGTGCAACAGCAGCACCGGCAGATAAAGACCGGCGCCGAACCGCGCGAAATAGGTCACCAGGTAGAGCGGGCTGGCAAACAGCGCGAGGTTGTGCACGAGGTGGTTTTCATATTCCGATCCCGCAACGTTGGCATGCGGATTGTCGATGTTCGGGATAAGCCATACCGCCGAACCGTAGACAGCGGCGAAGACGACGATCTGCGCCGCCAGCGTCTTCAACAGCAGCCCGCGGTCGATGCGGTCGTATGAGACGGCGAGGAACGCCGGGATCATGCACACCGTCGTCTCGCGGTTCAGCGTGGCGACGGCGAACAGCCCGAGATAGGCGGCGAAACGGCGCATGTCCGGGCGCCGCGCGAAGCGTGCGAGCAGGACCACGAGCGCGAGCGTGAAAACGGCGGCCGGCAGATCGTACACGTAGCGGAAGAGCCTGACCGTTCTCCACTCGCCCAGTTCCAGAAGCCCGCCATCCTCTTGGAACGTTGACGGGAACTTCAGGTCCGGCACGATCAGATGCATCGCAACCGGAATGACGACCGTTATCGCCAGGATCCGGCGCACCGGCGGTGAGACATCGGGACAGAAAAAGTCCAAGCCGCGCAGCGCGACGACGACCAGCAGCATCCAGGCGACGACCTCGATGGCGGCAAAGACGAGATCGGCATCGAGCCATGGAACGCCCTCACCGATCCCCGCCACGACAAGCGGCAACAGCGTCCGATACTGAAACGGCGCCGCGGCGTTGAAATCGGCCATGCGCCAGGGGCTGGCGAGCCACCACGGCAATGTCGCGACATAGTGAAACGTCGTCAGAAGAACGGCGATCCACAGGAGCGCAAGAAGCCAAACCGCGCGCGAGACATACGCGCGCTGAATGGTCGGCACAGTCTCCCGCACCCCTACCGCCGATGATGGGACAGCTTCCACGAGCGCCTCCGCAGCCGTCTTGCTTCGCCCCCCGATCGCCTTGGCGGCGCCGGGCGCTACGATTGACCATGGTTCAGTGCCCGGTCGGCTCGAACGAACCGCCGGCGGAACGCCAACGGCAGGGTGGCGGAGAGGGTTCCATCATATGGGATTAACGGGTGCAACATGGGTGGGATCAGGATCGCCGCGCCCTGTCGCCCCCCCACCAGCGGCCGTCATCCCGGCCGCGCGACGGCATGCGCGTACTACGTGCCCATCCCCACCGCATCCCACCCGCGCGCGCGTCATCCCGGAAAGCCGAAGGCTTGTCCGGGACCCATTCTCGCCTCGCTGAAGCTCCGGCGAAGCGGGCCGGAAGGTGGACGAGTCACGGAATGGGTCCCGGACAGTCTCCGCTTCGCTCCGACTTCCGGGATGACGCGCGCGGGTGAGGATGACATGTTTGCAGGAACCGTGCACCCCTACCGGCTCAAGGCGTGACCTCGGATAAGCCGACGCCCCGCTACCCGTCTTCGGAAGGCGCCTCGGGAACGGCGGCGACTGCCGGCGCCGGCCACTCCAGCCTCGTGCGCATGAGGAAGACGTTGTACGGCGTCCATTGCGACATCGTGTAATAGAGCTCGGTATCGATGTCGCTGCCCGGCACGATATAGGGCGCGTAAAGACCGGGATAATCCTGCGCACCGACGACCACCTGCGCATCGCCCCAGGGGCCGGTCAGGTCTGGGGCGAGCCGCAGGACGACGGCGCGGCGCTCCGGGTCGAAATACATCATGACCCAGCTTTCGTGCGTCTTGCTCCACGCAACCGACAGTTCGCCGGCAGGCGCCGGCACGATCACGCTGGCGGCGGCGGGATCGGCGACCCACCCGGTTCCGGTCCAGTATTCGTAAGCGTCCAGGTCCAATATCCGCCCGGCAGCGACACGGCGCAGCTTGACGCCGCCGAACCGCCCTTCCGGAATACCGAACGTGTAAACCACGTCCTCCTCACGCACGAAGGCGACCTGCTCGAACCCGATCGCCCGGTTCTCGACGGCTTCGGGCGGGACCACCCAGGTGTGCCCGTCGTCGTCGGAATAGGCGATACCGGAATGGCGGACCTCCCACTGTCCCGGCGCGCCCCACCCCTTGACCGACATGTAGTGAAGATACATGCGGTCGCCGATGGAGATGCCGTAGGTGGGGATCACGGTCTTCTCCACGCCGCCGATCTTGCGCGAATGGAGCAGTTCCTTCGCCGCGCCGTTCGCGCCGGTGATCATGGTCTCTATCGGCAGGCCGTTGCGTGGATCGGGGTCGGCGATGCGCGCAATCGTGTTGCTGCGCCAGTTCATCCGGCCGAACACCCCTCTCTGGCCGAAAGTATCGCCGAAGACCATGTAAAGCGTGTCCTTGTGCAGGAACATGTGTCCAAGGTCGGTGCCATGGACATCCCACCGGCGCGCGGTATCGTTCGTCCCGTCGGGGCCGGTGACCTGGCTTACGACCTTGCTTCCGGCGATGCGCACCGTAACCGGCGATATGGCGGCCTCATCGCCCGCCATCACATCCGGCTGCAATGAAGCGTTCTGCGTTTCCATGGCAGGTATTTCGGTCGGGGGACCGGCAGAGGCAACAGAGGAAAGCGCAAAAAGCACGCTGCAAAGAAGGGTCGCTGACCAATTGCGCGACATTCGTGACTCCCGACATACGCCAAGAGCCCCGCCGCCTGCGGACACAAATCCGCTGCGCGATCACAACTCGGAGGGGCCCCCCGCCCGGCTGAAGATGATGACCGGCTTTATAACGGATTTTTTTCTCACATACAATTAATGTCGGAAACAAATTTATCGTTATATAGGTTTTTCCCTTCTTTCTTAATAGGTTATGTCAAGCAACCTTCACGAACTGGTGCAGATCTCTGGAGCCCGCCCGCGCGGGTGGTGATGACGCGTTTGGAGAACCGTGCAGCCTTACCGGCTCAAGGCGTGACCTCGGATAAGCCAGCGCCCCTTCGCGCCCCCCTCTGTCCTGAGCTTTGTCGAAGGGCCGGACATCTCCCCCACACGGGGGGAGATTGGCCGTCAGGACAGAGGGGGGCGCGAAGGGGCGCCGGCATTTCAAGGAAAACCCATCACCCACCGCGCGCGCGTTGGAAAGGCGGCGGGCGCCCTTCACCTCAGCCGGCAATGCCTTGCCTGCGCGGGGATAAAATGTGGCGACAAAGATTTTTTCTTCCCCACCAACCCATTGTTTTCCTTCGCTTCGGAATAATTTCTCCAACTTTTTCGCAGGAAAATACGCCCCCCTGCCCAGCCTGCCCTTAAAATCCTCCCCACCCCACCCGCGCGCGTCATCCCGGAAGTCGGAGCGAAGCGGAGACTGTCCGGGACCCATTCCGGAGGTGGACGAGTCACGGAATGGGTCCCGGACAAGCCTTTCGGCTTTCCGGGATGACGCGCGCGGGTGGGGATGACGCGCGTTGGAGAGGCGGCGGGCGCCCTTCACCTCAGCCGGCGATGCCTCGCCTGCGCGGGGATAAAATGTGGCGACAAAGATTTTTTCTTCCCCACCAACCCATTGTTTTCCCTCGCTTCGGAATAATTTCTCCAACTTTTTTCGCAGGAAAATACTCCCCCCTGCCCAGCCTGCCCTTAAAATCCTCCCCATCCCACCCGCGCGCGCGTCATCCCGGAAGTCGGAGCGAAGCGGAGACTGTCCGGGACCCATTCCGTGACTCGCCCACCTTCCGGCCCGCTTCGCCGGAGCTTCAGCGAGGCGAGAATGGGTCCCGGACAAGCCTTCGGCTTTCCGGGATGACGCGCGCGGGCGGGTGGGGATGACGCGCGCGGGTAGGGATGACGCCACGTTGGAAGGGCGGCGGGCACCCTTCACCTCAGCCGGCGATGCCTTGCCTGCGCGGGGATAAAATGTGGCGACAATTTTTTTCTTTCCCGACAACCCATTGGTTTCACTCACTGCAGAAAAAATTCTCCAATTTTTTCGCGGGAAAATACGCCCCCCTGCCCAGCCCGCCCGTACAATCCTTGCCATCGCTCTCGCGGGAACCGGATGCGCACCGGGTGTTCGGGAGAGCGGCGGAGACCTCTCCCTTCGGGCTCGGTACCCGGAGGCCTGAGGGCCCGCGACAGGCCGGCGGTGCCGGGAGCGCTGGGT
Organism: Chelativorans xinjiangensis; assembly: GCF_009812055.1. Lineage (GTDB taxonomy): Bacteria > Pseudomonadota > Alphaproteobacteria > Rhizobiales > Rhizobiaceae > Chelativorans > Chelativorans xinjiangense. Next base: position 49,535 of record NZ_WQNH01000026.1, on the reverse strand, counting down.
GACAGCGTTGCCGGCATTGCGGAGAAGCCGCCAGGGCTTCTCGTCCGGCCCGGCAAAGCCCCCAATTGGGTGCAGCCGGGAAGGGCGGGGAGCCCGAGTGACCGGCCGACGGCGGGACAGACTCCGGTGGGGCGCGTTGGACGCGCCTTATTTGAGGCGCCCCCAAAGCGCCTCCTGCGGTGCCGAAGACGCGCCCCGCTTCCCACCCTGAGCTGTGAGCTTGTCGAACAGTCGAAGGGTCAATGGCCAGACGCGAAAGCGGGCGTGGCGGCGATGGCGCTCGCCCCTATCGAAGAGGGGGCCTTGCATTTATCTCATATCTGAATACTTTCTTCACAAGAGAAAACAACCCTCGTGGAGGAGACATGCCGAAGGCGAAGACGGGCGCGCCGGAGAACGGTGCCTTGACCGGGGAGCTTCACCGATGAGCGAGGTCGCACTGCCGCTGGAGGGGCTCGTCGTCGTCGACATGAGCCAGTTCCTTTCCGGCCCCTACTGCTCGCTGCGGCTGATGGACCTCGGCGCCCGCGTCATCAAGATCGAGCGGCCGGACGGCGGCGACCTGTCGCGCCGGCTTTACCTCTCCGACACGGAGATCGGCGGCGATTCCACCATCTTCCATGCCATCAACCGCGGCAAGGAGAGCTTTGCCGTCGACCTGAAGAATGCGCAGGACCTTACCGCCCTCAGGAAGCTTCTCGCCAGGGCGGACGTCATGATCCAGAACTTCCGCCCCGGCGTGATCGAGCGGCTCGGCCTCGACTATGCCGCGGTGAGCGCGCTCAACCCGCGCATCGTCTACGCCTCCATCAGCGGCTATGGCGAGGAAGGCCCGTGGGTCGACAGGCCCGGCCAGGACCTGCTTGCCCAGTCGCGCTCGGGCGCCATGTGGCTGAGCGGCGACGACGGCCAGGGGCCGGTGCCCTTCGGCCTGGCGGTCGCCGACATGCTGGCCGGTGCCGCCGCCGCGCAGGGCATCCTCGCCTTCCTGGTGCGCCGCGGCGTCAGCGGCAAGGGCGGGCATGTGCAGACGAGCCTGCTCGAGGCGCTGGTCGATTTCCAGTTCGAGGTGCTCACCACCTTCCTGAACGACGGGCGGCGGCAGCCGAGACGCTCCGCTGTTCGCAGCGCGCATGCCTATCTCGCCGCGCCCTACGGCGTCTATCCGGCAAGCGACGGTTTCCTCACCATCGCCATGACGCCGATCCCCAAGCTCGCCGACCTGATGGAGATCGAGGCGCTGTCACCCTATCGCGACAAGCCGGAAAGCTGGTTTTCCGAGCGCGACGCCATCAAGGCCATCATCGCCGAGCGGACGGCCGGGAAGACGGTCGACGAATGGCTGGCGATCCTCGAGCCGGCCGACATCTGGTGCGCCAAGGTGCTCGACTGGAACGACCTCCTCGAACACGATGGCTTCAAGCACCTCGACATGCTGCAGACCGTCACCCGCGAGGACGACGTGTCGATCCTCACCACCCGCTCGCCCATCCGCGTCGACGGCCAGAGGCCGAAGATGGCGCGCGCCGCCCCGCGCGTCGGCGAGCACAGCGAGGCGATCCGCCGGGAGTTCGGCCTGTGAGCGTGAAATTGAAGGGCATGACGTGGAGCCACCCGCGCGGCTACGACCCCATGGCCGCCTGCTCGCGGCTGTGGCGGGAGAAGACCGGCGTGGAGATCGCCTGGGACAAGCGCTCGCTGCAGGATTTCGAATCCTATCCCGTCGAGGAGCTCGCCCGCCGCTACGACCTGATCGTCATCGACCATCCCCATGTCGGCCAGATCACGGCCGAAGGCTGCCTCGCCCCCCTCGACGTGCCGGACCGCGAGGCCGAGCGCGCGGCGCTGGCCAAGGGCAGCGTCGGCCTTTCCTACCCGAGCTATGAGTGGCAAGGCCGGCAGTGGGCCTTCCCCATCGATGCCGCCGCGCAAGTGCAGGCCTTCCGCCCCGACCTCCTGGATCGCCCGCCGACCGCCTGGACGGAAGTCCTGGAGCTTGCGCGGGAAGGCCGTGTGCTCCTCCCCCTCCGGCCGCCGCATTCGCTCATGTGCTTCTTCACGCTCGCCGCCAACCTCGGCACACCCTGCGCCAGCGACAGGGCCGAGGCCCTCATCGCGCCGGAATCGGGAGAGACCGTATTCGATGTGCTGCGCGAAATCGCCGATGCAGCCGGCCGCCCGGCTTTCGACATGGACCCGATCGCCGTCTTCGAAGCCATGGCGGCCGAGGGATCGAAGGTCGCCTGCGCGCCGCTGATCTACGGCTACGTCAACTACGCGGTTGCCAGCTTCCGCCCGCACCGCCTCGCGTTCGCCGATATCCCGGCGCTCGGGCCCGAAGGTCCCGTCGGCTCCGCCCTCGGCGGCACGGGCATCGCCGTCTCCGCCTTCTCGAGCGCGAAGGAAGCCGCCACCGACTTCGCCTACTGGATCGCCGGCGGTAAGACCCAGCGCGGCCCCTACGCGGCCGCCGGCGGCCAGCCCGGCCACGCCGCCGCCTGGGAGGACGACACCGTCAACGCCGCCACCGGCAATTTCTACCGCGCCACGCGGCGCACCCTCGAAGCCGCCTGGCTCCGCCCGCGCCATGACGGGTATATGGATTTCCAGGAAAAGGCGTCCGCACGGCTGAACGACGGGCTTCTGCGGCGGGAGGGCGGGGCAAAGATCGTTGCCGATCTGAACAGGATGTTTGCGGAGGGGAGCGATGGGTAGCGCCGCGCTACTTCGGCCAATCCTCCGGCGGCCAGTTCCTCGCCATGTGGATCATCCGCAGGATCAGGACGGCTTCTACACCGGCTTTCCCGATGATTGCATAGACAAGGATGATCGGCAGTCCGGATACCGACTTTTCATAAGTGCCGCTCACACGGCCGGGCCGCCCCGTGGCCATATCGCCGAGAGCCGCCCCGGTAGCGCGTATCCGATCCGTCACCCGTCGCGCAGCACGCGGGTTCTCTGCGGCAATGTAGGAGATTTGCGCTTTCAGATCGTCCAATGCGTCGCGGGACCAACGGACGCGCCGCTTCACTTCTTTCCGCTCTCGGCAGCCTCGATCACGGCGTAAAGCTCCGCCATGGCTTCATCATGCTCCACGACCCGCCCTGCCTCCGCATCGGCAAGCCCGCGCCGGATACCCTCGATGATATCGAGTTCCCGGTCCACATATCCAGCGAGCGCTTCCGCCGCGAGAAAAGACTTGCTGCGCTTGGTGTCATGCGCCAGCCGCCCCAGCTTCTCCTTCACCTCGGGGCTGACGCGGATGGTCATGGTCGTGCTGGCCGGCATTGAAAATGCTCCGTGTTATAGTGTGTACAATATAACACGGACGACAGCACAGGCCAATGCCTCACCCCAACCCCCAAATCCTCCGCGCATTCCGCGAAAACAGCTTCGCCCGCTCCGCCGCGCTGGCGCCCGCAAACAGCGCCTGCGTGGCCGCCACCCATGTCGAGAGCCCGCCGCCCAGCGTGCAGACGGGCCAGTCGCTGCCCCACACCACGCGGTCCCAGCCGAAGCAGTCCACCGTGTGCTCGACCCAGGGGCGCAGGGTCTCGACGGTCCAGCTTTCGGGGTCCGCATAGGCGACGACGCCGGAGATCTTCGCCGTCACGTTCGGCCGTTTGGCGATCTCGGCCATGTGCGCGCGCCAGGGCTCGGATGCGCCCTCCTTGATGTCCGGCACGCCGCAATGGTCGAGGATGAACTGCACGTCCGGCGCCAGGTCGGCAAGCGCCATGGCCTTCGGCAGCTGCCGCGGCAGCACGCACAGATCGAAGGTGAAGCGTGTGCCGGAGAGCCGGGCGAGGTTCTCGCGGAAAAGTGGCCCCTCCGACAGTTCATCCGGCATGACATGCAGGACGCGGCGGAAGCCCTTGACCAGCGGGTTAGCCTGCTGCCGCTCCAGATAGGCGGCAAAGCCTTCGTCCTCCGGCCGGCAGGAGGCGATGGCGCCGACGATAAGGCTGTCCGGGCGCTCCTTGAGAGAGCCGACATAGCCTGTCTCCGCCTCGATCCTGTCTTCGGCGACGTCGACCTCCATATGCAGCGTCGCCTCGATGCCGACGCGCCGCGCCTCGCGCGCGTATTCCTCGTAGGAGAAATCCCGGTTGAGCGGCGGCACCCCGGCAAGCCATGGATAGCTGAGCGCTGCCTGGTCGATGACGTGCAGATGAGTGTCGACGATCATGCGTAGCCTCCTCCCTCAGGCGAATGAAATCGCCCGTTCCAATAAAACATCATGCCACCGGCGTCATGTCCGCGCCGGCCAGCCGCGAGAGCTTCTGCGTCGTCTTGAGCACGAGCTGCATGGTGCCGGTGATGTCCGGCGCGCCCTTGGCGTTGACCAGCGCGATATAGGGCACCGTCAGCGCGGCAATCGCCCGCCCGTCGGGGCCCAGCACCGGCGCCGAGAGGTTGAAGACGCCGGCGGTCTGGGCGCTCGGCATCATCTCGTAGCCGCGGTCGCGGATCTGGTCGAGCCGCTCGAAGAACTCCGGCGAAAGCTCCGGCTTCTCGTTGCTCCTCAGGTTCTCGGCAATCATCATCTGCCGCTCCTCCTCGCTGCGGAAGGCGAGAAGGACATGGCCGGAGCCGGTGTCGAACAGGCCGATTTGCGAGCCGACGCGGATGGAGATGCCCCAATAGCCGGGCGCCTCCTGCTGGGCGATGACGACGGCAGCACCACGGTCGAAGACGACGAGCTGGTTGGCCTGGCGCGAAGCCTCGGCAAGCTCGCGCATCAAGGGCGTGGCATAGGAGACGAGCCGGCGCACCGGCGCGTGGAGCTGGGCGAGGCCGAACAGCTTCAATGTCAGCGAGAAGCGGTCGCCGTCGATGCGCGTGACATAGCCGCGCCGCACCAGCCGGTCGAGCATGCGGTAGAACTCGTTGGGGCTGCGGTCGAGGCGCTTGGCGATCTCGGCCTGGGTCAAGCCGCCGTCGACACCGGCGAGCAGCTCCAGGATGTCGAGACCCTTGTCCAAAGCCGGCGCGCGGTAGCGTTCGTTGTCTTCTTCTTTCACGGCCCTCTCCGGTGAAGCTTGCTTTTCATATACGCAAGCTGCCGGGGTGCGCAACGCAGTTCACGCTTGACGACGACCATAGCAGATGTTTGTATATGAATTAAGCTCTCACCAATGAGGGCGACGCACGATCCCGCCCCGGCAGGCGCCGAGGCGAACTGCTTTCTGGGGAGGATACTCATGAACAGACTGCTTTTCAGTGCTTCCGCCGGCGCGCTCGCCATGGCGCTTGGCGCCGCCCCTGCCCTGGCGCAGGAACTGCCCGGCAGCTTCGACGGCGTCACCATCGACGCCAAGCTGATCGGCGGCCAGCAATATGAGGCGCTTTACGCGCGCATCGCCGAGTGGGAAGAGGCGACGGGCGCCAAGGTCAACGTCATCTCGAAGAAGAACCACTTCGAGCTCGACAAGGAGATCAAGTCCGACATCGCCACGGGTTCGATCGGCTGGTGCGTCGGCTCCAACCACTCCTCCTTCGCGCCGCAATATCCCGGCATCTACACCGATCTTGTCGCCCTTCTGCCGCAGTCGGAGATCGACGCCTTCGTGCCGGCCAATATCAGCGCCTCGACACTCGACGGCAGGCTGGTGATGCTGCCGCGCGCCCAGTTCGACGTCTCCGCGCTCTACTACCAGAAGAGCCTCTACGAGGACGATGAAAAGAAGGCGGAGTTCAAGGAGAAGTACGGCTACGACCTGGTGCCGCCGGACACCTGGCAGGAGGTCGCCGACCAGGCGGCGTTCTTCGCCAACCCGCCGGATTTCTACGGCACGCAGTATGCCGGCAAGGAAGAGGCCATCAATGGCCGCTTCTACGAGATGCTGGTGGCGGAGGGCGGCGAGTATCTCGACGCGGACGGCCGCCCCGCCTTCAACTCGGAAGCCGGCCAGCGGGCGCTTCAGTGGTTCGTCGACCTCTATGAGGCGAAGGCCGTTCCCGCCGGCACGACCAACTATCTGTGGGACGACCTCGGCCAGGGCTTTGCCTCCGGCACCGTCGCCATCAATCTCGACTGGCCGGGCTGGGCGGGCTTCTTCAACGATCCCCAATCCTCCAAGGTCGCCGGCGATGTCGGCGTCAAGGTGCAGCCCAAGGGTTCTTCCGGCAAGCGCACCGGCTGGTCGGGCCATCACGGCTTCTCCGTCACCGAAAGCTGCGCCGACAAGGAAGCCGCCGCTTCGCTTGTGTGGTGGCTCACCAACGAGGACAGCCAGAAGCTCGAAGCCGCCGCCGGCCCGCTGCCCACGCGCACCGCCGTGTGGGAATGGGTGGTCGCCGAAGCTGAAGGCGACGCCTACCGCCAGGAGGTGCTGACGGCCTTCCAGCAGGCGGCCGAGCATGCCTTCCCCGTGCCGCAGACGGCATCCTGGATCGAGATCTCCAACGCCGTCTACCCCGAGCTGCAGGCCGCCATCCTCGGCGACAAGAGCGCTGAGCAGGCGCTCAACGACGCCGCGGAGAAGGCGACGGAGATCCTCGAGGACGCGGGGGAACTGTAAGGGCGGCGGGCGCGGCGTCACCGACCCCCTCCCCCTTGTGGGGAGGGGTAAGGGGTGGGGGTGGTTGCGCTCGCGTGCCGTCATGCGTGATTGGCCTAGTGCCTAAAAGCGCACGCCGGCATCCGTCATCACGACCCCCACCCCTTACCCCTCCCCACAAGGGGGAGGGGAGTCGGAGACGCCGCGCCCTCGATGCAGAAGATGGCCGCACGAACGAAAACACCAGAACAATCGAAAGCGGACAGCATGAAGAGTTGGAGACTGCTGGCACCCTACCTCCTGCTTTTGCCGGCATTTATCGTCCTGGCGGCGGTGGTGGTGGTGCCCCTCCTGCTGTCGCTCTACTCCAGCTTCACGCCCTTCCGCCTGACGCGCCCCGATTCCATCTGGACCTTCATCGGCCTGCGCAACTATGAGCGGCTCTTCACCGACTGGGAGTTCTGGGTCGCCTTCGGGCGCACCGTGCTTCTCCTCACCGTCGCGCTCAACCTCGAAATGGTGCTCGGCCTCGGCCTTGCCGTTCTCGTGGAAAAGGCGACGCGCGGCCAGCGCCTGCTGCGCACCATCATGATGTTCCCCATGATGTTTTCGCCGGTGCTGGTGGGCTTCCAGTTCAAGTTCATGTTCAACGACAATATCGGCCTCATCAACAACGCGCTGCAGGGCCTCGGCCTGACGGACCGGGCCATCCCCTGGCTGATCGACGGCACGCTCGCCTTCATCGCCATCCTGACGGCCGAGATCTGGTCCTCCACCGCCGTCTTCGCCATCTTCATCCTGGCCGGCCTCATGGCCATGCCGAAGGAGCCTGTGGAGGCGGCGCGCGTCGACGGCTGCACGCCGTGGCAGACCTTCCGCTACGTCACCTGGCCCTATCTCATGCCGTTCGCCTTTATCGCCATGACCATCCGCTCCCTCGACATCGCGCGCGCCTATGACATCGTGAAGATCATGACCGACGGCGGCCCGGCCAAGCGCACGGAGATCCTGTGGACGCTGATCGCCCGCACCGGCTATTCCGACGCGCGCATGGGGCTTGCCAACGCCATGGCCTATATCGCCATCCTTCTGTCCATCGTCTTCACCGCCATGTTCTTCCGGCAGCTTGCCAAGGCGCGGGCGCAGATCGCAGCGGAGTGGTGAGGATGGACAGGAACGCCGCTCACCGCATGAAACGCGGCCTCTTCAAGGCCACGCATCTCATCCTCCTTTTCCTGGCCATGGCCATCATCTGCCTGCCGGGACTGTGGATCGTGCTTTCCTCGCTGCGGCCGACGGTCGAGATCATGGCGAAGCCCCCGGTGTGGATCCCCCGCGAGATCTCCCTCGACGCCTATGTCGCGATGTTCTCCGGCGTCGGCCAGGGCGGCATTCCGGTGATCGAATATTTCCGCAATTCGCTCGTCATCTCCGTTACCTCGACGGTGATCGCGCTGGCCGTCGGCATGGCGGGCGGCTATGCCTTCGCGCGCTACCGCTTCGCCTTCAAATCCTCGATCTTCCTGGGCTTCATGCTGACGCGCACCGTGCCCGGCATCGCGCTCTCCCTGCCGCTCTTCTTCGTCTATGCCCGCCTCGGCATCATCGACACCCATTTCGGGCTGATCCTCGCCTATGTGGCGCTCAACGTACCCTTCACCATCTGGCTGATCGACGGCTTCTTCCGCCAGGTGCCGAAGGACCTCGCGGAGGCGGCGCAGATCGACGGCTGCACGCGCTGGCAGGCCTTCTGGCAGGTCGAGTTTCCGCTCGCCCGCCCCGGCATCGCGTCCGCCGGCATCTTCGCCTTCCTGATCTCGTGGAACGAGTTCGCGCTGGCCTCCCAGCTCACGCGCTCGACCAGCTCCAAGACGCTGCCCGTCGGCCTCCTCGACTACACGGCCGAGTTCACCATCGACTGGCGCGGCATGTGCGCGCTCGCCGTCGTGATGATCATCCCGGCGCTCACCCTCACCTTCATCGTCCAGAAACACCTCGTCTCCGGCCTCACCTCCGGCGCGGTGAAAGGATAAGGCATGGCCACAGTCTCGCTTCACTCGCTCGTCAAACGCTACGGCAACGTGCCGGTGGTGCACGGCATTGACCTGGAGGTCGCCGACCGCGAGTTCATCGCCCTCGTCGGCCCGTCGGGCTGCGGCAAGTCGACGACGCTCAGGATGATCGCCGGGCTGGAGGATATTTCCGGCGGCGAGATCCGCATCGGCGGCAGGAAAGTCAACGACCTGCCGCCGCGCTCGCGCAACATCTCCATGGTCTTCCAGTCCTACGCCCTCTACCCGCATATGACGGTCGCCGAGAACATGGGCTTCTCGCTGAAGATCGCCGGCAAGCCGCAAGGCGAGATCGAGGCGCGCGTCGCCGAGGCGGCGAAGACGCTGGGCCTGGAAGAGCTTTTGGAGCGCCGCCCGTCGCAGCTTTCTGGCGGCCAGCGCCAGCGTGTCGCCATGGGCCGCGCCATCGTGCGCAATCCGGAAGTCTTCCTCTTCGACGAGCCGCTGTCGAACCTCGACGCCAAGCTCAGAACCCAGATGCGCATCGAGATCAAGAAGCTGCACGCCAAGGTCAACTCCACCGTCATCTACGTGACCCACGACCAGGTGGAGGCGATGACGCTGGCCGACCGCATCGTCATCATGCGCGACGGCCATATCGAGCAGGTGGGAACGCCCGAGGACGTGTTCCGGCGACCGGCCACGCGCTTCGTCGCCGGTTTCATCGGCTCGCCGCCGATGAACCTGCAGGAGGCGACGGTGGAGGACGGGACGCTGGTCTTCGCCGGCGGCGAGACGCTTCCCCTGCCCCGCCAGTTCCGTGATAAGGTGGAGGCGGGCAGGAAGGTCGTCTTCGGGCTTAGACCGGACGATCTCTACCCCACGGGCCACGGCATCCACTCCGGCGAAGAAACCGAGGTGCACGAGGTGGAACAGGCCGTCATGCTAACGGAGCCGCTCGGCAACGAGACGCTGGTCTTCACCGAGTTCGCCGCCCGCGAATGGGTCTCGCGCATGCTCAACCCGAAGCTCTTGAAGCCAGGCGAGAAGGTGCGGCTTTCCTTCGACCTGTCGCAGGCGCATCTTTTCGACACTGAGACGGGAACGACACTGAGAACCTGATCATGGCACGCATCGAGAAAATCGAGCTGCGCATGGTGAACCTTGAGCCCAAGGTCAAGCGCACCGACGCCATCCAGAGCTTTGTCAGCCAGGAGACGCCGATCGTCACCATCACGGATGCGGACGGCGCTAGCGGAACCGGCTACAGCTACACGATCGGCACCGGCGGCTCCTCCGTCATGCGGCTTCTGGCCGACCATCTCGCCCCGCGCCTGATCGGCCGCGATGCGGACCGGATCGAGGCCATCTGGCACGAGCTGGAGTTTTCCACCCACGCCACCACCATCGGCGCCATCACGGCGATCGCACTGGCCGCGGTCGACACCGCGCTGTGGGACCTGCGCGCGAGGAAGCTCGGCCTGCCGCTGTGGAAGCTCGCCGGCGGAGCCAAGGACCGCTGCCCGCTCTATACCACCGAGGGCGGATGGCTGCACATCGAGACAGAAGCACTGGTGGAGGACGCGCTGGCGGCAAAGGCGCAAGGTTTCCGCGGCTCGAAGGTGAAGATCGGCAAGCCCACCGGCGCCGAGGACTTCCGCCGCCTCTTGGCCATGCGCGAGGCTGTCGGCGAGGCCTACGAGATCATGACCGACTGCAACCAGGGCTTCACCGTCGACGAGGCGATCCGCCGCGCCGAGCGCCTCAAGCCCCTCGATCTCGCCTGGCTCGAGGAGCCGCTGCCGGCCGACGACATCGACGGCCATGTGCGGCTGTCGCGCACAACGCCGATCCCGGTCGCCGTCGGCGAATCCCTTTATTCGATCCGCCATTTCCGCGAGTATATGCAGAAGGGCGCCTGCTCGGTGGTGCAGGTGGATGCCGGCCGCATCGGCGGCATCACGCCGTGGCTGAAGGTGGCGCATATGGCGGAGGCCTTCGACATCCCCGTCTGCCCGCACTTCCTGATGGAATTGCATGTGAGCCTGGTGTGCGCGGTGCAGAACGGAAGGTATGTCGAATATATCCCGCAGCTCGACGAACTGACGGCAAGCCGCATGAAGGTGGAGGATGGAGAGGCGCTGGCGCCGAACGAACCGGGCATCGGCATCGATTGGGACTGGGACGCCGTGAAGGCGAAGAGCGTTTCCGAGTTCACCACCGAAATCGCCGCGTGAGGGAGGACGACATGCAACGCATGGGGATGGTGATCGGCCTGAAACCGGAGAAGGCGGCCGAATACAAGCGCCTGCACGCCGCCGTCTGGCCGCAGGTGCTGGAGATGATCTCGGCCTGCAACATCCAGAATTATACGATCTTCCTGAAGGAGCCGGAGAACCTCCTGTTCGGCTATTGGGAGTATCACGGCACCGATTTCGAGGCCGATGCCGCCAGGATGGCCGCCGACCCGAAGACGCAGGAGTGGTGGGCCGTCTGCATGCCCTGCCAGGAGCCGCTTGAGACGCGGAAAGAGGGCGAGTGGTGGGCGATGATGGAGGAGGTGTTTCATCATGAGTGAGGCAGCGCTCCCTCCCCTCCCCCTTGAGGGGAGGGCTATCGCATATGAGTCATTTTCGCCGGCTTCGCCGGAACCCCCACCCCTCACCCCTCCCCTCAAGGGGGAGGGGGATTCTGAGGCGTCGGCGCCCCCCTCCCCCTTGAGGGGAGGGGTGAGGGGTGGGGGTTCCATCAAGGACTCAAGAATCCATATGCGATTGCTCTCCCCTCAGGGGGAGGGGAAATGGCAGACGGGAGGCGCCCGTGGCATTTGACCCCACCGCCCTCGCCCAATCCTGGCCGGCACCCAAGGACCCGCGCCCCATCGTCACCTTCGGCGCCGGCTCCATCGTCGGCGATGCGCATTTCCCCGCTTACCGCAAGGCGGGCTTCCCCGTCGCCGGTCTCTACGACCCGGACTGCGAGAAAGTGGAAAAGCTGGCCGCCGAGTGGGGCGTGAAGGCCTTCGCCTCCGTCGAGGAGGCAGCCGCCGTCGAAGGCGCGGTCTTCGACCTTGCCACACCTCCCGCCCGTCACGTCGATGTGCTGCGCGTCCTGCCCGACGGCGCGGCCGCGCTCATCCAGAAGCCGATGGGCAGCGACCTTGATGGCGCGACGGAAATCCTCACCGTTTGCCGGCAAAAGAACCTCAGGGCCGCCGTCAACTTCCAGCTCCGCTTCGCGCCCATGATGCTGGCGCTGAAGGATGCCATTGCCAAGAGGTATCTGGGCGAGGTGGTGGATTTCGACGCCTGGCTGGCGCTTGCAACGCCATGGCAGCTCTGGCCCTTCCTCAAGGGCCTGCCGCGCATCGAGATCGCCATGCATTCGATCCACTATCTCGACCTTATCCGCCAGGTGCTGGGCGACCCGAAGGGCGTATATGCCAAGACCCTGGGCCATCCGAACCACGACGTCGCGCAGACGCGCACCAGCGCCATCCTCGACTATGGCGAAAAGGTGCGCTGCGCCCTGTCGGTCAACCACGACCACGATTTCGGCCGCAGGTACCAGGCCTGCGAGTTCCGCATCTGCGGCACGAAGGGCGCCGCCTATCTGAAGCTTGGCGTCAACCTCGACTACCCGCGCGGCGAGCCGGATATTCTGGAGATCCACCCGGACGGCGGCGAAGGCTGGGTGAACGTGCCGCTTGAAGGCGCCTGGTTCCCCGACGCGTTTGCCGGGCGCATGGCCAATCTGCAGCGCTTCGCCTCCGGCGAGGACGCAGATCTCGTCAGCTCGGTGGAAGACGCCTGGAACACCATGGCGCTGGTGGAAGCGGCCTACCGGTCGAGCGCGGCCCCTGCCACATCGCTGGAGAAGAGGCCCTGAGCCATGGAGCTGGAAGTAATGTGCGACGCCGTCATCCCGGAAAACCGCAGGTTTGTCGGGGACCCATTCCGTGGCTCTTCCACGTTCCGGAATGGGTCCCGGACAGCCTCCGCTCACGCTCCGGCTTCCGGGATGACGCGGCCGCAGGCGTAAACTCCAATTCGACAGGCGGAAGACGATGGAACAAGTAATATATTTCGAGGACTACGAGATCGGCTCGGCGCGCATCACGACGGGGCGCACCATCACCGAGACCGATTTCGTCGTCCATGCCGGCCACACGGGCGATTTCTTCCCGCATCACATGGATGCGGAGTTCATGAAGTCGACGCCCTTCGGCCAGCGCATCGCCCACGGCACGATGGTCTTTTCCATCGGCGTCGGGCTGACGGCCAACGTCATCAACCCGGTTGCCTTCTCCTACGGCTATGACCGCCTGCGCTTCGTCCGCCCGGTCTTCATCGGCGACACGATCCGCACGAAGACCACCATCGCCGAAAAGCATGACGACCCGAAGCGCGCCGACGCCGGCCGGGTGATCGAGCGCTGCGAGGTGATGAACCAGCGCGACGAGGTGGTGCTGGCGGCCGATCACATCTATGTGGTGGAGAGGAAGAAGAAGCGAATAGTGAGTAGTGAATAGAGAGTAGGAATAAGCGCTTGCCGCCGCTTTGGCCATCTCTACTCACTAATCACTATTCGCTACCCGGAGACCCCCAATGACCAACCTGCAAGACAAAACCGCCCTCATCACCGCCGCCGCCCAAGGCATCGGCCGCGCCAGCGCGCTGGCCTTCGCGCGCGCCGGGGCGAAGGTCTATGCCACCGATATCAACGAAAAGCTGCTGGCCGATCTCGAAGGCGAGAATGGCATCGCCACGCGCAAGCTCGACGTGCTCGACGACGCCGCGGTCAAGGCGCTGGTGGCCGAGATCGGCACCGTCGACGTGCTCTTCAACTGCGCCGGCGTGGTGCATGGCGGCTCGGTGCTGGAGATGAAGGACGAGGACCTCGACTTCGCCTTCGACTTGAACGTCAAGGCCATGGTGCGCACCATCCGCGCCGTCCTTCCCGGCATGATCGAGCGCGGCGGCGGGGCGATCGTCAACATGTCGTCCGTCGCCTCCAGCGTGAAGGGCGTGCCCAACCGCTTCGCCTACGGCACCACCAAGGCCGCCGTCATCGGCCTCACCAAGGCCGTGGCCGCCGACTATGTGGCCGAGGGCATACGCTGCAACGCCATCTGCCCAGGCACGGTTGAAAGCCCGTCGCTCAAGGAGCGGCTGATGGCCACCGGCGACTACGAGGCCGCGCGCGAGGCCTTCATCGCCCGCCAGCCCATGGGCCGGCTCGGCACGCCGGAGGAGATCGCCGACCTCGCCGTCTATCTCGCCGGCGCCACATACACTTCCGGCCAGGCCTACGCCATCGATGGCGGCTGGACGATCTGACGCCACTATTCGAAGAGACCCACGTGACCCGCATCACCGACCTCAGCACCCACGACCTGCGCTTCCCCACCTCGCAGTCGCTCGACGGCTCCGACGCCATGAACCCGGATCCGGACTACTCCGCCGCCTATGTGGTGCTTGAGACCGACACGCCGGGCCTCGAGGGCCATGGCCTCACCTTCACCATCGGCCGCGGCAACGACATCTGCTGCCGCGCCATCGAGGCGATGCGGCACCTAGTGGTGGGGTTGGAGCTCGACTGGATCAGGGAAAGCCCCTCCCGCTTCTGGCGCCACGTCACGGGCGACAGCCAGTTGCGCTGGATCGGCCCGGACAAGGGCGCAATGCACCTTGCCACCGGTGCCGTCGTCAACGCCGTCTGGGACCTGTGGGCGAAAGCCGAGGAAAAGCCGGTCTGGCAATTGGTGGCGGAGATGAGCCCGGAGGAGATCGTCGGCATCGTCGACTTCCGCTATCTCACCGACGCCATCACGCCGGAGGAGGCGCTCGCCATCCTCAAGCGCACCGAGAAGGGCAAGGCCGAGCGCATCGCCACGCTGAAGCGCGAGGGCTACGCCTGCTACACCACCTCGGCCGGCTGGCTCGGCTATCCCGACGACAAATTGCGGCGGCTCTGCCAGGAGGCGGTGGACGCCGGCTTCAACCATGTGAAGCTGAAGGTCGGCCGCGATCTCGACGACGACGTAAGGCGGCTGAAGATCGCCCGTGAGGTGCTCGGCCCCGACCGCTATCTCATGATCGACGCCAACCAGGTGTGGGAAGTCGGGGAGGCTATCGACTGGGTGAAGCGCCTTTCCTTCGCCAAGCCCTATTTCATCGAGGAGCCGACCAGCCCCGACGACATCGCCGGCCACGCGAAGATCCGCAAGGCGGTGGCCCCGGTGAAGGTCGCCACCGGCGAGATGTGCCAGAACCGCATCGTTTTCAAGCAGATGATTGCCGGCGGCGCCATCGACGTGGTGCAGATCGACGCCTGCCGCATGGGCGGGCTCAACGAGGTGCTGGCCGTGCTCCTCATGGCCGCCAAGTACGACCTGCCCGTCTGGCCGCACGCCGGCGGCGTCGGCCTGTGCGAATACGTGCAGCACCTTTCCATGATCGACTACGTCGCCGTCTCCGGCGATAAGGAAGGCCGGGTGATCGAATATGTCGACCACCTGCACGAGCACTTCCTGGAGCCCTGCGTGATCGAGAACGCGGCCTACATGCCGCCCCGGGCGCCGGGCTTCTCGATCCAGATGAAGCCGGAATCGATCAGGACCTACGAGGTGGAGCAGGCCCCGCGCTAACGGGCTTCAGAGGACGATGAATTCAAGCCGGGTCATTCCCGCGCGCGTCATCCCGGAAGCCGGAGCGATAGCGAAGGCTGTCCGGGACCCATTCCGGAACGTGGACGAGTCACGAAATGGATCCCGGACAAGCCTTCGGCTTTCCGGGATGACGCGCGCGGGAATGACCCGGTTTAAATTCATCCCGCTCTAGAACTCGCGGCCGATCCGCGCGTCGACCGAGTGCCGGTTGCCGCCGCGAATGACGAAGTAGAAGATGCGCGTCGCTATTGCGGCTCGGGCAGCCATTCGCGCGCGGCGTTCAAGAGCCGCACCACCTCCGCATCGCTTGTCTGGCTAAAATTCCGGTAATGCAGCCCGACGGCGCGGAAATTCAGCGGCGCCGCGAGGCACACAACCTCGTCGGCATCGGCCTTCAGCGAATCGAGCGTGTCGCGCGGGGCGACGGGCACCGCCAGAACCGCGCGCTTGACCTTTGCACGACGCAGCGCCTTCAGCGCCACGCGCACCGTGCCACCGGTGGCGATGCCGTCGTCGACGACGATCACCGTGCGGCCGGCGAGCGGGATCGGCTGCCGGCCGGCGAAATAGGTCTCGCGCCGCCTTTCGATCTCCGCCAACTGCCGCTGCTTCTCCGCCTCCACATATTCGGGAGACGGCTTGACCACCTGCATGGCCTCCTCGTTCAGCACGAGCTGCGGGTCGGCGCCGTCGACCAGCGCGCCGATGCCGTATTCGGGATGGCCCGGGGCACCGAGCTTGCGCACCATCAGGAGGTCGATCTGCGCCTGAAGCGCCTTGGCCACCTCGAAAGCGACAGGCACGCCGCCGCGCGGCAGGGCAAGCACCAGCGGATTCTCCTCCTTGAGGTGCTCGAGCGCCTCTGCCAGGCGTTGCCCGGCTTCGTGGCGGTCGTTGAATTCCGTTTGCGTGGCGAACATGTCGATCATCCTGACGTCCCCACTCTATCCGTCAAGTGGGTCAGGAACCACTCCGTCGCGTGGCGGACAACCTCGTCGAGCTTGCCCGGTTCCTCGAAAAGATGGCTTGCACCCTCGACGATGATGAGGCTCTTCTTTGAGGAGAGCGCGTCGTATGCCTGCCGGTTCATGTCGATGACCGGGCCGTCGAGGCTGCCGACGAGGAGCAGCGTCGGCGCCCGAACCTTTGACAGGACGGATAATGCCATATCCGGCCTGCCGCCGCGCGAGACGACCGCACCGATGGGCGATCCGGCATCCGCCGCCGCCGTCAGCGCCGCGGCGGCGCCGGTGCTGGCACCGAAATAGCCGGGATTAAGATGGGCCGTGTCGGCCGCGCTGGCGACCCACCGGGTTGCCCGCTCGAGGCGCGAGGCGAGCAGCGGGATGTCGAATACGTTGCGCCGGTCTGCCTCCTCGGAGGGCGTCAGGAGGTCGAGCAGGAAGGTCGCCAGCCCCGCCTTCCTGAGTTGCGTGGCGACGTAATTGTTGCGCGGGCTGTGCCGGCCGCTGCCACTGCCGTGAGCGAAGATGACGATGCCCTGGGCGTCCGGCGGCACGCCGAGGAAGCCGTCGAGCCCTTCGGGATCAATGCGGACTTCCCGTACGTCGCTTGCTATCCGTGCCATCTCTAAGCTCCAGACGGATATATCTCGGGGTTCCCTGCGGCCGCTCGGCCGCAACCCGTGTCACCGCGCTGGTTCCGTCGAACCGGACGACGGCTAGATCGTGATACCTTTTCCTGGAATCGGCATCACGATCTATCTCTTTGTTTTAGCATGATCTTATCCGAAAACCGGTATCCACTTTTCGGGATCATGCTCTAGGCATCGGCCATCCCGCCTCTGCCTTATCTCAGGTTCCCACCGTCTCCAGCCACAGCGCCTGAACATCCTTCGGCAGAGCCTCGCGCACCTTGGCCGACTGTCCGAGGTCGACGTGATGGGCGATGACGCGGAAGACCGTGCGCGTGGCCTCAGTCGAGTTGACCGGCCTGGTGTCCTTCAGCCCCTCCTGGACCTGCTCCAGAAAGTCGTCGAGGGTACGGGTGACCCGCGGCTGCTGTGACGGCTGATACTGGTCGTAGTAGAGGCCGCGCACCAGAATGGGCAGCTCGGCGCCCAGATGGGCCGAGAGGTCGGCGGGAAGCCTGTCCCGCAGCGCCTTGAGCACCGCACCCAGTATGTGCCACGCGACATGGCGGTCGTCGCCATGGTCGTCCATGATCTCGTTGAGCCAGATGTTCGTTGTCTGGACGGTCTTGTCGAAAACTTCTAGGCCTGTAGCGGTCATCGTTCAGCCCTTCCAACTGTCTTTGCTGACGAATGCGCGAATGCGTCGGGCGCTGTCCGGTTCTCTTATTCTAAGCAACAGAACGGGCGAATGTTCGGCGCGGCGGCGTAAAAAATTGCCCGCGATTGAGCCTTTCGCCGGCCGTCGGCTATAAGGCATTGTCCCAGCGTGGGAAAACGCACAGTGGAGAGACGCAGTTGGGGAGCGATATCAAGGTGAAGCCGGCGCAGGGAGGCCGGCAGAAGGTAAGCCGCGACCCGGAGCGCACGCAGGCTGCCATCCTCGAGGCGGCGACCGCGGAATTCGCGGAGAAGGGCATCGGCGGGGCGCGGGTCGACATGATCGCCGAGCGCGCCGGCACCAACAAGCGCATGCTCTACCACTATTTCGGCGACAAGATCGGCCTCTACGTCGCCGTCCTTGAAGCCGCCTACGGCGCGATCCGCTCGGCCGAGCGCGAGCTGGACCTTGCCCACAAGGCACCGGAGGAGGCGCTGTCGGAACTGTCGCGCTTCACCTGGCACTACTTCTTGAAGCACCCGGAATTCATCAGCCTGCTCAATACGGAGAACCTCCACAATGCGGAGCACCTGCGGGGCTCGCGCAAGCTGATGGAGATGCACTCGCACTTCGTCACCGAGCTGGCGGAGGTGCTTCGGCGCGGCGCCGAAGACGGCCTCTTCCGGCCCGGCATCGACCCCATCAACGTCTACATCACCATCGCCGCGCTCGGCTATTTCTACCTCTCCAACCGCCACACCCTGTCGGCCATCTTCGGCCGCAACCTTTCCGACCCCGCCCGCCTTGCCGAGTGGGAGGCTCATGTGGTGAAGACGGTGCTGGCTTCGGTGAGGGCGGGGTAGTAGGCAGGTCAGTCGGCACTCACAACGAGGCGGTAGTCGGGCGTGGTGTTGAGCGGGCAGGAGTAGAAATACTCACCGGGTTTGAGGGTGACTTCGTACTCTTGCGTATCGCCAACGAACAGACCGCCGCCCGACACGCTGGTCTTGGTCAGCTTGTGCAACGGATTGCGGAAATCGTAGTCGGCGTCGCGCAGCCAGAACCCGAGTTCGTAGGGTACATCCCTGTTCGTCACCCTGAAGATGTAATCGCCGGGCTCAAGCGTGAGCACCTCGGCCTTTGCCAGCCGCTCCTTTCCCGTTTTTGCGTTGATCGCATCGCAGTCGGCCTTCTTGCTCGACTTGAAACCGTGATCGACACCATCTTCGGACTCGAGGAACTGGCAGGCCGTTTGCGTCAGCTCAATGACCTGTGGCTCCGCGCCGGCAACGGCCACCGCTGCAAACCCCGACACGACGGCAGCCAATGCCAAACGACAATTGTGAACGGCACCTCTCCTGATATCCATGATCGTCTCCGGCTATGCTGCTCGGCGATAACATGGGACATACCGATACGACTGGCCGCCGATCACAACAACACAACACCGTGTGAGGACGTCTATAGCCAGATGAGATTAGGTCGGGTCATCCCCGCCTTAGCCCTTGCCTCAAGCCTTCACCCGCAAATGATCGAGCACCATCTCGACCGCATGCGCCTCGCGCGCCGCGATGTGGGCGTTGCTTGAAAGGTCGGTATCGAAGATCACCGAAAGCGTGGCGTTGTTGGAGACGTAGAAATAGCCGAGCGCGGCGATGGAAATGTAGAGCTGCACGGGATCGATGCCGAGGCGGAAGACGCCGCTCCGGCCGCCGCGGCGGATGAGCTTGCGCAACTGGTCGACGAGGGGCGAATGCAGGCCGTGCATCTCCGGCAGGGTGCGCAGGTAACGCGCCTTCATGAGGTTCTCGTTGGTGAGCAACGCGATGAACCACGGGCATTCGAGGAAATGGCGGAAGGTGAAGCGCACGAGCCGCTCGACCGCCTCCACCGGCTCGTACTGGTCGAGCTGCAGCGCCCGCTCGCCTTCGCGGATCTCGCGATAGGCCTCCTCCAGGACGGCGCAGTAGAGCGCGTCCTTGTTGCCGAAATAGTGGTAGAGCATGCGCTTGTTGGTGGCCGCCCTTGCGGCGATGGCATCGATGCGCGCGCCTTCGAGCCCGCGCTCTGAAAACTCCACGCGCGCCGCCGCCAGGATCGCCGCCCTTGTGCGGACGGGATCGCGGGTGCGGGGCGCCTGCGCTTCAGCCGGCACGGCGCTGCGGGTCGAGGCGCTTGAAGAGGTCCGTGACACGTCGGCTCACCATGGGCAGGCTCATGAGGATCGTCACCGCGATGATCGCGAAGAGCACGGCGCTGATCGGTCGCGTGAAGAAGGGCGTGACGTCGCCGTCCGACAGAAGCAGGCCGCGGCGCAGATTGACGTCGAGCAGGTCGCCGAGAACGATGCCCAGAACCAGCGGCGCCATCGGATAGCGCATCTCGCGCAAGACGAAGCCGATCAGCCCGAAGGCGATCATCACATAGACGTCGAACATGCGCTGGGTGATGGCGAAGGAGCCGACCACGCACAGCACATAGACCACCGGCATCAGCTTCTCGCGCGGGACGAGCAGCACGCGCACCAGGAGCTTGGTAAGCGACAGGCCGAAGACGGTGATGGCGATGGTCGTCAGAAGCAGAATGCCGACGATCTGATAAAGGAAAGCGGGATTCTCGGTCATCAGCAGCGGCCCGGGCCTGATGCCGTGGATGAACATCGCGGCAATCAGCACCGCGGCCGCCGCCGAGCCCGGCAGCGCCAGGGTGAGCGTGGGGATCATGGCGCCGGGGATGACCGCCGAATTGCCGGTCTCCGCGGCCACCAGCCCCTCGATGGAGCCCTTGCCGAACTGGTCGGCCTCCTTGCTCGCGCGCCGTGCGGCCGCGTAGGAGGCCCAGGCGCCTATGTCCTCGCCGACGCCGGGGATGATGCCGGCGATCGTGCCGACGATGCCGGAGCGGATCGTGGTGCGCCAGTAGCGCGTGATATCGGCCAGCCGCGGCAGCACCCTGTCGTCGCTGGTGACGAGCTCGGCCGTAAAGCGCCGCTTCATGACCGCGAGGATCTCGGCGAAGCCGAAGGCGCCGACCATGGCAGGGATGAGGTTGATGCCGCCGCCGAGCGCACTGACACCGAAGGTGAAGCGCTGAAAGGCATGCAGGCCTTCCATGCCGATCATCGCCGCGAGCAGCCCCAGAATGCCGGCGATATAGCCTTTCAACGGATCCTCGATGGCGGTCAGCCGGCCCGAGATCAGGACGCCGAACAACGCCAGCCAGAAGAACTCATAGGAGCCGAAGCGCAGCGCGAATTCAGCCAGCCAAGGCGCGATCAGCGCCAGAAAGAAGATGCCGACCAGCGTGCCGAGCGCCGAGGAGGTGGTGGCGATCCCCATGGCCATGCCGGCCTTGCCGGCGCGTGCCAGGGGATAGCCGTCGAGCGTGGTGGCGGCACTTGCCGGGGTGCCGGGAATGGCGAGCAGGATGGCCGACCGGCTGCCGCCATAGATCGCCCCCACGTAGAGCGCCATCAGGCACAGGATCGCCTGGTCCGGCGGCATCTTGTAGGTGAGCGTGACGAGCAGCGCCACGCCCATGGTCGCCGTCAGGCCCGGAAGCGCGCCGATGACGATGCCGAGCAGGCTCGCCCAGGCGAGGTTGAACAACCCCTCCCAGGTGAGGAAATGGGCGATGCCGTGTCCAAGAAGGGTAAGGCCTTCAGGCATGTATTGAGCTCTCGGGTTAGGGCAGGCGAACGAGGAAGCCGTATTGGAAGACGAGGGTGACGGCGACGCCGACGATCACACCCTGGACGGCTGCCCAGAGGGCTGAGCGCAGAAGCGGCCTTGGCTGCGGCGACAGCCAGGCCTCGAAGACGACGATGAAGGCGAAGACGAAGGCCGTGCTGGCGAGCCAGAACGGCAAGAGCCCCACCAGAACGAGCGCATAGACGAGCGCCAGCCCCGCCACGGCGCAGAAACGCCCCGCCTCTTCGGTGCGGAAGAGCGCCAGGAGATCGCTCCAGCCCCCCGCGCCGCGCCCCTCGCGATAGGCTTTGAGGCCAAGCACGGCGCCGCAAAACGCCAGAGCAAGCCCCAGGAGGCCGGGCACGAGGCCCGGCACGGTGGCAGGGTGGATGCCGCGCATTTCCAGCCGGGGCATGGTCCAGGACAGGTAGGCGATCGCCAGTCCCAGCACCGCGAACACGCCGCCGGTGATGAGATCGACACGGTTCATATGGCGTTCCGTCTGCGGATCGGCCGAAGGATCGGTCATGAATACCTCTGATCTGCCGGTATTGCCGACACCCCGGAAGGGTGCCGGCTTTTCGCTCGACCGGTTCATCGTTTCGTTGGAATCGATGAACTGATCCAACTCGTTGTTTTGTCGCAATTCCGGACGGAAAACCGGTTTCCTGGAATTGCTCTAGCCCGCTCGGGCTACATCTCGCTCTTCGTCTCGCAGTCGATGCCGATGGTCGAGGGGTCGTTCACCTCCAGGCCGCGCTCTTCCGCCGCGCAGGCCTCCTCGATCACCACCGGCATGGCCACTTCACGCGCTTCCTCGCCATAGGAGGGAGCGAAGACGGCACCGTTGGTTTGGGCATAGTTCTTCAGCGCCTCGGAGTTCATCACCTTCTCCTCCCAGATGCGGTTCACCGTCGCCACCACCTCCTCGGGCACGCCCTGTGGGATGAAGATGCCGAAATAGTCCGGTGCGATGGGGAATTCCGGCAGCCATTCGGTAATCGGCGGGATGGGATCCACGCCCTCGATGGTCAGCGGCTGGTCGCTCAAGACCGCAAGCGGACGCAGGCGGCCGCCGCGGATCAGCTCGGCCTGCTCCACGGCAAGCTGCGTGGTGACCATGGCTTCGCCCGCCGCGGTGGCGATCGCGGCCGGCCCGCCGCCGTCATAGGTCACCATGCGGTATTCGAATTCACCTTCCGTGCCCAGGCCGGCAATCGCCATGCCGCCGGAGGAGGTGACGCCCGCCGTGCCGACGGTGATCTCGCCGCCCCGCTCCTTGAAGGCTTCGAGCAACTGCCCGAAATCCTCGAACTCGCTGTCGGACGGCACCGAGACGACGGGAACGTTGGCGACCGACAGATAGATGTGCCAGTCGTCGATGCTGGTGTCGGGCACCAGCCCGGTCACCGAATAGGTGGCGTTGTTGGCGATGGCGTTGGCTGTCCAGGTATAGCCGTCCTTCGGCGCGTTCAGCACCTCCTGCGTGCCGACGGCGCCCGAGGCGCCCGGCTGGTTGACCACCACCACAGCCTGGCCAAGCTCTTCGGCAAGGATCGGCGCGGTGACGCGGGTCACCTGGTCGGTCGAGCCGCCGGCCCCCCAGGGCACGATGATGTTGATGGGGCGATCCGGCTGCCACTCCTGGGCAAGGGCCGGCGCGGCGGCGGAAAGCGCGAATGCGGATACGGCCACGCCGAGCGCGGCTCTGGTCAAAAGACCCATGGTTTCCTCCCTTGATGTGCTTCAACGCCGCAGCCCTATTCGGCCCCCGGCGTTGGGCCAGAACTGTGAAGTCAGTTCGGTGGCCTGTCAAGTAAGTAACTGGTTAGTTCCTTAACCCGCGTTTCCGTCAAGCCCGTCCAGAACCCCACGCACATAGCCGACGGCGCGGGCCGCGCAGGCCGGGCCGTCGGGTACATATTCGAACGGTTCCATCGCCAGCGCTCCCCGATAGTCGCCGTCCATAAGCGCCCGCAGAAGCGGCGCTATGGCGTCGGGGCCGTCGGGGCTTGTCCCCTCTCCCGGTCCACGCCGGTTCGCCGCGTTGAGCTGGATGTGTGCGAGCATGCCCTCCCGGATATACCGGGTGGCAAGGGCGGCGAGGCTTTCCTCTTCCTCCTGCGCGGCGTGGCACACATCCAGCATGAGCTTCAGCGCCGGCGCGCCAATCTCGGCGATCATCGCATCGGCCTCGGCAATCGTGTTGAGGAAGTTGCATTCCTTGCGGTTGATGGCCTCCAGGCAATAGGCGATGCCGTGCTCGCCCGCCCGTCGTGCCGCCGCCTCGAAATGCGCCATGGCAACGGCACGCTGGCGCTCGGGCTCGCTGCCAAGCCGCCGCTGTGCCGGCGAGCCGTGCACGATGACGCCGGCGCCGAGCCCCGCCGCAAGGTCCACCAGCCGTATGAGGGCCTCCCGCGTCCGCGCAACCGCTTGCGCGTCGAGCGCGGTGAGATCGAGCCCAGCTGGGGCCATGGTCAGCCAATGCAGGCTGGAGACCACGAGACCGTGATCCTCGACCGTCCGCCGCGCGTCGGCGATCTCTCCCGCGGTCATGCGCGTCGGGTCCTCGGCGAGCGTGAACGGCGCCACCTCCAGCCCGTCATAGCCGACATCGCGCGCGAAGGCGCATTGCTCGGTGAGGGTCATCGGCCTGAGGACCTCGTTGCACAGGGTGATCTGCATGCCTTCTCCTCGATTTCGGCTCCCCTATGTCGGTAGGAAGGGTCGGCGCCTGTCAAGGCTCGCATATGCACCAGGCCCGGCTTGACACTCCGCTTTCGCCTAAGTAAGTAACTGGGTAGTTACAAGTGAGAAGTTTCCTAGGGAGGATTCATGGCCCAGCGGCGCATCGGCATCATCATGCACGGAATCACCGGGCGGATGGGCTACAACCAGCATCTCGTCAGGTCCATCCTGGCCATCCGCGACCAGGGCGGCATCGCCCTTGCCAACGGCGATACGCTTGTGGTGGACCCGATCCTGGTCGGCCGCAACATCGAGAAAGTGGGGGCGATCGCCAAGAAGCACAACGTCTCGCGCTTCACCGACGATCTCGACGCCGCGCTCGCGGGCAAGGACGACGAAATCTTCTTCGATGCCGGAGCCACGAAAATCCGCGCCGGCCTCCTGGAGAAGGCGCTCGCTGCCGGCAAGCACGTCTACTGCGAGAAGCCGACCTCGGACGAGCTTGCCGTCGCCGTCGACATCGCCAGGAAGGCCCGCGCCTCCGGCCTCAAGCACGGCGTGGTGCAGGACAAGCTGTTCCTGCCCGGCCTCATGAAGCTCAAGATGCTGCGCGATAGCGGCTTCTTCGGCAAGATCCTCTCGGTGCGCGGCGAGTTCGGCTACTGGGTCTTCGAGGGCGACTGGCAGCCCGCGCAGCGCCCCTCCTGGAACTACCGCAAGGCCGATGGCGGCGGCATCATCATCGACATGCTGTGCCACTGGCGCTACGTGCTCGACAACACCTTCGCACCGGTCAAGGCGGTCTCCTGCCTCGGCGCCACCCATATCCCAGAGCGTGTGGACGAGCAGGGTAAGCCCTATAAGGCGGATGCAGACGACGCGGCCTACGCCACCTTCGAATTGGAAGGCGGCATCGTCGCCCATATCAATTCGAGCTGGGCGGTGCGCGTGCGCCGCGACGATCTCGTGACCTTCCAGGTCGACGGCACACATGGCTCGGCCGTCGCCGGCCTCCACAAGTGCTGGACGCAGCACCGCGTCAACACGCCGAAGCCCGTGTGGAACCCGGACCAGCCGCAGACCATGAACTTCTTCGACGATTGGGAGGAGGTGCCGGACAACTGGCCCGCCGACAACGGCTTCAAGGTGCAGTGGGAACAGTTCCTGCGCCACGTGGCCGAGGACGCTCCGTGGGCCTACGGTCTCGAGGCCGGCGCCAAGGGCGTGCAGCTCGCCGAGCTGGGCTTGAAGTCGTGGGCCGAACGGCGGTGGCTGGATGTGCCGGAACTGGAGTTCTAAGGTGTCATGGATTCAGCTCAAGTTAACTCAACGCGCGTCATCCCGGAAGCCGGAGCGAAGCGGAGGCTGTCCGGGACCCATTCCGGAACATCGATGTCACGGAATGGATCCCGGCCCTCGCTCCGCTCGGCCGGGATGACGCGTGTGGGATTGACCCCACCTAAATTCATCCCGTCTTAGGAACCGCCCATGCTCAACCTGCCCAATGCCGACCGCACTATCTCGCCCTACGAGATCAGGAACGCCCCGGTCGAGACCGCCAGGCGCGAGGCCTCCGGCTTCAACCGCATCGCCTATGCCGCCGCCCACGTGGTGGCCGATCCGCTGGCCGATAGCGACCCCTGGCTCACCCCCGCCATCGACTGGGACAGGACGATGGCCTTCCGCCATCACCTGTGGGACCTCGGCTTCGGCGTGGCGGAAGCCATGGACACCGCCCAGCGCGGCATGGGGCTCGGCTGGCCCGAGGCCCGTGAGCTGATCGAGCGCGCCCTGAAGGAGGCGAAGGGCCGCTCCGGCGCGCTGATCGCCTGCGGTGCCGGCACCGACCATCTCGTGCCCGGCCCCGACGTCACCATCGACCGCATCATCGCCGCCTACGAAGAGCAGGTCGAGGCGATCGAGGCGCATGGCGGGCGCATCATCCTGATGGCGAGCCGGGCGCTCGCCGCCGCAGCAAAAGGCCCGGACGACTATGCCCGCGTCTACGACCGCATCCTCGCCCAGGTGAAGGAGCCGGTCATCATCCACTGGCTGGGCGAGATGTTCGATCCCGCGCTCGACGGCTACTGGGGCGCCCCGGACCACATGGCGGCGATGGAAGTGGCGCTCGGCGTGATCGCCGCCCATGCGGACAAGGTGGACGGCATCAAGATCTCGCTTCTGTCGAAGGAAAAGGAAATCGCCATGCGCCGCCGCCTGCCAGCGGGCGTGCGCATGTATACGGGCGACGACTTCAACTACGCCGAGCTGATCGCCGGCGACGCGGAAGGGCACTCGGATGCGCTTCTGGGCATCTTCGATGCCATCGCGCCAGCGGCCTCCGCCGCCCTTGCGGCGCTGGGCGCCGGCGAGGAGAAGAAATTCTTCGACCTGCTCGACCCGACCGTTCCGCTCTCGCGCCATATCTTCAAGGCGCCGACGCGCTTTTATAAGACCGGCGTCGTCTTCCTCGCCTATCTCAACGGCCTGCAGGACCACTTCACCATGATCGGCGGTCAGGAATCGACACGCTCGACGCTGCATCTGGCCGAGCTCTTCCGGCTTGCGGACCAGGCGCGCGTGCTGATCGATCCCGAGCTTGCCACGGCCCGCATGCGCCAGGTGATGGCCGTGCACGGTATCGCGCAGCCATGACGGGCACGGCACCCCGCATACGCCTGATCGCGGCCGATGCCTTCGAGCGGCCTGTGCCCTTCCGCTTCGCCTTCCGCTTCGGCGTGGCCGAGGTGACTTCGGCTGCGCAAGCCTTCCTGCGCGTTCGCATTGCCGACGAGGCGGGGCGCGAGGCGGTTGGCTGGTCGGCGGAAATGATGATGCCGAAATGGTTCGACAAGAGCCCCGAGCTGACGCCAGACGAGAACACGGACCAGCTCAGAACCTCCCTGCGGCTGGCCAAGGATGTCATGCTGACCGCCGGCTCCGACACGGCCTTCGGCCTGCACGCGGCGGTGGAGCCCGCCCATCACGCGGCCTCAGCGCGCGCTGGCCTCAACGGCCTCATCGCCTCCTTCGGCCTGGCGCTCGTCGACCGCGCGGTCATCGACGCGCTCGGCCGGCTCCAGGGAGTGCCCGCGCAAAAGCTGGTGAACCAGAACAGCCTCGGCATCGACGCCCGCACGGCGCCGGACCTCGCCGGCTTCGACCTCGACGCCTTCCTTGCCGGCCTGTCGGTGCCTAAAACCATCGAGGTCCGCCACACGGTCGGCCTCGGCGACGCGCTCGTCGCCGGCGACCTCGCCAAGCGCCTCAACGACGGCCTGCCGGAGACGCTCGAAGAGGTCATCGCCGCCTACGGCCACCGCTATTTCAAGCTGAAGATATCGGGCGACGTGGCCGCCGACGTCGCCCGCCTCACCCGCATCGCCGCCGCCCTCGACCGCTTCCAGCCCGACTACCGGGCGACCCTCGACGGCAACGAACAGTATGAAGACGAGGCGCACGTGCTGGCGCTGCTCGACGCCGTGGAGGCCGAGCCCGAGCTTGCCCGGCTCCGCGAGCGCATCCTCTTCCTCGAACAGCCCATCGCCCGCGCCAAGGCGCTCGCCTCCCCCGTCACGAAGCTTGCTGCCCGTATTGCCGTGGAGATCGACGAGTCGGACGCCGATATCGAATCTTTCGTAACCGCGAAGGGCCTCGGCTACACCGGCATTTCCTCGAAATCCTGCAAGGGCTTCTACCGCGCCCTCCTCAACCGCGCCCGCATGGCGAAATGGAATGCGGAAGCCGGCTCCGACACATATTTCATGTCGGCGGAGGACCTCACCACGCAGGCCGGCATCGGCATCCAGCAGGACCTCGCGCTCGCCGGCCTGATCGGCGCCGAACACATCGAGCGCAACGGCCATCACTTTGTCGACGGCATGGCCGGCGCGCCGGATGCCGAGGCCGCAAGCTACCTTGCCGCCCACGGCGATCTCTACCACAGCCAGAACGGCCGCACGCGGCTCAACATCCACGGCGGCCGGTTGTCGCTCGGCACGCTCGCCGCCGCCGCTGGCCTCGGATCGGCGGTGGAGCCGGACCGGTCGGCCATGCAGCGGCTGTCTTAGGCATGATGCGTTCAATTTTGACTAAGCAAGAGAAGTCTCGTCATCCCGGAAGCCGCAGCGAAGCCGCGGCTGTCCGGGACCCATTCCGGAACGGCGACGTCACGGAATGGATCCCGGCTCTCACGGAGCCTGTCCTCGGGCTCGCCGAAGGCGAGACCCGGGGGTTCGGCCGGGATGACGACATCAGGAAGGAACCCGCACCATGAGCCTTGAAGGCCGTCTGTCGATCAATCTCGCCACCACGCGCGGAAGCTGGGGCTTTGCCGAGGCCGTCGACGGCTGCCTCCGGCACGGCATCACGGCCATCGCCCCCTGGCGCGACCAAGTGGAGGCGATCGGGCTCAAGGAGGCCGCCCGCATCGTCGAGTCAAACGGGCTTCAGGTGACGGGGCTTTGCCGCGGCGGCATGTTCCCCGCCGAAGACAAAGCCGGGATCCAGGCGAACATCGACGACAACAAGCGCGCCATCGACGAGGCGGCCGCGCTCAAGGCCGACTGCCTGGTGCTCGTGGTCGGCGGCCTGCCTGGCGCCTCGAAGAACATGCCGGAGGCGCGCAAAATGGTCGCCGACGGCATCGCCGCCATCCTGCCTTACGCGCGCGAAGCGGGCATGCCGCTCGCCATCGAACCGCTGCATCCGATGTACGCGGCCGACCGCGCCTGCGTGAATACCCTCTCCCAGGCGCTGGACCTGTGCGTGGAGCTCGGCGAGGGCGTCGGCGTGGCTATCGACGTCTACCATGTCTGGTGGGACCCGGAGCTTGCCACCCAGATCGCCCGCGCCGGCCAGATGGGCGCCATCCTCGCCCACCACATCTGCGATTGGCTTGTGCCCACCACCGACCTCCTGCTCGACCGCGGCATGATGGGCGACGGCGTCATCGACCTGCCGGCCATCCGCCGCATGGTCGAGGAGGCGGGCTTCAACGGTCCTCAGGAAGTGGAGATCTTCTCGCGCGACAACTGGTGGAAACGCCCCGGCGACGAAGTGCTTTCCACCTGCATCGAGCGCTTCGAGACCGTGTGCTGAAAAACCGAGGGCGCAGCGGGAACGATGGCTGGACAAGCCATATTCCCGTGCTAGCCAAGCGCCCATGATTCGATTGATTGAAAACGCCGGCTCGTGGCGGGCGGCATGCCTTCTGCTCGTCGCCTTTGCGTGCGCTGCCTGCGCGGCGCGACCCGAACGCTCGCTGGACGCGGTTGCCGACCTTGAAGGCCTGCGCCGGGCATCCCTTGCATTCGTCAACGAGGAGCGCGCCCGCCAGGGCCTGCCGGGCCTTAAGCTGACGGCGCCGATCAACGCCGCCGCCCAGGCCCATGCCGAGGACATGGCGCGGCGCGACTTCTACAGCCACCGCTCGCCCCAGGGCCAGGACGTGGCGGATCGCTACCGCGCCAATGGCGGCGGGCTGTGGGACATCATCGCCGAGAACATCGCCTCGTGCATCGCCTGCCGGACGCCCACCGAACAGCTGCGGGAATTCCACGCCGGCTGGATGGGGAGCCCCGGCCACCGGCGCAATATCCTCGACCCACGGGTGAAAAGTTTCGGCTTCGGGATCGCTTCCGCCGGCGGCAGGCTTTACGCGGTACAGGCCTTCGTCGGCGAGCGCGGTGAGACCGTTTCTCAGACGATCCCGCCGCCCGTGCCGATGATCGCCGGCCGCTCCGCCGCGGCCTTCGCCCGGTAGCCGCTGGCGCGGTAGGCGCCGACGGGATCGACCGCGCCGCCGGATTTCAGCCGCGCCATGGCGAGGATCGGCCCCACGTCCGTGCGGAAAGCGGCCTTCAGCGTCTCGCTCGCCATCAATGCGTCGTTCTCCTCCTGGCAGGCCGCAAGCGCCTTGCGGTCCACCAGAAGCGCCTGGGCGAAGGCGCGGGTGACCTCGATCGCCGAGACCATCAGGCTTTCGATCGGGTCCGTCACGTTATGGCTCTGGTCGAGCATGTGCGCGGGGTCGAAGCCCGGCGCCCCGCACTTTTCCGCCTCGACCAGCTCGTTGAAGACGAGGAACAGCCGGTAGGGATCGATGGAGCCGGCGTCGAGGTCGTCGTCGCCGTATTTCGAATCGTTGAAGTGGAAGCCGCCAAGCTTGCCGAACTGGATGAGCCGCGAGACGATCATCTCGATGTTCACGTTCGGCGCGTGATGGCCGAGATCGACGAGACAGAACGCCTTTGGCCCCAGTTCCTGCGCGATCATGTAGTTGGTGCCCCAGTCCTGCACGACGGTCGAATAAAAGGCCGGCTCGTACATCTTGTGCTCGGTGAAAAGGCGCCAGTCGTCCGGCAGTGCGGCGTAGACCTCCTTCATCGAGGAGAGATACCGCTCGAAGGCGCGCGCGAAATCGCTCTGGCCCGGGAAGTTCGAGCCGTCGCCGATCCACACGGTCAGCGCCTTGGAGCCGACCGCCTTGCCGATCTCGATGCATTCCAGATTGTGCTCCACGGCCTGCGCGCGCGTCGCCGCGTCCGTGTGCGACAGGGAGCCGTACTTATAGGAATGCGCCTGGCCGGGATGGTCCTGGAAGGTATTGGAGTTCATGGCGTCGAAGCCGAGGCCGAAGCGGCTTGCTGCCTCTTTCAGGCGCCCGGGCTCCGCCTTGTCCCACGGGATGTGGAGCGAGATCGTCGGCGTGGCGCGGGTGAGCTGCTGGATAACGGCGCAGTCCTCGATCTTGTCGAAGATGTCGCGCGGCTCGCCGGGGCCGGGAAAGCGCGCGAACCGTGTACCGCCCGTGCCCACGCCCCATGAGGGGACGGCGACGCCGAAGGCGGCGACACGGTCGCGGATGGCATCGATGGCGATGCCGCGGCGGTCAAGCTTTTCGCCTAAGGCTTCGTAGTCGCGCCTAAGGGCGGTCTCGTGCGCGGCGTTCTCGCGCTCGACGAGGTCTGTGGCAATCGGGTGTTCGGTCACGGTTTCCTCCTCTGAGGGGGCGCGAAGGGGCGCTGCCGTCTCAAGTTACCTCACCGCGTAAAACTCTGCGCATTCCCCGCGTCGACATTGAGAATATTCCCCGTCGACTTCGCCGACATCTCCGACACGAAGAAGAACACCGCCTCCGCCACATCCTCCGGATAGACGCTGCGCTTCAGAAGCGAGCGCTTGCGGTAGTGCTCCTCCAGTTCGTCCGGGCTCATATTATAGGCGGCCGCGCGCTGCTCGCGCCACTCGCCGGACCAGATCTTGGAGCCGCGCAAAACCGCGTCCGGGTTCACCGTATTGACGCGGATGCCGAATTCCGCCCCCTCCAACGCCAGGCAGCGCGCGAGGTGGATTTCGGCGGCCTTGGCCGTGCAATAGGCCGCCGCGTTGGGCGAGGCGGCAAGACCGTTCTTCGAGGCGATGAAGACGATCTCACCACCGGTCTTCTGCCGCTTCATCAGCCGGAAGGCCTCACGCGCGACGAGGAAATAGCCGGTGGAGAGGATCTCCATGTTGCGGTTCCACGTGGCAAGATCCGTCTCGTCGACGGGTGCGGCCGAGGAGATGCCGGCATTGGAGACGAGGATGTCGAGCCCGCCGTATTCGCGCGCAGCGTATGCAAAGGCATCGGCCGCGTCGGCCTCGCTTGTCACGTCCAGCTTTACCTGGCGCACGAGATCGGCCGAGTACCGGCCGGCAAGCTCCGTCTTGGTCGCCTCCAGCGCTCCCTTGTCGATGTCCGCCAGCACCACGCAGGCGCCGTCAGCGAGCAGGCGCTCGGCGGTCGCCTTGCCGATCCCCCCTGCCCCGCCGGTGATCAGCGCCACCTTGCCGGCAAGCGGCCGGGGCTTGGGCAGGCGCTGAAGCTTCGCCTCCTCCAGCACCCAGTATTCGATGTCGAACGCCTCCTGCTCGGGCAGGCCGACATAGGCCGACACGCTGGAGGCCCCGCGCATGACGTTGATGGCGTTGACGTAGAACTCGGCCGAAACGCGCGCCGTCGCCTTGTCCTTGGCAAAGGTGATCATGCCGACGCCCGGCACCAGATAGACCACCGCGTTGGGATCGCGCATGGGCGGGCTGTCGGGCCTCTTGCAGCGGTCGTAATAGGCGGCGTGCCCCTTGCGGTATTCCTCCGCCGCGGCATCGAGGCCGGCAAGCGTCTTGTCGAGATCGGGCTTCGCCGGATCGAAATCGATCACCAGCGGGCTGATCTTGGTGCGCAGGAAATGGTCGGGACAGCTCGTGCCCTGCGCGGCGAGGCCTTCCATGTCGCGCGAGGCGACGAACTCCAGTACGGCGGGCTGGTCGTCGAAATGCCCCACCTTGCGCTCTGCGCCCGAGATCATGCCGCGGATGGCGGGCATCAGCCGCTCGGCGATCCCGCGCCGCGCCGCCTCGGGCAGGACCGGCCGCACTTCGCCGCCAAAAGCGGGCTTTCCCCCCGTCTCCGCCTCGAACCATTCGATGGCGCGGTTGATGATGCGGATCGTCGTCTCGTAGCACTCCCTGGCCGTATCACCCCAGGTGAAGAGCCCGTGCCCGCCCAGCACCACGCCCTTGGCACCCGGGTTCTCGCGGCAGAATTTCTCGAGCCACAAGCCGAGCTCGAAGCCCGGACGCTTCCACGGCAGCCAGCCGATCTCTTCGCCGTAGATCTTCGCCGTCAGCTCCTTGCTGTTCTTGGCCGCGGCGATGGCGATCACGGCGTCGGGGTGCATGTGGTCGACATGCCGGTAGGGCACATAAGCATGCAGCGGCGTGTCGATGGAGGCGGCGCGCGGGTTGAGGTTGAAGGTGCAGTGAGGCAGATACCCCACCATCTCGTCCTCGTATTCGACGCCGCGATAGAGCTTTTTCAGGCCTTCGAGCTTCTCCATATAAAGCGTGGCAAAACCGTCGAGCTTGATCGTGCCGACGTCGCCGCCCGACCCCTTCACCCACAAGACCTCGGCCGCCTCACCCGTCAGCGGATCCTTCTCCGTCACCTTGGCCGAGGTATTGCCGCCGCCGTAATTGGTGATGCGCTTGTCGGATCCCAGCAGGTTCGACCGGTAGAGCAGGCGCTCCGGCTCGCTCATGGAGGCCGCCTTCGCCTCGTCCCAAAGGTCGGCAAGCCGCGTTCCGCCGCGCGTCTCAAGCATGGAATCCTCCCTCGCAGCGCCCTCGGCGGACGCACGTTTCGTGCCGACAAGGTGGCAAATGGGCCCTACCATGTCAATCAATATCGCTCACGTTCACTCATATCGCGCTGCAATATGCGCACTTGTGACGGAATGTGATTGACACTGTGCGTTTCCAGTGCGTTAATTCGGCACGGAGGGAGGAACCATGCACGAAAAGGAACGCCACCGCATCATCCTGTCGGCCATCCAGGAGAAGCCGGTCGTCACCGTGCAGGAAATGGTGGACCTCACCGGCGCTTCCGAGGCGACGATACGGCGCGACATCGCAGCACTTCACGTGCAGCAGAAGCTGCGGCGCGTGCGCGGCGGCGCCGAGGCCAACACCCCGCCGCAGGTGATCGGCCTTGCCGGCCGCCCCTTCAAGGTCAACGAGACACTGAACGCCGACAAGAAGCGGGCGATCGCCCGCGAGGCGGTGGAGCTATGCCGGGACGGCGAGCCGATCATCATCAACGGCGGCACGACCACATTCCAGATGGTGCATTTCCTGGCCGGCCGCCGGATGCCCATCCTCACCAATTCCTTCGTCATCGCCGAGCATCTTCTAAAACATTCGAAGAATACGGTGGTGCTGCCGGGGGGCACCATCTACCGCGAGCAGAACATCGTCCTGTCGCCCTTCGACAACGACGTGACGGCCAATTTCTACGCCCGCCGCATGTTCATGGGCGCCCAGGGGCTGGGCCCGCTCGGCCTCATGGAGGGCGACCCGCTGCTGATCCAGGCCGAGCAGAAGCTGATCAACCAGGCGGACGAACTGGTGGTGTTGGTCGATTCGTCCAAGTTCCGCCAGCGCTCGAGCCTGATCCTGTGCGGGCTGGAACGGATCGCCACGGTGGTCACCGACGAAGGCGTGACCGACCGCGAGGCGAAGATGCTGGAGGCATCAGGCGTCAGGCTGATCGTCGCCCGCGGAACGGCACGAGGCCAAGAGGAGACTTCCCTGCCGGCATGAGCGGGCAGGGCCGATGAAGCAAGCGCTCAAGGGAGGAAACAATGAGCATTCTAAGGAAATTGCTGGTAACCGCGGCGGCCACCGCCGCATTGACCATCGGCGCGGTCCAGGCACACGCACAGGACAATGTGCGCATCGCGCTGGTCGTCAAGGCGCTCGGCATCGGCTTCTTCGAAGCCGCCAACGAAGGCGCCCAGGAAGCAGCCGAAGAATTGGGCAATGTCGAGATCATCTACACCGGGCCGACCGACACCACGGCCGAAGGCCAGATCGAGGTCATCAACTCGCTGATCGCCCAGAACGTCGACGCCATCGCCGTTTCGGCCAACGACACCGATGCGCTCGTGCCTACGCTCAAGAAGGCGATGGACCGTGGGATTACCGTCATTTCCTGGGATTCGGGCGTGGCGCCCGAAGGCCGCGAGATGAACCTCAACCCCTCGTCCAACCAGCTGATCGGCGAGATGTGCGTGAAGATGGCGGCCGAGCATCTGCCCGAGGGCGGCGGCGAGGTGGCGATCCTTTCGGCCTCGGCCACCCACACCAACCAGAACAACTGGATCGCCGAGATGAAGAAGGTCCTACCCGACTATCCCGGCGTGAACCTCGTCACCACGGTCTATGGCGACGACCTCGCCGACAAGTCCTACCGCGAGGCGCAGGGCCTCATCCAGAGCTACCCTGACCTGAAGGCCATCATCGCCCCAACCTCGGTCGGCATCGTCGCCGCGGCACAGGCCGTCACCGACGCCGGCAAGGCGGGCGAGATCAACGTCACCGGCCTGGGGCTGCCCTCGGAGATGGCCGGCCACGTGGAGTCCGGCGCCTCGAAGAGCTTCGCCATCTGGAACCCGATCGACCTCGGCTACGCCGCTACCATGATCGCCTACAACCTGGCGACCGATCAGGCGACGGCCGAGCCCGGCGCGGAGATCGCGATGGGCCGGGTCGGCACGGTGACGCTCGACGAGAACCGGGAGGGCGCGATGGCCGAGCCGTTCGTCTACGACGCCTCGAACATCGACAAGTTCAAGGATATCTTCTGAGGGGTTGCCGATCCCCCTCCCCCTTCGACAAGCTCAGGATGGGGAGGGGTTAGGGGTGGGGGTCGACGCGACGGGTACAACCTTTGAAACCCGGCACACGGCCTCTACCACCCCTATCCGACCCCGCCGGCAGGCCGGCGGGCCCACCCTCCCCCACAAGGGTCCCACATGGGGGAGGGGAAAGGCGCCTCCACGGCCCAACGTGATAAAGTCGCACAATGCTCCAACAAGCCCAACCTGCAACGGTGAACAAGGCCCAAACCCCGGCCAACGAACCGGTCCTCGCGCTCTCCGGCATCTCCAAGAGCTTCCCCGGCGTGCGCGCGCTTTCCGGCGTGTCGCTGGAGCTCTACCCCGGCACCGTCACGGCCCTCGTCGGCGAGAACGGCGCCGGCAAGTCGACGCTCGTAAAAATCCTCACCGGCATCTACCAGCCGGACGAAGGCGCGATCCGGCTCGGCGGCGAGGAGGTCTCCTTCCCCACCGCCTATGACGCCACGCAGGCCGGCATCACGGCCATCCACCAGGAAACCGTCCTCTTCGACGAACTTTCCGTGGCCGAGAACATCTATCTCGGCCACGCCCCGCGCGGACGCTTGGGCCTTATCGACCGGGCCCGCATGAACCGCGACGCTTCGGCCGTCCTCAAGCGCATCGGCGCGGCGATCGACCCCGACGTGCGCCTGCGCGACCTCGGCATCGCCAGCAAGCATCTCGTCGCCATCGCCCGCGCCCTGTCGGTCGAGGCGCGCATCGTCATCATGGACGAGCCGACGGCGGCCCTTTCCTACAAGGAGATCGAGGAACTTTACGCGTTGGTCGAGCGGCTGAAGGCGGAAGGCAAGGCCATCC
Organism: Chelativorans xinjiangensis; assembly: GCF_009812055.1. GTDB lineage: Bacteria > Pseudomonadota > Alphaproteobacteria > Rhizobiales > Rhizobiaceae > Chelativorans > Chelativorans xinjiangense. The sequence continues at coordinate 13,677 of NZ_WQNH01000026.1, read as the reverse complement.
TCTTCATCAGCCACAAGTTCGATGAGATCTTCCGCATCGCCGACCGCTACACGGTCTTCCGCGACGGCGAATGCGTCGGCGCCGGCCTCATCTCCGAGACCGACCACGATGCACTGGTGCGCCTGATGGTGGGCCGACCGGTGGGGCAGATTTTCCCCAAGCGCGACGTCGAGATCGGCCAACCTGTGCTGACCGTCTCCGGCTACAACCACCCGACCGAGTTCGCCGACATCGGCTTCGAACTGAAGCACGGCGAGATCCTCGGCTTCTACGGCCTCGTCGGTGCCGGCCGCAGCGAATTGATGCAGGCGCTGTTCGGCGTCACCAGGCCTTCGCGGGGGGCGGTCAGGATCGGCGGCGAGGTGGCCGTCATCCGCAGCCCCGCCGAGGCCATCCGCCGCGGCATCGTCTACGTGCCGGAGGAGCGTGGCCGCCAGGGGGCGATCGCCGGCCTGCCCATCTTCCAGAACGTGACCCTGCCGTCCCTTTCGCGCACCTCGCGCCGGGGCTTCCTGCGCCTTGCGGAAGAGTTCAAGCTGGCCCGCCAATACACCTCCCGCCTCGACTTGCGCGCGGCAAGCCTCGACCGCGACGTCGGCACACTCTCGGGCGGCAACCAGCAGAAGGTGGTGATCGCCAAATGGCTCGCTACCCACCCGAAGGTCATCATCCTCGACGAGCCCACCAAGGGCATCGACATCGGCTCCAAAGCGGCCGTCCACGAATTCATGAGCGAATTGGTGGCGGAGGGCCTGAGCATCATCATGGTCTCTTCCGAAATCCCGGAGGTCCTCGGCATGTCGGACCGCGTGATCGTCATGCGCGAGGGCCGGATCGCCGGTGAATATACGCGCGAGGGGCTGGATGCGGAGATGCTGGTGCGTGCGGCGGCGGGGATTGGAGGGAATGATGCGAATCGGAAGTGAAGGGGCGCTGGTCCATCAGTCTCTACATCCCAAAAGGCCATAGCCAATGCAGAAGCTCCTCAAATCCCGCGAACTGCTTTTGGCAGCGGTCATCGTCCTGCTGCTGGCCGTCATCGCCTGGCGCTTCCCCGGCTTCGTGCGGCCGCGCAACCTTGCCAACGTCTTCAACGACACCTCGATCCTCATCATCCTGGCGCTCGGCCAGATGATGGTCATCCTCACCCGCTGCATCGATCTTTCCATGGCGGCGAACCTGGCGCTAACCGGCATGACGGTGGCGATGCTGAACGCGGCGATGCCGGGCATCCCCGTCCCCCTCCTGATCGCGCTCGGCATTCTCCTCGGCGCCGCCCTCGGCGCCTTCAACGGCATTCTCGTGTGGAAGGTCGAGATTCCGCCCATCGTCGTCACGCTCGGCACGCTCACCATCTTCCGCGGCATCATCTTCGTGATGTCGGGCGGCGCCTGGATCAACGCGCACCAGATGAGCGCCGCCTTCAAGGCGTTCCCGCGCACGCCTCTCCTCGGCCTGCCGGTCCTCTCGTGGGTCGCGCTCTTCATGATCGCCCTGATGGTGGTGGTCATCACGCGCACGCCGCTCGGCCGCGCCTTCTACGCCGTCGGCGGCAATCCGACGGCCGCTGTCTATACGGGCATCGACGTCGGCCGCACACGCTTTGCCGCCTTCACCTTCGCCGGCGCGCTGGCAGGGCTTTCCGGCTATCTCTGGGTGTCGCGCTACGCGGTGGCCTATGTCGACATCGCCGGCGGCTTCGAACTTGACATCATCGCCGCCTGCGTCATCGGCGGCATCTCCATTGCCGGCGGCATCGGCTCGGTGGGCGGAGCGGTGCTCGGCGCACTGTTCTTCGGCGTCGTCAAGAACGCGCTGCCCGTCATCAACATCTCGCCTTTCTGGCAGCTTGCCATCTCCGGCGGCGCCATCATCCTCGCCGTCGCCTTCAACGCCCGCGCAGAGCGCAAGAAGGGCCGGCTCATCCTCAGGAACAGGGAGGCGGCGGCATGAACGCCCCTTCGACAGGCTCAGGGCCACGCGCTATCCCCGACCGGCTGGAAGGCCGCTGGTCCTCGCTCTTCAAGAGCTGGGAGACACTGCTGATCGCCGTCGCCATCGTCGTCTTCATCGTCAACGCGCTTTCCTCGCCCTACTTCCTCAACGCCTGGAACCTCTCGGACGCCACCTTCAATTTCACCGAGAAGGCGATGATCGCCATGGCCATGGCGCTGCTGATCATCTCGGGCGAGATCGACCTTTCCGTCGCCGCCATCATCGCGCTCGCCTCCACCGCCATGGGCGTGGCGCTGCAATACGGCGCCGGCACGCCGGAGCTGGTGCTCACCGGCCTTCTCGTCGGGCTTCTATGCGGCGCCTTCAACGGCTGGCTTGTCACCGGGCTCGGCCTGCCGTCCATCGTGGTGACCATCGGCACCATGAGCCTCTTCCGCGGCATCGCCTACATCATCCTCGGCGATAAGGCCTTCACCGGCTACCCGCCCGGCTTTGCCTGGTTCGGCCAGGGATATGTGTGGTGGGTGATCTCCTTCGAACTTGTACTGTTTTTGGCAATCGCCCTCTTCTTCGGCATCCTGTTGCACTGGACGAGCTTCGGCCGCACGGTCTACGCCATCGGCAACAACCTTGTCGGGGCGCTCTTCTCCGGCGTGCGGGTGGGACGCACCAAGTTCATCCTCTTCCTCATGACCGGGCTGATGTCGGGCATCGCCGCCATCTGCCTCACCGCGCGTCTCGGCTCGACGCGGCCTTCCATCGCCTTCGGCTGGGAGCTCGAGGTGGTGACGATGGTGGTGCTCGGCGGCGTCAGCATCCTGGGCGGCTCGGGCGGCATTCCCGGTGTCGTCATCGCCGCAGTCATCATGGGCCTCGTCACCTTCGGCTTCGGGCTTGCCAACGTGCCGGGCATCGTCATGTCCATCTTCGTTGGCCTGCTTCTCATCACCGTCATCGGCGCGCCGATGCTGTGGCAGCGGCTCAAGGGGGAGCGTTCGGCGTGACGGGTTCCATCCGCGATGTCGCCGTCATCGACATCGGCAAGACCAATGCCAAGCTGGCGCTGGTCGACCTCGAGCGCGGCGCGGAGACCGACCAGCGCCGCACCCCGAACACGGTGCTGACGGACCGCCCCTACCCCCACTACGACATCGAAGGCCTGTGGTCCTTCATCCTCGAGAGCCTTTCCGCCCTGCGGCGAAAAAGCACCATCGACGCCGTCTCCGTCACCACCCACGGTGCCACGGCCACACTGATCGACGGCCAGGGCGCACTCGCCCTGCCGGTGCTCGACTACGAGCATGCGGGACCGGACGGGACCGCCGCCGAATACGATGCCGTCCGTCCGCCCTTCGCCGAGACCGGCTCGCCGCGCCTGCCGGTCGGCCTCAATCTCGGCGCCCAGCTTTTCTGGCAGAGACAAGCCTTCCCCGACGCCTTTGCCGGCGCGCGGGCGATCCTCCCCTACCCGCAATACTGGGCCTTGCGGCTGACCGGCGTGGCCGCATGCGAGGTGACCTCGCTCGGCTGCCACACGGATCTCTGGTCGCCCTCCGCCGGCGATTTCTCCAGCCTCGTCGAGCGCATGGGCTGGCGGCCGCTCATGCCGCCCATGCGGCCGGCAAGCGCGAAGCTCGGCCCCGTCCTCCCGTCGGTGGCGGAAGCGACCGGCCTCGACCCTTCGACGCCGGTCCTGTGCGGCGTGCACGATTCCAACGCCTCGCTGCTGCCGCATCTCATTGCCCGCCGCCCGCCCTTCTCGGTTGTCTCGACGGGCACCTGGGTGGTGGCCATGGCGATCGGCGGCAAGGAGCCCGACCTCGATCCCCAGCGCGACACACTGGTCAACGTCAACGCCTTCGGCGACCCGGTGCCCTCGGCCCGCTTCATGGGCGGGCGGGAGTTCTCCCTGCTGACCGAAGGCCGGGAGAGCTGGACCGAAGCGGACGCCGAGGCCGCCCTGAGGAAACGGCTCTTCCTCCTCCCGTCCGTGCAGCAGGGCTCCGGCCCCTTCCCCGACCGCGAATCCGAATGGCGCGGCGAGGCCGCCGGCGCCGGCGAAAAGCAGGCGGCCGCCTCTTTCTATCTGGCGCTGATGACGGCGACCTGCCTCGAACTGGTCGGTGCGGCCGGCGAGACGATCGTCGAGGGCCCCTTCGCCGGCAACACCCTCTTCACACGCATGCTCGCCGCCGCCACCGCCCGCCCCGTCATCGCCGACCTCGCCGGCGCCACCGGCACCAGCATCGGCGCCGCACTTCTGGCCGCGGAGGCCCGCGAGTCCCGAGCGCAGAAAAGCCGGCCCATCGCCAGCCCGGGTGCCGCGTGGGATGCCTACGCGCGGACGTGGGGGGCCGAGACGCGGCGCGCAGCAACAAAATAGCAAAACGCGATTTGCGGACGTCGGCGTTGGCAGCAGGGATACACCGGCAGCCTCGCCTCCCCTTGACGTCCCCTTTTATTAATGTACTAATATATTAGTATAGAGGTTTGGGTAACAACGAAGCTGGGACCCCATGGGGACCGGCACCAGGGAGGAAGAATATGAACATCGGTCGCATCTTTTGGCCGGCGGCTGTGGCCGCCCTCGTGGCGATGCCGTTCGGCGCTTCGGCCGCCGACTACACACTCAAGCTCGGCTCCGTCCTTGCCCCAACCGACCCGCTGCAGGTCGCGGCCGAGGGCATGAAGAAGGCGGTGGAGGAGCGCTCCGGCGGCCAGCTGGAGATCGAGCTTTATCCAAGCTCCCAGCTGGGCGACACGCAGGACATGATGGACCAGGCGGCGGCCGGCGCCAATGTCGGCACCTTCGTCGAGGCCTCGCGCGTCTCCGTCTTCGTGCCGCAATTCGACGTCCTGGTGGCGCCCTACGCCTTCGACAGCGTCGAGGAAATCGCCCGTTTCGTGGAGACCGACACCTTCGCGAATTGGAACGACCAGCTGCGCGAAAAGAGCGGCCTGACACTGCTGTCGTTCAACTGGTACCAGGGCGCGCGGCATCTTCTGACCAAGAAACCCGTCAGCACGCCGGCCGACCTCGACGGCGTGCGCGTACGCACCATCGGCCAACCCCTATGGGTGGAGACCATCGGCGCAATGGGCGCGGTGCCGACGCCGCTCGCCTGGGCGGAGGTCTATCCCTCCATCCAGACCGGCGCCATCGACGGCGCCGAGGCGCAGCCATCGGCCATCTGGGGCTCCAAGCTGCATGAGGTGGTGAGCGACATCACGCTGACCGGCCACATTCATCTGATGAGCGGGCTCCTCGTCAGCGATGCCTGGCTGCAGTCGCTGCCCGAGGATTTGCGCGCGATCCTCACCGAGGAGGCGAAGAACTGGGGCGCCTCGGCACTCAAGGACAATGTGGAAAGCGCCGACACGATCTTCGCCGACATCCGCGAGGCCGGGGTCAACGTGACGGAGATCGACACCACGCCGTTCAAGGAAGCCGTCAAGCCCGTCTATGAAAAACTCAACCTGACGGAAATGGTGGAAGAGGTCCGCGCCGCACTTGGGGAGTGACGCCTTTCCCCTTTGCGAGAGGGCTGTCGCATATGGAGTTTTTGTTCGGCTTCGCCGGACAAAAACTCCGTTCATATGCGACTGCCCCTCCCTCAAGGGGGGAGACGCCCCGACCTTGACCGCCCCTCCCACCCACCGCAAAGTCCGTCCGGCAGAATGACACAACCCGATCCCGTCCTGCTCCAGCCCGCCGACCGTGAGGGGAGGCTTCCGTTTCCGATGGCGCATCTTCTGACGGCCCTCAGAAAGGCCGAGCTCTTTCTGGCGATCCTCGTCCTCGGCGCCATCGTCACTGTGGTGTTCGCCGGCACCATCGGCCGCTACGGCGGGCAACCGGTATTGTGGAGCGACGAAGTGGCGCAGGCGCTGTTTCCCTGGCTGGTCTTCCTGGCCGCCGATCTGACGCTGCAGCGCCGCGGTCACTTCCGCATCGATTTTGCCGTGAAGCCTTTACCGGCCCCGCTGCAAGTCGCCCTGGAGCTGGCCATCAAGCTGGTGCTCCTCGCGCTCCTGGTGCTGCTCGTCCATTTCGGCATCAAGCTGGTCGGCATATCGAAGTTCCGGCCGCTGCCGATGACCGGCGTTTCGACCGCCTGGGCGGCGGCTGCGCTGCCGGTCGGCTTCGCCCTGATGCTCATCACCATCGTCGAGCAGACGGTCGCCCTCCTTCGCGGCCAATCCAGCTATGACGACGCGGCGCGGGACGTCATGTGATGCTGACCGCCGTCGCGCTCCTCTTCTTCCTCTTCCTCTTCGTCAGCGTTCCGGTCGCTTTCGCGCTGGCGCTGGCGACGATCCCGGTCTTCATGCTGGGCGACTATATGCCGATGACGGTGGCGCTGCAGCGCATGTACGGCGCCACCCAGTCCTATCCGCTGCTCGCCGTCCCCTTCTTCATCCTCGCCGGCAACCTGATGAACAGCACCGGCATCACCGAGCGGCTTCTGCATTTCGCGCGGCTCCTCACCGGCTGGATGACCGGCGGGCTGGCGCAGGTGTCGATCGCCTTGAGCGCCTTGATGGGCGGCATCTCCGGCTCGGCGGTGGCCGACGCGGCAATGGAGGCGCGCCTGCTCGGCGACGCGATGGCGCAGCGCGGCTACCCGAAGGGCTTTTCCGCCTCCGTTATCGCCTTTTCCTCCATCATCACCGCGACCATCCCGCCCTCCATCGGCCTCATCCTGTTCGGCTTCGTGGCGGAGGTCTCGATCGGCCGGCTTCTGCTTGGCGGGGTCGTGCCGGGCCTCCTGATGACGCTCACCCTCCTTTTCACCACGGCGATCATCGCCCGCAGGAACGGCTATGCGCCGGAGCTTGCCGAAAGGCCGCGCGCGGGCGAAGTAGGCCGCGCTTTCCTGAGCTGCTTCTGGGCGCTCGCCTTTCCCGTCTTCCTGCTGGTCGGCTTCCGCTACGGCTTCTTCACGGCAACGGAAGCCGGCGCCATTGTCGTTGTCTACGCACTTATCGTCGGCGTCTTCATGCACCGCGAGCTCACTTTCTCGCGCTTCCTCAAGGCCATGGAGGATTCGGTGTGCGACATCGGCATGGTGATGCTCATCGTCGCCATGGGTGCCGTGCTCGGCCACGCGCTCACCATCGAGCAGGCGCCGCATGCCATCGCCGTCTTTCTCACCGACTTCGCCGGCGAACGCTACCTGACGCTGTTCGTCGTGCTGATCATCGTCTTCCTGGCAGGCACGATCATGGAGGCGACGGTCAACGTGCTCCTGATCACGCCGCTGGTGCTGCCGAGCCTGGTGCTCGCCGGCTTCGACCCCGTGCATGTCGGCGTCCTGATGATCATCCTCGTCACCATGGGCGGCAACACGCCGCCGGTCGGCGTCATCATGTACACCGTCTGCGGCATCCTCAAATGCAGCTTCACCGAGTTCATCCGCTGGTCCTGGCCGTTCCTGGCGGCCATGCTGGCGCTCGTGGCGATAATGGCACTCTTCCCGCAGGTGGTGCTGTTCCTCCCCGACGCGGTGATGGGGCCGGCGCGATGATCAGCGCCTCAGCCGAAGCTGTCGGGAAACCGCGCCGCCAACTCGTCGAGTTTGCTCAGCGTCCCGGAGAGATGGCTGCGCATGGCCGTACGCGCCCCTTCGACGTCGCCCGCCTCGACGGCGGCAAGGATGGCGCGGTGGTCGGCGATCACCTGCTGCATCTTTCCCTCGTCGGGCAGATGAAGATGGAAGCGCCGCACCCGGTCGAGCTGGCCGCTCCTCTCGTCGATCAGAGCATAGAGGCCGAGCTTGCCGGCAGCGGCGAAGAGCTGCCGGTGGAACGCCTTGTCGAGCTTGACGAAATCCTGGAAATCGCCATTCCGGTCACTGATGGCGACCTGCCGCTGGAAAGCGTCGCGGACGGGGGCGAGCCGGCTCTTGTCCGGGTCTGCGGCGATCAGGGCGATGATCTCCGTCTCAACGGCGGAACGCAGGAACTGGTCCTCACGCACACGCCCCGTGTCGATGCGCGTGACGACGGTGCGCGACTGCGGGAAGATTTCGACGAGCCCCTCCTTCTCCAGCCGCAGGATGGCGTCGCGCAGCGGCGTCTGGCTGACGCGATAAAAGTCGGAGAGCTCATTGCGCGAGAGACTGGTGCCCGGCGGCAGTTCCAGCGATATGATACGCTCGCGCAGATGACCGTAAAGCTGGTCCGCCAGGGGCAGCTTGCGGTCGAATGCCCAGTGCTTGGGCGCAGTTTCGGCCCGATTCTCGATGGCGGTATCCATGCTCGATCCCGTATTCTTGCCTCGAACGCCGCCGTAACCGGCCGTACACATTGCCTGTCCGAGATTGATATATTAATACATCACTTTCGGACAGGCGTCCAACACGAACACGCGGCGGGTGGAAAAGGGTTGGGCGCCCGCGCCGCTCGAAGCCCTGCAAAGGCCGCTCGGCGGCAACTGGAGGACAGATGACAATCGCAAACAGGCGCTCCCCCGAAGATCTGCGCAGCGCGCGCTGGATGGCGCCGGACGACTTCCGCTCCTTCGGCCACCGTTCGCGCACCATGCAGATGGGCTACGGTCCGGAAGACTGGGTGGGCAGGCCCGTCATCGCCGTCGTCAACACGTGGTCCGATGCCCAGCCCTGCCACGCCCATTTCAAGCACCGCGTGGACGACATCAAGCGCGGCATCTTCCAGGCGGGCGGCTTCCCGATGGAGCTGCCGGCGCTTTCGCTCAGCGAGAACTTCGTCAAGCCCACCACCATGCTCTACCGCAACATGCTGGCCATGGAGACGGAAGAGCTGCTGCGCTCGCACCCGGTCGACGGCGCGGTGCTGATGGGCGGCTGCGACAAGACCACGCCGGGCCTCGTCATGGGCGCGCTCTCCATGGGCCTGCCCTTCATCTACGTGCCGGCGGGGCCGATGCTGCGCGGCAACTACAAGGGCAAGGTGCTGGGCTCCGGCACCGACGGCTTCAAATATTGGGACGAGCGCCGCGCCGGCACCATAACCAAGGAGGAGTGGCTCGGCGTCGAAGCCGGCATCGCCCGCTCCTACGGCCACTGCATGACCATGGGCACCGCCTCCACCATGACGGCGATCGCCGAGGCCCTGGGCCTGACGCTGCCCGGCGCCAGCTCCATCCCCGCCGCCGATTCCAACCACCAGCGCATGTGCGCGGCCGCCGGCCGCCGCATCGTCGACATGGTGTGGGAAGACCTGACGCCCGAAAGCATCCTCACCGAGGCCGCGGTGCGCAACGCCGCCACCGTGGCCATGTCCATGGGCTGCTCCACCAACGCCGTCATTCACCTGATCGCCATCGCCCGCCGGGCAGGCCTCGATCTGAGCCTGGAAGACCTGGACGCCATCGGCCACACCACCCCCGTCATCGCCAACGTACGCCCGGCCGGCCAGACCTACCTCATGGAGGATTTCTACTATGCCGGCGGCCTGCGGGCGCTAATGAAGAACCTCGGCGACAAACTCGACCGCACCGCGCTCACCGTGACGGGCCGGCCGCTCGAGGAAGGGTTGGAGGGCGCGGAGGTCTACAACGACGACGTTATCCGTACGATCGACAATCCCGTCTATCACGAGGGTTCGCTAGCTGTGCTCAAGGGCAACCTCGCCCCCGACGGCGCCGTCATCAAACCCGCCGCCTGCGACCCGAAATTCTACAAGCATTCCGGCCCGGCGCTCGTCGCCGACAGCTATACGGAACTCAAAAAGATCATCGACGACGAGAACCTCGACATCTCGCCCGACACCGTCCTGGTGCTGCGCAACGCCGGGCCCCAGGGCGGGCCGGGCATGCCCGAATGGGGTATGATCCCCATGCCCAAGGCGCTTCTGAAAAAAGGCCACCGCGACATGCTGCGCCTCTCCGACGCGCGCATGTCCGGCACCTCCTATGGCGCCTGCGTGCTGCATGTGGCGCCCGAAGCTTATGTCGGCGGCCCGCTGGCGCTCTTGAAGACCGGCGACATCGTCGAGATCGACGTCCCCAACCGCACGCTCGACATGCGCGTCAGCGACGAGGAACTCGCCGCCCGCCGCAAAGCCTGGACCCCGCCCGCCCCGCGCTACGGCCGCGGCTACGGCTGGATGTTCTCGCGCCACATTCAACAGGCCGACAAGGGCTGCGATTTCGACTTCCTGGGCACCGAGTTCGGCCCCAGGGTAGACGAGCCGGAAATCAACTGAGGCCGGAAATCAACTGAGGAATGGATGACGCGATGGGCATTGAAACGCTTTCTGAAGGCACCCGCGAGAAGCTGATGCAGGTCTCCGTCGCCACCCTGGCGACCGCCCTCTTCAAGCGCGGCCTGCGCAACCAAGTCATCCAGGACGTGCGCCCCGTGGCGCCCAAAGGGCGAAACATGGTCGGCTCCGCCTTCACGCTCCGCTACATGCCTGCCCGCGAGGACCGCAACCAGCTTGACGGGTTCCGCAACCCCGACCACCCCCAGCGCAAGGCCATCGAGATCTGCCCGCCCGGCGCAGTCCTGGTGATGGACAGCCGCAAGGACGCCCGTGCGGCGTCGGCCGGCGACATCCTCATCACGCGGCTGATGGTGCGCGGCGGCGCCGGCGTCGTCACCGACGGCGGTTTTCGCGACGCGGCGGTGATCGGCGAACTCGACATCCCCGCCTACCACAACCGCCCCTCCTCCCCGACGAACCTGACGCTCCACGAGGCCATCGACATCGACGTGCCCATCGGCTGCGGCGACGTTGCCGTCTTCCCCGGCGACATCGTGGTGGGCGACGCGGACAGCGTCATCGTCATACCCGCGCATCTGGCCGACGAAGTGGCGGATGAGGCGGTCGAAATGACGGCATACGAGGATTTCGTGGCCGAGCAGGTCAAGGCCGGCGCGACGATCATCGGCCTTTATCCGGCGACGAAGGATGAGAATCTGGAAAAGTTCGCCGCATGGCGGAAGGAGAGAGGGCGGTAGATCGCGCTGCCCCCACCAGTGCGCCTCTTTAGCCGTGGACCCTCGGCGATCTTCCTCCACCACATGTTTGCGACTGGATTTTCCGGATCATTGCGGCAGATTCCAATCGAAGGGAACAGGAGGCTGCCGTGAAGGATGGTCTGGAGGCGAGGCGCGTGCGCATCACCGGCAGGGTGCAGGGCGTGAACTTCCGTGCATGGACACGCGCGGAAGCCGAGCGGCTGGGGCTGACCGGCTGGGTGCGCAACGAGCCTGACGGCGCGGTGACGGCGCTGATCGTCGGGCGCGGGAGTGCGGTCGACACGATGTTGGAACGTCTGGCGAAGGGCCCGCCGGCGGCTTCCGTTGCCGATGTGGCGACCGAGGGGGCCGACCCGGGAAAAGCGCCCGACCGGTTCGCGATCGTTTACTGAGCCACTTGTCCCCGCAGTAGTCCGGCAAGAGACCCGCCGCGCCCTTCAGAACGTCCCGTCGCTGTCTGCAGTAGCGGCAACACCGGCCTGAAGATCGTCCAGCGCATACGCGTGGATATAGTCAATCTGCATCTCGGCAGGCACAGCCAAGCCGTCATCGGGCTCGCCGGCGATACCGCCCACCGCGAGGTTGGCAAGCAGGTACATTTCCTTATGCATGTCGGCCGGCGTGGACGTGCGCGCGACCTCGACATCGTCGAAATACCAAACGAGATCATCCTCGGTCCACAGCACGCCATAGGTATGAAAGCCCGCGGTGTCCGAGACGTTGACCGACGAAAGGATTTCGGTCTGGCTGCCCGTCTGTTTCGTGTGGGCGGTCAGGTCGAGCCTGTTCGGCTCCTGTCCGCGCATCTCCACGACATCGAGTTCGGGCGGCCACGACTGATCCTTCGGCAAAAGCCAGAAAGCCGGCCAGGTGCCGTCGTTCTCCGGCATGTCGGCACGCATTTCGAAGTAGCCGTATTTCTGGGCAAAGGACTCGTAGGTCGTCAACAGGCCCGAGGTATACTCATAGTTCTCGATATAGGGGCGGATATCCTCTGGCGCGCGCTCGGCAGTGATCGTGACAACGCCATTGTCCATGCTGAACGGGTTGACCGGATTGGTGGGCTCGTAGTCGGGCTGGACGTACCATTGCAACTCTTCGTTCTTGTAGAGCGTGCTTCCGTTCTCCCGACCCCACCAGAAGTTCGTATCCCAGGTGCCGGACTCTCCGTTCCATAGATCCAGCGTGTTGAATTCATCCGAAAAGGTCAGCTGGAAATTCGACCTGTCGAGCTGAAGCTGGAACTGGCTTTCCTCGAACTGGTCGACGGTGGTGTCGGCGAAAACCAGGGTCTCGCCGCCGCCAAGGTCAAGCCGGACGTCATTGCCTGCTTGGGTCATTCCGGCCAGGACCTCCTCGAACGAGGTGATCCCGTAGCCGTTTAGGCGCACCATGTCCTCGGCCCCGAAGTCGAGGATCAGGTCGCTCCCGTTGCCGGCTTCGACGTTGAATATATCGGCACCCCCGCCGCCTTCGAGAACGTCGTCGCCCTTGCCGCCATCCAGCGTTTGCGAGCGGTCTCCGCCCATGACGATGTTGTCGGCATCGTTGCCGAAGGCATAACGCCCGTTGCCGGTGACTTTCAGGTTCTCGATATTGTCCGGCAAGGTGTAGCTCATCCAGGTGACGATCGTGTCGACGCCCTCGTCGGAGGCTTCGCTAACGCGGTTGGTCGCCGAATAGAGACGATATATGTCGTCTCCGTCCCCGCCATACATGGTGACATCGACGCTCGCATCGCCCCACATCGTGTCGTTATCGGCGCTGCCGTAAAGCTCCGGGCCGGCATCCGACGCCGAGTAGTGGTTGACCGAGGCTCCGCTATAGAAAAGCGGGACGCCCTTGGCGTTGAGCACGCTGTTCTCCGGTGCGTCGTCAATCGTGAACTGGCTCTCATCGAGTTGATCGATGGTGGTGTTCGCGAAAACAAGTATCTCGCCCCCGCCGAGGTCGACCCGAACATCGGTGCCCGACTGGACCATCCTCGCCTTGAGGTCGGCGAATGAGGTTATCCCGTATCCTTCGATGCGCACCCTGTCCTCGGCCGTGAAATCGAGGATCAGGTCGCTTCCGTTGCCGGCTTTGACAAAAAATTTGTCGGCTCCCGCGCCACCCTCGAGCACATCGTCGCCCTTGCCGCCGTCGAGGGTTTGGGTCCCGTTCTTGCCCATGATGATGTTGTCGGCATCGTTGCCGGTGGCCCGGCGCCCGTCGCCGGTAACCTTCAGGTTCTCGAAATTGTCCGGCAGCGTATAATCCATCCAGGTGACGATCGTGTCGACGCCTTTGCCCGACGCTTCGAATGCCCTGTTGGTCGATGAGTACAGGTAGTAGATGTCGTCGCCGGCACCGCCATACATGGTGACATCGACACTGCCGTCGCCCCAGAGGGAGTCATGGCTGTCCGTGCCGGATAGCTGCGGCCCGGAGTTCGTTGCCGAAAAATGGTTGACGGACTTGGTGCTGTAGGAGAGAGGGACACCTCGGGCGTTTAGAATAGTGCTCATCACGAGAATCCTATACCTGAAATTCGGTGCCTGGCAGCCAAGCTAGCATCCAATGTCGTGCGCGACGACTGGGCCGGCGCTAACGTTATGCGACATAACGTTACAAGCGAGCCGGCATCGGGCGCTGAATTGCCGGTCTTCCGTTGAGACGACCTATTTGTTTAGTCCCGGCATTTGATAGATTGGATCGAGCCTGAAGCGTTCGGGCTCCTTTGTCCAGCATTTGCAGATGTATTCGTAGGGGG
>NZ_WQNH01000025.1 GCF_009812055.1 Chelativorans xinjiangensis | reverse complement strand
CGTCTCCATCGATGCCATCGCCACCAATGCCACCAATGCCACCGCCATCAGAGATGCCGGCGCCGACTATCTGCTCGCCGTCAAGGCCGCACCCGTTTCATGTGCCCATGCGATCGCCGATCCGGCGGGCACTTGTCGTCAGTCATATCTTCATGCTATTTTTGCAAATCATTCTCATTTGCAGGATTAACGAATGCTGGAACTTGCCGATTGGCTGCGAACGCGATTGAGCCGGCGTACCGTCCTAGGGGCGGGTCTTGCGGCGGCGAGCGGAACCGCCGTCGCTGCGGCGGCAGGTCGTACCCAAGAGGTCAATCAGCCCCGATATGCTGGCGACAAGCCGCATGAAGGGATGGCTGGTTCAGGCCATAATTCCGGCCACGGCTCCAACCACGGAGCGATGATGACCGTGGGAGAGGTCGATGAAGCGAAGAACGGCTTCGATACGGCAAAGATGCTGACCGAATGGGAGACGGGGGCGGTCTCGCGCCTGCCGGACGGGCGCATTCTGCGCACCTTCGAGATCGAGGCCGTCGACAAAGAGATCGAGATCGCGCCCGGTATCATGTTTCCGGCCTGGACCTACAATGGCCGCGTTCCTGGGCCGGCGCTGCGGGCGACCGAGGGTGAGAGGCTGAATGTCGTCTTCCGCAACCACGGCTCACACCCCCACTCGATCCACTTCCACGGCATCCATTCGGCGCGCATGGACGGGATTCCGGGCGCCGGCGTGATCGCGCCCGGCGAGGAGTTCGTCTACGAGTTCGACGCTAAGCCCTTCGGCTGCCACCTTTACCACTGCCACGCGCTGCCCCTGAAGCGGCACATCCACAAGGGGCTCTACGGGCTGTTCGTGGTCGACCCCGATCCCACGCTTCACCCGGAGCACACAGACGTCGTCCGTTCCCGCCTGCTGGGCTCGCCGGAGAACGCCGAGTGGCAGGAACTGGCGATGGTGATGAACGGCTTCGACACCAATTTCGACGACGAGAACGAAATCTACGCGGTCAACACCGTTGCCCATGCATATATGAAGCGGCCGATCCCGATACGGCGTGACAAGCCGGTGCGCGTCTACCTCACAAACGCCGTCGAGTTCGATCCGATCAATTCCTTTCATCTCCACGGAAATTTCTTCGACTATTACGATCACGGTACGACGCTGACGCCGACGCTTCGCACCGTCGATACGATCACCCAGTGCCAGGCGCAGCGCGGCATTCTCGAGTTTTCCTTCAAGGACCACGAGCCGGGGCTCTACATGTTTCACGCGCACCAGTCGGAGTTCGCCGAACTGGGCTGGATGAGCTTCTTCGACGTCCGGGAGGCGGTGGCATGAACGAGGCACGTCCGCTCGCCGAAGCAGGATCCGCCCCGGGCGAAGCGCCGCGATCCCGCGCAGCCCTACTCTGGCTTCTTCTGCCGCTCGCCGTTCTTGCGCTTGCGGTTGGCTGGCTCGTTGCGGCCGATCCGTTGCGCCACTTCGACAACGGCGCACCGCCGGTGGAGAACCTGACATTCGAGCGGACGGTTTTGTCATCCGATGGCATCGACGTTCTCGTCCGCGCCGGCGGGTCGGAACCGATGACCATCGCCCAGGTGCAGGTCGACGAAGCCTATTGGCAGTTTACCCAGAGCCCGTCCGGCTCGCTCGCGCGGGGAGAGACCGCCTGGATTCATCTATCCTACCCCTGGGTTCCCGGCGAGGCGCATGCGGTGAAGGTCATCACGAATACCGGCGCCACCTTCGAGCATGAGATTGCTGTTGCTGTGCCGACGCCGGTTGCCAATGCGGCAAGCCTCGGCGGCCAAGCGCTTCTGGGCATCTTCGTCGGCATCGTGCCTGTCGCCATTGGATTGATGTTCTATCCCGCGCTGCGCGGCGTCGGACGCCGCGGCATGAACTTCCTCCTCGCCATGACGGTTGGGCTTCTGGCCTTCCTTATGGTTGACGCCGCGGGCGAGGCGCTGGAGCTTGCAAGCGAGGCGGCCGCCATCTTCCAGGGCCAGGCCATGGTGGTTCTCGCGGCCGCGGCAAGCTTCCTCCTGCTCATGGCGGCGGGCCGCCGCGGCGGAACACCGGCCGGCGTGACTCTGGCGGCATTCATCGCGCTCGGCATCGGCCTGCACAATCTCGGCGAGGGGCTCGCCATCGGTGCTGCCTTCGCGTCGGGCGCGGCCGGCCTCGGCACATTCCTTGTGCTCGGCTTCACCTTTCACAACATCACCGAGGGTATCGGCATCGCGGCACCGATGCTGAAGGCGCGCCCGGCGCTGTGGACCTTTCCCGCGCTGACGTTGCTCGCCGGTGGCCCGGCTGTGCTCGGGCTTTGGCTTGGCAGCCTCGCCTATGCGCCTCAATGGTCAGCGCTGGCGCTTGCGATCGGTGCGGGCGCGATCCTTCAGGTTGTCGTCGAAGTCACGGCCTATCTGATGAAGTACGATGGGCGTGGCGCCACAGCGCTTTCCTCCTGGCCCGTCCTGTCCGGCCTCGCCTTCGGTGTCGCGTTCATGTACGGCACCGCCATACTGGTGAAGTTCTGACTGCAAGCCGTGGCGGCGGGCCAGGCTCTACAAGTATCTCCTCCTCCGGCGCCGCGCGGATATGCCGAGAATGTCCGCTTCCTGTGCACTTCCTCGCATTCGTGGCAACACCAGGGGATGTCAAAACCCCACCGTCCGCGCGTCTTCCGCTGCTGCGAGATCGTATAGGGATGATGATCAGCTGAATGAACTTACCGCCTAGTGGTGCGATCCTGACAGATGGTACCCACCTGTCAGGACAAGTCGCCCCACCAGATCAATAGCTTGTGGGCTCACTTCTCCAAACAGATGGGTACCACCTGTTTGGGTCAGACCACTAGGTTCGTCAGTGGTGGGGCTGGCTAACAATTCAATCACGCTTTTCACCGCCTCGTGAGTAATCCACACAGGCGCGCGCCGTTGCCGCGATGACGGCAAGCGTTGCCGTGGTTCCGTCCGCTTCGCCTTTTTCAAAGTCGCCTTCAGTCTGCGCCATGGCATTCGTTACATGCGCAAAGCAGACAACCGACCGGTTCATCGCGGTTGCAAACGCGTACAGGGCGGCGGCCTCCATTTCCACAGCGAGCGCGCCCAGCTCCCGTGCAGACGCAATCGCGTTCTCGGTTTCGCGATAGGGCGCATCCGTCGTCCAGGTCGCACCGCGGTGGACAGCGACCCCGGAAAGACCTGACAAAGCCCCCTCGACGCGAGCGAGGAGCCCTGCGTCGGAGGCTTCGGCGAAGGTGGCTGGCGGAAGATAGTGGTAGCTCGTGCCTTCGTCGCGCAGGGCGCGGTCGATCAGGATGAAGTAGGGCGTCGCTCCCTTGTCGGTGATCCGGCCGGCGGACGTGACGCTGACGAGCAGGCGGCAGCCGGACGCAAAAAGCTGCTCGGCCACGAGCACCGCAAAAGGAGCACCCACCGCGCAGCCGATGATGCCGATCTCGCCGACGCCGTCGAGATCGAAGGCAAGAAGCTCGGTGTGGTAGCAGGCCCACCCTTCATGGGTTCGCCCCGCACCCGTTCGTCTGAGGTGCCGCACGACATCGCCGTCGGGATCGAGGACACACACCGCGGGAACGGTCATGAACGGCAGCCCCTTCTGCCGGCGCGCCTCGCGCAACAGCGCCTCCGGCCGGAACATCGAGGGAGACGCATGGTCCTTTCCGTTCATGACCGGCCACGCCGCGCCCTCACTTCCCGTTTCGCTTGCTTTCTGATCCATAGGACTGGCCCCGCGTGTTTGTTTCAGGCGACCGCTTCGACCGGCAGCCCAGCAGCCTTCCATTCGGGATAGCCGTCCTCGAGCCGTCGGACGAGATAACCGCGCTCGCGCAGCGCCGCGACCGCTTCGAACGAGAGAACGCAATAAGGGCCGCGGCAATAGGCGATCACTTCCCGATCTGCCGGAAGCTCGCCTAAGCGGCGCTCCAGCTCGGTCAGCGGGATGTTGAGTGCGCCAGGAAGATGTCCGACCGCAAACTCATCATCAGGCCGTACATCGAGAACCGTGACCATGCCGTCATGCAGCCTCGAGACCAGGTCTTCTCGCGATACCGGCTCCAGCGCATCGCGCGCTCGGAAGTAGTCGGCCATGACGCGGTCGACCTCGGCCACGTTTCGCTCCCCGACACGGCCGAGCGCCTTGATCAGCGCCACGACCTCGGCATCGCCGGCGAGGCTGTAGAGCACATGCTTGCCGCGGCGCTCCGTCTCGACGAGGCGCGCACGCCGCAGGATCTGCAGGTGCCGCGACGTGTTGGCAAAGCTCAGATGGGCTCGCGCGGAGAGTTCCTCGACGCTGCGCACCCCTTGCGCCAGGTGCTCCAGAAGCTCGAGCCGGTGCGGATGGCCGAGCGCCTGAGCCACCTCGGCAAGGCTTTCGTAGATCGCTTGTTTCGGTCCGGTGCTTGACACGGCAGCTCCTCAGTGGAACATTCAGCGGAATGATTGAATGTTTCTAGCCCTTCGCAACAGGGAGTGCAAGCCCATGATCCTTCGCCAGTTCCTTCACACAGATCCGGTCGGCATTTCCTATCTTTTCGGCTGCGGCGGCAAGGCGGCCGCAGCCGTCATCGATCCGGTCGGCGACATCGAGCCTTACCTGCGCGCGGCCGAGGACGCCGGCATGCGCATTCACTTCGTCATCGACACGCATGTTCACGCCGACCATCTCTCAGCCGGCCGCTCTCTCGCCGAGGCTGCCGGTGCGAAGTACGTGTTGTCGACCGAGGCCGACGTCTCGTTCCCGTTCAATGGAGTCCACAACGGCGACGTGCTGCCGCTCAGCAACGTGAGCGCGACGGTCATGCATACGCCCGGGCACACGCCCGAGCACATCTGCCTGCTCGTGAGCGACCGCACACGGGCCGACGAGCCCTGGTTCGTCTTGACCGGCCACACTCTGATGGTCGGCGATCTCGGCCGCACCGAGCTCGCGGTCAGCGCCGAAGAAGGTGCCAAAGACCTCTTCCGGAGCGCCGGCCGCCTCAGGGCTCTTCCCGACCATGTCGAGATCCTATCCGGGGCCTATGCCGGCTCGGTCTGTGGCCGGCGCTTGAGCGGCAAACCCTGGTCCACCATCGGCTTCGAAAAGCGCCACAACGAGGCTTTCGGAATCGAGGACGAGGACGAGTTCATCCGCTTCATGCTCGCCGAGATTCCGCCGGCCCCGCCGCAGGCCGCGCAGATCCGGGCCGCCAATTCCGGCCACACGGCTGCCGCGGCCTGACCATGAGAGAGGCGACATCGGACCGTCAGCCAGCGAGTTCGACAGTCAGGCTGGGCCTTAGAGAGAACTGGCCGCAGTTCGCGCTGCTCGTCCTGATCAACGCCTTCGTCGGCGGCATGGTCGGGATCGAGCGCACGGTCGTGCCGTTGATCGGCTCGGAGGAATTCGGCATCGCCTCGATGACGCTCGTCGTCTCCTTCATCGTCAGCTTCGGCGTGGTGAAGGCCTTCGCCAATCTCGTGTCGGGGCAACTTGCCGACCTCTGGGGGCGCAAGCGCGTTCTGGTCCTCGGCTGGCTCGTCGGCCTGCCAGTTCCCTTCATGATCATCTGGGCACCGAGCTGGGAATGGGTCATCGCCGCCAACGCCCTCCTCGGCATCAACCAGGGACTTGCCTGGTCGATGACGGTGATCATGAAGGTCGACCTCGTCGGACCGAAGTCGCGCGGCTTGGCCGTCGGCCTCAACGAGTTCGCCGGCTATCTCGCCGTCGGCATGACCGCGTTTCTCACCGGCTATCTCGCCTCGCAATATGGCTTGCGCCCGGCGCCGATCTATCTTGGCATCGGCTATGCAATCCTGGGAGCCGCGTTGTCGATCCTGCTGGTGCGCGATACGCGAGACCATGTCCGGCTGGAGGCCTCCTCATACACGCAGAAGGCTGCGCCGATCAGTTTTCGGGAAGTCTTTGCGCTCACATCGTTCAAGGACCGCAATCTCTTCGCAGCCTCGCAGGCCGGCCTCGTCAACAACCTCAATGACGGCATGAGCTGGGGCATCTTCCCGTTGTTCTTCGCCTCCTTCGGCCTCGGCGTCGAGCGCATCGGCATCCTTAAGGCGATCTATCCCGCGACCTGGGGCATCCTGCAGATCGCAACCGGCCCCTTGAGTGACCGCTGGGGGCGCAAGGGCCTGATCGTCGCCGGCATGTGGGTGCAAGCCGCGGGCCTATTCCTCACGGCCGCAACGCGCCAGTTCGAGTGGTGGCTCTTGGGCAGCCTGCTGCTCGGGCTGGGGACGGCCATGGTCTACCCGAGCCTCATTGCGGCCGTCTCTGACGCCTCGCATCCAACCTGGCGCGCCCGCTCGCTCAGCGTCTATCGGTTCTGGCGGGATCTCGGCTACGCGATCGGGGCGCTGTCGGCGGGCCTTATTGCTGACTTTTTTGGGCTCTCGTACGCAATCGCTTCTATCGCCGCCCTGACGTTTCTCTCTGGGTTGGTCGTGGCCCTCGTGATGCGCGAACCTGATCTTTCGCGCACGCCTACGGAGCCGCATCCGTCCTCGAGGCGGGCAACATGACGATACGGCGGATCGAAGTCCGACTGGCCGAGCAGTTGATCCGGCGCAAAGTCGCCGCCTCGCTTTTGGGCTAGACTGCAACTCAGATCGCGGCTGCGGCTTACCGGCTTTTGCGTATCGAAGCCGCAGCCGCCAGCGGGCTGGAATGGGCTCTGCAGAGCCCTCTAGAGGCAAGGAGGTTCCCATGACGTTGACTGCACTAACACGCACGACCGCGCTCGCTGCCATCATCGCTACCGGCGCGACGACCGGTGCTGCCGCGCAAACAACCGCGGCCGATCCGCACCATCCCGAGACGCTCGCACAGGCGACGCCGCCGGCCGAGCCCGGGGACACGGCTGGACAAGGCCAAGGCACGCAGCCTGGCCAACCCGGCATGATGCCTCCCCGAATGATGGGCCAGGGGATGATGGGCCAGGGGATGATGGGCCAAGGGATGATGGGAGGCATGCCAATGATGCGCATGCGCGGGCACATGATGAAGATCATGTTCGCCATTGCCGACACGGACGGTGACGGCGGGCTCTCCTTCGAGGAGATTACGACTATCCAAAAGCGGATATTCGACAAGGTCGACGCAGACAAGGACGGCAAAGTGACGCCCGAGGAGGTTCAGACCTTCTTGCGGGAGTAGCCGCGCGGCGGGCACGGGGCGAGCTTCGCGGCCGCGCCGCCTATCCAATGCTGATCCATGATGGAGATCACCAATGCAAAAGGTTCTGGTTCCGATGTTCGTCGCTGCGGGCGCGGTCCTTGCGCCAAGCGCTCTGTGGGCTCAGGCACCTTCGGACGCCGAACGGTACGCTTGGGCCCCTCATATGATGTGGTGGGGTGGAGGCTGGGCGATGATTTTCGGCCCGTTGTTCATGATCCTTTTTCTCGCGGTGCTGATCGCAGCCGTGGTCCTTCTCGTCCGCTGGGTCGGCGGCCCGTGGCAGTCAACAGCGCCACCGCATCACACGCCGCCGGGCCGCACGCCGCTCGACATTCTCAAAGAGCGCTTTGCGCGCGGCGAGATCGACAAAGACGAGTTCGAGGAGCGGCGCCGCGTTCTCGGCGAATAGGGCGGGCTCGTCGCACGGCTGATGGTTGCGGAAGTCGCCTTTTGATCGAGGCGCGTTCGAAGAACGGAAGAAAGGGACACCTGTGCAGATCCTGTTCATCCTGAATGACCCGCCCTATGGCACCGAGCGGTGCTACAACGGCCTACGCCGGCTCTTGCTCTCATCAAGAACGAGCCTGGAACCGGAGTCACAGTGTTCCTGATGGCCGACGCCGTGGTGGCCGCAAAGACCGGTCAGAAGACCCCCGACGGCTACTACAATGTCGAGCGCATGCTGAAGGGGGTGGTTGCCGGCAAGGGACAGATCTTGCTGTGTGGCACTTGCATGGACGCGCGCGGCCTGACTGAAGCCGACATCATGGCTGGCGTAAGGCGCAGCACTATGAACGAACTCGCGGCCGCCACCATCGCCGCCGACAAAGTGCTGGTGTTCTGATCCGATGGCTCAGATCTATCTCGACCACAACGCCAGCACGCCGATCGATCCGGCGGTGGCAAGGGCAATGCGGCCGTTTCTCGACGAAGTCTTTGGCAATCCGTTCAGCGGCCATTGGCGAGCACGCCGGCAAAGGCCGCACTGGAGCGCGCCCGCGCCCAGGTCGCCACGCTGCTCGGCTCGGCGCCCGACGAGATCGTGTTCACAAGCGGCGGCAGCGAGGCCAACAACCTTGCCATCAAGGGTACGTTCTTCGCGCTCAGGCACAAGGGGCGAGCACATCGTCACCACCGCCGTCGAGCACCCCGCCGTTCTCGCTTCCTGCCGGTTTCTCGAGCGGCTTGGCGCGACGGTGACCTATCTGCCCGTCGACTCGACGGGTCGGGTCGATCCCGAAGCCGTGCGCCGTGCCATCACTCCGCGCACCGTCCCGCCGGGGCACCAGTCCGCAACAGGTGCTCGCGGCACAGGGGGCTTTGGGTTGCTCCCGACGGGAAGGCCCGGTCACGCCAGTCTACAACTCACACCGGCGCATCAACATGAAAAGGTACAGGGGGCTCGCAACCGTCGATATCAGCAGGGGCTTTTCCAGGCAGCAGCATGATAAGCCAACATAATCCAAGTTTGCTCTCAACACTTCGTTCCAGAGTGCGCCCAGTCCCCTCTAGTTCCAGTGTCGCCGACCTGTAGTGAAGGCACAAAAAGACTACAGACATGACACGCGCAACACCACGATGGGCATTCCAAGACAGGAGGAACATCAAAGTAGCGCCAGTTGCCGGTCGTTTGAGCGGCGCATAGTGAATGGCTCAAGCCGACCTGTTTCAGTCGTCCGGATCGGCTTGCGCTACGGCGCAAGTTGCCTCCCCAGCCGGACGGGGTTTTGCGAGCACCAGCTCATCGAACAGGACATGGCCTACTGCGCGCTTGTCTGCACCAACTGAAGCAGCGCGACGGCAACCAGACCCTTGCCGAATTATCTCGCGGCAGTGGCGCAATAGTTCAGCGATGTCTGCGCTTCGAGAGGTCAGTCATGTTTTCCGTGCAGCCTCTCCATGTTCGCGCCGTGATCTTCGGAAATGTTGGCGGGCGGCGATAAGGACGCATAGCCTCGCAGGGCCTTATATCGCTCGATCTGCTCTTCGGTAAGAAGAGGTGGCGTCGAAAGGTGCCGCGAAAGATGAACGAAGCGCAAATCAGCGCGCGCAGCAGCTGCTTTTTCGACCAGCACACGGAGCTGCCGCTCGTCCAACCGACCTCCAACGACGGCTTTCTCGATTGCTCGTTCCGCTGCGATAAATCTGTCGCCGGCGGCTATGGCCTCAGCCTTCATCTCGGAATAGATCGCTTCGATCCTGGTCACCTGATCGGGTGAAAGGCCGAGTTCGTCCTTCAGTATCAGCAGGTGGGACGGGCCGGGAATGCCGTTGAGTTCGGCCGCCAGAGCCAATCCCCATCCGGCTCCTTTCTTCAATTCGGAGATGTCCTCTTCCGAAAGGCTCTTGATCTTGCGGGTTTCAAAGCCGGCATACGGCGATGCCTGCCTGGCGTGCCGATGATCCTGCGCCTGAAGTCCGGCGGGAGTCATGATCAACAGAGAAAGGACTGTGGGAAGTAAGTAGCGTTGCATCGGAGGATTCCATTCGCTGTTGTTGAGGTGTCCACCGGTGGCACATATCCGACTCAACGCATATGATAGAGATCATGTCTGATAGTATCGCACAGCTCTTCGATGGCGGGTTCAGGCGCACACTCGCCGCATCCGAGCCGCTCTTTCACACGGGTGATCGCATCGATCAGATGTTTTTGGTGATCGAAGGCCAGATCGGACTGATCCGCCAGACCAGCATGGGAACGGAATTGCGCCTGCAGGCGGCACGACGAGGCCAGGTGGTGGCGGAAGCATCCGCCTATTCGGATGTCTATCACTGCGATGCACGGGCAAACGCCAATTCGACGATATGCTGCATTCCTGTCGTGACGTTCCGGTCCCGACTCAACGGCAATCAGGGTGCTGCGGACGCCTGGGCAGCGTATCTGGCCCGTGCTGTGCAGTCTGCTCGAACGGGAGCTGAGATCAGAACCTTGCGGACCGTCGCCGAACGTCTGGATGCCTGGCTCGGCGAAAGCAGGACAATGCCCGAAAAAGGGACATGGACGGAACTTGCGGCCGAACTGGGTGTAAGCCGCGAGGCGCTCTACCGCGAGTTGGGAAAACGACGGCGCGGGATCAGGGCCGAGCCCTCCGCTTAGTTACGGGTGCGTGTGCTATCCAACACATGTCGCACACGGGATCGCCATGAGACAGGGTGTGTGGACGGCTATAGTGCCCGCGCAAGCCGTCGCCCGCGAGGGCGACGATATTCTCACCCACATGCGCCGCAACGTGCGGTCGCAGGCGGCGGTGTAGACCGCCAGTTCCACCATAAGCCGGTTTCCCAGGCTTGGGAGCGTCTCTAGATGTGCGCCGGAGCGTAGCGCTCCCGCCTCAGTCTCCATGGCCTGCACGAAGGCGTGATCTCGGGTTTCAGCCAGCGAAACCTTTGTCCCCGTGTCGACCAGCGTATAGTTCGTCAGAACGCGATGAGCTGTGTGAGAGAAGACGGCGCAGCACGCTACGAACCAATCACCATATCAGGGAAACGGCCGATGTTTCAGGGTTGTTCATCGCAACCGCCTGCCCTTCGCTCGCGTCGGCGCCGTGGGCTTGCGGTACCCCTACCGCATCATCATTCCGGACCCATAGCCGCCCCAAGGGCCCATTCCCATGGTCGGCAGGACAATTTCGTCGGCCACCTTCTTCTGCTCGTCGCTCAACACCGCATAGAACTTGTCCACGGCTTGCCTGACGGCCTTTATCTCCCCAAGGCGGGCTTCCATGTGCGTCTGCTGGAAGACCAGCCTGTCGGGCAGCGGCTTGTCCCAGAAATCATCGCTGTGGAAGGTTTCCATCATCTCTTCCATCGCGTCGTTGTGGGTCTTGGCCGACGCGCGGATAGTGTCGGACAGCTCCTTCCACATCGGAGCCTGCTCCTCGGTGATCTTCAGTTCGGTCTCGAGGAGAGCCAGTCGGCCGTCGACGCGGTCGAGCATATAATCGCGCCCACGGTAGTAGCCCATCATCGGACCAGGACCGTCCCAGCCACCCATCATGTGGCCCATGCCCCAACCGGACCTGCGTTCCTGCCAGTCACTGCTATGGGCAAACACCGGCCCGGCCGCTGCCAGGACCACGGCTCCTGCCAAAAGCGCCTTCTTCCAGTTCGGCATTGTCGCCTCCACTTTGTATAGCCACTATCGACCACAAGATGAAGACACGGGCGTTCCGCCGCATTGATCCCCGTCAATTCAAACGGCGGGACAAGCGGCAGAGAGACGCTTTAGTCGGGCGGAGCAAATTTAAGCCGGCTCCGCGGGACACTCGCAAAGTCTTCGGCAACTTGCTGCCTGTCCTTGCTCCGCGCTTGGAAGAAGTGTCTTCAAAGAAGAGACGCTCACTTGTTTGTCGAAGCTCAGCAACATTGCCGTTTCAGGCAGATGGGCCGCAAGAAGGCGAGCCGCATCATCGAATGTCAGGATCGCATCGGAGTGAACGACCCCGCCTCGGGAGGAACCCAGCGCGGACACGGTGGTGGCTGCGGTCATCAAGGCGGTGATTTCCGCCTGATCGCCGGATGTCGCAAAGTCTGCACGCCGTCTTGAGGCCGACATCGCCATATCCGCCAAGCAACCAGGTTTCGCCAGAGCGTGACACAACGCGTCCGCCGGGACTCAGCTGCGCAGGTATTTGACCAGCGCCGTAATCGCCAGAACCACCAACACCAGGATGAGCAGCATTCCGATTCCGCCGAACCCCATGCCTCCAAATCCATCCATCATCAGTCTACACTCCTTACCGCGTTGGGATTGCCGTGATTGATATGCCTGCAAAGTGGCCTGTAGCTTCGATGAAGCCATGATCTGCATCAATGAAGGGCTGGAAACTCCGCGAATGCGACACCGAACAGCCTGGCAAGCGCGATGACGTTTCCCACCCGATCGATCGGTCAGCCCCCCATAGGCCACGCCCTGTGCAGGTCGTCGATGACGAAGGCGTGCGCGTGGCGGTTGCGCCGCGCTCCCTTCAGGTGCGGATGATCGGCTGGAAGATCGTCATGCCCATGCTCGATGATTTCCGGGTCGCCGGCAGGCCATACACGCGAAGCGATCACAATTGCAGCCGCGGCAAGGGCAGAAAGCAGAACCGCGGTCGCCGGCAGGCCGATCGAGGTGCCGGCCCACCCGGCCAGCGGAGAGGCGATCAGCCAGCATGCGTGCGAGAGGGCGAACTGCGTGGCAAAAAGGGCCGGACGATCTTCGGATTTCGACGATCGGCGCAGCAGACGGCCTGCAGGGATCTGCGCTGTGGAATAACCCAATCCAATCATGAACCACAGCGGTAGCAGCCATTCATAGTCCGGCACTGCCGCAGCCGTCAGCGTGCCCCCGGCGAGCAGTGCCGCGCCAAGGAACATGGCCCTGCGATCCGGAATCGCTTCGAGCAGCCTGGGAAGCGCCAGCGCGGCGACCATCGAACCGCCGCCGAATGCCGCGAGCGCAAGCGCCGTTGCTTGTCGGTCCAATCCGAAGAGGGCTTGCACATCGCGAGCATCAGAAATACTTGGCAATTTCCATGAACTCGTCGACGGAGTCGCGCTTGCCATGCGGCAGTCGGCCGATCGTCTCATTGCAGCATCCTATCCCCAAGTGAGGATAGTACAACCTATCTCCTGCTCAGTTGCCGGCTCGGTCATGTCTTTGCCTCGATGGCGTATAGTCCCATCATCCCCAGCTCGCTGACACGCACATCCGCGAAGCCGATTTCCTGCAGCCTTGCCGCCGCATGGTCGGGATCGACCCCGCCATGCGAATGAAAGCCGAACAGCTTGGCCGCTCCGCTCGCCACGCCGAAATCGATCAGCACCAGGCGACCGCCCGGTTTCAGCACGCGCCGCGCTTCGCGGGCGAAGGCCGCCCGCGCCTCGGGGGAAATATGGTGCAGCATCAGCGTTCCCGTCACTACGTTGAAGTGTGCATCCGGGAAGGAAAGGGACTGGGCCGTGCCCTGTCTGAATTGCACCACCACTCCCGCACGTCGCGCCCTGACTGTCGCCCGTTCGAGCATTTCCTTCGAGGCGTCCACGCCGACGACCTCTCCCGACGCCCCTACCTCGCCCGCGGCAGCGATGGCGAGCGTACCCGTGCCGCAAGCGACGTCAAGCATTGCCTCACCCGGCCGTAGCCGCACGACGCCGAGCATCGCTTCACGCAGCCGCCGCTCCCGTCCAAGCGTCATCACCGATGCGACCAGGTCGTAGAAGGCGGCGCCATGGATCGTGATGCCCGCATTGCCGTGCGCGTCGTCATGCGCGCTTCCTTGGGTGGCCATGCCGTGACGGAACAGAGCGACCGCCCCTAAACCGAGCAGCAACGCGACAAGTACAGCATGCAAGGCCACGGCCCAGCTCAGCAGTCCGGTCCAGTAAGGCACCAAAGCCAGCAGGGCGATGACGAAGGCAAGCTTCGCGACAAGTATGATCCGGAAATGACCGAGCCTTGAGCCGGCCGAGGGTCCATGTACGTGCCGCAGTCCATGCATGATCTTTCTCCCGATTGGTTGAGATACTGGACGCACAGTATGATACTGGACAGTATGTCTGGAATCAGAGTTCCTAGACATCGTGAAGGCCGCTGTCTGCAACCGAACAGGCGAAGTGGAAATGCACACGAAAAGTCGCACGAATGACCGGCCGGTCGCGATCGACCGGCGCGTGGCTCGCACGCGCGCCTTGCTGAAGCAGGCGCTCGTCGAGTTGATCCCTGAGCGGGGTTTCGCTGCGATTACAGTGGAAGAAATCTGCGCCCGCGCCAATGTGGGGCGGTCTACCTTCTACACCCACTATGAGGACAAGGAGGCATTGCGTCAGGCAACGATGGAGGACCACCTCCAGAAAATTGGGCGGGCGCGCGGATCGCAGCATGAGGGCGACCAAGCCTTCGCCTTCAGCCTGCCGATGTTCGAGCATGCGCTCGAATTCGGACCCTTGCACAGGGCTTTGATTGCGGATCGGCGCGACGCCATCCACGACCAGCTCCGCGACAAAGTACGAAAGGCCGTGCGTTGCGAGCTTGCGGGCCGAACGCCCGACGGCATTCCCGATCAAATTGCGGTCGAGTTCCTGACAGGAGCGTTCCTGGCCCTTCTCGGCTGGTGGGTCGAAAGCGGGTACCCCCTTCAGCCCGTCGAACTTGACGACCATTTCCAGAAGCTTGCCACGGCCGGATTGCCGCTCACCGGCTCCGAGCAGGCTACGTCACAGGCCCACGCATAGGCCGGAACGGCGACAGAGTTCATAGACACCGCCCGACACCGATCATCATCGACATGTTCATCCTCGCCGGTGCTGGCGACCAGCCTCCGAGCCCGCTCCACGAGCTTGGCGTTGATGGCCACGATGACGGTGCTGAGCGACATGAGGGCCGCGCCGAGGGCCGGCGTCAGCAGGAGACTCCACGAATAGGCAACGCCTGCCGCAAGCGGAATGGCGAAGGTGTTGTAGCCGGTCGCCCACAACAGGTTCTGGATCATCTTGCCGTAGGTCGCGCGCGACAGCGCCAGGATAGCGAAAACGTCCCTGGGATCGTTGCGCACCAGCACGACGTCCGCCGACTCGATGGCGCTTCGGTGCCGGCGCCGATCGCAATGCCGAGATCGGATTCGACGAGCGCCGGCGCGTCATTGACGCCGTCGCCGATCATGGCGATGGTGAGTCCCCGTTCTTCCTTGCTTAGCGTCGTCGAGGCAAGGTCTTCGCGAGCATGCCGCGAACCGCGCGCGCAAGCAGTCCAGTGACGTCTATGGCGTTGGAAGCATGGGCGACGGTGTTCGACGTCGCGACGCGTGCCGCGCCAGCCTGGAGCAGCTCCTGATAGGCGTTGCCCGCGAACAGGCCGTGTACCGCAGCGCATACGGGCGGCCGCATGCCGACACGCAGGAGATGGCGCACCGTCTCGATCATCGTACGCGCGGTCGAGACGATGTCGTCGACCAACACTGGCGTGCACTCGCGCCACTCATCGATGTCCGGGACCGAAATCTCGGCGTCGCGATCCCCACGGCGGATCTTGCGCAGCACTACATGCGGCGCGCGTGCCTCGCGCGCGACCGCGGCCACCCACTGCTCGCTCTCCTCGTCCGGGCCGACGAGAAGAGGCCGCTCTACGGATTGACGAATCCACTCGGCGATCAGCGGTGCTGCGTGCAATGCCACTGCCGGCATGTCGTACAGCTCGGAGAGTAAACTGTGCCGATGAAGGTGCGGGTCGACTGTGACCAGCCAGTCGACGTGACCGGACAGAATCCTGGCGAAATAGGTCGAGGTGACCGCTTCGCCTGGCCGGAAACGCCGATCCTGCCGCATATAGGCCAGATACGGGCTCACGAGCCCCACCGATGCCGCACCCAGGTCGTGGGCCGTGTCGGCGGCAAACATGAGCGGGAGGAACTTGTCGGCCGGCCGGTCGAGCGAGCAAAGCAGCAGGACAGACCTCCCCGAAGGAGCCGTATCGTAGCCTAGATAGGTCTCGCCGTCGGGGAAGCGACGGACTTCGACGCAAGCAACCTCCCCGCCGACAGCCTCCGCCAGTGGCTTCGCGAGCGTTTCGCCTTCGCGCAGCGTGACAATGAGTGGCCGCATCACGCTTCCCTCGCCTCGATGATGTCTGCGTTCGCCGCCACGTAGTCGAGGCTGTAGGCAAGCTCACCCGGCGCCTCGGCGTGCACGGTATAAAGTGGCTCGCCGGCGTCGACCGTTGCACCGAGGCGGACGTGGAGTTCGACCCCCGCGGCCTTGTCGTCCGGCGCCCCGGCAAGCTTGGCCACCTTGGCCAGGCGGCGATTGTCGATTGCGGTGACCTTTCCGCTCCTTACCGCGAGGACGGGACTGCGGTGGGCCGCTCTTGGCGGCTCGCGCATCCCGCCCTGTGCCGCGCAGATACGCTGGAACTTCTGCCACGCCCGACCCTCATGGAGCGTGCGGGTGGCAAGCTCGGCGCCCCTGCCCTCCGCCGCGGCTCCGCCGAGCTCAAGCAGGGTCGCCGCCAGAGCGACGGACCGTTCGCGCAGATCCTGCGGGGCATTCGGCGCAGCTTGCAGCACAGCCAGGACATCCCACGCTTCGAGGGCGGGCCCGATGCCGCGGCCGACCGGCTGACGCCCGTCCGTGATGATCGCGCGCGCCTCGATATCGAACGCGCGGGCAACTGCCACAAGGCTTTGCGACAGGGCCGCCGCGGCCTCTGGGCCGCGCACTTTCGCCGTCGGCCCCACCGGCAGGTCGAGGACGACATGGGAGGCGCCTGCGGCGATCTTCTTCGACAGCACGGAGGCCACGAGTTGGCCCTCGCTATCGAGATCGAGCGCCCGCTCGACACGGATCAGCGTGTCGTCCGCGGGGCTCAGCCGCACCGCGCCGCCCCATACCACGCACCCGCCCTCCTGCTCGACCACCCGCCGCATGACCGGAAGGTCGAGATCGACCGGCGCCAGCGTCTCCATGGTGTCCGCCGTTCCAGCGGGCGACGTGATGGCGCGTGAGGAGGTCTTTGGCATGGTGAGACCGCAGGCGGCTGCGATCGCCACAACGATGGGGGTGGTCCGGTTTCCCGGAAGACCGCCGACACAATGCTTGTCGACGACCGGTCGCGTGTCCCAGGCCAGCCGGTCGCCGGCCTCGGTCATGGCCTTCGTCAGCGCGACGGTTTCGTCGTGGTCGAGCGGCCGCGCGGAACAGGCCGTGATGAAGGAGGAAAGATGGATGTCCGAATAACGGCCGGCGACGATGTCGCCGACAATTTCCTTGAATGCACCCGCATCGAGCCGCCGTCCATAGACCTTGCCGCGCACGCTCCTCAGCGAGTCCAGCGGGCGAGGATGGCTCACCGTCACCGTTTCGCCGTCACGCAGGCCGAGCCGCCGCCAGGCGGCATCCGACAGGCCCGCCTCATCGCGCGAAAGGAGATCACCCGTGGTGTGGTAGAGCGTCGCGATGACCGTGTGCCCGCCATGCGTCAGGCGCACGCGGGCATGGGAGGTGAAGCCTTCCGAGCGGCAGACCGGACAGTCGTTGTGCATGAAGACAACCGCTTCGTATTGCGTGTCTATGCCCAGCCGCCGCGCACGCAAGACGTTTGAGTCCGGGACTGGCTGCTTCGTGTCGCCGATGCGCCTTGTGCTCATGTGAGGACGGTCTCCTCCCGGTGCTCGGGCACCCAGCAGGCCCAGCCATACTCACTCTCGATCCTGTGGCGCAGCGCGTCCGCGGCCTCCGGTTCACCATGGGTGATGAAGGTCATGCGCGGCGGTTCGGCGAAGTTGCCGAGCCAGTGCATGATCTCGTCCGCGTCTGCATGTGCCGACAGCATGTGCAGGTTGTCAACCTCCGCACGGATCGGGACCTGCGCACCATGGATCTTCACGCTTTCCGCTCCGGCCGTGATGGCCGCGCCGCGCGTGCCGCCGGCCTGGAAGCCGGAAAACAGGATCGTGTTGCGCGCATCCGGTGCGTAGCGCTTGAGATGATGCAGAACCCGACCGCCGGTTGCCATACCGCTCGCCGAGATGATGACCTTCGGCATCGGATCCCGATCAAGTGCCTTCGACTCCTCGGTTTCGCGCACATAGTGCGCGACGTTGCACGACCACCTGCACTGATCGGCGGTCAGTCGGTGGTCCCCGAGATGCTTGCAGAACACCTCGCTGGCATTCACCGCCATGGGACTGTCGAGGAAAACGGGAATGTCGGGAATGCGTCGCATCTCCTTGAGGCGCTGCAGATGGAACAGAAGGGTCTGCGCCCGCCCGACAGCGAAGGCGGGGATAAGCACCGTTCCGCCACGACCCGCCGTACGAGTGATCACATCGGCAAGGGCTTCCTCCGGATCCCGCTTTTCATGCCGACGATTGCCGTAGGTGGACTCCACCAGAAGATAATCGGCATGGCTGACCGGGCTGGGGTCGAGCATCGTCGCGCTGTTCGTCCGGCCGAGATCGCCCGAAAAGACGATGGTGCGATCCGCATATTTCACTTCCACGATCGCCACCCCCAGGATGTGTCCCGCCGGCAGGAAGCGGACCGAAAGTCCGCCCGAAACCGTACGTTCCTTCCTGAACGGCACGGGTGCGAACCGCGCCAGCGACACTTCAGCGTCGCGGCGCGTGTAAAGCGGCAGTGCCGGATGATGCTTCGAGAAGCCGTGGCGGTTGGCGTAGTCGGCGTCCTTTTCCTGCAGAAAGCCGCTGTCGGGCAAAAGGATCGCGCAAAGATCGCGCGTCGCCTCCGTGCAGATGACCGGTCCCGAAAAACCGTTCCTGACGAGCAAGGGCAGGTAGCCGGTATGGTCGAGGTGCGCGTGGGTGAGGATGACCGCATCGATGCTCGCGGGATCGACCGGAAACGGCGCCCAGTTGCGCAGGCGCAGCTGCTTGAAACCTTGAAACAACCCGCAGTCGACGAGCACGCGGGCTCCGTCGAACTCAAGGAGGTATTTCGAGCCCGTGACGGTTCCGACACCGCCGAGGAATTTCAGATTCATCGGATGCTTGCTCTCCTGGTCGCTATACGGATCTGGGCCATTTACTTCCCCGCCATTGCCGGCAGGTCCACGAGATCGCGGCCGCAGTTCATGCAGAACGGTTTCGACGCGCCCGGGCGGCGCTTGGGATGGTCAGGCCGGCATTCGTCACAGGCCTCAATCGTCCGCGACCCCGCCACGCCGACTTCCGAGAGGTCACGTTGCAGCAACTCGGATACGTCGACGTGGCAGACATTCGGTTCGCGGATCAGGCGCCGGTAGAGGGCATGCGGTGTCCATACCCAAGTACGGGCGACCGAGCAGATACGCGGCAAGAGCAGCACAGTTCATCCAGCCGCGGAACTGGCCGGCGTTGCCAGGGATCGCCTCGCGCACCAGGAGCACATCTCCAAGAGCACCCCAGCGCAGAAACTTCTTCGCCTGTTCGCTCGTAATGGTCGCGGTCAGAAGCCGCGTCCACCACGGCTCAAAAAGCGTCCACTTGCAGTTTTCGGCCGGGCGCATGGCAAAGACGTGCTTGTGCCGACGATGAACGAACGGGTGCCACCACTGCTTGTAGATTCCGGAAACGAAGCACACGAACCAGTCGCCAGGTTCCAGTTCCACAAGCGATCCATCCGGGTTCAGCTGGAGCTTTGCGACCTTGGGCTGCCCGACCCGTTCGACGGCAGTCGACTTCGGTGCTACGCTAATCCGTTCGCCGTTGATTGATGTGACATGCGTATGCATGCTACCCATTTGGCGGCGCTTCCGCTCAACCGTCTTTGACCGAGATTAAATTGCAGGAGCCTTGTTTCGTCGGCCGGGCACCTCCGGCCACCTCCCGCATGCCCGTTCTCCGATGAGCGTAAGGACGGAACGACCGTGGGATTGCAGCGGGAAGTCCTGAGCAGGAGGGATGACCAGAAGTCACACATCTTCGCCAGATGAGCCGGCCACGCGTCCGGCTGGATTGCGTTGTTGAAGATCGGCCCCAGGAGATCGTCGTTTCGGATCGCGTGGTAGAAACCATGGACCACTTCACGGATCATCTATTCGTCCAGTGCGTCAGGCAGCGGCACACCATTGACGAGAATGGTCTTCTTGGTGGGAGGGGATGCGGCCATGCGTGCTCCTGGCTCGCGCCATCTCAAATTGCGTATAATGATCGTTGATCAATCGGAGATGAGGTCTCTCGCTCCGGTCCGAGAAACCGGGGCGCCAGTCGAACTGATGGTGTGCCGATCAGTAGTCGGTGAACTCCCTGAACTCGGCCGGTATGTCGTCCTTCGACACCTCCCGTTGCTCGGCTTCGTCGTGGGCGAAGGCGACGAGATTGAGAAGCTCCTGTCCGGTGAGGTTGATCTGCTCGCCCAGAAGCTCCTGCTGCATCCCGACCATCGCGCCGGCACCGCGCCACATGCGGGCAGCAAATTCGAAGGCATTCATCGGCGACGGCATGTCGGCGGCGTTCAGCGCGGGACCGATTTCTCCGCCCACGTCATTGACCTGATGGCAGGCTACGCAGCCCTTGGCCATGAAGAGCTCGCGGCCGCGATGGGCATCCATTGGCGGAACCGCCAGGCCGATATCCGTCATGACCCGGATGACGCGCTGCATGTCCTCCGGCGCCATTGACTCGATGGCCGCGAAGTCATGGCCGTGCTCATGGCCCTCGTGCATCTCGCGCATACGCCCCACCATCGTATCGGTTTCCGGCGAAGCGGCGTGTTCATCGGACCCGTGAGCGTTGGCGGGTTGCGTCATCGCAAGTGCAGCCAACATCACGGATATGGTCAGTGATCCCCGGACAAGGCGTGCCATGGTGTCCTCCGTCGATTGGTGGCCTACCGTGTGAGATGGAGACATGTGCACAAACTGCGACCGTCGTCCCATATCACTTGGATTTCTTTGGCCACGTAACGGGCAAAGCCTACATCCTTCACCGGCTTGAGCTTTGATGGACATCAATTATGCGGCACGGGAGGCGCACCGGAACTTCAAGCGTGGCACTTTTGCGGGCCTAAGCTATCTCCCTGGAGTCCGATACAGACGAGGTCGCCAGATCGGGCAGTCGGGACGGTGGTCGCCGGCGCAGGCGGCGACCAGGTCTGCCAGCGTATTGCGCATCGCCTGCATGGAGCTGAATTCGCTCGCCTCCGGGATTTCCACCCCTTCAGCGCGTGCCGCATTCACGATCGCCGTGCCTATCGGATGTTCCGAGTACTCTTCCACGGCGGCGACCAGCGCCAGCACCTCGTTACGGTCGAGCCCCTCGGTCATGACCATGTCCGTCAGGGCGGGTTTTCCCGCGGTCAGCAGAACCCCCGCGAGGAGAAGGACACCCCAAACCGCAAAACAGTGATCGATCGCAAAGACCCGCTGCCAGCTTTCGGAAAAGAATCGCGATCCGAAAACCTCCCGCTCGCAGAGCGCGCCCGATGATCATGTGTGTCGGTGTGTTCATGGCGAGCGGTGGATACGAACCGGTAAACGATCGACGCTGCCCGGACCTTATCTGGAGTCGGCGTGGGAGCAATTGAGTTGGTTTTTTCACAAAGACGATCAGATTGGTTGTGATCGTACGCTATCGGCTCGCCCGGACAGCAGCGAACGCCGATAATGCGCGATGGCCACCTCGGTGCTGGCAACAACGGACTCTCGCGACAGAACCTGGCCAAGCCAGGTTCCGTCCTTCGGGGGGTCCTCGATTTCAGGAGGCTACAATGATGACGGGATACGGAATGGGCGGCCTCGGCATGCTGCTCGTCACCGTCCTGGTGGTCCTCGCGATCGCCGCCCTGGTGAAATACCTGCGGAAATAACCGACATCCACATACACGGAGGCTTTCATGTCCTACACGCTCAATCGCAACTTTCCCGGTTCATCCTTCGCTTTTTGATCGCACGCTTCCTCGCAACCGGAAAGACCGGCAAAATGCAGATTTGACCAACATCAATGCCCGATGAGGTTCGCCAGCTAGAATTTTACGAGATCAAATGGATCTTGTGATGTTCTGGACTGCAGCATATCGAGCGAACAGATCCGCCCCGCCAAGACGGATGGGGGCATTTGTTGCACTGTTCGCGCTCATTTTCTCCGTCGCGATCACCGTCCAGTCGTTCCCCGCTGAAAACATCGAACACGCCCTGACTGTGACCGTCAGCCATACCGCTGATGCCATCGGGTCTCAATCCGGACCCTTGGATACGAAGGACGACTGCGGAACTTCGATCCATTGCCACCATGCACCAGCGGTTCTGCCACATGCATTTGTTCTCGGCGCCAGCGTCGAAGATAACCAGACGGCGCCGGCAAACGAGCACGGCGCATTCCGGCTCGTGCGGATTCCAGTTCCCCCTCCCAGATTGGTCTGACCCGAAGAAGGTGCAGCCTCATGGCTGTCCACGTCGGGGCGAGCGGCAATTGCGTGATGAAGCAAGTCCGTGCTCCGGGCTTCCGGCGGTAATCCGGGCGAGACTGGGCATATCCCGTCGTTCGCGGATCAAGAGCGCATCACCTGCGCGACTGCTCAACGGCTTCGTTCCGCTTTCCGAGAATAGGAGTGAACAGCATGAATACAGAGAAGTCCAAAGCCGTGGCGAAGACCGCCGACAACCGGCTGGTCGTTTTCGGCGTTCTTTCAGGTACGGCGGGCGGATTGGCCGAAATCCTGTGGGTCTGGGCCTACTCGGCGAACTCGCACGCGGATGTGGCAGAGATCGCACGCGGCGTTGCCGAAGCCGTGGGTGCCTACGGAATCCTCGACACGGTGACCGTCGGCATCGCGGTCCACATGGTCCTCGCCGCGCTGCTCGGGATCATTGTGGGCGCCGGCCTCAATGCGCTCCCTCTAAGGATGCGCTCGTGGCCCGGCGAGCTTGTGGTCACGGTCGGAGCCCTGGCCACCGTCTGGGCATTCAATTTCCTCGTCCTGCTGCCGGCCCTGAGCCCGGCATTCGTGACCGCCGTACCCTACTCCGTCAGCTTCATCTCCAAGTTCCTGTTCGGCTTGTCGGCCTTCCTGGTTTTCAAGCTGACGGAACCCAATCCCAAATCCTGAGCCCGGGAGAGGAACATGTCGAAAGAACTCATACTGATGATCCACCCGGCCGTCGGCGTGCTCGGTGTTCTCGCCGCGGTCTGGGTCTTCGCAGAAACCCTCAATGCCTCCGCAGACAATATCGGCCGCATCCGAACCGCGTCCCTCTTGTCGGCGGCATTCATCTGGCTGGCCTATGTCGTCGGCGGCTACTGGTATGTCGTTAACTACGCGGCCGACAAAGCCCTGATCAAGGCGGGACCCTGGCCGTTCGCCCACGAGTTCTTCATGGAGGCGAAGGAGCACGTCTTCCTCTCGCTCCTGCTCGTCGCAACGCTTCTGCCGATCGCAACGTTCGCCGACCTGAAGTCGAACCGGCCGGCGCGCCTGTTGGTCTACTGGTCCTCAGCCATCGTCGTCGCCCTCGGCCTCGGGATGGAAGGTGCTGGAGCATTCATTGCCATGGGCGCCAAGGTCGCGCTCGCCGCGCAGTGACCCGTTCCGGACAAAGAAAGGAAACCCATCATGTCAACCACACAGCAGAATGCTCCCTTAGAGATCGCGTCGAGTATGGCCAGCGAATCGCGCGTCAGCCGGTATGCGGCGGCCTTCGCCGTCTCGGCCGGGATCACGAGCGTGCTCAGCGCGCTTCTCGTCGTCCTCAAGGAAAGCAACGAAGACACCGTCCTGGCATGGATGAAGGCGGCTACCGGTCATCACTGGGTGACCCACGGGCTGATCGATCTGATCCTGTTCATCGTGATCGGGCTGTTGGTCGCCCGCACCTCCCCCGGCTTGGAAAACCGGCCGGGTGTAGTCGTCGGCTGGCTGGTTGGCGGCGTCGCGGTTGGAGCCGTGATCATCGCCGCGTTCTTTGGCTTATGACGATGGCAGGCAAACCGCCGCCGTTGTCCCGATCCAGCAATGGAGTTCATAGATGACAACAATCA
The DNA here is from genome assembly GCF_009812055.1 of Chelativorans xinjiangensis. Lineage (GTDB taxonomy): Bacteria > Pseudomonadota > Alphaproteobacteria > Rhizobiales > Rhizobiaceae > Chelativorans > Chelativorans xinjiangense. Next base: position 44,316 of record NZ_WQNH01000025.1, on the reverse strand, counting down.
GAACAGGTCTTGCGACAGCGGCACTCGTTGCGCTCCTGCTGACACCCGCGGCAGCCTCCGCAGCCACCGTCTACATTCCCGAAGGGAGCGCTGGCGAGATACTCGTCGTCGACGCCGATACTGGCGCCGTCAAAGCGCGCTGGACCGGGTTTGAGGCCGTTCACGGCTTGGCCGGCGCGCCGGGAGCCAAGTATCTTGTTGCAGGCAGCTACACCGAAGTAGCGAAAGACGAGGCCGAAGTACCGGAGAAACCGGAAGGCATTACGCAGGACGAACACGAGGCGCATCACGCACGCAAGCCTGCGCCAGCCATGCCGATGGATGCCCCAGTCAGCATCCTGACCGTTCTAGATGCGCAGTCGGGTGAAGTCGTGCGACGGATCGAAGTCCCTGGCGCCGTCCATCACGTGGCAATGTCGCCGGATGGCCGCCACGCGGTCACCTCCCATCCGACAACGGGCGGGATCGGCATCGTCGATCTGGACACCCTATCCTTCAGGATCTTCGTGCCGACCGGCCCGAACCCGAACTATGCGGTGTTTGCGCCCGATGGCCGTTCGGTCTTTGTCACGAATGCCGACAATGGAACGGTCAGCGAAGTCGATATCGAAAAGGGTTTCGTGAAGCGCAACATCCTGTCCGGCGAAGCGCCCGAGCACGTCGTCATCTCACGCGACGGCGAGCATCTGTACGTCGCCGACGCGTATGCGGGTGACGTGCACGAGATCGCATTGCCTGCCGGCAGGATCGCACGGACCTTCCCGGTCGGCGGCGAAATACACGGGCTGGACCTCTCGGATGACGGCGAGACGCTGTTTGTAAGCGGGAAAGGCGAAGACAAGCTCGTCGCGGTCGCCCTGGACACAGGCACGCAGAAGACCACTACGCTCGCGCCCTCTCCTTATCACCTGGCGACGGTCACCAGCACGGGCGCGCTTTTCGTTTCCAGCCGCGAGGAACCGAAAGTCTGGATCGTCGGGCAGTCCGGCATGGCCGTGCGTGGCGAAATCGCCGTTTCGGGCGAGGGCCACCAGATGGTCGTGCTGCCCTAACCGCTCCCGGGACAAGACGAACGGAGGCATCGATGGACTGAGGAGTCCCGCCATGGAAACGGATCAGTACCCGACCAGCGAGATCACAAAGCGCGACTTCCTGTATGTCGCCACGGGAACGGCCGCGGCGATCGGCGCAGCAGCGGCCGAGGGCGTGTTGAAGCAAGCCCAAGCCCGAAGGCGGCAGAAGCGGGTTGTGCGTCCTCGGTATTGCCCGGGACGTATACCATTGCTCGATGATCAAGAGAACCACTGCCTAGTGCAAGGCGATCTGCAGTCGCGTGTATCGGGTGGCTGCCTGATTGACTGATGAGATCGAGGACATGACCGGGCTGTTGTCGCCTGTTGGCCGTGTAGACGCAAGTCTGGCGACGCCGGCTCTATGCGGGCCTCGACTGTCTGGTTCGGCTCCTCATCCCCCATCACGTCACGAACAGGCGTGTCAGACACCTTCCGCGCGTATTGCCTTTCGGTGATTAGACCAAATGGCATGGGCTAAAGGCTGTCTCTTCATTCATCGCTCCCTGCGCGCGGCCACGGCCACACCGTCAGCGATGCTATCGCTAGGGTGCAGGATCACCTGTTCGCCGGGTGACAGTCCGGCAAGAACTTCTGCTGTTCGATCCGTGCGTCGCCCGATATCCACAGTGGTGCTTCGCGCGCGTCCCTCTCGGACGACGTACGCTGCCCAACCGTCTCCGCGCCGGAAGAGGGCAGCCACGGGTACTGCGAGCGCATCCGCGGAACTCCAGACGGTGACATTGACGATCACCCGGAAGTCGTGCCCGAGCCGTGGCCAGGCTTCCGGTGAATCGACCAGCTCGATGATGCTGCCTACGCGCTGCTCCTCGATGCCGAGGGCGGAAATCTTGGTAAAACCAGCCGGGTCGATGCGCCTGACCCTACCCCGAAGCGGCGGTCCGCCCCAGCCATCGATGCGCGCGGTAGCGCCAGGCTCGATCCGCGCAGCCTCGCTAGAGAGCAGGTTGACTACGACCTCGAGATCGCGTGGATCACCGATGTCGATCAATGGCGTGCCTGGCTGGACAACGGCCTCGCTCTCCTGGTGGATGGCGAGGACGCGGCCCGATACCGGCGCGCGAAGCTGGATGCCCCACGCCGCATCCTGAGAATCCGCCTTTCTTCTAGGTTCCATCAGGCGTGCCGCCAAGCTCGCGTGCTCGCTGCGCCGCACTGCAAGCTGAGCCTTGGCGCTGGCGAGCGCATGCTCGGTCGTCTCGACATCGACTTGCGCCTTCTCCATTGCCTGAGCGGAAACCACCTTGCGACGCGCAAGCGTCTCAGCCCGTTGAAGCTCGTCCCGTGCGAATTCGAGACCCCTTTCGATCCGATGCATCTCATGTTCGGCCAACTCTACGGCCGACTCAGCGGCGGCGAGCGCGGCCCGAAGCTCCTCGCGCGAGCGTATGTCGAGAAATCCCGGTGCCGTCGCTTGCATCACAGCGACCACCGTCTCATCCGCGACGACCTCGTCACCCACATGCCGAGGCGTCCTCAAAACCTTTCCTGCGATGGGAGCGGAGACGGTGTATATGTACCGCACGCGCGTTCTGCCTTCGTCCTCGATCGTCACTTCCATCGGTGCGCGGACGATAGATGCGAGGTCGACCGGAATTGGCTGGGGCCAGGCAAACCAGACAACACCGGCAACCGCTGCCGCGGCTATCAGGAGTCCTGCCGTTCGTTTTATCCAGATGCGGCGCATGGTTCAGTCTCTCGTTTTCAGGACGGCGACAAGGTCAAGCCGGTTGATGCGCTCGCGGACGACGAGCGCAGACAGCAGGGCGGCGGTGACAACGATTGTGCTGGCAAGCACATAACTCAAAGGCTCAACGATCAGCGGCGTACGCATCAGTTCGCCGGCCATTTCGGTGTTGATTAGCCACGCCAGGCCGTAGCCGATCATCCAGCCTGGAAGCTGGGCAATCAGGGTGAGAAGCGCGAGTTCGAGAAACAGCAGGCGGAAAACCTCGCCGCGGTGGAAGCCGAGCACACGCAGACTGGCGAGTTCCCGTGCCCGCTCCGACAGCGAAATTCGTGCACTGTTGTAGACAACGCCGAAGGCAATAGTCGACGCAAGTCCGATGTAGATGCTGGCCATCGTCGTGACGATGACAGCCAATGCTTCACGGAAGTTCACCAACGAAACACGCTGCAGCGCTACGCCGCTGACGGTCGGCATGCGTCTGAGCGCCTCGTAAAGCGCATCGAGCATGCTCTCGTCGAAGCTGAGATGAATACTGTTGACGGCGGGCGCTTCGCGCATCAGCCGCGCCAGCGCTTCCGAGTCCATCATGGCGTTGATGCCGAAATAGTCCTCGACCCGCGCCGCGACGGGAAGAGACACGGTCCTGCGGCTCCCTTCAAGCAGATCGATCTCGACCAGATCGCCGACGGTTGCATCGAGAATGCCGGCAAGCCAGTCGGAGATCGCCAGGCCCGCTTCGGGCAGCACGACAGGCCGCAGATTGATGTCGATGATGCGGCTGAGATCGGCGTCGCGCGGCCGGCCGCTGAGCATTACCCGGCGCTCCACATGCCCTTTGCGAACGCGGATCGGCACCTCCCGATAAGGCTCCACGGCCAGAACGCCCGGCAGGCGTGCAACTTCGAAGACGGCCTTGTGCGGCCGCTTTTCGACAAAGCTCACCGTCGCGTCCTGCCGATCGGCCATGAAATATGTCACGTCGACAAGCTGCTCCATCGCTCCATTGAGGAACAGCGATACGATGAGGATGCCAGTAGCCAGCGCCATGCCCAGCGTCGTCAGGGCGGAACGCACCGGATGGCGCGTAATGTTGCGCAGGGTCATCACGACGGGTTGAGGAAGCATACCGCGGACGGCAAAGCCGTGCGGCAGCAGGCGGCGGAACCGCGGCGGAGCCGGTGGTTGCATGGCCACGGCAGGCGACAAGCCGATAACCTCGCGCAGGGCGCGTACGGCGCCAAGCATCGCCGCAGCAAGGCTGAGGCCCGCGGACAGCGCGTAGAGATCGGGATTCCTGATGAAAAGGAGGAACGGGAAGTGGTAATACTCGGCGAGGAGACTGGTGACGTAGCCGCCGAGCCAGGTTCCGGCAGCACTGCCGATGGCAATGCCGACAAGGCTGATCGCAATGACGAACTTCAAATAGTGCCCGGCGATGGCTGTGTTGTCGTAGCCCACCGCCTTTAGGAGCCCCACCTGCTCGCGCTCAAGCACAATCAGACGGCTGAGCGTGAGATTGACGAGGAAGGCCGCGACGAGAAGGAACACGGGTGGCAGCGTGCGGCTCATGTTGCCCAGCATATCGAGCGAGTGGTCGAGGAAGGCGTGCGAGGTCTGATCCCTGCGCCCATGCTCTCCCGATCCGCCGTAGCGGTCGAGCATGGCGTCGAGACGGTCGATGACCTCAGGCTCCGACGCGTCCGGCAGCAGCTTAAGGGCAACCGAGGAGAAGGCGCCTTCCAGGTCGTAGATGCTGGCCAGCGCTCGTTCCGACATCCAGATGATGCCGAAGCGACGGTCGTCGGGCATGATGTCTCCCGGCCCGATCGTGTAGACGAACTCGGGCGAGAGGGCGATGCCGACAACCGTCAGGGGCCGCTTGCGGCCGTTCAGGATTGCGGAGAAGCGCGAGCCGGGCACAAAGTCGTGCGCCCTGGCGAAGCTCTCGCTGACGACAACCTCCTCGGCTCTGTCGGGTTCCGGCATCTGACCGAGCCGCAGGTAGAGCCTGTTCACCTGCGGTTCGCGGTTTTCGGGTAAGGAGATGAACTGGCCCGTGGCCGGCTCGCGCATGCCGGGGATATCAAGCAGCGCCAGCTTGGCGATGCGCGCTTCTACAGCGACCACGCCGGGAATCTCTGCGATTCGTCCGACAAGCGACTTCGGCGCACGACGGACGGACGCAAAGACGTCAGCGAATTGATAGCGTTCGTAATAGGCTCGGCGGGTCTCGTCGAGCGATTGGTAGGAGCCCACCGCCATGAGGAGGGCGGCGACCCCGCCAGCGATGACAAGCGAGATCGCCAGCGCCTGCGCCCAGAGCCGCCTGATGTCACGGAGGAGTTTGCGGTCGAGCATGCGCATAGCTCACCAACTCACGCCGCTTGCGGCGAGCCGCACTTCATTCTCGTGAATCGCAGACACACGGCCGTCCGTAAAGGAAATCACACGGTGGGCCACGGCCTGGATACCGGCATTGTGCGTAATGATGAGCGTCGTCGTGCCGAGCTGAGCATTGATAGCAAGCAGCGCCTCGATCACCCGGATGCCGGTCTTTGAATCAAGCGCTCCGGTCGGCTCGTCGCACAGCAGCACGTCCGGCCGCTTGGCGATCACGCGCGCGACAGCCACGCGCTGCTGTTCGCCACCGGAAAGCTGGGCCGGGAAATGGTCCATCCGCGCTTCCAACCCGACGAGCGCCAGCGCATCCTCCGGCTCCATGGGATTGTCTGCGATCTCTGTTACCAGCGCGACGTTCTCATAGGCCGTGAGGCTCGGTATCAGGTTGTAGAATTGGAAGATGAAGCCGACGTGCCGACGGCGATAGTCCGTGAGCGCCTGATCGCCTAAGGAGGTAAGCTCCAGATCCTGAAAGAGCACGCGGCCGCTCGTGGCGTGATCGAGGCCGCCGATTATGTTCAAGAGAGTCGACTTGCCGCTTCCCGAGGGGCCGAGCAGGACAACCACTTCGCCGGCCCGGACATCAAGGTCGACACCGCGCAGTGCCTGGACCTCCACCTCGCCGGAGAGGTAGATCTTGGTCAGCGCCTGCGCGGTAAGGACCGTTTCTTTCATCTTCGCAATGACCTCCCTTCCAGCGGGAGAGCGCTCATTTCCGTTGGGTATTTCAACCGAAGCATCGCTTCCCGTTTTCCGACGAGCGGCACGGCGGCCTCGGTCAGGATCGTTCGGACGCCGAGAGGGGATGGTCATCTACGATCGCGTTTCGACGCCCGTTGTTGACACCGCCACTTGCGCCGGCGAGGACGCCGTCAGCCAATGTGGATCACGCCGCGCTTTGCGCACCGCTCACCACCGATCTCCCGGCGCTGTCTTCCGCATCGCTGAAGAGCGTCTTCAGTTCCTCCCCGCTCAGCGTCTCGCGAGCCAGCAGCACCTCCGCCGCCTTGTCCAACGTCTCGCGCCGCTCTTCAAGCAACGATGTCGCTCTCTCCAACGCCGCGTTCACGAGTTCGCGCACGGCGTCGTCGATCCGCTGGGTGGTGCTCTCGCTGTATCGCCGCTCAAGCATTCCTGGCATCGGCGCAGTGCCGAGAAAACGGTTGGGTTCATCCTCGTAGGCGATCGGGCCAAGACCTTCAGCCATGCCGAAACGGGTCACCATGCTCCGGGCGATGTCCGTCGTCTTCACGAGATCGTCGGCAGCCCCGGTGGAAACCTCGCCGAACACGATGCTCTCGGCCGCCCGCCCGCCGAGCAATACCGCCATCCTGTCTTCCAACTCCTTCCGTGACATCAGATAGCGGTCCTCGGTCGGCCTCTGGATCGTGTAGCCGAGCGCGCCGACGCCCCGCGGGATGATCGACACCTTGTGCACTGTGTCGGTGCCGGGCAGGGCCATGGCGACGAAGGCATGGCCAAGCTCGTGATAGGCAACAACCATGCGCTCGTGCGGATTGAGAATCCTGCTCTTCTTCTCCAGCCCAGCGACGATGCGCTCGATCGCACGGGTAAAGTCGGCCATCGTGACTGACTCGCCTCCCCTCCGCGTTGCCAACAGCGTCGCTTCGTTGACGAGATTGGCGAGGTCGGCTCCGCTGAAGCCCGGGGTTATCGCAGCTATCTGATCGAGGTCGGTGTCCGGCGCCAGGTTGACTTTGTTTGCGTGCACGCGCAGGATTTGCGCCCGTCCGATCTTGTCGGGGCGGTCGACCAGTACCTGCCGGTCGAAGCGCCCGGCGCGCAGCAGGGCGGGATCCAGGATTTCCGGACGGTTCGTCGCGGCAAGCAGGATCACTCCCTCCCGCGGATCGAAGCCGTCCATCTCCGAAAGCAACTGATTGAGCGTCTGCTCCTTCTCGTCATGGCCGCCGCCCCACGGAAAGGCGCCACGCGCCCTGCCGAGAGCGTCGAGCTCGTCTATGAAGATGATGGCCGGCGCGGCCTTGCGCGCCTGCTCGAAAAGGTCGCGCACCCGCGCGGCTCCGACGCCGACGAACATTTCGACGAATTCGGAGCCACCGATGGAGAAGAACGGCACGCCCGCTTCTCCTGCCACAGCGCGTGCAAGCAGCGTCTTGCCTGTTCCCGGCGGCCCCACGAGCAGAATGCCCTTGGGCATACGCGCGCCGAGCCGGCTGTGCCGGGGCGGATCCTTCAGGAAGTCGACGATCTCCTGCAACTCGCCCTTGGCTTCATCGACGCCCGCGACGTCGTTGAAGCTCACCTTGATGTCCGTCTCGACATAGACCTTCGCCTTGCTCTTCCCGATCGACATCATGCCGCCAAGCCCCTGCCGTTCTGCGATACGGCGAAAGACGAACATCCACAGGCCGAAGATCAGGGCAATGGGGATCACCCAGGACAGGAGATCACGCAGAAACGTTGTCTCGACAACAGCAGAAAACGGCACATCGTACTGATCGAGGCGCGAGGCCAAGGCCGGATCGACCCGGGTTGCGACCACATGCTGCGGTCCGTCCTCCGCTGCGCCTTTCAGCGTGCCCCGGATCTGTTGTGAAGTGATGACCACCTCGCTGATCCGGCCGTCTTTCAGAAGGGACTCGAATTCGCTGTAGGGAACGGTGGTCACATGGTTGGTTTGCGACAGCAGCAGCTGAAAGACCGACATGAGCAGGAGCGCCGCCAAAACATACCAGACATTGAAGCGTGTCTGCTTGTCCATGGATTTTCGCTCTCCAGACCAACGGCCTTGTCTTGCTGCAAACAAGTCTACCGGCACCGCGCTCCACGCGGATTGAGCGAGATCAAGGCCGGAGCAGCGTGGCAGTACTCTTTTGGTGCGGATGCTAACCTGACGCCGCCGACCGCAAAGAGAGCGCTTGGCTCAACGACGTCAACTGGTGCTGCGGCGTGATCGACTCGCGAGGATATGTTGCTGCCGCTTCGAGCCCTCCGCATAGCAGCTGCCTTTGCCGGCCTGCTCATGCTTGCGGTTCGCCGGCGCCTATGGCCGAGTGCTCAGGGACAGACCGTGCCACAGCGATTTCGCAGCACGCTCGAACGACTCGGCCCCACCTTCGTAAAGTTCGGCCAGGCTCTCAGCCTGCGGGGAGACCTGCTGCCCGACGACTACCTTATCGCGCTCAGCGATCTGCATGACAAGGTAGCTCCTTTTCCCTCCTCTGTAGCACGCGCGGAAGTGGAGCAGGGCCTCAAGCAGCCGATCGGGACGCTTTTCGCGGAATTCGAGGATCAGCCGATGGCGGCGGCTTCAATCGCGCAGGTCCATAGGGCCCGGCTGAAGGATGGGCGTCGCGTCATCGTAAAGGTCCGCCGCCCCGATATTGCCCCGCAGATCGACCGTGACATGCGCACCCTCATCGCGGTCGCGCGCTTTGTCGTGATCGTCGCACCGCGCCTGTCGCGCTTCCAGCCGGTCCGCCTGGTCCAGGAAATCTGGACGAACCTGCGCAAGGAGACAGATTTCCGACAGGAGGCACGCAATATCCGGCGCTTTGTCGAAGCGTTCAAGGACTGGGCCACCATCCATGTGCCTGATGCTGTGGACGACCTCGTCTCCGAAGCTGTGCTTGTCCAGACACTGAGTGGTGGCCACCGGGTCGATGATCCGGCCGTCAGGCCGGATGGGCCGCGCCTCGCACAAGTCCTGGTCGATGCCTACCTCCATCAGTTCTTCGTCGTTGGGCTGTTCCACGGGGACCCGCATCCAGGAAATCTCTTCATAACGCCCGAGGGACGCATCTGCTTTCACGATTTCGGCCTGGTCGGCTATCTGAGCCGGGAGACACGGAGGGGACTGGCGATGTTCCTGCAGGGCTTCGTCCATTCGGATCCGGAATGGACCCTCGATGCGGCAATCGATCTTGGCATCCTTGGCGGACAGATGGATCGTGCGGAATTCGTACGGAGCATTGAGGAGATCCTTGGTGACTACGCCGGCCGCCCCCTGAAGGACTGGTCGCTGGCCGAGGCCTTCCTACAGGTCACCCGGCTCGGTAGCGGCCAAAACATCGGCGTGCCCCACAATCTACTGATCCTGATGCGCGCGCTCTTCATTGGAGAGGCCACGCTCAGAACACTCGATCCGGATCTCCGGATCCTTGATACGCTGGTCGCGCGTGGCGAGGAGATGCTGAAGGCGCTCATCCGAGAAAAGCCGCCGTTGGGCGATCTTGCGCGGCTCAGGCAAGAGATCGCACTCGCCGCACAGGACGTGCCGGGCTTGCTGGCTGTTTGGCTCCACAAGATGCAGCGGGAAGGCGGTCGCGTCCCGATCCGCATCCAGCACGAAGGACTGGAATCACTTGGGCGGGAGATGAACCGCGGAAACAACCGGATTGCAGTCGCGATGGTGACGCTCGGGCTCTATGTCGGGTCGTCGTTGCTCATGCTCCACAGTGTCGGTCCTCGCGTGTTTGGCGACGTGCCGCTGCTGGCGGTGATCGGCTATGGACTGGCGCTGTGGCTCTCTTGGCATCTTGCTCGCTCAGTCCGTCGCACCGGCGGCCTTTGATCCGGGAAGCCGATATCGCATTTGACGCACGTCAAGGACGCCGGATCGGATCTGCATCTGGCTTTTCGTATGATTATGCATGGCGGACATGACAGCGTGTGGGGCTGGAGAGGGCTGCATTGACTATGGATTGTTGCGCCAGGGGGCTATCAGCCCTCGGCGTTGAGAGCCGGCTTCTGTTTCCAGTCGCGAGACTCTGCTGCCGCGCGCGACTGCAGCTGCGACCACGTCGATTACCGTTGCAACTGGCGCGAATGCCGGGCCGAGCTCAGAGCGAAAGCTCTCTCGAGATGACGAGCTACAGTTTCGAACGTGTGCTACCATACGATAGCGAGGTGCTCTTCGATATCGCCGCCGATGTCGAGCAGTACCCGGAATTCTTGCCCTCGTGGAAGGCGGCGCGCATCACCAGACGCGAAGGAAATACCTACTGGACCGACCAGACCATCGGTCTTGGTCCTCTGCGCGCGAGATTCGGGCTCGAAGACGATTCTGAGCCCGCCTCAGCGGATCGAAGTGGTTTCGAGCGAACCGCCTTTTCGGTCGTTCTGCTTATCCTGGATCTTCGACCCGTACCCCGATGGGCGGACGCGGATAACCTTATCTGCGCAATTCGATCTCCGTTCCAAGGTCCTTGAGAGGATGGTCGAGCCGATCCTGCGCGGCATCACTGTAGCAACCGTTACCGCCTTTGAAGCGCGAGCGGCGCGACTGCATGGGGATCGCTAAGCCTTCTGGAAGCTTGGCTGGAAAGATCGCGTTGGCCATGGATTGGCTTATGCCTCTCGATAGACCCCGCGCAAAACATCGCTGCGCTCATCCGGCAGGATCTGACCTCCCAGCCTGATCGCTGTTTGACCAGGATCAAGGGATTGGGCCGGCACCGGCGCCTAGGATGAAAGTGAGCGTTGCCCCGTTCCTTCAGTGGGCGCTCGATATTGCCAGTGCCTCAGGGCCAGCCCGGCGCCGTGGGGGAACGAGCACGATCTGGACGGCGGTGCTGAGCTTCAACCAGGCCGAAGGAGACACGCATGGCCGAAGCGAAAGAAGCTACGAGGGAGGATCTCGAACTGAGGCTACTGGAGCAAGTCGAGCCGCGGGCCGCCGAGCGTCGCCACATCGACATGACGATGGGCGGCATGACCTGCTCGCATTGTGCGCCAGCCGTCGAGAAGGCGCTTCAGGCGATCGATGGTGTGATCTCCGCCCACGTCAATCTCGCCAACAAACTGGCAACGGTCGACTACCACCCGGCCCGCGTCAACGCCATGGACCTGGTAAAGGCCATCCGTACCGCCGGCTATTCGCCCGGGGCTGCCACGGTCCGCATCCCCATCAAGTCGATGCACTGCTCGTCCTGCGAAATGCGCATCGAGCTCGCCCTGCGGATGACGCCGGGTGTGCTCTCGGCGCGGGCCAATCTCGGGACCAGCGCAGGGGACGTGGAATATGATCCGAGCACGGTCGATTTCGAGGCCATCCGGCGTGCCATCGAGTCGTCAGGGCACAAGATCGCGGAGCCCAAGGCGGCAGCGATCAAGGCGGCGGTCGAAGAGGATTCCGATCCGGAGCAGATCGTGCGCGAGGAAGAATATCGCATGCTGCTCGGCGTGCTGAGTCTGCCCTGTCCGAGACGCGCTGAACTGGCCATCACCGGAGGTCCCACGCCTCCAGAACGATCACTGTTCCCACGTCCCCGATCACCTGGCGGTTTGAGGTTGTCCGCGCACAAGCTCCGTTGAGCTGCGCAAGGCGGCCTGGCGTTCATGGATCAAGGTGACAACATGCCAGACGGTTCCTCCAGCAGCGCCCCCACGCGCGACCCTGCACAGCTCAAATTGACGATTGGGTTAATTGCAGGCATTTGGATCGCTTCCGACATCGGATACTATTTCCTGCTGCCCGCGCTGGGAGAGAAATCCGACTATAATGATGGCCCGATAGCAACCGCGCTGTACTACTTTTTTTGGACAGGCATCGGGATCATCGCATTCTGGCCCCAGTATGCCAGCTGGCCTCTCTACGCCAGATGGGCCACCTTCGAGAATCGCCTGACGAGTATCATCGTATGGTCTCTCGCTTTTGCAGTGAGCGTGATGTTCGCGGCCTATCTGCTTCCTGCCTTGCCCCCGTTTGACCCGCACGAAGGGATCAATCCACCGGAGCTTCCGCTTGCCACGCCTTGGTACTTCCTGCCGAAATCGATCGAGATCCTTTTCCAGCAGCTCCTCGTCGTGGCCCTCGTTCTCACCTTGTCGGCCGAAAACTGCAGCCTTCGCAAAATATCGCTCTGTTGCGCGACCTTGTTCGGCTCGGCGCACGTTCTATTGGCCTTCGGTGATGTATCTTGGGGGTATGTTGCGCGATTTTCGATACTGGCCGCTGCCTTCGGGCTCGCCTTTCCATACCTGATCCTAAGAGTGCCGAACGGTTTTGCCTATTCATATGTAACGCATTGGGGCTACTACGCGGTGACCGTCGTGATGGCGCGTACATTGGGGCCCGGGGCGATTCCCGATCTCGTAAAAGGATTGTTGGGTTGGTCTTAGGCTTTTGCGGTCCCGCGCTGCTCATCCATCAGGGACAGGTGTCGCGGGCGTGGGAGCGAGGGTGCACCGCGATTTGTGGAAGCTTTGGACCAATCGGCTGCCGAGAAGGATGCGAAGCATGAGCGCGTGGCAGAGTGGTGCCCCGAAATGGTCCACGAGGATTTCGTTCAAGGCCAATCTCTTGGTCGGTGCCGGATTCATTATGCTCCAGGGGCTCGTTCTTCTTGCCATGGGCCAACCGGCAATCTGTGAGTGCGGCTATGTAAGGTTCTGGTCCGGCGCAGTCTTGGGCCCGGAGAATTCCCAACAACTCACCGACTGGTACACCTACACGCACGTTATCCACGGGCTTGCGTTCTATCTGCTCCTCTGGCTCATGGCGCCAGCTTCCCCCATCGGCCTTCGCTTTGCACTTGCTGTCGGGCTCGAAGCCGGCTGGGAGGTGTTCGAGAACACGCCCCTCATCATCAATCGGTACCGGGAAGCGGCGCTCGCGCAGGGCTATTTCGGCGACAGCGTCATCAACTCCGTATCCGACACGGTCGCAAGCGTCGGCGGCTTTGTCCTCGCGCGGACATTGCCGGTGTGGACAATCGGCGTGCTTAACATCATACAGCTCATCTACCCGAGCAAAGCCATCTCAAACTGGCAGGTTGGAGGCTGAAAAAACGGTGGGTGCAGCGCCCTCGCCGCGCAGCTCAGATTCGAGCCGCCGCTTTTGGGCGCCGTGCGGAAATCGGCCTCAGGCGCACTTCGACCTTGTGCATCTTGCCGTCGCCCGGCAGTGCGACAGGGCCGCTATGCGCCTTGCCGTCGACCTTTATCTCGACGCGGCCGTGGCCGATTCTCCCGGGATCCTTGACGGCGATATTCAACGTGCCGCCGGACGTCCTGATTTCCGCCTTGAAGCCGCCCCAGCCCTTGGGCAAGGCCGGATCGATCGCCAGCTGCCCGCACCTCATTTTCAGCCCAAGGATCGCCTCGACGCCGAGACGCCAGGTCCATGCGGCTGCGCCCGTATACCAGGTCCAGCCGCCTCGGCCCGTGTGCGGATCGACGCTGGCGATGTCGGCCGCCACCGCATAGGGTTCGACGCGGTAGTGGTTCGCTTCGGTCCGGGTTGACGCATGGCTGGCAGGGTTGAGGAAGCTGAAAATCCTGGCCGCCTCGTCGCCTTCGCCCAGCCGGGCGAAAGCATGACCCAGCCATGCCGCCGCATGCGAATATTGCCCGCCAGTTTCGGGGAAAGTGGACGCCCCTCTCCCGCCGCCCGCCGGACACGACCGCGAGCCTCCTGCCGGCGAATGCTCCACTCCACCGGATCGGCCGGCCCATCCGACCGCGGTGGCAGGCCCAGCACGTGGAGAAGCGTCAGCGGCGCGTTCAGCGCGTCCGCTATCGCCATGGCATGGGGGATGAGCCTTCGCGCCGATGCGGAGGCGTCGAGACAAGCCAGAACAGGCGAAGACGCTGCCGACGACGATCGTTCGGAGACTTCCGTGTTGGATTGGTGAACATGGTTCGATACGGACGGCGATGCCAGCATACCGGCCTCCCTAATGGTAGGCTCGCGCGGGAGGAGAACGGTTGCGATTGCGCGGTCTTGGCGGGCTTTCACCGAGCCGGCGTTCCCGCGTCTGGTACTCGTCACCGCGGAGCAGATCTGTTGCGTGTCGGTCGATGGCGAAACTGTGCGCCGCCCAGCCGCGCCGATCATTGATCCGCGTCAAACCAGGTCGAAATGTGAAACCGATTGACGATGTGACGAATACGGACCCGCGCTTCCCGGCTACCCATTGAGACAGATCAAGGCGGCGCGGAAGGAAGCTGCCTTTCCTGTACCTGAAACCAAATAAGGATCCGAATCGACGTTGAGCATGTGCTTGCGGTTCATGCGCGGACTGGAACGGCTGCGTCGATACAGTCGGCCGACTTTGACATCGATTGCCGCGTGATATCGCAGTCGCGGCGATGGCATCACCAAGCTATCGGTCGCTCAGCTTGCAGCGTGAAGCTCTGCACCGGACGGCCCGAACTGCGTCGCCGATGCACACCAGATCGCCTTCCCTGTTGCGAAGATAGGCGTCGATGGCATATCGCGCCTCGGTCGGGACTGCGACATGCAGGTTCATGACCATTTCTTCTCTCCAAGATCCGGTAGCAGCGGCGGACCGGCACCGTCTCGGCACAGCGCACCCGCCTCATCGCCTGACGACATCAAAATGCTTCCGACGGCGGCCGACATTGACCTTCATCAACAACACTCCCGAAACGTCACAGCGTCGCCGCCCGGGGTGGTTTCTGTCATCCAATGGCGACGTCCAGGAACATCATGACCACCAGCCCGATTGTCAGCCCCAGGGTGGCCTCCTTCTCGAAGCCGTTGCGGTGTGTATCCGGGATGATCTCATGGCTGATGACATAGATCATCGCACCGGCCGCAAAGGTCAGGCCCCATGGCAGGAGCAATTGTGACAGGCTGACTGCATAGGCACCCGCGAGACCGGTGAGCGGCTCGACTAGGCCGGTGAGGCTTGCCACCGCGAAGGAATGCAGTCTTGAATAGTCGCAGCTCATCAGGGCGAGCGCCACCGCCAGCCCCTCGGGCAGATTCTGCAGCCCGATCCCGATGGCGAGGGTGGTGCCGCCAGCAGTATCACCGCCGCCGAAGCCGACGCCCACGGCAAGCCCTTCGGGCGCATTGTGGATCGTGATTGCGATGACAAAGAGCCAGATACGGGCGAGCGCCCGGGCTTGCGGCCCTTGCCGCCCCTGGAAGAAGTGCTCGTGGGGAACGAACTCGTTGATCGCGGCCATCGCGGCTGCGCCAAGGGCCACCCCGGCCGCTGCGACCGCTGCCGGAAGCATGTTTCCCCCGTATATCTTGCCCGCGGTCTCCATGCCCGGAAGAAGCAGGGAAAAGAACGATGCCGATAGCATCACGCCGGCTGCAAAGCCGAGAAGCACGTCGTTCAAACGTTGCGAGACGGACCGGCCCAACAAGGCGGGCAAAGCGCCCACGCTTGTCATCAGACCGGCGAGGAAACTGGCGAGAAAGCCAATAGCGACCATATTCATGGTTTCACCCCGCCCCAGCGCGGGAGGTCACCTCGCCTGCCGGTTGATCCGAGCAACCAGCGATCATGCTTCTTGGAGACCTGCCGGCGCATGCGTCCGTCTGTGTGCGACTACGCACGGGGCTCGGCCCTTCACAGCTCGACGAGCGCTGCAGGCACGGTGAGGGATAAAGAAGGCCGCCTTCACCACTAGCGCACGATGATGGTGGTGCAGGGAGCCAGATGAGCCACCTTGTGGCTCACGCTTCCAAGCAAAAGGCCCTGCAGATCCCCGAGACCCCGACTGCCGATCACGATCGCGCCGGCGTCTCGGGCTTTCGCCGTGTCGACGATCCCCCGGGCCGCGTCGCCCTCGACGACGAGGCTCTCAACATCCAACGCGCCCTTGGTTTGCGCGAACTTTGCCCCCTCGGATGCGATACGCTCGGCCGCACTCCTCAGAATGTCGGCTTCCGTCACGCGTACTTGCTCAATGCGCTCTAGTTCCTGCATTTCTGGAGAGATGCGCCCACTGCCATGCACCCGCTGGACATGAACGACCAGTAGCCCTGCGTTCTTCGATCGGGCCAAATCCGCCGCAAACTCGAGGGCCTTGAAAGCGTGCTCGGAACCATCGGTCGCGCACAAGATGAGCTTTGTGTTCATGCTGCTCGCTCCATGTTATCAGGCAATGTTGATATGTGTTGCCATGACGCGTTGCTTGCTCCCACAGTGTGCGGAAGCTGAACATGATCGGCGGTAGCCCGCTTTGACGTGCGTCAAGAAGGCGTGGGAGAGACGGTCACGGAGGTCGTTGAGCCATGGCCCGCAAGAGCGCTGCCATCTTGCCGTTCAGACGGCGAGGCGGGAAAATGCAGGTTCTCCTCGTGCATCTCGGCGGCCCGTTCTGGCAAGAACGGGACGACTGCGCCTGGTCGATCGCGAAGGGAGAATACAGCGATGACGAGCAGGCTGAAGCCGCGGCGCGTCGCGAATTCGCGGAAGAGACCGGATGGGGTGTAGCGGATATGTTGATTCCGCTCGAAGATATCCGTCAGGCCGGCGGAAAATCCGTCACCGCCTTTGCGATGGTATCGGATGAGGCAATGAGTCCAACAATACCGGTGAACAGGTCCTTCGCCGGGATGCCCAAGGAAGGACACTCCGTGAGCTATTATTTCAGCAAGACGATCGACATGCCCTTCGACGAGGCGACGGTGCATGTGACGAAGGCGCTCGCCGCCAAGGGTTTCGGCGTGCTTAGCACCATCGACGTGCGCGCGACCATGAAGAACAAGCTGGGAGAAGAATTCAGGCCCTATACGATCCTGGGCGCATGTAACCCGCATTTCGCATGGCGCGCCTTGCAGCAGGAAGACAAGATCGGCACCATGCTGCCATGCAACGTGGTCGTCAGCGAAGTCGCACCAGGCAAGACCGAGGTCGCGGCGGTCGATCCGCTGGCATTGATGGCCGCGGTGGACAATCCGGCGCTGGGCGAGATCGCCGGTGAGGTCCAGCACCTGCTGCGTGACATGATCCGGGATTTGTAGCCGGTGCGTGTCTCGGCCGCGCCAGAGCCGTCCATCTTCTCCGAGTCCCTTCTCAGACGGGCACTGCTTTTCCTCGCTCTGCTCGGCCTGGCCGTCGGCTCGATCCTGCGCTTCACGATCGAGCCGCCGCTGGCCTTCGGCATGCGGCCGGAAACGATCTGGGCAGCAGCGGCCCTTCCCGTCGCAGCGGTGCTCTTCGTCTCCATCCTGCGCGATTTCTGGATCGGCCGGTTTGGCGTCGATGCTATCGCGCTCATCTCCATCTCCGCGGCGCTGCTGCTCGGTCAGTCGCTTGCAGCGATCGTCGTGTCGATCATGTATGCCGGCGGAACGGTCCTGGAGGACTTCGCCCGCGGGCGCGCCGAGCGTGACTTGACGGCTCTCATTGACCGGTCACCGCGCTTCGCGCACCGCAAGGCCGGACCGTCACTGGAGACGGTGCCCATCGAGGACGTCAGGCCGGGAGACGAACTACTTGTGCGGGCGGGGGAAGTGCTGCCGGTGGACGGCGTGCTCCTCGACACTACGGCGCGCATCGACGAGTCGGCCGTCACAGGCGAACCGCTGCCGGAAAGCCGCCGCGAGAGCGACCTCCTGCGTAGCGGCACGGTCAATGCCGGCGAGGCCTTTGCGATGCGCGCCTCCGCGCCCGCCGACCAGAGCACCTATGCCGGCATCGTGCGCATGGTCGCCGCAGCGCAGACCGCAAAGGCGCCGTTCATCCGCATGGCCGACCGCTACGCCCTCTTTCTTCTTCCGACGACACTGTTTGTCGCCGGCATCGCCTGGTATGTTTCGCACGATCCCATCCGCGCGCTCGCGGTGCTCGTCGTCGCCACCCCCTGCCCGCTCATCCTCGCTGCACCTGTAGCCTTCATCGGCGGCGTCTCGCGGGCGGCACGTGGTGGCGTCCTCATGAAGGGCAGCGCGGCGCTCGAGGCGCTCGCGCAGGCGCGCACCGCGGTCTTCGACAAGACCGGTACGCTCACCCACGGTGGGGTTCATCTCATCGAGGAGGAAACGGCACCCGGGCAGAACCCCGACGATGTGCTACGGCTCCTGGCGTCGCTGGAACAGGCCTCGCACCATGTCGTTGCTGGTTCCATCATCGGCGAGTCGCGCAAGCGTGGCCTGGCCCTCGCACACCCCTGTGTGGTGCGGGAACATCGCGGATCCGGCCTGGAAGGGGTCGTGGAAGGCACGCGAATCCGCGCCGGCGCGCGAAGATTCGTGCTCGGAAGAAGCCACCCGCCCTTCTGGATGCTTGACAGCGAGGAACGGTATCGTGGGCAGCCGGTCCTCAGAGTCTATGTCGCCCTGAACGGCCGCCTCACTGGCACCTTCACCTTCGGCGACGCGGTGCGCAGCGATGCAAAGGATGCGCTTGGTGCCCTCAGGTTGGCCGGCATTAAGCGGACCGTCCTCTTGACGGGAGATGACGCGGAGACGGCAAAACGTATATCGGCGGAACTTGGGCTCGACGCGGTGATCGCCGAAGCCACGCCCGCGGACAAGGTCGCAGCCGTCCGCGATGAGATGCGGAACGCCCCGACGATGATGATGGGCGACGGCATCAACGACGCGCCGGCGCTGGCGACGGCAACCGTGGGCGTGGCCATGGGAGCCGGCGGCGCCACGGCATCCTCGCAGGCCGCAGACGTCGTGGTCCTGACCGACCGGTTGCTGCCGCTCGGCCACGCCATGACGATCGCGCACCGGACGCGCGCCATCGCCATGCAGAGCATTGTCGCAGGGCTGGCGTTGTCCGGCATCGCCATGATCGCGGCTGCCTTCGGACTGATCACGCCGGTCGCCGGCGCCCTTCTGCAAGAGGGTATCGACGTGGCAGTGATCCTCAACGCCCTGCGCGCGCTCGGCGGGAAGACAGCATAAAGAGATGACTCCTCGCCAGGGTCCCAATCATCGGATTTTTCGAACAACCGACAACGGCAGTACATACCTTGACCTCGCGCAATGCTCGGGACGGGTTAATTCTGTCTGATTGGCTAGCTGTCCGCGGAAGGGACCGAAGAGGATGATGGATTCGACTATGGCATCGAGATTGGACAAGGATCGACGCTGGGCGCGACCTGAAAACGATTGTTGCGGACATCCTCTCGCATGTCACAGGCGTACGGGCGGATCAGGCGCCTAGCGAGAGAACAGAGGCTTGAGTTCCTTCCAGGGCCGGGTGTTCAGAACATCGGCTGCTTCGATCCATCCGCGCCGCGCCTGGTCGACCCCGTAGCGCATGGCGTTCAGCCCAACGGTCGAATGGGCATCCGTCGAGATCGACAGTTTCACCCCAGCCTCCCTTGCCTGCCGGCAGTGGACGTCGTCGAGGTCGAGCCGCGTCGGGTGCGCGTTGATCTCAAGAAAGCAGCCGCGTTCCCTGGCGCCGTCGATCACGCGGTCGAGGTCGACGGCGTAGCCGGGGCGCTCGCCCAGAAGGCGCCCCGTGGGATGGGCCAGGATGTTGAAGCAGCGGTTGTCCATCGCCCGCAGAATCCGGCGCGTCTGCGCTTCGATATCGAGGTCGAAGCGGTAGTGGACGGCGCAGACGGTAAAATCGAGGCGCTTGAGGATGCTGTCGGGCAGGTCGAGCTTTCCGTCCGCCAGAATGTCGACCTCGCAGGACTTGAGCAGTTGCAGGCCTTCTACGTGGTCGTTCAGCCGGTCTATCTCATCGAACTGAGCGGACAACCTCTCCGGATCGAGCCCGTGTGCCACCGTGGCGTGCTTGGAATGGTCGCTGACGGCGAGATACGGAACGGATTGGCGCCCTCTATCTCGAGGAGGTCAGCCATCCGATTGAAGAGCGCAGCTATGTCGGCATTGTGCACGGCCATCTGTTCACTTTGGCTTGAATGAAAGGCGCCGCGTTGATTGGCGTCAAAACCTCATCGAGAGAAGAGCGCTATCCTTCATTCTCTTTCGTGAAAGGAGGAAGCAATGAGAGTCTGGGAAGCCATGCACAAGAGCGCCACCTGGGTTCCGCCGACGATGCCCGTATCCGAGATCGCCAAAATCATGAAGGAACAGGACATCGGCGCCCTGCCCGTCGGCGAGAATGACCGCCTGATCGGAATGGTGACGGATCGCGACATCGCCATCCGCGCCCTGCCGAACGGCCGCGACATTTCGGCCTTGACCGCGCGAGACGTGATGTCCGCAGGCATCTCCTATTGCAGGCCGTGAGCGAACACCACGCTTGAGGCTCGGCCTAATCGCGGCGCGCTGATGCCTCTTTACGGGCGAGTGTGTGCCTGCTCGTCCCCTTTCGATTGAGCAGCGGGAACGTAACTCATGGAAACACCGGTCGAGATGGACTTTCACGGGGTGGAGGGCTCACCCTGGATTCAGGACTTGCTGGAAGAGCACGTGCGGGAACTGGAAAGCCGTTACGGACGGATTACAAGTTGCCGCGTTGTCGTGACCGGCCCTGGTCACCGCCATCGTTCGGGCGGGCTCTACGACGTCCGCGTCCATCTGTCTCTGCCGGAAGGCAGGGAGGTTGCCGTCGACCGGGTGAACCACAGCGATGAGCGCTACTCCGACATCCGCTTCGCGATCAACGACACCTTCAAGCGGGCGCGGCGACAGCTCCAGGATGAGGCACGGAAGCTGCAAGGTCAGACGAAGCATCACGAGCCGCAGCCGACCGGCACGATCGCTCGCATCGACCCCTCGGGCGAGTTCGGCTTCATCGCGACCCAGGACGGCGAGGAAATCTACTTTCACCGAAACAGTGTCCTCGCCGGTGCATTCGACCGGCTCAAGCCAGGAGTGCGCGTGACCTTTGCCGAAGAGGAAGGCGAAAAGGGGTCGCAGGCGAGCACCGTCAGGCTGATGGGAAAGCACGGCCTCAGATGACGGCCTCAGGCAACCCCTCCCGCGTGGCAGGGTGGGAGCACTTCCACCACGACGCGGATATCGGCGTGTGCGGATATGGCGGCTCGGTCGCGGAAGCCTTCGAGCAAGCCGCATTGGCGCGTATGAGGCCCCTCATCCGTGTCAAAGGTTGACCGCACCGACCCGCCCTTGATCTCCGTCAATGCCCCACCGAGCCATTCCTCGAAGATGGAAAAAGACGAAGAGGAGGCGCAATGTCCGGCATCGAGGCCCTGACCAAAGTATCCGAGCGGCGCATCCGAAAGGATCCGGTCGCCCTTTCTCCGCGGCCGAACCTACTCGACTACGAGGCGGAGCGCTCGCGCTTCGACTGGGCCGACGCGTGGAAGCTCCTCGACGGCCTGCCGGGCGGCAGGGGCTGCAATATCGCCCACGAGGCCGTCGACCGCCATGCGACGGGCGCCCTGGCCGACAAGATAGCCATCCGCTGGATCGGCAAGACGGGTGCGCGGCGCGACCTTACCTACAGCGACCTTTGCCGCGAGACGAACCGCTTCGCCAACGCGCTCGCCGGTCTCGGCGTCACGCCCGGGGAGCGGGTTTACGTGCTCATGGGAAGGCTGCCCGAACTCTATGTGGCCGTACTCGGCACGTTGAAGGCGCGCTGCGTGGCCTCGCCGCTCTTTTCCGCTTTCGGCCCTGAGCCGATCGCGACGCGGATCGGCATCGGCGAGGGCCGCGTCCTCGTCACCACCCCGGAGCTTTACCGCCGCAAGGTGGAAAGCGTGCGCGAGAAGATGCCGAGCCTCGAGCATGTCATCCTGGTCGGCGACGGCGTGGCCGAAGGCCCCGGCCTCCACCGCTGGTCGGTGCTCGTGGACGGCGCGTCGGCGGACTGCGAGATCGGCCCGACCGGTGCCGAGGACATGGCGCTCCTGCACTTCACCAGCGGCACGACGGGACGGCCGAAGGGCGCCATCCATGTGCATGGCGCGGTGGTGGCGCATCATGTGACGGGCTTTTATGCCCTCGACCTGCATAAGGACGACATCTTCTGGTGCACCGCCGATCCCGGCTGGGTGACGGGCACGAGCTACGGCATCCTGGCGCCGCTGACGAACGGGGTCACCAGCATCGTCCTAGAAGCCGAGTTCGACGCCCAGACGTGGTATTCCACCCTCGAGCGCGAGCGCGTCACCGTCTGGTACACCGCGCCCACCGCCATCCGCATGATGATGCGGCTCGGCGCGCAAGCCGCCAAGAGCTATGATCTGTCCGCGCTCCGCTTCGCGGCAAGCGTCGGCGAGCCGCTCAATCCAGAGGCGGTGGTCTGGGGCCTGGAGGCCTTCGGCCTGCCCTTCCACGACAATTGGTGGCAGACCGAGACCGGCGGCATCATGATTGCCAATCTGGCCGCCCTCGACATCAAACCCGGCTCCATGGGCGTGCCGCTGCCCGGCATCGAAGCGGCGATCCTGCGCCACAAGGACGGGCGGAACGTCGAGGTGATCGACGAGCCGATGATCGAGGGCGAACTGGCGCTCAAGAGGGGATGGCCCTCTATGATGCGGGGCTACCTCAACGAGGAGGAGCGTTATGCCAAGTGCTTCGTCGGCGACTGGTACCTGACGGGCGACCTCGCCAGGCGCGACGAGGATGGCTACTACTGGTTCGTCGGCCGCGCCGACGACGTCATCAAGTCGGCGGGACATCTGATCGGCCCCTTCGAGGTCGAAAGCGCCCTGATGGAGCATCCGGCGGTCGCCGAAGCCGGTGTGATCGGAAAGCCGGATCCTACCATAGGCGAGATCGTCAAGGCCTTCGTCGCGCTGAAGCCCGGCCGAGAACCGTCGGAGCAACTCCGCAAGGAGCTTCACGGCCACGCGCGCAAGCGGCTTGGGCCGGCGGTGGCGCCCAAGGAGATCGACTTCTGCGCGAACCTTCCCAAGACGCGCTCCGGCAAGATCATGCGGCGGCTCTTGAAGGCGCGCGAACTGGGCTTGCCGGAGGGTGATCTGTCGACACTGGAAAGCAACGAGACATGAGCCAGAAGCCGCATCTCGACCGCGAGCACGGCCAGCACTTGTTCCGCCAGATGCTACGCATCAGGCAGTTCGAGGCCAGATGCGCCGAGCTGTACCAGGCGCAGAAGATCAGGGGCTTTCTCCACCTTTATGACGGCGAGGAGGCGGTTGCCGTCGGCGTCATGCAGGCGCTCGATGAGCGCGACGCGGTGGTGGCCACCTATCGCGACCACGGGCACGCGCTCGCCAGGGGCCTGCCGATGGGCGCACTCATGGCTGAAATGTACGGCAAGGTGGAGGGCTGCGCCCGCGGGCGCGGCGGCTCGATGCACTTCTTCGACCGCCGAAGGCGCTTCTACGGCGGCAATGCGATCGTCGGCGGCGGGCTGCCGCTCGCCATCGGCATCGCCATGGCCGACAAGCAGCTCCACCCGGGCGCCGTGACAGCCTGCTTCTTCGGCGAGGGCGCCGCCGGCGAAGGCGCGTTTCACGAGAGCATCAATCTTGCCGAACTCTGGGACCTGCCGGTGCTCTTCGTCTGCGAAAACAATCTCTACGCGATGGGTATGCCGCTCGAACTCGCCGAAGCCGAAACGGACATCTTCCGCAAGGCGGCCGCCTACCGCACGCCGACGGAAGCCGTCGACGGCATGAACCCGGTCGTCGTGGAGGCGGCGGCCAGAAAGGCGGTGGCATCGATCCGGGACGGCAACGGTCCCTACTTTCTCGAATGCCGGACCTACCGCTTCCGCGCCCACTCCATGTTCGACGCCCAGCTTTATCGCACGCGCGAGGAGATCGAGCTTTGGAAGGAGCGCGATCCCATCCCGCGCACGCAGAAGTGGCTGGAGGAAAACCACATGATCTCGCCGGAAGAATTGCGCGAGATCGAGGGGCAGGTCGAGGCAGAAATCGAGGAGGCTGTGGCCTTCGCGGAAGAGGGAACCTGGGAGAGCGTCGAGGATCTCGAGCGCTTCGTGCTAATGGACGAGGTGTCGGAATGAACGACCGGAGCGCCAGGGAAGGCATGAACCGGATGACCTATCGCGAGGCATGCCGGCATGCCATCCGCGACGCGCTCATCAACGATGCGCGCACCTTCCTGATGGGCGAAGATGTTGGACTCTATGGCGGCTGCTACGCCGTCTCCAAGGGCCTGCTCGACGAGTTCGGGCCTGAACGCATCCGCGACACGCCGCTGGCCGAGGGCGCCTTCGTCGGCGCGGGCATAGGCGCCGCGATGGCGGGGCTCAGGCCCATCGTGGAGATCATGACCTGCAATTTCAGCCTGCTGGCGCTCGACCAGATCATGAACAACGCCGCCACCATCCCGCACATGTCGGGCGGGCAGTTCGCCGTGCCGCTGGTGATCCGGATGGCGACGGGCGCCGGACGGCAGCTTGCCGCCCAGCACTCGCACAGCCTGGAAGGCTGGTTCGCCCATATTCCCGGCCTGAAGGTGCTGGCGCCCGGCACGGTCGAGGACGCACGGTACATGCTGAAGGCGGCGCTCGCCGATCCCAATCCCGTGCTGATTTTCGAGCACATCGTCCTCTACAACGCCGAAGGCGAGCTGGACCCGGACGTGATGGAGGTCGACATCGCCAGGGCGAAGATGCGCAGGCCCGGACGCGACGTGAGCATCCTTGCCTACGGCAACAGCCTGCCGAAGGCTCTTGCCGCCGCCGAGACGCTTGCCGAAGAGGGAATCGATGCGGAGGTGGTCGACTTGCGCGTGCTGCGTCCTCTCGACAATGCGACGATCTTCGAAACCGTCGCCCGCACCCGGCGCTGCGTCATCGTCGACGAGGGCTGGAAGAGCGGGTCAATCTCCGCCGAGATCGCCGCGCGCCTGTCGGAGGAGCTGTTCTTCGAGCTTGATGCCCCGATCCGGCGCATCTGCAGCCGCGAGGCGCCTGTCCCCTACGCGGCGCATATGGAGGAGGCGGCGTTGCCGCAGACCGCGCAGATCGCGGATGCTGCCCGCAATCTGGTGAAACCGCGATGAGCGACTTCGTGATGCCATCGCTGGGCGCCGACATGGAGAGCGGGAAGCTTGTCCAGTGGCTCGTCAAGCCCGGCAGCGCGGTAAAGAAGGGCGATGTCGTCGCGGTCGTCGAGACCTACAAGGGCGCGTTCGAGATCGACATCTTCGAGGATGGCGTCGTCTCGGAGTTGTGCGCGAAGGAGGGCGAGGAGTTGCCGGTCGGTGCGCTTCTTGCGCGCATCGCCGCGCCGGGAGAAGAGCCCGCCGTACCCGCAAAGGCCGCCGAAGAAGAGCCGAAGGTTCCCATCAAGAAGCCGGCCGCACTCAAACCGGCACCTGCGAAGGCTGCCCCCGTGCCTCGGCCATCGCCGGTGCCATCCCGCGGACGGACAAAGATCAGCCCCGTCGCCCGTCGTCGAGCAGGCGAACTCGGCATCGATCCGGACATGCTCAACGGCACCGGCATCGACGGCTCGGTCACGCTTGCGGATGTGGAACTGGCGGCAGCAAAGGGCATGTCGGCAAAGGCGCCCTCCCCCGCCGCCGCTCCCGCCGTGCGCCGGACGGGCTTCGACCCGGACCAGATGCGTCAGGCCATCGCGACCGCCATGGCGCGCTCGAAGCGGGAGATTCCGCATTATTATCTTTCGAGCACCATCGACATGAGCCGGCCGCTCGCCTGGATGGAAGCCTTCAACAGGGAGCGCAGGCCCGAGGAGCGGCTGCTGCCGGCCGTCCTCTTCCTCAAGGCGACGGCGCTGGCGCTGCGCGAGCATCCGCAACTCAACGGCTTCTGGGAGAACAACCGTTTCCGCCCGGCCGACGGCATCCATATCGGCTGGGCGATTGCGCTGCGCGGCGGCGGCCTCATCGCGCCCGCTATTCACGAGGTGGACCGGTACGCGCTGCCCAGCCTGATGGAAGCGCTGCGCGATCTCGTGGCGCGCGCCCGCGGCGGCGGCATCCGGGGCTCGGAGATGATGGACCCGACCTTCACGGTCACCAGCCTCGGCGAGCGCGGCGCGGAATCGGCTTTCGGGGTCATCTATCCGCCGCAGGTCGCCATTATGGGCTTCGGCCGGACTGTCGTGCGTCCGTGGGTCGTCGACGGGGATGTCACCGCCCGCCCCCTCGTCACGGCCTCGCTTGCCGCCGACCATCGGGCGAGCGACGGCCATGCCGGCGGCCTGTTTCTTTCCGCCGTCGACCGCTTTCTGCAGGAGCCCGTATCCCTATGACCGAAGCTGAAATCCGCAAGCTCGCCAGCGAGATCCTTTCCGACATCGCACCGGAAACGGATCCGGCAGCACTTGCCGGCGGCAGCGACATCCGCGCAGCACTCGACATTGATTCCATGGATTTCCTCAACTTCATCATCGCCCTCAACAAGCGAACCGGCGTGGCGATCCCCGAAGAGGACTATCCGAAGCTGTTCACGATGGACGGCGTTGTTGCATATCTCGCGGGGAGCGCGTAGCCGAAGGGTGCGCGCGATGAACCTGACGGCAAGCGGCAACGGCATGAAGTCAGACCCATTGGAGGCGGAAGTCTCGCGCTTCATCTGGGAAAGCAAGTATCGCGGCCGTGCGGGCGACAGGATCGTGGACGACACGGTCCGCGACACCTGGCGGCGCGTCGCCCGCGCAATCTCCCGGGCGGAGCCGGCGGACCGGCAGAGATGGCAAGCCGCCTTCCTGACCCTGCTCGACGGCTTCCGCTTCCTGCCTGGCGGACGCATCCTTGCAGGCGCGGGCACCGGGTTCAAGGTGACGCTCTTCAATTGCTTCGTGATGGGAACGATCGGGGATTCCATCGACGGCATCTTCGGCGCGCTGCGCGAGGGGGCGATCACCATGCAGCAAGGCGGCGGTGTGGGCTACGACTTCTCGAGCCTGCGCCCGCGCGGCACGCCAGCGCGTGGGGTCGGCTCGATCGCCTCCGGCCCGGTCTCCTTCATGGGCCTGTGGGATTCAATGTGCGCGACTATGCTTTCGACGGGCTCGCGCCGCGGGGCGATGATGGCCACATTACGCTGCGACCATCCCGACATCGAGACCTTCGTCACAGCCAAGCAGGCGCCGGGCGCGCTGTGCCATTTCAATCTCTCCGTGCAGGTGAGCGATGCCTTCATGGCAGCCGTGCGCGCGGACCGGGAGTGGGCCCTGGTCTTTCCGGCAGCCGGCGGAGAGCCACCGGGCGAGGAGGTCGTCCTTCGCGACTGGACCGGCCGCGAAGGCGCCATGCGCTGCCGGGTGCATCGGCGCCTTAGGGCACGCAATCTGTGGGACAGCATCCTGCGGGCGACCTATGACCATGCGGAACCGGGTGTCCTGTTCATCGATTGCATCAATCGGCTCAACAATCTTCACTATCGCGAGCGGCTCACGGCGACGAACCCCTGCGGCGAAATCCCCCTGCCCCCTTATGGAGCCTGCGACCTCGGCTCCATCAACTTGACCCAATTCGTCCGCGAGCCTTTCAGCGCCGGCGCCCGGCTCGACGAGGATACGCTTGCGGAGACCGCGAGGCTTGCGACCCGTTTCCTCGACGACGTGATCGACGTGTCACGCTTCCCCTTGCGCCGAGAGGCAGAGGCGGCCCGCAACACGAGGAGGATCGGGCTTGGCATCACGGGATTGGCCGATGCCCTCGTCATGCTCGGCCTCGACTACGGCAGCGAGGAAGCACGGGCGGTCGCGACAGGAATCATGCGGACCGTCTGCCTTGCCGCCTACCGAACCTCGATCGAGCTTGCCGCGGAGAAGGGCATGTTTCCAGCCTTCGCCCGAGACGGCTATCTGTCGAGCCCGTTCATTGCCGGCCTTCCTGCAGACATTCGCGATGCCGTCGCAAAGCACGGCATTCGCAACAGCCACCTGATCGCCATTGCGCCGACCGGCTCCATCAGCCTTCTCGCCAACAACATATCGAGCGGGATCGAACCCGCCTTCGCGGCCGGCTACAGTCGCAACGTGCTGGACGCGTCCGGTGATGTCCGTGCCTTCGAACTGACCGACCGAGCGGTGGCGTCGTGGCAAAGGACTCGGCTGCCTTCGCAGAGCCGGCTGCCGCCCGCCTTCCGCTCGGCTGCCGAACTTTCTCCCAGGGAGCATCTTCTGATGCAGGCGGCGCTGCAACCCTTTGTCGACAACGCCATCTCCAAGACGATCAACGTCGCGGAAGAAACGTCATTCGAGGACTTTCGCGGCGTCTACGACATGGCGTATGACCTTGGCCTGAAGGGCTGCACGACTTTTCGCGTCTCACCTGCCCGCGCCGCGATATTGAGCGCTGGAAACGAGGGGGCCAATGCGCCGCATTGCTGCGTCATGGAGCGCGAGGCTGATTGACGCGCCGGCTGGAATCTATGACGGCACGACCCACCCCTCGCTGGTCTTGACGTAGGAACGCTTGACGGCGCCCCAGGCAATCCTGTGCGATGCCGCCTCCTGACGTGGATCACCCTCATGCGCCGCGAATGCTTGGTTGAACGCCTCGCGATAGATATCCTGCGCATGCTCCGGCAGGGATCGTCGCACCGATGGCGGGAGGTGAGCATTCGTGGCGTAGGGCACTGGCCGCTCCAGATTCTTGCTCTGCAACCGTGCGCATTTCCCTCTTCCTTCGGCAATTCAGGCTCAATCCGGCCAGAGATAGTGAAGCGCAGGTGGCGTTGCCGCCTTTGCATTTTCGAGCTCCGGGGCGGACAGCCGTGCTGCCAGCAAGGCAAGCAGCGCACGGGCGACCCGTTCGGCGTCGATCGCGGGACTCCGATGGACGCCGTCGTGGATCCGTTCCAGAAATGCACCCCTGCCTCGGGCAGCAGCGTGTTGGCCGGGATGCCAGCCCTCATAGTAAAGTCCGCGCAGCAGCGGCGGTAGTTGCGCGCCCAAGGAGATCGCTTCGTCTCGCCCCAGAGCATCGCGAAGCGCATGCAAGCCTGCAACGAGAGCCAGGTAGGCATGGTCACTCTCGTGCCATCCTAGGCGCTGCATCAGGTCATCGATCCAGCTTGTGGTGTCCTCGACAGCCTTGCGCACCTCTTGGGTAACTGTCACCGGTCGATCTCTCCTCGTGGCGTCTACGCCTTGACCTCGATCTCGTTGACGACGTCATCAACTCCGAAGACGTACCAGGCATCGGCTTCGGCCGCGTAGCGCATCTCGCTCGCCTTCACGAGTCCCGTGAGGCGAGCGATCCGGCCTCTGATACCCACACGAACCTGGGAGGCATCCACAAAGCGGTCCTTCTCAAGAGCGATGCGAACCGCTTCCTCGATGAGAATCGGAGCATCCTCTTCCGGCGGATTGACGGCGATTCCGTTGATGACGTCCCGGCTCCCGGGCACCCACCATGCAAGCACACCAGCCAGACGCTTCGATGTGAGGCTCGGCACCGAACCGTTCAATGTCACGACGCCGTTCTCGACTTCGAACTCGATCGTGCCAAATTCGTGATAAGGCGAACCACGAACCAAGACCGCCCTTTCACCTTGCCTTTCGGCTATCCGCGCGCCTGTGAATGCCGACTCCTGAATGAAGGTTTTTCGCAGATGATCGAGGATACCGTCGTCGCTCATCGGAACGGGCGGCCGCAGGTGGAGCCGATCGACGATGCCGTTGATACCGGGAATCGCTGCAAGCCGCTCCAGAGCGAGCCGCTTCTGCGCGACCGTATTCACTTCTCCCTCGATCAGGATCGCTCCATCGGCTTCGAGCCGGATAAGGTCTGGCTTGAACTGCCGACCTATGCGCGGCTCGCTCCGCAGTGCCTTGAGCGCGTGCTGCACAAGTTCGGCATCTTCCATCACCTGGTTCTCCGCAAGCCAATTCCATTACGGCGAGAAGCCGGAACGTCTCGCTTCTCGAGCCCGTTCCGACACGATCAGGTGATACTCTTGGCGTTGAAGCCGGTGAAAAGCGTGCTTGCAGACAGAGCCATCAGGATGACGCCGATGATGACAGAATTCCAGACAAACGGCGTCATTTCTGCAAAGCCCAGGGCCCAGGGCGCAATGACGAGCCATACGCCCAGGAAGACCTCCACCCATTCTTCCCACAACTGGTCCGAGGCCAGCGCCACAATGCCCATGATGACAATTGCCGCGCCGACGACGTAATGGCTCCACGCCGCCATTCCCGTGACCGCAGAATCGGGAAAGAAGTACGGGATGACCCAGGGCGAAAGAAACACGTAGAATCCAATCAGGGTCGTAATCCAGTCCTGCCAACGTTGTTCGTTCATTTTGACCTCCATTACGATCGCTCAGGCATTTCGCCCACCTAGCTGCGGCGCGCGATCTCCGGCCACAAGCTTCTGAGCGACACCGGCCACTGATCGATGATCTTTGCCGTCTCGCCCGGATCGAGTTCCTTGAAGATGACCGCGAAGACGCCGCGCGCGACTGTGAGGGCGTCCATTGGAAATTTCGGCGGCAACTCGCTTGCGACATGGTCGCAGAACTCGTTGACCGTGTGGTCTTCCCTCGGCTTTCCGGCAATCCGCCAGCCCTCGTAGTAGAGTCCGCGCACGACCATCGGCAGTTGGGCGCCAAAATGCACCGCGCTTTCAGGTGTAAGCCGGTCACGCAGCGCGTGCAACGTGGCCCTCAGCGCGCTGTAAGCGTAGCGTCGCTCCTCGAAGTGAAGCTGCTCGGCAACAGCCTTGAGCCAAATGTTGGCCTCCTGCACGGTGTGATCGAAGGTGGGATGTCCGCTCGTCATGGTCAACTCTGTTTGCTCCAGAGGTCCGACCTACCGAACACCGGGAGTATCGAACCATGCCGTCTGTCTTATCGACCAAACTAGCCGACGCATCCCGAACCTTCATTGATGCATATCAACGCCGCGAGGGCCGATGCGGAAACCTTCGCTGTATTGACCTCCGTCAACGCAGAGGGTCCCGTTCCACTGTCATGCTGTTATGATCACATGTGGCGCGGAGACCGCCGGGAGGGTAGACGATGAAGCCTACGGAGAGAGCCAAGACCACCCATCCATCCGGCAGACGGATCGCCGGCCGTGCGCAGGAAGATCGTGTCGATGATCCCTACCAACGGCAGCAGAAGCCGCGTGGTCCTGCCGTCTGTCCTAAGTGCGGCGCCGCCTTCAAGGACGGGCGATGGCAATGGATATCCACGCCGACCGATACCGGGCACGAAATTTGCCCCGCATGCCGGCGGATCGAGGACGGCTATCCCGCTGGCGTCCTCACCCTCACCGGGCCCTTCGCGATACAGCATCAAGACGAAATCCTTCGCCTCGCACGGCATCAGGAGGAGCTGGAGAACCGGGAGCATCCCATGAACCGGATCATGGGCATCCGCAAGGACGAGAGCATGATCGAGATCACGACGACGGACATCCATCTGCCGCGCCGCATCGCCGAGACTGTCCACCGCGCCTTCCATGGAAGGCTTGTCTACCGTTACGAGGCGGAGCCCTACTCCCTACAAGTCAGCTGGTCGCGCGAAGAGGCAGGTGTGTAGAAATATCGCGAGATTGATGGAGATCTTCTCTGGCGGACAATCTGATCATTTGCTGCTTTTCTGCCAATGCCGAGCCGAACACCGATTTTCGGCGCCTCGTCGCCACGCTCGGCGAGGCGGTCCAGCTCATGCCCTCGGTGTGGTATGTCGCCTCGTCATATAGGGCAGGAGAAGCGGCAGCGATCCTGAGGTCCACGAGGGCCCTACAACCTCCCTTATCGTTGTGAACGCATCGTCCGACGATCTGGCGTGGTTCAATCTGGCGGTGGGAGAGAACGTGCAACAGCTATGGCACAGAGTGACAGGCCGTCCCAGCCGAATGTGAGGAGGCCCCTTGCCCAGATCAAAATGGTTTGCACCCGCATGCCACCTTGCCCTCGAAGCCCAAGGTGCTCCTGATGGCTGTTCGGGCGTTGCCAATTCCGCAAGATCGGGTTGCCCCGGAGCGAGTTAACATGGCGGCGCCACCGCATCTCGTGCTTTTATCAGCGCTCTGAAATCTGGGT
This sequence comes from Chelativorans xinjiangensis, assembly GCF_009812055.1. GTDB lineage: Bacteria > Pseudomonadota > Alphaproteobacteria > Rhizobiales > Rhizobiaceae > Chelativorans > Chelativorans xinjiangense. The sequence goes on along the minus strand of NZ_WQNH01000025.1, from coordinate 12,563 downwards.
CCTTTGGCACGACCGTCGCGGCAATTTCAAAACTCATCTCCAAGCGCCTCGGAAACCATTGATAACAACACAACAATGTTCGGATCTCGCAGATCACGCCGGCAGAATGGTGAGATCAGCTTCCCGGCCTTCAGGTCAACTTCCCTCCGGGACAAAACGGCCTCGCCGCGTTCTTGCGCAGCGATTTACGAACTGGGGGCATCGGGTAACGTTCTGCACCAACTCACCGAAGAATCGGTCGGGCCCGCAACGTGTATCCTACAAGCCTCAAAGTTTCCTTCGAGGTCGCTCGGACAACGCGGCGAGCCCGTCTGTCATGTTTCATTGGCACATCGGTTCATCAGCTCTTTGGCTCCTCATCCGCTTGGATGCCTTGCCGCATGGCCTTAGCCAACTTGTCTCCGCATAACATTAGCAAAACTAACAGCCGGCCGGATATCCTCATTGATTCAGATCAACGGCATCAAGAAAATTTGCACGCGAGGGCGCTATTTGGCTGCTTCCTGCCGCGTCTTCCCAAGCCGCCGGCTTGCTCTGCCGCCTCTAGATGGGTGGTCGCGTCCTCGTCGCTCCACTGTCTGAAATTCAAGTAGTGGAAACCAATCGCCTGGACCAACGCGGACTGCTCGAGGCAGATCACTTCATTGGCTTCCGCCTTAGCACGGCGATCGTTTCAGGCGGTGCGACCGGGATCTGCCGCGCGACAAGCAGGATGAGACCCGCATTGCCTCGCCTGAGGAGCAAAGTCACATGCGCCTCAGCTTCAACAGCTTAGATCACGATGACGCTTCGTTGAATCGCCATCCCGATCTATCCCTTTGTTTCAGCATGATCTTTTCCGAAAACCGGTATCCACTTTTCGGGATCATGCTCTAGCTTCCGCGGCTCACTGACCGGCAAAATCAGGAGTAGCCCGATCGCGAAGAAACCAATGATCGTGGCAAGTCCTATCCGCTGGCTGTCGCTCGCAGAGGTGGCAAATGCAACGATGGCAGGCCCCAGAAAAGCTGTCGCCTTCCCCGACAGGGCAAACAGGCCGAAATAGGCGGCGCGCCTCTCGCTAGGCGCAAGACGAGCCATGAGTGAGCGGCTTGCCGCCTGCGCCGGTCCCACGAAAAGGCCGATGCCGATGCCCGCAATCCAGAACCAGACTAGGGTTGTTGCAGCCACAGCAGTAATTGAAGCCGCAATCAACCCGATCAGCGCAATGATAATTGTGGGTTTCGAGCCGAGCCAGTCGTCAACCCAGGCAAATGCGAGCGCTCCCGCTCCGGCGGCCACGTTGAGCGCGATGCCGAACGTGATGACCTCTGCAAGGCTAAGGCCGAACGCGCCTGCAGCATAGACTCCACCAAGGGCAAAGAGCGCGACCAGCCCGTCCGCATAAATCATGTGTGCCAGCAGGAACAAAGCGATAGGCTGGTTCTTGCCAAGCTCGGCAAAGGTTTGACGCGTCTCGCGAAGCCCGAACCGCAGCATCTGCCCGATTCCCCTTCCAGACGACGGGCGATCCGGCGTGAAAAGAAACAGCGGAAGCGAGAAGATTGCGAGCCAGAGCGCGACCAGCGGCCCGACGATCCGCACATGCTCCGCCGAGTCCCGGTCCAGGCCAAATGGCGGTTGCTCCGGCCCGATGAAGATCACCAGTGCTACGCCGAGCGCGACGAGGCCACCGGCATAGCCTAGTCCCCACGCCCAGCCCGACAAGCGACCGAGACGCTCCTCCGGTACGATATCGGGCAACATAGCATTGTTGAACACAATGCCGAACTCGAAGCCGATGTTGGCGATAACGATGCAGGCGAGGCTGAAGGCGAGCCAAGCCGGAGACGGCTCAGCGAACCACAGAAGCGCCGTGCCGAACACGCATATCGAGGTGAAAACGAAGATCCAGGGCTTGCGTCTGCCACTTGCATCGGCGATCGCTCCAAGCAAAGGAGCGAACACGGCGATGACAAGGCCGCTGCCGGAGATCACATAGCCCCAGACGGTTTGGCCCGCGACTGGATCTGCCACCAGAGCCGTCTGAAGATATGCGGGAAAGACAAACGTGATGATCAACGTCGTGAACGGCGAATTGGCCCAGTCGTACAGAGCCCACGACCAACGTCCAAGCGCCACTTTCTGGTCGCGCGATACGTCGTCCGGGCCCTCTATGGAGGTCATCGGAGCCCACCATTGGCTGGTGGAGGTCTCGATGTCAGCTTGGGTGCCCACAAAATTGCACTCTCGCACGAGCCAAGGACCCAATCGACGACAAACTTCCGATTATATCCCCCATGTCCAATGAGATGGGAGTTGCAAGCGCGCCTTGCATCTCGATTGCGGCGTGGCAGTCGACGTCCCAATGCGGCCTTGGCATCGTGTCGCACAGTCACCCTGGAAGACCGAACCCTCATGTCAACAGCCGCAGTCGATTGACTGCGGCCAAGAGCACCGATAAAGAAAGAACTACGAGAATGATGCCCGCGAGGACGGCGTTCGCTGTCAGCGCCGTGATATTTGCGAAGCCAAGCACCCAAATCCCGACGATAACGATCGCCCAATCCTGCCAACGCTGCCGGTTCATTGCAGCCTCCGCGCTCTCTCCTCCCTGCCTTCGATAACTGTTTCAGTAAAAATCTTCCCTCCCGCTCCAACCATGATTCAGATCAACTCTCCGAGTGCGAATGGTTGAGGCACGGTGGCGGAAATCGGTGGAAGGAGCATTGCTGCGGAATCTTCAAACTTCCGCTTCAGGCAGTGTCGGTTTTACCATCTCGCCCAGGTCAGGCTCTCCACAGCGGGCGAGCATTTCTTTGCGTGCCGTGTCCCGGAGAAGCAAAACTGACGCGAAATCGGTTCCCGGCGCCGTGACCGGCGAGCCGATCTCGACGGTGACCGGGGTCCACCTTGGAAACCATTGATCGCCGCGCAGCATGGATCGCGTTCCATGGATGGTGCCGGGCAGCACCGGCAAGTTTGTTTCAGCCGCAATCTTGAAGGCCCCAAGATAAAAGGCCGAGAGCCCTGGTCTGCGTGTGAACGTGCCTTCAGGGAAAAAAACTAGAATGCGCCCTTGCCGGGCGACGGCGATCAACGCCTCGGCGTCGGAGAGGCTGCCAGCAACATCGTACCGCTCGACGAACAATGTGCCCAGTCGACGCAAGAACGGTCCGGCGAAAAACTGTCCGGCCAGTTCTTTCTTGGCAACGAAAGCTGGTTTGCCTGGGAGAACCGCTGACAGGACCAATGCGTCCATGTAGCTTGAGTGGTTGAACACGAGCATTGCGTTCTGCCGTGGGATATGGTCGATGCCGTACACCGTGACGGTCACGCCGGCGGCGGCAAGTGCGGCCCGGGCGATTGTCCTCACAGCAACCCAGCGCCAGTCGCTTCGCGGCAGAACCATCACAGCCAGCCACGCCAGCAGGAAGCTGCACGCCACGACCATCCACCACCATCCGGCGTAGACAACGTCGGCGGCGAGCCGGCGCAAGCGCCTCATTTGAGGGACCACCCCCGAAAGCGATAGTCGAAAGACCTGCCACCAGAGTGTACGCTGCCGTGTTCCCATTTTGCCACTCTCGTAAAGCTCCTTCGCCGCGCTGCGACGTATCTTCCCACTCGACGTCTTCGGCACGGTCCTCGGCGGCGCGAGAACGATGTCGTCGGGAGGTGTTCCGGCGATATCTGTCACTACCTCATGAGCGCGCGCCTGCAGTGTCGCCTTAACGGCTGGATCGATCTCGCGTGTTTCCGCCACGACGATGACACGCTCCGTTCCAGAGGCTTGATCGGGAACGCCGAACACCGCGACGCCCCCTTTGCGCACGCCGGGGATGTCTGCGACGGCTTCTTCGATCTGTTGAGGGTAGATGTGACGTCCCGCGCGGATGATGATGTCCTTGACCCGGCCTGTGATGTAAATGTCCCCCTTCGCCATGTAGGCTCTGTCCGCGCTATCGAGCCAGCCATCGCGAAGGAGCTCGCGTGTCTTCGCATCGTTCCGGAAGTAGCCCGATGTCGCCGATAGTCCGCGGAATTCGAGTCTGCCCTCTCGGCGTTCGCCAACCTCGTAGCCGGCCGCATCGACGATGCGGATTTCATGTCCTGGCAGCGGCTGGCCGCAGGCGACGATTTCGAGCGGCTTCGTATCGCCTGGATCGGCGGGCGCAGCGATCCCATTGCTGGCCAGTGCGCTGCGATCCACGCGATCGATGATCGGCGGGCGGCCTAGTGGGGGAAAGGCTAGCCCCACTGAGTTTTCGGCGAGGCCGTAGACGGGCGCCATCGCATTTGGTTTGAAGCCGTAACGTCCAAATCTTTCGATGAACCGGCGCAGTGTTTGGACGCTGACCGGTTCTGCCCCATTGGCGACCATCCGTAGCGAGCTGAGATCTAACCCTTTGAGATCAGTGTCCTCGATCTTGTTGAGACACAATTCAAATCCGAAGTTCGGAGAAGCGGAAAATGTGGCGCGAAACCGGTGGATGGCCCACAGCCAACTCCCCGGCCGCACGAGAAAACTCAGCGGCGACATCGCGTAAAGTGGAGCGGCATAATGAAGGCATCCAAGCCAAGCGCCGATCAGGCCCATGTCGTGGTAGAGTGGCAGCCAGCTGACAAACACATCAGCCGAACTCGCCTCCATCACGGAGCCCATTGCGCGGATATTGGCAAGCAGGTTGGCGTGGCTGAGCACCACGCCTTTAGGGTCTCCGGTGCTGCCTGATGTATATTGAATCAAGGCTGTCGAATGTAGATCGCCGCGCGGCGGCAACTGCATGACTGCAGGTTCGGTGCCGAGGCTTGCGACGCTCTCGACGCTGTCCAAGGTTTCCAGTTGCGCTCGCAGCAGAGCTGCCGCAGCCTTTCCCTCCGGCATGGTGACGAGTATGCGAGCGCCGGCATTGCGGAGGATACCCGCTTGGCGGCGCAGGTGATCCTCAATCTGGGTCAGCCGCATCGGCGGATAGATCGGCACCGGTATTGCTCCCGCATAAAGAATGCCGAAAAAAGCTGAGAAAAACTCAAGGCTGGTGGGCAGCATCAAGGCGACCCGATCACCTGGCTGGACATCGCGCCCGATCAGGCCCCCAGCAACGATGTGAGCTGATTTCGCCAGTTCTGCATAGGTCATCGCACCCAGTATTGTTGCGTCGTCCTGCAGGATCGTCAGATGCAGGCGATCTGGGTGGCGTGACACATGCCAATCGAGAACTTCGACGAGCGTCGTAGCCTCGCTGGCGGCCGGGACAAGTGGCAGGGCGGCGGCGGCAAGCATGCGCGTCGCAACCCGCCTTGGGCCAGCCTGCTCCAGCGCGTCGATCAGATCGCTGACCGTATCGGCCTCTCCGACGATCTGAACCGGCAGTTGCACGCGGAAGGCACGCTCGATCCGCAAAATCAGCTCGGTCCTGCCGAGGCTGTCGATGCCGAGGTCTCTTTCGATCCTGCTCTTGGGCCGAATTTCAATCGCGTTTGCACGTTGCGGATGAAGCTCACGCACAAGTTCGCGAACAACTGCAATCAAGTCACGCTCGCGCGATTTTGCGTCATCGCTCATGCATGGCAACCATTGTTGCTTCTTTTATGCCGCAATGCTAACGGCCGCGGCTATTTAGGCCTTGATGTGTGTCAACGCGCCACCGAGGCCAAGAATGCGTCCGCTCGGTACCGAAAACGGGCGAGCTTGCGCCAGTAGGCAAATTCAACCGCAACGACGGGCAATATTTCGCCATTGTTGATTTCGATCAAACCGTTGGCACTGCATTGCCGCACAATGAAGCTCTAAAGGTTGCTGTGTCATGAACAGGTCGATTCCAGATCGCCACATGCTAGGCGACGTCGCCGTTCAGGCAGGAAGCTTGCCCAAAGGCTTGTTGGCTATAAAGGCCAGTATCCTGTGGCCTTGGCATCGCCGCGCGGCGGCGTTCCAGTCGCTGCTTGACCTGCCACTGAACTTTCATCCAGCGGCGATTAGAGCTTCAGCCGTTTCTGTTACGCCATGGGGCGCGGGGTGAGCAACCGGCGGAGGCGCGGAGCCTTCGACTTGCGCAGCGCTGGAGCCGGTTGCGGCGAGGATCTCGGCGTAGGCCGCCGTGGTCCGATAACTGAGCGAGGAGTGAGGCCTCGCTGTGTTGAAATCCTTCACCCAATCAGCAATGGCGCTGCGGGCATGATCGAGGCCAAAGAACAGGCTTTCGTTCAAGAGCTCATCGCGCATGCGGCCGTTGAAGGATCGACATAGCCGTTTTGCATCGGCTTGCCGGGAGCGATGGAGTGCCATTCCACCCGATGATCCTTCGACCAGGCGAGGATCGCGTTTGAGGTGAACTCGGTGCCATGGTCAGAGACGATCATGCCCGGCTTGCCGCGGCGGCCGATCAGATCGGTCAGTTCACGCGCGACACGTCGGCCGGAGATCGAGGTATCGACGATGGCTCCCAAGCACTCACGCGTGACGTCGTCGACAATGTTGAGCACGCGGAAGCGCCGCCCGCAGGCGAACTGATCGCGGACGAAATCCAGCGACCAGCGGGCATGGGCCGCGCTTCGACCAGGATCGGGGCGCGTGTGCCCACGGCGCGTCGCCGGGCCCGCCGCTTGCGGACCGCCAAACCTTCCTCGCGATAGAGCCGATAGATGCGATTGATCCCCGATGGCTCGCCCTCACGTCGGAGCAGGATGAACAACCGCCGATAGCCGAAGCGCCGACGTTCATTGGCAAGCTCACGCAACCGCCCGCGCAACTCCGCCTCCGGCGGACGGCAAGAGCGATAGCGGATCGTCTTGCGATCGGCTCCGACGATCAGACAGGCCCGCCGCTCCGACAGGCCCATGGCGGACCTCAGATGCGCGACGGCGTCGCGTTTTGCAGCGGGCGCCCTACCATTTTTTTGCAAGAAGCTCTCGAAGAGCAGAGGCTTCGAGCATCATTCTCGTCTTCCAGAGCCTTCAGGCGCTTGGCGTCGGACACGTCCATCCCGCCATACTTCGCCTTCCAGTTATACAGCGTCGCCTCGCTGATCCCATGCTTGCGCGCCAGATCTCCTGCCTTCGCGCCCGCCTCGTGCTCGCGCAGCACCGCAATGATCTGCTCTTCTGAAAACCGCTTTCTCTTCATCTGTCCGTCCTTCAAACGAGGGCCGGACTCTCTTATGACCGTGGTCAAGAATGATAGATGACCTTTTTCGCCCCATGTCTTTACCACAGGTTGTTGCCGTTGATGGGGGCAGCACGGGGACGGGATGGGCCTTGAGACGACGGTCGATCACACTCTTATCCGCGGGTTGGCTACCGCACTTCCGTAACTCGTCTTGGGCTATCCTCGTCTAAAGATCGGGCGTTGGGACAATGCCCAGCCACATAGAGTCCACGGGAATTCCCCACCGTGGCCACATCCCGTCTCCGTGCTGCCCGGCATGATCCGCCGGGCAGACGCTTGCCGGGAACCTGACCGCCGATGAAGCCGCGACCGCATCGTCAGCGTACCGGTTCGACCTGGTGACCGATGGCCCACAGGAAGGCTGCCATCTCACGGGCGATCGCCGCAACGACGATGGGCGCCTTCTTGCCGCCCGCCGTCAGGAGACGGTACCGCGCGCACAGTCGCGTCTGCGCCTTCCAGGCAACGTCCCGCACCGGCTTTGGCAGGCCCTCCAAGCGCACGCGAATGGTCTCCGTGACCCTCGCCGGGTAGCGATAGGCCCAGGCCCCCTCCACCAGGACGCGGCGGGCACGTTGGTTGCCGGCCAGCGTTAGGCCGCCACGCTTGACCGCGTCACCGGTCGAGCGCTCCGAAGGCACCAGACCGAGAAAGGCCATCAGCTGCCGCGGAGTGTCGAAGCGGCGCACGTCGCCGACTTCGCTGAGGAAGGTGACGGACGAGGAAGGAGACGCCTCGCAGCGCCTGGTAGGCGGCCACCACCGGCGCCATCGACCAGCTCGGCACCAGTTCTTCCAGTTGCGCATCCAACCGCTCCTGCGAATCGGTGATCACGTCGACAAGGTCCTGGAACACGATCTGCTGCGCCGGGTGCTCGAACTTCTGCGCCGCCAGCCAGCGCGCATGCGCCCGGCTCCAATTCTTGCGGCCGGCAAAGACCCGGCCATGGCGCAGCAGGAAGGACAGCAGCTGCTGGCGCTTCTTGCGCAGATCCTCGCTCGCCGCGCACCGAACCCGCACCAGATCGCGCACTGCTTCATGCACCGCGTCAGGAACCCAGATCCCCTTCAGCTCGCCAGCCCGCAACAACCGCGCCAGGCTGACAGCGTCGAGCCGGTTCGTCTTGACGCGCTCGCCCGCGCGCTTGGGGATCAGTGACGGCGCGACGACATCGCAGCGATGGCCGAGATCGACGATCTGGCGATACAGCCCATAGCCGGTCGGGCCAGCCTCATAGCAGAAATACAGGCGAGCATGCCTCTTCTCCAGCTTGCGCACGAACCGCTCCACCGCCGCCGGCGTCGTCTCGATCTCGCCGAAATAGCGCACCTCGCCATCACGCCCGCCCTCGGCGATCGCAATCGCATGCTTGGCCTTCGACACATCGACACCGACGAAAAGAACGTTATCTTCCTTCATGGCCCGTCCTTACTTTGCTTGGGGCGCGGCTCGGCACGCCCGAGCAACCCCCGTTTGCTTTACAGCCGCAAAGACTAAGGGGCGGGCCGCTTCTCACACCACGGTCATAACGTCTAATCCAAACTGGAGGAAATTGCCCGTGGCAGGTCAGCACCAGCAATTCCAGCGACCTTGGCTCCTGACTGGTTTGAGTTTGGCGAGACGGATCCTCTTAGCCCTTCATGCTCCGCGCGGTGCGCATTAGGCAGAGTTGTGCAGAAGCAATACCTGCGGTCACGCACGTCGATGGAACCGGTCGATTGCAGACACTGACCGAGGAAGACAATCCGGAATTTCACGCACCAGCACCGACAGGTCGGCGGCGCTTCGGCCCGTCCATCCATCGGGCAGATAGATCGTCCTCGCCTCGTCGTCGTAAATGGCGACGATGTTGTGTTGCTCGTCGTTCCGGCGGTCGGACGGCACCTCCCGGAACCGCAGGCCTTTCATAGGCGCGCGGAAGCATATGTGACGGCGGGCAATTCGTCGGTTTCGGGCAGGCCGAACTCGGCGGAAAGCCATGCCGTTATCCCTTTCAAGAGGGCCTGCTGAGCAGAATCGGCCTTTGGACCGATGGTAAAGGTATCCACCATGACCCTGAACCCCGATCCGGGCAGCACTACCTCCCGCAGGATGCTGGCGGGAACCGGTTCTGCCAGCTTGGGTTCAGTGGCGGTCGCGGCAAATGTGGCGAATATGCCAGCTGTGCTCAATACTGAGGCCGCTACAAGCTCTTTGATTGAAAGCATCATTTCCCATCTCCATGTCGGCAGTGAGACCAGTGGCCAGCATTGCTGGCTTAACCGGTGCCGTGCACTGAACACGGGTGGGGTGGATCGAATGTGAGGCGAGCGTGATTCGGATGTTAAACCGCTGCGGAGGCACGCCTGCAATTCATCGCTTGTCACGCATAGATCATCAGGGAGGGCTAGCACTGACCTCATGTGCGTTGGGGGCGATGTCGTTCCGAATCTCCGGCAGGCTCTGTGATCATGTGACGGAAAGATCGCGGTAGTTCACCACGATCTCGTCCTGCTCGATGAGGATCATCAGCGCGTCCTATGCAACTGACGAAGCGGTGGAACTTTTCAATCCCGGAGGCCGCTTTCCGGCGCTTCTGGTGGGCGACCATGGTAGCGCCGAACTGCCTCCGGAATTTGGCTCACCCCGGACTGTCGCAGGATGACCTCGGCAGATCACCGCGCGCGGGGCGGATCACAGCGGCAGGTTGCGCTGATCGGCGATGGCCTCCATCGTGATGTAGGAGGTCACTGTGTCGAGCTCGACCTTTTCGATGATCATTTGATAGATGCGGTCGAAGGCGTTCATGTCTTCGGCCATTACCTTGAGCATGTAATCGTAGTCACCCGCGATCCGGTAAAAATCGATTATGTTGGGAATGGTCGTGACGGTGCGGCGGAACGTCTCCAACCATTCGCGGGAATGGTGCCGGGTGCGCACCATGACGAACACGGTCAGCCCCAGCCCCACTTTGGCTGGGTCGAGACGGATGGTGTGGCCCTCTATCAGCCCCTTCTCCTGAATGGCTTTCAGCCGGCGCCAGCAGGCATTTTGCGACAGCCCGACCTTTTCGGCCAGTTCCCGCTGCGACAGCGAGGAATCCGATTGAAGGACCCTCAGGATCGTGCGATCGATATGATCTATCTTTAGCCTACTCATGGGGTCATTTGAACGATAATCAGGATATTTTCAACAGAATATGATGTTGTTTTTGTCATCGCGTGCGACATACGATCTTTCCAATCCTAGAACGCACGCCGGGAGCGCAGGAAAGATCCGCATGACATCCGCTTTACCGCAATCGCCTCTCGCCCGATTTGCCCGCAGCCTTGTGTTGCCCGACCCGGTCGCCGCGCTGCGTGGCGGCGTGATCGGCGAAGGCACGGACGTGGCCGGGCCGTTCGGCTCCAACCCCCTGGTCTATGCCGACTATGTCGCCTCCGGTCGGGCCTTGCGGCAGGTTGAAACCTTCGTCATGGAGGAGGTCCTGCCCTATTACGCCAACAGCCATACCGAAGCCTCGTTCTGCGGCGAGGCAATGACGCGGATGCGGCGAGAGGCGCGGCAGACCATCGCCAGGCTCACCGGCGCGACCGAAGACCATGCCGTCGTCTTCACCGGCGCGGGGGCAACCGCCGGGCTGAACCGGCTCGTGCATCTCTTCGGGCTCCCCGATGTGGTGCGGCGCGGCGCACGTCCGGTCGTGTTCATCGGGCCCTACGAACACCATTCCAATATCCTGCCTTGGCGCGAAAGCGGCGCCGAGGTCATCGAGATCGAAGAAGCCCGGACGGGCGGTCCCGACCTGGCGCATCTGCAGGATAGGCTGGCTGCGACCGCAGACCGGGACCTTCGGATCGGCGCCTTTTCGGCGGCCTCCAATGTTACGGGGATCCTCGCCGATACCGATGCCGTGACGGCACTCTTGCGCCGCCATGGCGTGCGGTCCGTCTGGGACTTCGCGGGCGGCGCACCCTATCTGAAGATCGACATGCGTAGCGGCACCGATTGCGCCAAAGACGCGGTGGTGCTCTCCACGCACAAATTCCCGGGCGGCCCGGGTGGCTCGGGCGTGATGATCCTGCGGCGCGATGCTGTGACGCGCCACGACCCGGTGGCCCCCGGCGGCGGCACGGTGCGCTTCGTCTCACCCACCGCTCACGACTATTCCGGGGACCTCGCGACGCGGGAAGAGGCGGGAACGCCCAATGTGATCGGCGATATTCGCGCGGCGCTCGCCTTTCTTGTCAAGGAGGCGATCGGACAGGACTTCATGGACCGCAGGCATGACGAACTGAACGCCCGCGCGCTCGCCGTCTGGCGGGACAATCCGAATCTGGAGCTTCTGGGCATCGACCGCGGGCCGCGCCTGCCGATCTTCTCCTTCCGCGTGCGCGATCCGAGAACGGGCGGACACATCCATCAGCAACTGTTCACCCGGATGCTGAGCGATTGCTACGGCATCCAGGCGCGCGGCGGCTGCGCCTGCGCCGGTCCCTATGCGCACCGGCTCCTGGGGATCGGGCCGGAGCGCTCGGCCGAATTGCGCGCCGCGATCCTGAACGGGCAGGAACTGGAAAAGCCCGGCTGGACACGGCTCAACTTCAGTGCGCTGCTCGACGACGATAAGGCAGACTTGATCATCGCTGCCGTCGATGAACTGGCCAGCGACCCTTACCCCATGGCAGACCTTTATCACGCCGACCCAAAGACCGCGCGGTTCAAGCCGATCGCAGAGGCGGCCTGATCATGTGCCGATGGGCCGCATGGTTGGGTAAGCCGATTCCTGCCCCAGGAAGTGCAACTTTCCACCAAGCTTCAGACCTTCGCCCGCTGACCATGTGCGTCTACTCAGGTGGTTTGCTGCCCTCTCATCGATCGTTGAAGGCGACCGCCTGCATTGATACGTCTTCGCTGTGGCACTTGAGCGAAGTTATGATGCAAAGCGCCAGTTGACCGACCGCTCGGGCTTGTACGAGCAGAACACCCCAGTGCGCAGACTATTGGCAAGATGTTTGCCGAGCGGCTCGTGCGCTGCCTCGGGCGCGGCAGGAGGAGGCGGGCGAAATCGCCCGTTTGTTCCTCATCTCCTCGGATGGGCTTGCTGCCAACATCTGGAGCCGGATGGACATGCCTGACGTGTCGCTGGAGGAGGTCGGCGCGGCCCGCTACGCCCGCACCGCTACAGCGTTTTCCTACGAGAACTGCCTCGTCTCCGTGTGCCGTGGCGAGATCGTCGGCATGGCCTACGCATTTGCCATGTCAGTGGAGGAAACCGGGAGCGAAGAACACGACCCGGTCTTGCGGCCTTATGCGGAACTGGAAGATCCCGGTTCCCTCTATCTCTCAGAGCCTGACCTGAAAAGAATGGAGTGATATCAGTAGGTTGTGATTCCGTCGGATTTGCAAAGATTCGATGGAGGACACGATGCCT
>NZ_WQNH01000024.1 GCF_009812055.1 Chelativorans xinjiangensis | reverse complement strand
TTCCTCGCGAATCGGAAAGCCTCTCAAGAATCCATCCAAACCTTCTTGGCAATAAAGAAAATACTGATATGCGATTCCCCTGCCCTCGTGGGGGAGATGTCCGGCCCTTCGACAAAGCTCAGGACAGAGGGGCGCGCGAAGGGGCGCCGGCATTTCAAGGAAACCCATCACCCACCCGCGCGCGTCACCCCGGCCGCGCGACGACATGTGCATACTACGTGCCCATCCCCATCCCCACCCCACCCCACGCGCGTCATCCCGGAAGTCGGAGCGAAGCGGAGACTGTCCGGGACCCATTCCGGAAGGTGGACGAGTCACGGAATGGGTCCCGGACAAGCCTTTCGGCTTTCCGGGATGACGCGCGCGGGTGGGATGACGCGCGGGTAGGGATGACGCGCGTTGGAAAGGCGGCGGGCGCGCCCTTCACCTCAGCCGGCAATGCCTTGCCTCTGCGCGGGGATAAAATGTGGCGACAAAGATTCTTTCTTTCCTGCCAACCCATTGTTTCCGTTCACTCCGACCAACTTTTTTGATTTTTTTCCCGCCAATTTTATTCACGCTCCCCGCCGCCCCCTTATCATGGTCCCCATCGCTCTTACGGGAACCGGGTCCGGACCGGGGATCAGGGAGAGCGGCGGAGACCTCTCCCTTCGGGCTCGGTACCCGGAGGCCTGAGGGCCCGCGACAGGCCGGCGGTGCCGGGAGCGCTGGGTGACAGCGTTGCCGGCATTGCGGAGAAGCCGCCAGGCTTCCCGTCCGGCCCGGCAAAGCCCCCAATTGGGTGCAGCCGGGAAGGGCGGGGGGCCGAGTGACCGGCCGACCGTCGGGACAGACTCCGGCGGGGCGCGTTGGACGCGCCTAAAAAATAATTGAGTGGCACGGACAACGCGCCCCGCTTCCCACGTTCTTTGACATAGCCCGGCGGGGAAACCCCGCGCGGCAACGAATAAGCATGTCCTTCGCTAGGGCAGGCACAACGCTCGCGACTCCCCTCCCCCCTTCGACAGGCTCAGGATGGGGAGGGATTGAGGGTGGGGGTCCGGCGAAGCCGGACAGAGACTCCATCCACACGCGATAGCCCCGCCTCGGGGGGAGGGAAACGCGCCGCCTACCAGACCATCCCGCGCGCCGCGACCGCCTCCACACGCGTCACGCGCCCGCCGCGGTGGAAAACCATCTCGTCAAAGAGGTTGGAGACCACGCAGGTATGGTTCGGCACGATGTGGATCTTCTCGCCGATCTCCGGCCGCCGGTCGGCGCACCGCGAAAGATCGACCACCCCATGCTCCTCGGAAAGCCCGGAGATGACAGCCTCCGGATAATCCACGATATGGCCGAAATCGGAGAAGCCCAGGAGGTCCGAGGTCAGCGCCTTCGACCCCGCGTCGATCACCGCCCGGTCCTGCGTCGGCCGCGAGACCACCGTTGCAAGGATGTGCATGGCGCATTGGTCGAAGGTGCAGTGCCCCGCCCGCACCATCGCCCGGTCGTTGTAGACATAGGTGCCCGCCCGGTGCTCGGTGGCCGAAGGCACCATGTGCGCCTCGAACAGGCTCGGCGTTCCGCCGTTGCTGACGGTCGGGCAGGGGATGCCCTCCTTCGCCAGCAGCTCCACCGCCCGCGACAGCCAAGCCTCCACCGCGACAGCACTTCCCAGTTTCGGATAGGTCATCAGCCCGCCGAAGCGAAGCCCCCCGCTGCCGGAGATCTTCCGTGCAAGAGAAAGCGCCTCCTCGGGCGTCTGCACCCCGCAGCGCCCGCCGCCGGTATCGCACTCCACCATCACCGTCAGCGGCCTTTCCGCTGCAAAGGCCTGCGCCAGCCCGTCGACGGCGGCGGCGCTGTCGGCAGTCACCTTCAACGCCTCGATGCGCCCGTTGAGCGCCGCAAGCCGCTTAAGCTTCTCCGCACCCAGGATGTTGTAGGTGATCAGGATATCGCCGAAGCCTGCCTCGGCGAATACCTCCGCCTCGGTCACCTTCTGGCAGTTGATGCCCTTCGCCCCCGCCGCCCGCTGCGCTTCAGCCACGGCGAGGATCTTGTGCGTCTTGATGTGTGGCCGGAACGCGATCCCGTGCTCGTCCATATAGGCCTGCACGCGTGCGATGTTGCCGGTCACGACATCTTCGTCGATCACCGGCACCGGTGTCGAAAGCGCCGATACCGGTTCGCCGCTTCCGGGCCTCAAGGGGTTCATGCCGAAACCGTCTCCTGCCCGTGCGGGTCCTGGATCATCGGCCATATATCGCGCCGCGCCTTGCGATATGCCGTCTTCGCCGGATTGTTAGGATAGGGCGTGCCGGCGGCGCAATAGATGATTTTCGAGGCGATCTTGGAAAACGAGCTGTAGAAGTGGTTGGTCGACTTGATCACCAGGATCTTTTGAGCCTGGGGGTCGATCCCCATCACCTCGAACAGGCTCGGATCGAAGCTCTGCGCCCGCGTCGTGTTCAAGATCACGTCGACACCGTCGAGCCGGATATGCGCCGCATCGCCGAACGGCGCGAAGCTTTCCCCGAAGCGCATCTCGGCATCGCGCACCAGCCGCACGATCTCCACATGCCCGTCGATGGGATTGCCCGTACCGAGCGCCGATTTCGCCCCGAAGCGCAGCGGGATTTCCGCCCCTTCGCCTGCGGCCATGCAGATCTGCACGGCGATCGGGTCCCATATGGTGCCGACCGCGGCATCCCTCACGCCGCGCTCGAGCAGCTCCGCCAGGATGATGGTCGCGTCCCCCGCCGTGCCGCCGCCGGGATTGTCCCACATATCGGCGATGACGACAGGACCGCCGACGGTAGCGAGCGCCTCCTCCACCGCCTGCCTCTCGTCCACCTGCGGCATCAGGAAGGAGCCGCGCTTGTCAAAAAGCTCCATGCCCAATTCCCGCGCCAGCCGTTCCCCCTTCTCCGCCCGGTCATCGGTGACGCAGATGATCTTCGCCCCCATCTCCGGCACGTCGCCGGCCATGAAGCCGTGGATGACCGACAGCGACAGCACGTCCGGGTCCGACGCCTCGATCGCCTTCAGCCTGTCGACGAAGGTGCGCATCGGCTCCCGCGAGGTCGGGAAGACGTCGATCATGCGGCAGTCGAAGACGGACATTGCCGGCCTCACCCGCCCCTCCAGCGTGTCGACGGCGATCCGCCACAGGTCCTCCGCCCGCTCGACGAAGTCCGTATGCGGAAACTCCTTGAAGGCGACAAAGAAATCGGCAAGCCCAACGCGCTTCGCCGTCAGATGGCTGTGCGGGTCGAGTTCCGCGCACAAGAGCACGTCCGGGCCGATGATCTCGCGGACGCGCGCCAGAAGGTCCCCCTCCGGATCGTCGTAGCCGCTTGCCACCATGGCGCCGTGCAGCCCGAGCACCACCCCGTCGACGGGCATCGCCGCTTTGAGTTGCCCCAGGATTTCATCCCGCAGCCCCTCATAGGTTTCGCGGTTGATCAGCCCGCCAGGGTCGGCCCAGGCCGCGGTCCCCTCGACGAGCTCCCATCCCTTCTCCACTGCCACCTTGCGCCCGACGGTGATCGGCGCCGTGCACAGCGTCGGCGTCGGCGGGTGTTCTCCCGGCGGCGCATAAAGCGAGGCCTCGAAGGCCCGGCGGTCGATGCAGATGGGCGAAAACGTGTTCGTCTCGGTTGCCAGCGCAGCAGTGAACAGACGCACTCGATCGGCCTTTCTTCTTGTCCGGTGCTAATCCACCGCGCCCATCGGATTGGGCAGATAGCCGGTAAAGCCGGAGATCTTCCATCTCCCCTCGTGGAGACGGCAATAATAGAGCGTCTGCCACTTCATGATGTCGCGCGTGCCGTCGCCGCGGAGGATGCTGCCGTCGAACTTCTTGCGGGCAAGCGCCGTCTCGCCGTTGATCTCGATATCCTCCAGCCTCGTCGTCGCAAAGATCGCCCCGCGCGGGTCTTCGCCATAGGTCTGGCGGGCGAAATCCTCCGCCTGCCGCAGCCACTCGTCGCGATAGGCGGCAAGGGTCGGGAAGCCCAAGTGCCAGGCATCGGGATCGGCCTTCTTGCCGGCGTCGATGCCGATGAAGCCTTCTTCGACGAAATCGCCGGCGACCATGCTCCAATCGGCCGCCAGAAAGGCGTCGATGTCGCGCTGAACCAGCATGGTCCAAATGGCGTGGCGTGTGGTGTCGGATGGGGGAAAAGGATTGACGAAGGGGTCACGCATCTAAATTCTTTTCATAATTGCCTCTTCTGCCTAGCCAAAATCGCCTCGATATGGTGAATTGTCAATTGAACGGGAAAATAATTTGCATGGAAGGTCCAGAATGACGATCAAGCGTTATGGAGCCGAGAAGGCTGGTGCCGGCGGCCAGTCGCTGCCTTTCGCCCGCGCGGTGGAAGCGGACGGTTGGCTTTACGTCTCGGGCCAGGTGGCGATGGAGAACGGCGAGATCATCGACGGCAACATCGTCGCCCAAACGCGCAAGACCATCGAGAACGTGATCGCCATCCTGAAGGAAGCGGACTACGGGCTGGAGCACGTGGTGCGCGTCGGCGTGTGGCTCGACGATCCGCGCGACTTCTGGACCTTCAACGGCATCTACAAGGAGTATTTCGGCGAACATCCGCCGGCACGCGCCTGCGTGCAATCGCGTATGATGGTCGACTGCAAGGTGGAGATCGACTGCGTCGCCTATAAGCCGCGCGATCGATAGGTTGTTGCGGGGAGCGCGCCCATGGACCTTCTGATGATGCTGCAGGACAGGAAGGGGCAATTGTCCCAGGCCGAGCAGCGCATTGCCGATATCCTCTTCAGCGACTTCGATTTCGCGGTCAACGCCTCGATCATCGAGCTTGCCAAGCGGGTGGAGGTCTCTCCGCCGACTGTCACGCGCTTCTGCCGCCGGCTCGGCTGCCAAAGCTTCTCCGATTTCAAGGTGCGGCTGGCCAAGACAGCTTATGTCGGCGCGCGCTATCTCAGCCCCGAGGCGAGGACCGCCTCTTCCGCCGAGGTCGCCGAGGATATCGTCACCAAGGCGCAGTCCGCGCTCTTTTCCTTCCACCGCACCCTCGACATGGCGCGCCTGGACGAAGCGGCGGAGCGCCTCGCCAGCGCGCCGATGATCTATGCCTTCGGCTCCGGCGGCAATTCCTCGATGATCGCCAACGAGATCCAGAACCGTCTCTTCCGCCTGGGGCTGCGGGTCACGGCCAGCACGGACCACGGCATGCAGCTCATGCTGGCCGCCGCCGCCCAGCCCGACGACGTTCTGGTGGGCTCGTCGTTTTCGGGCCGCAACGCGGAGCTGGTGCGCGCCTTCCGGCTTGCCCAGGACGGCGGCGTCTTCACCATCGCCTTCGCCCAGAGCGAAAGCCCGATCGCCAAGGCGGCCGATCTGGCCATCCCCGTCGATCTGCCGGAGGGAACCAACATCTACCGGCCGACATCGACGCGCTTCGCCTATCTCGCCCTGGTCGACATCATCGCCAACGTCGTCGCCTACCGCATCCGCGACCAGGCGGCGGTGACGCTCAGGCGCATCAAGAAAGAACTGGTAACCCACAGGGACGAAGACGATCGCCAGCTGCTGGGCGATTGACGTTCGGAGACGGAGCATCATGACGCGATCTGCGGCGGTGGTGACCGGAGCGGCGGGCGACATCGGGCGCGCCATCGCCGCCCGGCTGGCGGAAGACCACGACGTGGTGGTCATGGCCGATCTCGACGGCGCAGCCGCCGAGAAGGCTGCCGCCGGGCTTGCAGGCGCGGCCCGCTTCATCGCTGCGCAATGCGACGTCACACACCGGGATGCGGTGAAGGAGCTTACCGCCGAGGCCGCGCGTCATGGAAAGGTCAGGACCTTGGTCAACAACGCCGGCGCCGCACGCGACGCCTCGCTTCAGGAGACGGCGGCCGAGAACTGGCAGAAGGACATCGCGCTCAACCTCGAAGCGGCCTTCCTCTGCTTCAAGGCCTTCGAGGAAGCCCTCAAGAAATCGCAAGGCGCCGTCGTCAACATCGCTTCCGTCAATGGCCTGCAGGTCTTCGGCCATCCCGCCTACTCCGCCGCCAAGGCCGGCTTGATCCACCTCACCAAGCTGATCGCCGTCGAATACGGCAGGTTCGGCATCCGCGCCAACGCCGTCGCCCCCGGCACGGTGAGGACGCAGGCGTGGGACGCCCGCGCGGCCGCCAACCCCAACGTCTTCGAGGAGGCCCGCCGCTGGTATCCCCTGCAGCGCATAGCCTCGCCCGAGGACGTCGCCAACGCCGTGAAGTTCCTGGCAAGCCCCCTTGCCGCCGCCATCACCGGCACCTGCCTTCCCGTCGATTGCGGCCTGACCGCCGGCCAGGCCGAGCTCGCCCGCACCTTCTCCCAATCCTCCATGTACTGAAGGTTTCCCCATGCCGACTGCGCCTTTCCGAGTGGAATGCTCCTGGCTGCCGATCGAGAACTCCGCCGGCCGCCTCAAGTTCACGCTGTTCAACCTGTCGGGCGAGACGGTGCGGGACTTCAAGTTCGCCTACACCTCGCTTACCCGCACCGCGGCGGGCCACCGTTGCGAAAACGCCACGCTCCTGCGCCGCCACGCCAATTTCCACCAATACGCCCCGCCATCCGGCGTTGAACTCGCGCCCGGCGGAACCTGGACCTTCACCGTCGAAGGCCTGACGCGCCCCGCGGTTCACTGCTCCGACGGCGCGAAGTCCGCCTACCTCACCTTGAACGACGGCCGCCATCTCCCTGTCTCCTTCGGCGACCTCATGCTGGAAGGGCGGGAAAGCGCGCTACCGCCCGTGCTGCTGCCGCAAGGCGCGGTCTCGGAACCCTTCTCCCTCCTTCCCTGGCCGGCCTCCTGCGATCTCGCCGCCAGCGACGCCGTTCCGGTCGCCCTTTACCCGCAAGCCGGCGCCGGCAGCGATGACCTCAATGCCGTCGCTACCGTGCTCGCGCTGTTCCAGCGGCTTTTCCCCGCCGCCCACGTCCCCTTCAGCCTGGCGGAAGTACCCGGTGGCAGGCCTGTTGCCATCGAGGAGAGTGCCGTCCTCGGGCGGGAGGCCTATGCGCTTCGCTTCACGTTGGATCGCGTCGAGCTTACCTATGGCGGTCCCGCCGGCCGCTTCTACGGTCTTGTCAGCCTCGCCCAGCTTCTGCATGGCGCCCGCACCGATCCCGCCACCTTCAAGTTCCCCGCATCGGGCACCGTCACCGACGCGCCGCGCTATTCCTGGCGCGGATCGCACCTCGACGTCTCGCGTCAGTTCTTCCCGGTGGAAGACGTGCGCCGCTTCATCGACATCCTCGCCTGGAACAAGCTCAACATCTTCCATTGGCACCTAACGGACGACGAGGCCTGGCGCCTCGAGATCAAGGCCTATCCGCAGCTGACCGAGATCGGCAGCCGGCGTGGACCTGACGGGCCGCTGATCCCCCAGCTCGGCGATGGCGCCGATACCCGCGGGGGCTTCTACCGCCAGGACGACGTCCGCGCCCTCGTCGCGCATGCGGCAGCGCTCCATGTGGAGGTCGTCCCCGAGGTCGACATTCCGGGCCATTCGGAAGCCATGCTCGTCTCCCTGCCGGAGCTGGTCGACGGCCAGGAAGCGCCCGAAAGCTACTTTTCCGTCCAGGGCTACCCCAACAACGCGCTCAACCCCGCCATCCCCTTCACCTACGAGGTGCTGGGCAAGGTGTTCGACGAGATGGTGGCGCTGTTCCCCGCGCAGTACATCCATATCGGCGGTGACGAGGTGGCGGATGGCGCCTGGCTCCATTCGCCGCTCTGCCGCGCTCTGATGGAGAAGGAGGGGATTGAAGGCACCTTCGGCCTTCAGTCCTTCTTCATGCGCAAGATCAAGGACATGCTGGCCGAGCGTGGCCGCCGGCTGGCCGGCTGGAACGAGGTCTCCCACGGCGGCGGCGTCGACCCGGAGGGCACGCTTCTGATGGCCTGGCAGAGCCCCAAGGTCGGCATCGAGTTGGCCGAAGAGGGCTACGACGTCGTCATGACGCCCGGTCAGGCCTATTACCTCGACATGGTGCAGGCGGAGGCCTGGCAGGAGCCCGGCGCAAGCTGGGCCGGCACCGTGCCGCCGAAACACACCTACGAATACGAGGCCGAGGGCGATTTCCCTGAAGCGCTGAAGGAAAGGATGAAGGGCATTCAGGCCTGCATCTGGACGGAGAATTTCATCTCCAGGGCCTATTTCAACCACCTGGTCTTCCCCCGCTTGGCCGCGGTCGCCGAAGCCGCCTGGACCCCGCGCGAAGCCAAGGACTGGCAGCGCTTCTGCGCCCTCGCCCGCCTGTCGCCGCAGCTTTAGAGGGATGAACCTGGAGATGCCGGCGCGAGGGGCGCCGGCATTTCCATTCGCCAAAGCAAAATTCCCCAACGGAGCAGTGCAATGCGCCTCGCCATCGGCGGAATTCACACCGAGTGCAGCACCTACTCCCCGGTGCTGATGAACCGCGAGGACTTCCGCATCCTGCGCGGTGAGGAGCTCCTTTCCTCCGACCACTTCGCCTTCCTGCACCACGCCGACGGTGTGGAACTCCTGCCGCTCTTCCATGCCCGGGCCGTGCCCGGCGGCCCCGTATCGCGTGCGGCTTACGATGAGTTCAAGTCCGAGTTCCTGGATCGGCTGAAAAGGTCCCTCCCGCTCGACGGCCTGCACCTGACAATGCACGGCGCCATGAATGTCGAAGGCATGGACGATGCCGAAGCCGACTGGATCTTATCCGCCCGCGCCGTCGTCGGTCCCCGCTGCATCGTCGCCGCCAGCTACGACCTGCACGGCAACGTCAGCCAGGCCATCGTCGACCAGCTCGACATCTTCGCCGCATACCGCACCGCACCCCACATCGACGTGCAGGAGACGATGGCCCGCGCCTTTGCAATGCTGGTGAAGGCTCTGAAGAGTGGCGAAAGGCCGGGTATCGCCTGGGCACCGATCCCCATCCTCCTGCCGGGCGAGCGCACCTCGACGGAGGACGAGCCCGCCCGCTCGCTCTACGCCGCCCTCCCACAGGTCGATGCCATTCCGAGCATCTGGGACGCCAACCTGATGGTCGGCTATGTCTGGGCGGACGAGCCGCGCGCCACAGCAGCAGTGGTGGTCACCGCCACGAACCGGAGGGCTGCCTTGGAAGAAGCCGAGAGGCTGGCGCTCGCCTATTGGCGCGAGCGTGAAAACTTCCGTTTCGGCCCCGTCACCGGCGCGCTCGATGAAATGCTGGAGATTGCGGTGGCCGCCCGCACGTCACCGGTCATCCTCGCCGATTCCGGCGACAATCCCACGGGCGGCGGCGTGGGCGACAGGGCCGACGTGCTGGCTGCGCTCGTGGCGCGCGACTGGCAGGGGGCGCTTATCGCCGGCATCGCGGACCGGCCGGCCGTCGAGCGGTGCTTCGAAGCCGGGAAGGGCGCTTTCCTTCCGTTGCGGATCGGCGGCAGCCTCGATCCCGCGAGCCCGCATATCGCCGCCGATGTCGAGGTGCTCCGCCTCGACGATCCAGGCGATCCTGCCGAGCGTCAAGCGGTAGTGCGCGTCGGTGGCATAGACGTGGTGCTGGCGGCCCGCCGCCGCCCCTATCACCGGCTCGCCGACTTCAAACGGCTGGGCCTCGACCCACACGCCGTCCGCCTGCTCGTCGTCAAGTCCGGCTATCTCTCCCCGGAGCTTGCGCCCCTCGCCAACCCCAACCTGATGGCCCTCACAGAAGGCGCGGTCAACCAGGACATCCCAGCGCTCGCCAACCACCGCCGCCATACGCCCTGCTATCCCTTCCAGGGCGATTTCACGTTCGCCCCGAAGGCCCGCCTGTCAGAACGCTGGGCTTAACCCCCAGCGGAGGGCAGAGCTATCGCATGTGGGATTCTAAGTCCTGATCGTACCCCCACCCTCAATCCCTCCCCTCAAGGGGGAGGGAAGCCCGGTTGAGCACGCCATCGTCCCCCTCCCCCTTGAGGGGAGGGATTGAGGGTGGGGGTCCGGCGAAGCCGAACAAAGACTCCATCCACATGCGATAGCCCTGCAGCGAAGGGAAGGGCGCTCCCTACGCCGCCTCGGAGCGCCGTGCCGCCGCCGCGGCCAATTCGCGGATGCCTGGTTCGATGTGTTGCAGCGCGATCGAGGAGATGCCGAGCCGCATGTAGGGCGAGGGCCGCTCCGGCCCGTCGAAGAAGCGCGCGCCCGGCTCGATGAGCACGCCCCGCCCCTTTGCCGCGCGGGCGAGCGCAGTCGTGTCGGTGCCCGGCGGCCCCTTGAGCCAGATGGATATTCCGCCGGGCACATCGGCCGCTTGCCAGTCGGGCATGTGCAGGCGCAGCGCCGTCAACAACTCCTTGCGCCGCTCCTCGAAGGCGGCGGAAAGCCGGCGCACCAGTGCGTCGTGGTGGCCGAGCGACAGGAACAGCGCTACCGCGCGCTGGTTGTTTGCCGGCGGGTGACGCAGCATGAAGCGGCGCAAGGCCCTCAGTTCCGCCACCAGCTCCGCCGGCGCGACGATGTAGCCTATCCGCAAGCCCGGCGCGAGCGTCTTCGACATGGAGCCGACATAGATGACGCGCCCTGTATGGTCGAGGCCCTTGAGCGCCTCCTGCGGCGTCTCCTCGGCAAGCTGGCTGTCGTAATCGTCCTCGATGACGACCCAATCGTTCTCCTCCGCCTGGGCAAGGAGCGCCTCGCGCCGCGCGCGGCTGAGGGGCACCATCGTCGGGCAGTGGTGGCTGGGCGTGACGAAGACGAAATCCGCCTCGGGCGGAATCGCGCCGACCTTCATACCGTCGCTGTCCACCGGCACGGGCAGCGTCTCGGCGCCGGCGAGCCGGAAGATGGAGCGCGCGTCGGCAAAGCCGGGGTTCTCCATCGCCACCCGGGCCCCGCGCCGCATGAGCAGCGTGGAGAGCATGTAAAGCGCGTGTTGCGCGCCCAGTGTGATGATGATCTCGTCCGGATTGGCGAAGATGCCGCGGCGGGGGAGCAGCCGCGCCTGGATCTGCTCGATCAGGAGCGGGTCGTCCCTGTCGACCATATCGGCCGCCCAGTTGCGGATTTCGAGCACCGCCAGCGCCATGCGGTTGCACTCGCGCCACTCGGCGGTGGGAAAGAGCGTCGGGTCGAACTGGCCGTAGACGAAGGGGTAGGAAGACTGCATCCAGTCGTCGTTCTTCGGCGCCTCGGGCATGTCGCTCGCCACCACCTGGCGGCGCGCCTTCCAGTCGATCCGTGCCACCCCGCGCGCCGTTTGGCGCGGCGGGCGCGGGGGTGCGGCCAGCACCTCCGGGTTGACGAAATGCCCGCGCCGCTCGCGGGCGATCAGAAAGCCCTGGTCGACGAGCTGCTGAAACGCCAGCACCACCGTGCCGCGTGCCACGCCCAGCTTCTCCGCCAGGATGCGGCAGGACGGCAGCGGCATCGAAGGCGCGATCTGCCGGTCGAGAATCGCCGAGACGATCGCCTGGCGGATCTGCGCCTGCAATGTCTGGCTCGAATCAGGGGATATCTTGAACAGCCCGGCCCAAAGGGCGGCGTCGTTTCTGGTCGGCATGGCTTCCTCTCCGGCGGCGGAGCCTACCCCCATGGGCAATGTGCCGCAACCCTGGACTAAGCCGTTACGCCACAGATGCGCCTTCTTCACCGCTTCACATTTTCCGGGTAGCGACCTAAAGCAATTCCAGGAAAAGTGGAAACCGGTTTTCCGTCCGGAATTGCGATAAAACAATGGGTTAGACCAGTTCATCGATTCCGTGAAACGATGAACTGGTCTAAGATCCGGCCGGCAAGGAAGGAGAAGCACCGACATGAGCGCCTACGAGAATGCCCTGGCTGCGCTGCGGCGGCACCGGGAAGAGAATCGGGATTTCGACCTGCGCGCTGCCTTCGCCGCCGATCCCCAACGCTTCTCCCGTTATTCGACCACGCTCGACGACATGCTTCTCGACTATTCGAAGTGCGCCGTCAGCGACGAGACGTTGAAGCTTCTTGCCGATCTTACCGAAGCCGCCGGCCTCGGTGAGCGCCGCGAGGCGATGTTCTCCGGCGAGCGGATCAACACGACCGAGGATCGCGCCGTCCTGCACACCGCCCTGCGCAACTCCGGTGCACCGGTCATGCTCGACGGCAAGGACGTCATGCCCGATGTCGAAGCCGTGCTGGCTGCGATGAGCGCGTTCGCCGAGGCGGTGCGCGCGGGCGACCTTGCGGGCGCCACCGGCAAGCGCTTCACCGATGTCGTCAACATCGGCATCGGCGGCTCCGATCTCGGCCCGGCCATGGCAACGCTGGCGCTGGCGCCCTATCACGACGGCCCGCGCCTCCACTACGTCTCCAATATCGACGGCGCCCACATCGCCGATACGCTGAAGGAACTCGATCCCGAGACGACGCTTTTCATCGTCGCCTCGAAAACCTTCACCACCGTCGAGACCATGACCAACGCCGGAACGGCGCGCGCCTGGGTGGCGGAGAAGCTCGGCTCGGGCGCGGTCGGCGCCCATTTCGCCGCCGTTTCCACCGCCCTCGACAAGGTCGCCGCCTTCGGCATCGACAAGGCGCGCGTCTTCGGCTTCTGGGACTGGGTGGGCGGGCGCTATTCGCTCTGGTCGGCCATCGGCCTGCCCATCATGATCGCCGTCGGCGCGGAGAACTTCCGCCGCTTCCTTGCCGGGGCGGAGGCCATGGACAGGCATTTTCGCGAAGCGCCGACACGCGAAAACATGCCGGTGCTCCTCGGCCTCGTCGGCTTCTGGCACCGCGCCGTCTGCGCCTATCCCGCCCGCGCTGTCATCCCCTACGACCAGCGGCTTTCCCGTCTGCCCGCCTATCTGCAGCAGCTCGATATGGAATCGAACGGCAAGCGCGTCACGCTCGACGGTGAACCGGCTGCCACCCCCACCGGCCCGCTCGTCTGGGGCGAGCCGGGCACCAACGGCCAGCACGCCTTCTTCCAGCTCCTGCATCAGGGCACGGACGTCATCCCCGTCGAGTTCATCCTGGCCGCCAACGGCCACGAGCCGGCACTGAAGCACCACCACGACCTGCTCGTCGCCAATTGCCTTGCCCAGTCGGAAGCCCTGATGAAGGGCCGTACGCTGGAGGAGGCGACTGCCCAGCTCCGCGCCAAGGGCATGGGGGAAGCGGAGGTAATGGCGCTCGCCCCCCACCGCGTCTTCCCCGGCAACCGCCCCTCGCTCACAATCGTCTACGAACAGCTCGACCCCTTCGCCCTTGGCCGCCTGATCGCGCTCTACGAGCACCGGGTCTTCGTCGAGGCCACGCTCTTCCGCATCAACGCCTTCGACCAGTGGGGCGTCGAGCTCGGCAAGGAGCTGGCGACGGAGCTTCTTCCGGTGGTGGAAGGCAAGAAGGACGCCTCGGCCCGCGACGCCTCGACGGCGGGGCTGGTGGGGCACATCGCGGCGCTGCGGTAGAGGCGTCGCCGAAGGGCCGGGCATCCTCCCTCGCGCGTCATCCCGGCCAAGGGAGCCCAAGCTCCCGCGAGCCGGGATCCATTCCGTGACTCATCCATGTTCCGGAATGGGTCCCGGACAGCCTCTGCTTCGCTCCGGCTTCCGGGATGACGCGCGAGGGAGGATGCTCGGCCCTTTGACAGAACCCCCGGCCCTTTGACAGAACCCAGTGAGGGCGCGAAGGGGCGCGGCACCTCCAATGAGTATGGACGGGCCCCTACCGCAATTCCCGCCGCAGGATCTTGCCCACGTTGGATTTCGGCAACTCGCTGCGGAACTCCACATGCTTCGGCCGCTTGTAGCCGGTCAGCTCCTTGCGGCAGAAGTCGATGATGTCCTCTTCGGTGAGCGTACTGTCCTTCCTCACCACGAAGAGCTTCGGCACCTCGCCCGAGTGCTCGTCCGGCACGCCGATCGCAGCCACTTCCCGCACGCCGGGGTGCTGCGCTACCACATCCTCGATCTCGTTCGGATAGACGTTGAAGCCCGAGACGTTGATCATGTCCTTCTTGCGGTCGACGATCTTGATGTAGCCGCCTTTGTCCATCACGCCCATATCGCCGGACTTGAAGAAGCCGTCCTTCGTCATGCTTTTCCTGGTCTCGTCGGGCCGGTTCCAGTAACCGCCCATCACCTGCGGGCCGCGGATGCACACTTCCCCCACCTCGCCCGTTTTCACGTCCTTCCCGTCTTCGTCGCGGATGGCCACTTCGGTGGACGGCAGGGGCAGGCCGATCGTACCGGTGAAGTCGTCACTGTCGAAGCGGTTGGCCGTGGCCACCGGCGAGGTCTCCGAAAGCCCGTAGCCCTCGGAGATCATGCATCCCGTCAGTGCTTTCCAGCGCTCCGCCACAGAGCGCTGCACGGCCATGCCGCCACCGAAAGTGAGGATCAGGTTCTTGAAGTCGAGTTTGTGGAAGTCATCGTTGTGGAGCAGCGCGTTGAAAAGCGTGTTGAGGCCGGGGAACATGGTGAAGTCGTACTTCGCCAACTCCTTCACGAATGCAGGGATGTCGCGCGGGTTGGTGATCAGGACATTCTGCGCCCCCAGCTTCAGACCCATCAGCGCGTTCACCGTCAGCGCATAGATATGGTAGAGCGGCAACGCGCAGATATAGACCGCATGCTCTGGCCGGGCCCGCTTCAGATAGGCCGTTTCCAGCCAGATTTCGTTCTGCATCACGTTGGCGAGGACGTTGCGGTGGAGCAGCATCGCCCCCTTTGCAACGCCCGTCGTGCCGCCCGTATACTGCAGGAAGGCGACGTCATCGATGCCGACATCGGCGGGCGAGAAGCGCCGGGCCGCGCCTTCCTTCATGGCGGTTTTGAAGGGCACGTGGCCGGGCAGCTCCCATGCCGGCACAAGCTTTTTCACCCGGCGCACGACGAAGTTCACGATGTGGCCCTTCAGCCCCATCATGTCGCCCATGGCGGCGACCACCACGTGCTTGACCTCGGTCTTGTCGATCGCCGCCTGCAGCGTCTTGGCGAAATTCTCCAGAATGACGATGGCTTCCGCGCCCGCATCCTTGAGCTGATGTTCCAGTTCGCGCGGTGTGTAGAGGGGGTTGACGTTGACGACCACAAATCCCGCCCTCAGCGCCGCCAGCATCACCACCGGATATTGCAGCACGTTGGGCATCATGATGGCCACGCGCGCGCCCTTCTTCAGCCCCTTCGACTGCAGGTAGGCGGCAAAGTCCCGCGATGCCTTCTCCAATTCGGCGAAGGTGAGGGTCTTGTCCATGCAGGTGAAGGCCGGCTGCTCGGCGAAGGCGCGGCAGGAGGCTACGATCATATCGCCGAGGGAGTTGTGTTCGAAATCCCCGATCTCGCTCGGGATTTCCTTGGGGTAGCTCTTCAGCCACGGCTTCTGCGCAGCCTTGGCAGTGCGCGCGGCAGGCTTGCGGGCCGTCGTTCTGGCGCCGGCAGTCTTCGCGGGCGCGGCCTTTGTGCCCGAGCCTTTCGAGGCAGCCGCTTTCGACGCTGCGGAGCGAGTGGAGGCGGGTTTGGCTTTATCCGCGGTTTTGGCCGCTGCGGTCTTTGCGCTTGCTGCCGTTGACGTGGCTGCTTTGGCGCCCTTCTTGCCGGCATCGGTGGTTTTTGCCGCGGTCTTGGCTGCAGGCTTTTTCTCCGCTGCAGAGCGGGTGGGCGAGCGCTTGGGCGCTGCCTTCTGCTGCGTATTGCCGCTCGCTGCGGCCTGCGTTTTTCCGGCGCGGGTGGTTGTCGTTTTCTTCTCTCCGCCCGTCTTGCTCGTCGTTGTGGTCTTGGCCAAATTTCCCTCCCTTTGGAAATTCCCGTTTACCTTCACGTCAACGTTAATATCCGGTCATCACCTGTTCCGCTACTGGGATTGCGCATTCCGGTGGCGCTGCTCCCCGATGCCGCCACCTTATTGTGGCGCGTCCCGCACCGGCAAGCCCGGCGCTGCGGTTACTGCCCGAAGCCCTTGTGCCCTTCCAGAAAGGCCTCCTCGTCGTGTGTGCTGACGCGGCCCAACGCGCGGTTGCGGTGTGGAAAGCGGCCGAAGCGTTCTATGATGTCCCGGTGCTCGACGGCGTAGCGCAGCGCCTCCTCGTCGCCCAGCGCCTTGAACAGCATCACCGCATGCTCCTGGTCGGCCAGAACCTCCGAGTGCTGGAACGGCATGTATAAAAACTGCCGCTGCTCTTTGGACAGCCCTTCGTCCAGCCGCTTCTCGACCGCCTCGCGCGCAATCCAGATGGCAAGGTCGTCCGTCGAGAACGCCTTGGCGGTGCCGCGGAACATGTTGCGCGGAAACTGATCGAACAGAATGACGGCGGCGAGCGCCGCCCGGGCATCCTCGGCCGCCTCCTTCGGCGCCCCGGCGCTCAGCCGCTCGTGCAGCGCGCCGAAGCGCGGGCGGATGGTCTCGTCCAGCTTGCCGTTGCCTTTGAACCAGTCCTCCGTCGCGATCTCCTCGAACCAGAAGGAGAGAACGCTGTCGATCCAGTCACCGGCCATAAATACCTCCTCACTTCCGCTTGCCGCCACCTTGCCGAGGCTTCGCCACCCCCATTCTCTCAACGTGCCGGCGGCCGTGCGGCCAAGTCCACCATTCGAAAGCCTTGTGAAACAAAATTCACGAAATGCGAAATTTTATTACTCCGAGAGGAGTTTCCTCCCCAAGAGAACTTTGCTTATATGCGGCTTCCAAGAGCCTGTGGGAAGGGCTCGATATAACAAGAGGGAGAATCCCATGAAAACGAAACTGACATTCGCGGCCGCGCTGCTGGCTGCCACGATGCTGAGCGGCGCGGCGGGCGCCAAGACGTTCGTCTATTGCTCGGAGGGCAGCCCGGAGGGCTTCGATCCGGGTCTCTATACGGCGGGGACGACATTCGATGCAGCCGCGCACACGGTCTACAACCGCCTGCTCGAGTTCAAGCCCGGTACGACCGAGACCGTCCCCGGCCTGGCCGAAAGCTGGGAGATCTCCGACGACGGCCTGCAGTACACCTTCAAGCTGCGCCCCGGTGTCAAATTCCAGACCACGGACTTCTTCACGCCGACGCGCGACATGAACGCGGACGATGTGATCTTCTCCTACGAGCGGCAGTTGAAGAGCGACAATCCTTGGCACCAATATGTCGCCGGCGCCGCGTGGGAATATTTCAACGGCATGGGCTTTCCGGATCTGATCGACACGATCGAGAAGGTGGACGACATGACGGTGCGTTTCACGCTCAAGCAGCGGGAAGCGCCGTTCCTCGCCAACGTCGCGATGCCCTTCGCCTCGATCGTGTCGAAGGAATATGCCGACAAGCTGGAAGCCGACGGCCAGATGCAGATGCTCAACCAGCAGCCGGTGGGAACAGGCGCCTTCGAGTTCGTCGCCTATCAGCAGGATGCCGTGATCCGCTATCGCGCGCATGAGGACTACTGGAACGGCAAGCAGCCGATCGACGATCTCGTCTTCGCCATCACGCCGGACGCTTCGGTGCGCTATCAGAAGCTGAAGGCTGGCGAATGCCACCTGATGCCTTATCCGAACGCGGCCGACGTCGAGGAGATGAAGGCGGATCCGAACCTTAAGGTGATGGAGCAGGAAGGCCTCAACGTCGCCTATCTCGCCTACAACACCACCCAGGAGCCTTTCGACAAGGTCGAGGTGCGCAAGGCGCTCAACATGGCGATCAACAAGGAGGCGATCGTCGAGGCGGTGTTCCAGGGGCAGGCCACACCGGCCAAGAACCCGATCCCGCCGACCATGTGGTCCTACAACGATGCCATCGAGGACGATCCGTATGATCCGGAAGCGGCCAAGAAGATGCTCGAAGAAGCAGGCGTCACCGACCTTTCCATGAAGGTCTGGGCGATGCCGGTCAGCCGCCCGTACATGCTCAATGCCCGCCGTGCGGCCGAGCTCATCCAGTCCGATTTCCGGGAGATCGGCGTCAATGTCGAGATCGTCAGCTACGAGTGGGCTGAATATCTCGATCGCTCGAAGGCGAAGGACCGTGACGGCGCCGTGATGCTCGGCTGGACCGGCGACAATGGCGACCCCGACAACTTCCTCCACACCCTGCTCGGCTGCGATGCCGTCGGCGGCAACAACCGCGCGCAGTGGTGCAACGAGGAATTCGACAATCTGGTGACGCAGGCCAAGCAGACCTCAGATCAGGCCGAGCGCACCAAGCTCTATGAAGAGGCGCAGGTGGTCTTCAAGCGCGAGGCGCCGTGGGCGACGCTCGACCATTCGCTGTCGGTCGTACCGATGCGCAAGGAAGTCGAGGGCTTCGTGCAAAGCCCGCTCGGCGACTTTGCCTTCGAGGGCGTAGACATCGTCGAATAAGCCACTAAATGGCCCAGACGGGAGGCGCGCCGGGAAACCAGCGCGCTTCTTTTCCATTTTGTAATGTAGCCCTCCCGGGCTCGCGCGTACTATGGGAGATCGAAAGCGCCATGTTCCGGTTTTTCCTCCGGCGGCTTGCGGTCCTGATTCCGACCTTCATCGGCGTCTCCATCATCGCCTTCGCCTTCATCCGCATCCTGCCGGGCGATCCCGTCATGCTCATGTCGGGCGAGCGTGTCATGTCTCCCGAACGCCATCAGGAACTGACCCATCTGCTCGGCTTCGACCGGCCGCTCTGGATTCAGTATGTCGATTATCTTGGCGGCGTGGTCACCGGCGACTTCGGCAACTCGATCGTGACGAAGCGCCCGGTTCTGAACGATTTTCTCACGCTCTTCCCGGCGACATTGGAGCTTTCCATCTGCGCCATCATCATCGCCATCCTCATCGGAGTGCCGCTCGGCATCCTGGCGGCGGTCAAGCGCGGTTCCTGGCTCGACCAGTCGGTTATGGGCTTTGCGCTCGTCGGCTACTCCATGCCCATCTTCTGGTGGGGCCTTCTGCTCATCATCTTCTTCTCCGGCGTCCTGCAATGGACACCGGTGTCGGGGCGTATCTCGCTGCTCTACTATTTCCCACCGGTGACCGGCTTCATGCTTATCGACAGCCTGCTGTCGGGCCAGGAAGGCGCCTTCACGTCCGCCGTCTCCCATCTCGTCCTGCCGACCGTGGTGCTCGCCACCATCCCGCTCGCCGTGATCGCACGGCAGACGCGCTCGGCCATGCTGGAGGTGCTGGGCGAGGACTATGTGCGCACCGCCCGCGCCAAGGGCCTGCCGCCGCGCCGCGTCATCGGCCTTCACGCGCTGCGCAACGCGCTCATCCCGGTCATCACCACCATCGGCCTGCAGGTCGGCGTGCTTTTGGCCGGCGCCATCCTCACCGAGACCATCTTCTCCTGGCCGGGCATAGGCAAGTGGATGGTCGATAGCGTGTTCAAACGCGACTACACGGTGGTGCAGGGCGGGCTGCTCTTGATCGCCGGCATCATCATGATCGTCAACTTGATCGTCGACATGCTCTACGGTCTGGTGAATCCCAGGATCAGGCACTGAGCCATGGCCACCACGAACACAAAAGACCAAAACGCGGCCATCGGCCTTGAAGGCGGCACCCTTATCGCCACCAGCCGGCGCGCGCGGCTGGCCGAGTTCTGGTATTACTTCCGCCAGAACCGGGGCGCCGTCATCGGCCTGGCTGTCTTCGTCATCATCGTCGCCATCGCCGTCCTGGCGCCCCTCATCGCCCCGCACGGCCCCAGCCTTCAGAATCGCGGCGCCTTCCTCCTGCCGCCCGTTTGGGAGGACGGCGGGCGCTGGGAGTTCGTGCTCGGCACGGACGCGGTCGGACGCGACATCCTCTCGCGCCTCATCTACGGCGCGCGCTTCTCGCTTTTCATCGGTGTCGTCGTCGTCTCCCTCGCCGTCACCGTAGGCATCTTCGTCGGCCTGATGGCCGGCTATTTCCGCGGCGCGGTCGATACCGCCGTCATGCGCATGATGGATATCATCCTGGCCTTCCCCTCGCTGCTCCTGGCGCTGGTGCTCGTCGCCATCCTGGGGCCGGGGCTCACCAACGCGATGATCGCCATCGCCCTGGTGCAGCAGCCGCATTACGTGCGGCTCACCCGCGCCGCGGTGATGGCGGAAAAGGGCAGGGACTATGTGACGGCGGCACGCGTCGCCGGCGCCGGCAATCTGCGGCTGATGTTCAAGACCATCCTGCCCAACTGCACCGCACCGCTCATCGTCCAGGCCGCGCTTTCCTTCTCCACCGCCATTCTCGACGCAGCGGCACTCGGCTTCCTCGGCATGGGTGCGCAGCCGCCGACGCCGGAGTGGGGCACCATGCTGGCCGAGGCGCGCGAGTTCATCCTGCGCGCCTGGTGGGTGGTCACCTTCCCCGGCATCGCCATCCTCGTCACCGTGCTTGCCATCAACCTGATGGGCGACGGCCTGCGCGACGCGCTCGATCCGAAACTGAAGAGGTCGTGACGATGTCCCTGCTCGAGATCGAAAACCTCACTGTCGAGTTCGACACCGCAGGCGGCAAGCTGCGCGCCGTCGACGGCATCTCCTTGTCGGTGGAGGAAGGCGAGGTGCTGGCCGTCGTCGGCGAGTCGGGCTCCGGAAAATCCGTCTCCATGCTCGCCGTCATGGGGCTGTTGCCCTGGACGGCCACCGTTACGGCGGACCGCCTGGCCTTCCAGGGCCGCGATATCCTCAACCTGTCGCCCGCCGAGCGGCGGCGCATCGTCGGCAAGGATATCGCCATGATCTTCCAGGAGCCGATCGCCAGCCTCAATCCATGCTTCACCGTCGGCTTCCAGATCGAGGAGACGCTGCACCAGCACACCGATCTCGACCGGGCGGCGCGCCACCGCCGTGCTATCGAGCTTCTGAAATCCGTCGGCATCCCCGAGCCGGAGGATCGCCTCGGCGCCTTCCCGCACCAGATGTCGGGCGGTCAGTGCCAGCGCGTCATGATCGCCATCGCCCTCGCCTGCGGCCCGAAGCTTCTGATCGCCGACGAGCCGACCACCGCACTCGACGTCACCATCCAGAAGCAGATCCTCGATCTGCTCATGGACCTGCAGGCCAAGACCGGCATGGGCATGATCCTGATCACCCACGACATGGGGGTCGTGGCCGAGACGGCGGACCGGGTCGTCGTCCAGTACATGGGGCGCAAGATGGAGGAGGCGGACGTGCTCTCCCTCTTCGAAAAACCGAAGAGCGCTTATACGCGAGCGCTTCTTTCCGCCCTGCCGGAGAATGCCGTCGGCGACCGCCTGCCCACCGTCTCCGACTTCGCCCTCGACGACACGCCCTACACGGGAGCGCGCACATGAGCGAGATCGTGCTGGAAACCCGCGACATCGTCCGCGACTACCACATCGGCGGCGGTCTCTTCCGCCAGGGCCGCACCGTGCACGCGGTGAAGGGCGTCAGCTTCAAGCTCGAGAAGGGCAAGACGCTGGCCATCGTCGGCGAGAGCGGCTGCGGAAAGTCGACGCTGGCGCGCATGATCACGATGATCGACGCGCCCACCGCCGGCGAGCTTTTCATCGACGGCGAAAAGGTCGATATCGTAAGACAAGGGCTGACGCCGGAACTGCGCCGCAAGGTGCAGATCGTCTTCCAGAACCCCTACGGTTCACTCAACCCGCGCCAGAAGATCGGCGATGTGTTGATGGAGCCGCTCATCATCAATTCCAACATTCCCGCGAGCGAGCGGCGCGAGCGCGCCATGCGGATGCTCAAGAAGGTCGGCCTCGCTCCCGAGCACTTCAACCGCTATCCGCACATGTTTTCCGGCGGTCAGCGCCAGCGCATCGCGATCGCCCGCGCGCTCATGCTCAACCCGCGGCTCCTTGTCCTCGACGAGCCGGTCTCCGCGCTCGACCTGTCGGTGCAGGCGCAGGTCTTGAACCTTTTGGCCGACCTGCAGGACGAGTTCGGCCTCACCTTCGTCTTCATCAGCCACGACCTCTCGGTCGTGCGCTACATCGCCGACGAGGTGATGGTGATGTATTTCGGGGAGGCGGTGGAATACGGCACGCGCGACGAGGTCTTCTCCAACCCGCAGCACGACTACACCAAGACACTCTTCGCTGCCACGCCGCGTGCCGATGTCGAGAGCATCCGTGCGCGGCTCGCCAGGAAGGCGGCTTGAGCAAGTCCGCCTAGAGCAATTCCAGGAAAAGTGGAAACCGGTTTTCCGTCCGGAATTGCGACAAAACAAAGAGTTAGACCAATTCATCGATTCTATGAAACGATGAATTGGTCTAGCGGGGGGCGAGCTATCACGCCCGCGCCTCCGCTTGCCGGCTCAGCACCTGCCTCAGATTGAAGGCCGCCTCCATGAGATCGCGCGTATAGTCGCTCCTGGGGCGTTCGAAGACCTCGTCCGTCACCCCCTCCTCTACCACCCGTCCAGACTTCATGACGATGGTGTAGTCGGCCAGCGCCTTCACCACCGCCAGGTCGTGGCTGATGAAGATGAAGGACAGGTTGTGGCTTTTCTGGATGCGCCGCAGGAGCGTGATGATCTGCTTCTGTACCGACCGGTCGAGCGCCGAGGTCGGTTCGTCCAGAACGATCACCGTCGGCTTCAGCACCACGGCGCGGGCAATCGCGATGCGTTGGCGCTGACCGCCGGAGAATTCGTGCGGGAAGCGGTTGCGCATGGCCGGGTCCAGCCCCACCTCCTTGAGTGCCTCCATCGCCTGCTCCACGCGCTGGCCCGCCGAAAGCCCCGGCTCGTGCACCAGAAGCCCTTCGGTGATGATCTCGCCCACCGTCATGCGTGGACTTAAGCTACCGTACGGGTCCTGGAACACCATCTGCAGGTTCCTCCTGTATGGCCGCATGGCCGCGCGGTTGAAGCCCTGGATGGGCACGCCCTGATAGACGACACGTCCTTCCGACGGCAGCAATTGCAGCAGCGCCCGGCCAAGCGTCGATTTTCCCGAGCCCGATTCGCCGACGATGCCCACCGTCTGGCCCGCCCTCAGGCTCAGCGTCACATCCTGCACCGCCTTCAGCGCGAAACCGGGTGAGAACAGCCCGCCCCTGGCGGAGAAGGTGACCGACACCTTGTCGGCGTCGAGCAGGATCGGCGCGCTTTTCGGCACCGGCGGCTTGTGCCCCTCGGGTTCGGCGGCCAGCAGCATTTTCGTGTAGTCTTTCGTGGGGCGGGTGAAAATCTGCTCCGTTACCCCTTCCTCCACCACCTTGCCGTGCTGCATCACATACACCCTGTCGGCGAAGGCCTCGACGATGGTCAGATCGTGGGTGATGAAGAGGATTGCCATGCCGAGCTTGTGCTGCAGCTCAGCCAGGAGCCCCAGGATTTCGGCCTGGATCGTCACGTCCAGCGCCGTCGTCGGCTCGTCGGCGATAAGCAAGTCCGGGCCGTTGGCAAGCGCCATGGCGATCATCACGCGCTGGCGCTGCCCGCCGGACAACTCGTGCGGATAGGATTTCAGCCGTCGCTCCGGCTCGGGGATGTGCACCAGCTTCAAAAGCTCCAGCGCCCGTCTTCGCGCCGCGGAAGCCGACAGCCCGCCATGCACGCGCAGAGGCTCCGATATCT
The DNA here is from genome assembly GCF_009812055.1 of Chelativorans xinjiangensis. Lineage (GTDB taxonomy): Bacteria > Pseudomonadota > Alphaproteobacteria > Rhizobiales > Rhizobiaceae > Chelativorans > Chelativorans xinjiangense. Next base: position 45,638 of record NZ_WQNH01000024.1, on the reverse strand, counting down.
GCCGTTCGATGGTGTAGAGCGGGTCGAGCGAGGTCATCGGCTCCTGAAAGATCATGGTGATCTTGGCGCCGCGGATACGGTTGAGCTTCTCCCGCGGCAGGCCGACCAGTTCCTGCCCGCGATAGGTGACGGAGCCGTCGGCCCGGCCGTTGGAGGCCAAAAGCCCCATGGCCGCCATCATGATCTGGCTTTTTCCCGAGCCGGATTCGCCCACCACGGCCACCGTCTCCCCGGCTCTCACGTGCATATCGACCCCGCGCACCGCCTCGACCGCGCCGTCCGGCGTATCGAAGGTGACGCGGATGTCGCGTATGTCGAAGATCGTTTCCGCCATCCTTTCCATCTCAGCGATCCTTCGGGTCGAGCGCGTCGCGCAGTCCGTCGCCAAGGAAGTTGAGGGCGAAGAGAAGCATCGTCAGCGCCAGCGAGGGGTAGAGGAGCATGTAGGCGGCACCGCGCATGTTGCGCGCGCCCTCGGCGATCAGCACGCCCAGGCTCGTCAGCGGCTCCTGCACGCCGAGCCCGAGGAATGAAAGGAAGCTTTCCAGAAGGATCACCTTGGGGACGAGCAGCGTCATGTAGATGATGACCGGTCCCAGCGTATTGGGGATGATGTGGCGGCGCAGGATGCCCCCGGAGCTCACACCCAGCGCCTCGGCCGCCTGCACGAACTCGCGCCTTCTGAGCGAGATGGTCTGCCCACGCACGATGCGCGCCATGTCGAGCCATTCCACCGCGCCTACGGCAATGAACATCAGGACGATGTTGCGGCCGAAGAAGACCACCAGCAGGATGGCGAAGAAGGTGAAGGGAAGCGCGTAGAGGATGTCGACCACCCGCATCATGACATTGTCGATGCGTCCGCCGAGGAAACCTGCCGTCGCACCGTAGAGCACACCGATGAGGAGCGCCACGCCGGTCGCCAACGCACCGATCATCAGCGAGATGCGGATGGAGATGAGCACGCGCGCGAAGAGGTCGCGCCCATTGGCGTCCGTGCCGAAGATGAAGCGCAGCCGGTGCACGTCGGCTTCCATCGTCACGTGCTGTCCGTCCGCGCTCTGCTCGACGATGCGGGCGTTGGAGAACAGGTCCGAGCGGTCGAGGTAGCGTGTCACGCGCGGGTCGATTTCACGGCTGGAGGATGCCTCCACGCGCAGCGTCCCGCCGTCGATCGTCAGCGCATCGATATCGAGCCGCATACGCGCCGCGACGCTCTCGGCCGCCGGCAGGATCTCGTCCTCGCGCGGATAGGCCTCCAGGCTCGCCGGCACCTTGACGAAGTTCGGATAGACGTTGGCGTAGTGGTGCGGCGCCAGCATCGGCCCGAACAGGCCGGCGAAGATGAAGACGATGAGGATGCCGAGGCTCACCATCGCCGCCTTGTTGCGGCGCAGGCGCATGAAGGCGGTGGCCCACAGCGAGCGGCCTTTGACGCCTTCGCCGATAACGGCCGCGGGTGTGTTGGTGGCGATATCAGTCATAGCGCACCCTTGGGTCGAGCGCCGCATAGAGCAGGTCGACGATCAGGTTGAAGACCACCACGAAGACGGCGATGATGATGACGGTGCCCATCACAAGGGTGTAGTCGCGGTTGAGTGCCCCTTGCACGAAGTAGCGGCCGATGCCCGGCAGGCCGAAGATCGTCTCCACCACGACCGAGCCGGTCAGAAGCGCGGCCGCCGCCGGCCCGAGATATGAGACCGCGGGCAGGCAGGCCGCCCGCAGCGCGTGCACGCCGACGATCATACGCGTCGGCAGGCCGTAGGCGCGCGCCGTCCGCACGTGGTCGGAGCGGAGCGCCTCGATCATCGAGCCGCGGATGAGGCGGGCGACGATCGCCACCTGCGGCAGCGCCAGCGTGATGACGGGCAGAACCATGTTCTGCGGGCTGCCGCCGCCCCAGCCGCCGGCCGGCAGCATGCTGAGCCACACGCCGAAGATCAGCGACAGGAGCGGCGCCACGACGAAGTTGGGCACCGTGATGCCGAACGTCGCCACGGCTGTCACGCTGTAGTCTATCCACGAATTCTGCCTGAGCGCGGCGATTGTGCCGAGCACGGATCCCGCCAGGAGAGCCACGAGAAGCGCCAGGCCGCCGAGCTGGATCGACACCGGCAGCCCGTTTGCGAGCAGTTGCTGCACGTTGAAATCGCGGTAGATGAAGCTCGGCCCCAGGTCGCCGCGCGCCAGGTTGCCGAGATAATAGAGATACTGTTCCCACACCGGGCGGTCGAGGTGGAAGACCCGGTTCAGGTTCTCCAGCACCTTCGCCTCGAGTGCGCGTTCCTGGTCGAAGGGCCCGCCGGGGGCCACACGCATCAGGAAAAAGGACGCGGTTACGACGAGAAACAGCGTCGGGATCGCCCCGAGCAGGCGACGCAATACATAGCCGAACATAGGCTTGTCTAACTCTCGACTGTGCACGCAGCGGCTGCGCGCATTCGTGGAAAGCGCGCAGCCGCCAACGCGACGTTATTCGGAGAGGCTCATAAAGCGCGTGGGATGAACATTCCGAATATTGTCCTCCCAGCCCTGCAGCTTGGGCGAGACCAGCGAAAGGGACGAGTAGAAGAGCAGCGGAACGAAGGGCGTGTCGCGCAGGAACACGGTCTCCGCCTGGCGAAGGATTTCGGCCCGCTTCTCAAGATCGCCTTCCGCCGCCGCCTGGTCCATCAGGGCGTCGTATTCGGGGTTCTTGTACTTGGCGTAGTTGAACCCCGTATTGTCGCTCTCCACCAGGAACAGGAAGTTCTGCGGGTCGGAATAATCGCCGATCCAGCCTGCGCGCGCCACCTCGTAGTCGCTGGTATCCCGCAGCGTCGCATAATGCGCCGAGAGATCGCGCACGTTGAAGGTGACGTTGACCCCCAGCGGCTTCCACATATCGGCGATGGCGGTCGACGTGTTCTTGTGGTTCTCCGAGTTGTTGTAGGAGATTTCCAGCGTCAGCGGGTTGTCGGGGCCGTAGCCGGCTTCCTCCATCAGCGCGATCGCCTGGTCCTCTCGGTCGAGCGGCGACATTTCCGCCCATTCGACCGTGGCGCCGCCGCCCTGGTAGTTGCCGATACCGGGGGGCACGAGGGCGTAGGCTGGAAGCATTGCGCCGGCCCAGATCTCCTCGGCAAGGAATTCGCGGTCGATGACCATCGCAAGCGCCTGGCGCACTTTGGGATCCTTCAGCGCCTCTTTTTCGGTGTTGAGCGCGAAGTAGTATGTGCCAAGGTAGGGCGCGATGCGGACTTGGTCGCCCAGGCGCTCTTTCAGCGAGGCGATCTGCTCGGTGGGCAGGTCGGAGCAGCTATGCACCTCGCCCGCCTCGAAGCGGCGCACGCAGGTGGCGCGGTCCTCGATCGGCAGATATTCGATACGATCGATGGCGGCGCTGTCGAATTCGCGGAACTCCGGGTTCTTCTCCATCACGATCTTGTCGCCGGGCGTGAAGGAGACGAGGGTGTAGGCGCCGTTGGTCACCATGTTTTCCGGCGTCACGAAATCGCTGCCGTGTTCCTCGACACTCGCCTTGTGCACCGGCAGACCCGTCTGATGGGTCAGAAGCTCGATGAAATAGGGCGTCGGCTGCTCGAGCGTGATCTCCAATGTCTTCTCGTCGATCGCCCTGGCGCCGAGTTCGGTGGGTTCCATCTCGCCTTTGTTGATCTTCTCGGCATTCTTGATGGGAAAGAGGATGTTGGCGTATTTCGCACCTGTTTCCGGCGTCATGATGCGCTGGAAGGAAAAGACGAAATCCTCCGCCGTGACCGTGTCGCCGTTCGACCATGTCGCGTCGTCGCGCAGTTTAAAGGTGTAGGTCAGGCCGTCGTCGGAGACCTCCCAGCTCTCCGCGGCGCCGGGAATGACATTGGCCTTGCTGTCGTTGATTACGAGCCCCTCATAGAGGTCGCGGAAAAGGTGGGCCTCGGCCACGGTCGAGGTCTTGTGCTGGTCCAGCGTTTCCGGATCGCCGTCGTTTCCGCGGATATAGGTCGTTTCAGCCAGCGCCATGTTTGCCCCGGCGACCACACCCGCGGCCGCCAACGCGCCGGCCAGGAGCGGCCGGATGACTGCAAGTTTCAACATACTCAACACTCCCATCTTTTCGCGTTTCGCGCTTGTTGTTGATTTGGCTCGGTCGCGAGCGCAGCCCGTCTGGAAGAGAAAATTTGCGTGACGCCCGTCGGTCGAAAAAGCGGATCGAACGTTTTTCTTCCCCCTTCCGGTTCGACACAGCATGGCTGGATATTGCCGAAGGCAACGCGTGTAACGAGCCTGGTTGGAGGCCTGATTAGGCATCGAAATGACGCGCACGTCAAACAGATTCCTGTGTAAACAAGAAGCAGCAACAAGCGCACCACGGCGTGCCGGCACAGGCAATAAAATTGCCGCTCCCGCTTGTCTGCGCCGTGCAAAGTTGCGCGTGGAAAGCAGCAAGTGCCGTGCAGCGGCCGACGGCGGAGGTGATGGATCCTGAAGGAAGAAGAGGGGCAGCGCCTCGGAGTCGGGGTGGCCTGCCACCCGAAGCCGAAGGCGTAGGGTGGTGCCGCTTGTCAGACTCGAACTGACGACCTCCGCATTACGAATGCGATGCTCTACCAACTGAGCTAAAGCGGCTAAGGCCGGCTGGCGCCGGCATCCCATGCGTGACGCCTGATACCCGCATCGCCGGCGAAGATCAAGTGATCTTGCGCTGCTTTGCAAGATGGCTCCGTGCCCTCCGAAATGGTCATGGACTCTCCCGCAACCTGCGCTAAGCTGTCGGTATGACCCACCGTCCGTGGTGGGCGGATGCATCACGGCAACGACCGACCTGAGGAGGGACCCATGGCGGAAATTTCGATGACGGTGAACGGCCGCAAGGTGACAGGCACGGTGGAGGACCGCACGTTGCTGGTCCATTTCCTGCGTGAGAACCAGGGCCTGACCGGCACCCATGTCGGCTGCGACACCTCGCAGTGCGGCGCCTGTGTCGTCCACCTCGACGGCAAGGCGGTCAAATCCTGCACCATGCTGGCCGCACAGGCCTCGGGCTCGCAGGTGCTCACCATCGAAGGCCTCGCCGAGAGCGGCGAACTGCACCCGGTACAGGCCGCTTTCAAGGAGCACCACGGCTTGCAGTGCGGCTTCTGCACGCCCGGCATGATCATGGCCGCGGTCGACATGATCCGCCGCCATCCGCAGGGCCTCGACGAGAAGACCGTGCGCGCGGAGCTGGAGGGCAATATCTGCCGCTGCACCGGCTACCACAACATCGTCAAGGCGGTGCTGGCCGCCTCGGAGGCGATGAGCGGCAAGGCGAAGGCAGCGTGAGGGAAGTGAATGGTGAGTAGTGAATAGTGAATAGAGGCGAACGGCGCCAAGCCGGAGACTGAAGCTCTCCAAGAGCGGTGTCTTTCACTATTTCACTACTCACCACCTCGCTATTCACCCATTCCGACGGAGGAGGAACGTCATGGGTATCGAAGGCATCGGCGCCAGAGTGGCGCGCAAGGAAGACAAGCGGTTCCTAACCGGCCTCGGCCGCTATGTGGACGACATGGTGGTGCCCGGCATGAAGCACGCCATCTTCGTGCGCAGCCCGCATGCGCACGCGGCGATCAGGAGCGTCGACACCAAGGCAGCCAAGGCCATGCCCGGCGTTATCGGCGTGCTGACGGGCGCCGAGTTGAAGAACGACGGTATCGGCAACTTGATCTGCGGCTGGATGATCCATTCCAAGGACGGAACGCCGATGAAGATGGGCGCCTATTCGGCGCTCGCCACCGACCGCGTGCGCTATGTGGGCGAGGCGGTTGCCGTCGTCGTGGCTGAAACCAGGGGCCAGGCGCGCGACGCCGCCGAGGCGGTCGAGATCGACTACGAGGAGATGCCGGCTGTCACCGACGCGGTCGAGGCGCTCGAGAAGGGCGCGCCGCAGCTCCACCCCGAGGCCGAGAACAACCTCATCTACGACTGGGAGATCGGCGACGCCTCCGCCGTCGACCAGGCGCTCGATGGCGCTGCCCATGTGACGCGCATGAAGCTCGTCAACAACCGCCTCGTGCCCAACGCGATGGAGCCGCGCGCCGCCCTCGGCCACTACGACATGGCGGAGGACCACTTCACGCTGTGGACCACCAGCCAGAACCCGCATGTGGCCCGCCTCGTCATGAGCGCCTTCTACAATGTCGCGCCGGAGAACAAGCTGCGCGTCATCGCGCCCGACGTCGGCGGCGGCTTCGGCTCCAAGATCTACGTCTATCCGGAGGAGATCGTCTGCCTGTGGGCCTCCAAGAAGACCGGCGTGCCGGTCAAATGGGTGGCCGACCGCACCGAGAGCTTCCTCACCGACGCCCATGGCCGTGACCATCACACGGAGGTTTCGCTTGGCTTCGACGCCGACAACCGCATGGTCGCGTTGAAGGTCGACACCATCGCCAATTTCGGCGGCTACATGTCGCTCTTCTCCTCCTGCGTGCCCACCTATCTCTACGCCACCTTGCTTTCCGGGCAGTACGCCATCCCGGCGATCCACTGCAACGTGCGGGCGGTCTACACCAACACCGCACCGGTGGACGCCTATCGCGGCGCCGGCCGGCCGGAGGCCACCTATCTGCTCGAACGCACGGTGGAGACGGCGGCGCGGGAGCTGGGTGTCTCTCCAGCCGAGCTTCGCCGCAAGAACTTCATCCGCGAGTTCCCCTACCAAACCCCCGTCATCATGAACTACGACGCGGGCGACTACGAGGCCTCGTTGGACGCCGCCATGCGCGAGGCCGACTATGCCGGCTTTCCCGCCCGCCGCGATGAGGCGAAGAAGAGGGGCAAATTACGCGGCATCGGCATGAGTTGCTACATCGAGGCCTGCGGCATCGCGCCCTCCCAGGCCGTCGGCAGTCTCGGCGCCGGCGTGGGTCTCTGGGAGTCGGCCGAAGTGCGGGTAAACGCCGCCGGCACCATCGAGGTGCTGACAGGCTCGCACAGCCACGGCCAGGGCCACGAGACCACCTTCGCCCAGGTGGTGGCCTCACGTTTCGGCGTGCCGCTCGAGCAGGTCTCCATCGTCCATGGCGACACGGACAAGGTGCAGATGGGCATGGGCACCTACGGCTCGCGCTCCGGCGCTGTCGGCGCCAGCGCCATCGTCAAGGCGCTCGACAAGGTCGAGGCAAAAGCGAAGAAGATCGCCGCCCACCTCCTGGAGGCTGACGAGAGCGACATCGTCATCGAAAATGGCGAGGCAAAGGTCGCCGGCACGGACCGGACCCTGCCATGGTTCCAGGTGGCGCTCGCCGCCTATACGGCGCACAACCTGCCGGAGGGCATGGAGCCCGGCCTGAAGGAGGGCGCCTTCTACGACCCGACCAATTTCACCTTCCCCGCCGGCTGCTACATCGCCGAAGTCGAGGTGGACCCGGAGACCGGGCACACCGACGTCGTGCAGTTCGTGGCGTCGGACGACTTCGGCAACATCATCAATCCGCTGATCGTCGAAGGGCAGGTGCATGGTGGGCTGGCGCAGGGCATCGGCCAGGCGCTTCTGGAGGGCTGCCATTACGATCCGGCCTCGGGCCAGCTCGTCACCGCCTCCTACATGGACTACACCATGCCGCGCGCAGGCGACCTTCCGTCATTCCAGGTATCGACCACCAACACCCCGTGCCCCGGCAATCCGCTCGGCGTCAAGGGGTGCGGCGAGGCCGGTGCCATCGGCTCCCCGCCGGCGATCATCAACGCGATAACGGACGCGATCGGCAACAACGATCTCAGCATGCCGGCAACACCGCAGAAGGTGTGGGCGGCGATGCGGAGAAATCAGTGAATAGTGAATAGGGAGATAGTGAGTAGTGGGGAGCTTGAGATCGGCGTCGAGCCCACAGAGAGCTTTCTACTCACTACTCACTACTCACTACTCACTACCTCGCTCATCGACCTCGAAGAGGAGAACCCAATGCACCAGACCACCTACCACCGCGCCTCCTCCGTTTCCGAGGCGGTGAAGCTGTTGAACGATGCCGACGACGGCAAGTATGTCGCTGGCGGGCAGACGCTCATCCCCACCATGAAGCAGCGCCTCGCCGCGCCGTCCGACCTGGTGGACCTGCGGCACATCGCCGACCTGAAGGGCATCGAGGTCTCGGGCGACAAGGTGAAGATCGGGGCCGCCGCCACCCACGCGGAGGTGGCCGAAAACGCCGCGCTCGCCAAAGCCTGCCCGGCGTTCTGCCATCTCGCCGCCCATATCGGCGACCCGCATGTGCGCCACATGGGAACCGTCGGCGGCTCCATCGCCAACAACGATCCCGCGGCCGACTACCCGGCCGCCCTTCTGGCGCTCGCCGCCACTGTGCACACCAACAAGCGTGAGATCTCGGCCGACGATTTCTTCGTCGACCTGTTCGAGACCGCGCTCGAGGACGACGAGATCATCACCGCCGTCTCCCTCACCGTTCCGGAGAAGGCGGGCTACGGCAAATTTCCCAACCCGGCCTCGCGTTATGCGCTCACCGGCGTCTTCGTGGCCAGGCGGGCGGATGGCGTGCGTGCCGCCGTCACGGGTGCCGGCGAGAACGGCGTCTTCCGCGCCGAGGCGATCGAGAAGGCGCTCTCCTCCTCCTTCGACGCCTCCGCTCTCGATGGCGTCACCATCCCGGCCGACGGCCTGATGACCGACATCCACGCCTCCGCCGAATACCGCGCCAACCTCATAGCCGTGATGGCCAAGCGCGCCGTCCAGGCGGCGAATGGATGAGTGACGGCGCCTGGGGCAAGGCCTTCGAGCGGCTGCGCGAAGCCGCCGCAGGCCTGCCCGAGGTGGAAGAAAGCACATCGTACGGCACGCCTTCGTTGAAGGTGCGCAAGAAGTTCCTGGCCCGGGTGAAGGATCCCGAGACCGTCGTCCTAGAGCAATTCCAGGAAAAGTGGAAACCGGTTTTCCGTCCGGAATTGCGACAAAACAACAACTTAGATCAGTTTATCGATTCCATGAAACGATGAACTGGTCTAGTGTGTCCGCTGGAGGAAAAGGAGATGCTCCTTTCCGCCGCACCCGGCATCTTTTATGAGACCGACCACTACAAGGGCTGGCCAGCCCTCCTGGTGCGCATCCACCGCATCGCCCCTGATGAGCTTCGCCACCGGCTGGATCGCGCCTGGCGCATGCAGGCGCCGAAGCGCCTCGCCGCCGCCCAGGACCGCGGACGGGAAAACCCTTCCGGCAACTGATTCCGCCGCCTACTGCCCGGCGCTGTACGCAGCGATCGCCGCCATATTCACGATGTCGGAATCCTTGGCGTTGAGCGACACGATCTGCACCGGCTTGTTGAGGCCCACCAGAAGCGGCCCGATCACCGTAGAGCCGCCCAGTTCCTGCAGCATCTTGGTGGAGATCGAGGCCGAGTGGAACGCCGGCATGACAAGCACGTTCGCCGGTCCCGACAGCCGGCAGAACGGATATTGCTTCATCAGCTGCGAATTGAGTGCCACGTCCGCCGCCATCTCGCCGTCATACTCGAAGTCGACGCGCCGCTTGTCGAGAATGCGAACAGCTTCCTGCACCTTGGCCGAGCGCTCGCCCGGCGGGTGGCCGAAAGTGGAGTAGGCGAGCATGGCCACGCGCGGCTCGTATCCCATGCGCCGCGCCATGCCGGCCGCTTCCTCGGCGATGTCGGCAAGTTCCTCCGAGGTCGGCATATCGTGGACGGCCGTATCGGCCACCAGCACCGTGCGCCCGCGGCACAGCGCGATCGACACGCCGATGACGCGGTGTCCGGGCCGGGCGTCGATGATGCGGCGTATATCGTCGAGAGCGGTGGAATAGTTGCGCGTCAGCCCAGTTACCACCGCATCCGCATCCCCCAGCGCCAGCATGCAGGCGGCGAAATGGTTGCGGTCGTTGTTGATCAGCCTCTGGCAGTCGCGGAAGAGATAGCCCTTGCGCTGCATCCGCTCGTAGAGGTGGTGGGCATAGATGCCGTTGCGCCGCGACAGCCGGGCGTTGATGAGCTCGATGCCGGGCCGGGAGAGGTCGACGCCGGCGTTGCGCGCCGTCTCCTGCATCTGCTCCTCGCGGCCTAGAAGGATTGCGGTGCCCAGCTTCTGGTTCACGTAGGAGACAGCCGCCCGCATCACCTGCTCTTCCTCGCCCTCGGCGAAGACCACGCGCTTGGGCTGGCGGCGCACCCGGTCGTGGATGCGTTGCAGCGTCGAGGCGATGGGGTCGCGCCGGGCGGAAAGCTCGTTGGCGTATTTCTCCATGTCGAGGATTGGCCGGCGCGCCACGCCGGTATCCATCGCCGCCTTGGCGACCGCCACCGGCACGGCCGAGATCAGCCTGGGATCGAACGGCACCGGGATGATGTAGTTGGGCCCGTATTTCGGCCGGTTGCCCTGATAGGCAGCCGCCACGTCGTCCGGCACGTCTTGCCGGGCGAGTGCAGCCAAGGCCTCCGCCGCCGCCACTTTCATCGCTTCGTTGATGGTGGTCGCCCTGACATCCAGCGCACCGCGGAAGATATAGGGAAAGCCGAGCACATTGTTGACCTGGTTCGGATAGTCCGAGCGCCCCGTCGCCATGATGGCGTCGGTACGGATCTCCGCCACCTCCTCCGGTGTGATCTCCGGGTCCGGATTGGCCATAGCGAAGATGATCGGGTTCCTGGCCATGGACTGCACCATGGCCGGCGTCAGCGCCCCCTTGGCCGAAAGGCCGAAAACCACATCCGCGCCCTCGAGCGCCTCGGCCAGCGTGCGCTTGTCGGTCTCCACCGCATGGGCCGACTTCCACTGGTTCATGCCCTCTTTGCGCCCCTTGTAGACGACGCCTTTCGTGTCGCACAGGATGACGTTTTCCGGCGCAAATCCCATCGCCTTGGCCAGTTCGATGCAGGCGATGCCGGCCGAGCCCGCCCCGTTGCAGACGAGCTTCGTCGTCTTCAGGTCGCGCCCCGTCAGATCGAGCGCGTTGATGAGCCCGGCCATGGCGATGATGGCCGTGCCGTGCTGGTCGTCATGGAAGACGGGGATGTCCATCAACTCGCGCAGCCGGCTTTCGATGATGAAGCACTCCGGCGCCTTGATGTCTTCCAGGTTGATGCCGCCAAAGGAAGGGCCGAGCAGCTTGACGCAGTTGACGAATTCCTCCGCGTCCTCGGTATCCACCTCGAGATCGATGGAATCGACATCGGCGAAGCGCTTGAACAGCACCGCCTTGCCCTCCATCACCGGTTTCGACGCCAGCGCCCCGAGATTGCCGAGCCCCAGGATCGCCGTGCCGTTGGAGATCACCGCCACCAGGTTGCCCCGCGTCGTGTAGTCGAAGGCGCGGCTCGGATCCTCGGCGATCGCCTTCACCGGGACGGCCACGCCCGGCGAATAGGCCAGCGAGAGGTCCCGCTGCGTGGCCATCGGCTTGGTCGGGTTGACCTCCAGTTTGCCCGGCCGGCCCGAGGCGTGAAAATCCAGGGCCTCCTGCGGGCTCACCGAGGGGCCCTGTCTCTCAGTCTTGTCCATCTCCGCCACGCTCCTCCGCTCCCTCCGATGTCGGCTTCTTGTGGAGTTTTGCCGAACACGGGTGCATAAGGCTACATTTGCGGTAGGTAAATGGCCAAGCAGAGCTAAACGCGCGTTTTTTGAAGGGGCGCTTCTTGAACGACGAAACGCCAATCCGCCAGCGTGAGGCCGCCGCAGTGGGGGCGCCCGCAGCCGGCGCGACGCCGATGATGCAGCAGTATATCGAGATCAAGGCAGCCAACGCCGACTCGCTGCTCTTCTACCGCATGGGCGATTTCTACGAACTGTTCTTCGAGGATGCGGAGGTGGCAAGCCGCGGCCTCGGCATCACGCTCACCAAGCGTGGCAAGCATCAGGGCGAAGACATCCCCATGTGCGGCGTGCCGGTGCATGCGGCCGACGATTACCTGCAGAAGCTCATTGCGCTCGGCCACCGCGTCGCCGTCTGCGAGCAGATGGAGGACCCGGCGGAGGCCAAGAAGCGTGGCTACAAGTCCGTGGTGCGTCGCGACGTCGTCCGCCTCGTCACCCCCGGCACCATTACCGAGGAAAAGCTCCTCGACCCTTCCGAAGCCAACTACCTGATGGCGCTGGGCCGCGTGAAGGGCGGGGAGGAGCAGCTTGCGCTCGCCTGGATCGACATCTCCACCGGCACCTTCCGCGTTGTCTCCACCACGCCCGAGCGGCTTCTTGCCGACATCCTGCGCGTCGACCCGCGCGAGTTGATCGTCGCCGAGCCCGTCTACCACGACGAAGCCCTGCGCCCGGTCTTCGACACGCTCGGCCGCGTCGCCAACCCGCAGCCGCCGAGCTTCTTCGATTCGTCCAGCGCGTCCGCCCGCCTTTCCCGCTTCTACGGCGTTGCCACCCTCGACGGCTTCGGCCGTTTCTCGCGTGCCGAGCTTTCCGCCATCTCCGGCGCCGTCGCCTATGTGGAAAAGACGCAGAAGGCCGAACGCCCGCCGCTTGGCCGCCCCGAGCGCGACGAGGAGGGCGCCAGCCTCTTCATCGACCCCTCCACCCGCGCCAACCTGGAGCTTACCCGCACCCTTTCCGGCCAGCGCGACGGCAGCTTGCTGAAGGCCATCGACCGCACGGCGACCGGCGCCGGCGGAAGGCTGCTCGCCGAGCGCCTGACATCCCCGCTCACCGACCCCGGGGCCATCGGCGAGCGCCTCGATTCCGTCTCCTTCTTCCTTGAGGAAGCCACCCTGCGCGAGCGCCTGCGCGAATTCTTGAAGGGCGTGCCCGACATCAGCCGCGCGCTCTCCCGCCTCGCCCTCAACCGCGGCGGCCCGCGCGACCTCGGCGCGCTCGCCAGCGGGCTGGAGGCCGCCACGGCAATTGCCGGCCTCCTGCGCGATAAGGAGCTGCCGTCCGAACTCGCCCGCGCCCTCGCGCAGTTGGCCGCGCTCCCCGAAGATCTCGCCGCCCACTTGGAAAGGGCGCTCGCTGAAGACTTGCCGCTCCTGAAGCGCGACGGCGGCTTCGTGCGCGCCGACTACGACGCCGAGCTGGACGAGATGCGGGCGCTGCGCGACCAGTCGCGCCGCGTCATCGCCGCCATGGAGCGCGATCTGGTCGAAGAGACAGGCATCCGCTCCCTGAAGATCCGCCACAACAACGTGCTCGGCTACTACATCGAGGTGACGGCCAACAACAGCCAGGTCATGACCGGAACCGACGAAGCCAAGGCTCGCTTCATCCACCGCCAGACCATGGCCAGCGCCATGCGCTTCACCACCACCGAGCTCGCAGGGCTCGAAACCAAGATCGCCAACGCCGCCGACAGAGCGCTTTCCATTGAGCTCGCCGTCTTCGACCGCCTGGTATCGGAAGTCGTCGCCGCCTCCGAGCCGCTCCGTGCCGCCGCGCAGGCGCTTGCCGCCCTCGATGTCTCCGCCGCCCTCGCCACCCTTGCCGAGAGCGAAGCCTACTGCCGCCCCGCCGTCGACGACAGCCTCGACTTCCACATCGAGGGCGGCCGCCATCCGGTGGTGGAACAGGCGCTCCGCCGCCAGCTCGGTGAGCCCTTCGTTGCCAACGATTGCGACCTGTCACCGTCGGAGGGCGAAAAGGCCGGCGCCATCTGGCTCTTGACCGGCCCGAACATGGGCGGCAAGTCCACCTTCCTGCGCCAGAACGCGCTGATCGCCGTCATGGCCCAGATGGGCTCCTTCGTGCCTGCCCGCCTTGCCCGCATCGGCGTTGTCGACCGCCTCTTCTCCCGCGTCGGCGCCTCCGATGACCTCGCCCGAGGCCGCTCCACCTTCATGGTCGAGATGGTCGAGACCGCCGCCATCCTCAACCAGGCCGGCGAACGCTCCCTGGTCATCCTCGACGAGATCGGCCGTGGCACTGCTACCTTCGACGGCCTCTCCATCGCCTGGGCGGCCGTCGAATACCTGCACGAGAAGAACCGCTGCCGCGCCCTCTTCGCCACTCACTTCCATGAGATGACGGCGCTTACCGAAAAGCTCCCCCGCCTTGCCAACGTCACCATGCGGGTGAAGGAGTTCGAGGGCGAGGTGATCTTCCTGCACGAGGTCGCGCGCGGTGCCGCCGACCGTTCCTACGGCGTCCAGGTCGCCCGCCTGGCGGGGCTGCCCGCCGCGGTGGTGGAGCGCGCGAAGGAGGTCCTGCACCGGCTGGAGGAGGGGGAGACCGGCGGCAAGGCGGATCGGCTGGCCGACGACCTGCCTCTCTTCACCGCCGCAGTCCGCCACGAGCCGGCAAAGCCGAAGCGTACCGACCGCCTTTCAGAAGCGCTTGCGGGCCTCAATCCGGACGACATGACGCCCCGTGAGGCGCTGGAGGCGCTCTACCGGCTGAAGGCACTGGATTCGGGCGATTGAGTGCCCCATTTCACCGTTCCTGCAAACACGCTATAGACGCGGGCGAAAAAGCGCCTTTCCTCTTCCTTGGGGCTATCGCCTATGGATTTTGAGTCCTTGATCGGACCCCCACCCCTCACCCCTCCCCTCAAGGGGGAGGGGGACATCGGCGTCTCAGAATCCCCCTCCCCCTTGAGGGGAGGGGTGAGGGGTGGGGGTCCCGGCGAAGCCGGCAAAAACGACTCATATGCAATAACGCTAACCTTTGCTGGGAAGAGAGGGTGCGCGGACACTGCACACCACCTCAACGGCCACACAGGAACCGGATGGCGAAGATCCCCCTGAAACTCGACCAGATCATCGACACCGCCAACCTCAGGGCGGAGCTTGACACCCTTGCAGAGAAGGGCAAGCCCGGCTCCCCCGAGACGCGGACCTGCGTGATGAAGCTCCTCAAGGCCTGCCTCGCCGATGGCCAAAAGACCGCCGAGACCATGCTCGCCGAGGACGGCGGCGGCACCGCCTGCGCCATCCGCCTTTCTCACCTGATGGACGAGATCGTCCACGCCGTTCACGATTTCGCCGCCGCCTACGTCTATCCCTCGGAGAACCGCTCCGCCGCCGAACGCATGGCCATCGTCGCCGTCGGCGGGTATGGCCGCGGCACACTTGCGCCCGGCTCCGACGTCGACCTCCTGATCCTGCTTCCCTACAAGCAGACGCCCTGGGGCGAGCAGGTGGCCGAATACATTCTCTACATGCTGTGGGACATGGGTCTGAAGGTCGGGCACGCAACCCGCAACATCGACGAGTGCATCCGCCACGCGCGTACCGACATCACCATCCGCACTGCCGTTCTGGAGGCCCGCTTCATCTGCGGCGACCGGACGCTCTACGACGATCTCGTCGCCCGCTTCGACAAGGAGATCGTCAAGGACACGGGCGCGGAATACATCCAGGCCAAGCTTGCCGAGCGCGATCAGCGCCACGCCAAGGTCGGCGAGAGCCGTTATCTCGTCGAGCCCAACGTCAAGGACGGCAAGGGCGGCCTGCGCGACCTCCACACCCTCTTCTGGATCGGCAAATACTATTATCGTGTGCGCGAGGCCGAGGAGTTGGTGGAAAAAGGTGTCTTCACCCGTCGCGAATACCTCCAGTTCCACAAGGCGGAGGATTTCCTCTGGGCCGTGCGCTGCCACATGCACTTCCTCACCGGCAAGGCGGAAGAGCGGCTGCACTTCGACATCCAGCCCGACATTGCCGAGCGGCTGGGCTACACCAGCCACCCCGGCCTCTCCCCCGTCGAGCGCTTCATGAAGCACTACTTCCTCACCGCCAAGTCGGTGGGTGACCTGACGCGCATCTTCTGCGCCGCTCTTGAGGAAGAGCAGGCCAAGCACGTGCCCGGCTTCAACCGCATCTTCCTCACCTTCTCGCGCCGGAAGCGCAAGCTCGCCGGCACCAGCGACTTCATCGTCGACAACCATCGCATCAACATCGCCGACGAGGGCGTCTTCGAGCGCGACCCCGTCAACATGCTGCGTCTCTTCTGGTTCGCCGACCGTCATGGGCTGGAGCATCACCCGGACGCGCTGAAGCTGCTCACCCGTTCGCTCAACCTGATCGACCGCAACCTTCGCCGTGACAAAGAGGCGAACCGCCTCTTCATGGACCTGCTCACTTCCGACCGCGATCCCGAGCTCAACATGCGCCGCATGAACGAGGCCGGCGTGCTCGGCAAGCTCATCCCCGATTTCAACAAGATCGTGGCGATGATGCAGTTCTCCATGTACCACCATTATACGGTCGACGAGCACTTGATCCGCTGCCTCGGCGTTCTGGCCGAGATCGAGCGCGGCGAGGACGAGAAGGTCCACCCGCTCGCCCACTCGCTTTTGCCGGGGCTCAAATCCTGGCGCGCGGTGCTGTACACGACGATGCTCTTCCACGACATCGCCAAGGGCCGGCCGGAGGACCATTCCGTCGCCGGCGCCCGCATCGCCCGCCGGCTGTGCCCGCATATGGGCTTCGAAAAGGCCGAGACGGAGATGATCGCCTGGCTCATCGAGCAGCATCTCGCCATGTCCATGACGGCGCAGATGCGCGATCTCAACGACCGCAAGACCATCCAGGATTTCGCCGATATCGTGCAATCGGTTGAAAGGCTGAAGCTCTTGCTCGTCGTCACCGTCTGCGACATCCGCGGCGTCGGTCCCGGCGTGTGGAACGGCTGGAAGGGCCAACTCCTGCGCACTCTCTACTACGAGACCGAGCTTCTTCTCACCGGCGGCTTCTCGGAAGCTTCCCGCGCTGCCAGGGCCGAGGCCGCGCGCGCCGCGCTTGCCGAGGCGCTGCACAAGGCCGGCTGGGAAGAAGCGGACGCCCGCCGCTACATCGCCCTTCACTACGAGAACTACCTCCTGGCGGTAGACCAGGAAGACCAGGTGCGCCACACCGAGTTCATCCGTGCCGCCGACCGGCAGGACAGGGCGCTTTCCACCATGGTCAAGCCACACAGCTTCGAGGCGGTCACCGAGATCACGGTGCTGGCGCCCGACCACCCGCGCCTTCTCTCCGTCATCGCCGGCGCGTGTGCCGCGGCCGGCGCCAACATCGTCGACGCGCAGGTCTTCACCACCACCGACGGCCGCGCGCTCGACACCATCCTCATCAGCCGCGAGTTCGACTATGACGACGACGAGCGCCGCCGCGCCCGGCGCGTCGGCCGTCTCATCGAGGACGTGCTGTCCGGCAAGGAATATCTGCCCAACGTTCTGGAAAAGCGCACCAAGCCGAAGCGGGGCGCGAAAACCTTCCGCATCGAGCCGCGCGCCGAAGTCCGCAACACGCTGTCGAACCGCTTCTCCGTCGTCGAGGTGGAGTGCCTTGACCGCCCGGGCCTCCTCTCCGAGGTCACCGGCGCCCTCTCCGACCTGTCGCTCGACATCGCCTCGGCCCACATCACCACCTTTGGCGAGAAGGTCATCGACACCTTCTACGTCACCGATCTGACGGGCGCGAAGATCGAAAACCCCGACCGCCTCACCGCCATCCGCCAGGAGCTCCTGGAGGTGCTGGAGAAGGGGCCGGCAAAGCGCGGCAACCACCGGGCGCGGGCGAAGACGGTGGTTGCATGAGGCGGGCAGGCGAAGGGGAAGGTTAGGTGGAAGCGTGCATGCGTGAGAATATCGGCACTCCTTCGCGCCCCCCTCTGTCCTGCCGGACATCTCCCCCACGAGGGGGAAGATTGGCGGTGGCTTCGCTGACGCTCGATTCCCAGCTCCGCAGAATAGGCGCGGCGGGCATGAAAGCTGATCTCCCCCCTTGTGGGGGAGATGCCCGGCAGGGCAGAGGGGGGCGCCAAGGAGTGCCGGCCTTCCCAGTCAGCCAAACCGCCGCCCACATCTCCAGGACCCCCAGCCCATGAGCCTCGTCGCCAAATTCGCCAGCGTCGGCAGCGCCACGATGGCAAGCCGCATTCTCGGCTTCGCCCGCGAGGCGCTGGTGGCCGCCGCGCTTGGCGCCGGCCCCGTCACCGACGCCTTCTACGCCGCCTTCCGCTTCCCCAATCTGTTCCGTCGTCTCTTTGCCGAAGGTGCCTTCAACACCGCCTTCATCCCGCTCTTCTCCAAGGAGTTGGAGGGCGGCGGCATGGAGGCGGCAAGGAAGTTCGGCGAAGACGTGCTGGCCGTCCTGCTGACAGCCCTTCTGGCGCTCTCGGCGCTCGCCATGATCTTCATGCCCTTCCTGGTCGGCACCATCGTGGCGCCGGGCTTCGCCGATACGCCGGAAAAATTCGACCTCACCGTCGTCATGACGCGCGTCATGTTCCCCTATCTTCTCTTCATGTCGCTGGTGGCCATGCTGTCGGGCGTCATGAACGCCATGCGCAAGTTCTTCCTTGCAGCCCTTGCCCCGGTGCTTCTCAACGTCATCCTCATCGCGGTGCTGGCCACCGCGCTCTCAGTGGAGTTGCCGGCGCGCACCACCGGCCTGTGGCTCGCCTGGGGCGTCTTTGCCTCCGGCATCGCCCAGCTTCTCATTCTCGTCGTCGCCGTGCGCCGCGCCGGCTTCACCATACGCCTGCATGTGCCTCGCCTCACCCCCGCCGTGCGCCGCCTCCTGGTCCTGATGGCGCCAGCGCTCATCACCGGCGGCATCATGCAGATCAACCTGCTCGTCGGTCAGATCATCGCCTCCGTCCAGGACAAGGCGATCGCGCTCCTGAACTTCGCCGACCGCATCAACCAACTGCCCTTGGGCGTCATCGGCATCGCCGTCGGCGTCGTCCTCTTGCCGGAACTGGCACGCGCCCTGAAGGCGGGCGATCAGAGGGAAGCGCAGCACCTGCAGAACCGCTCCCTGGAATTCGCCCTCGGCCTCACCGTGCCGGCGGCGGTGGGCTTGATGATCATCCCCGCTCCGATCGTCGGCCTCCTCTACGAGCGCGGCGAGTTCACCGCCCTCGACACGCAGATGACCGCCGCCGCCCTTGCCGCCTTCGCCTCTGGCTTGCCGGCCTATGTGCTGACCAAGGTTTTCCAGCCCGGCTTCTTCGCCCGCGAGGATATGAAGACGCCGATGTGGTTCTCGCTCGTCACCGTCATCGTCAACATCGCGCTCAGCCTCGCGCTCTTCCCGCTCTACGGCCACGTCGCCATCGCACTCGCCACCTCCCTCTCGTCCTGGGTCAACGTCGTCCTGCTCTCCGGCACCTTGTGGCGGCGCAACGATTTCCGCCCGTCGGCCGTCACCAGCCGCCGCATCGTCATGATCCTCGTCTCCAGCGCCCTCATGGGCGGCGTTGCCTATGGCCTCGACGCGGTGCTCCTCGCTCCGCAGCAAGGCGCCGCCCTGCCTCTGCGCGCCGCGGCGGTGCTGTTCGTCGTTGCCGCAGCAGTGATCGCCTATCTCGCCCTTGCCGTCCTCACGGGTGCCGTCGACCGCACGGAGCTAAGGGCGGCGATGAGGCGCCGCGGGGCTTGATTGCGCCCGCCGCCTCGTCCATAAGCCCCACGCGCAAAAGCGCCATTCGGATCTTCAGGATTTCTCCATGAGTGAGTTTAAGGTGAGTGAGTTCAGGCAGCTCGTCTTTTCCGGAGTGCAGCCCACCGGCAACCTCCACCTCGGCAATTATCTCGGCGCCCTGCAGAAGTTCGTCGCCCTGCAGGATGTCTACGAATGCATCTACTGCGTCGTCGACCTCCATTCCCTGACCGCCACCCTGGTCCATGACGACCTGGCCGACCAGACGCGCGCCATCGCCGCCGCCTACCTCGCCAGCGGCCTCGACCCGAAGAAGAACATCATCTTCAACCAGTCCCGCGTGCCCCAGCACGCCGAGCTTGCCTGGATCTTCAACTGCGTCGCCCGCATCGGCTGGATGAACCGGATGACCCAGTTCAAGGACAAGGCCGGCAAGGACCGTGAGAACGCTTCCCTCGGCCTGCTCGCCTATCCGAGCCTCATGGCCGCCGACATCCTGCTCTACCGCGCCACCCACGTGCCGGTGGGCGAGGACCAGAAGCAGCATCTGGAGCTGGCCCGCGACATCGCCCAGAAATTCAACAATGACTTCTCGAAGCGTATCGCGGCGCTTGGCTACGGCGTGGAAATGGACGTGGGCGAGGAGCGCGTCAACGGCTTCTTCCCGCTTACCGAGCCGCTCATCGAGGGGCCGGCCACCCGCATCATGAGCTTGCGCGACGGCACCAAGAAGATGTCGAAGTCCGACCCATCGGACCTCTCGCGCATCAACCTGTCCGACGACGCCGATGCCATCGCCCGCAAGATCAGGAAGGCCAAGACGGACCCCGATCCCCTGCCGGGCGACCTCGAAGGCCTTGCCGGACGCCCCGAGGCCGAGAACCTTGTCGGCATCTACGCCGCCCTTGCCGGCGTTCCGCGCGGCACGGTGATTGCGGAGTTCGGCGGCCGCCAGTTCTCCGATTTCAAGCCGGCGCTCGCCGAACTGGCGGTTGAGAAGCTGGCGCCGATCAACGCGGAGATGCGCCGCATCTCGGCCGACCCGGCTTATGTCGACGGGGTCCTGCGCGACGGCGGCGAGCGCGCCGGCGCCCGCGCCGAGGCAACCATGAAAAAGGTGCACGAGATCATCGGGCTCCTGGCCGACTAGAACTACAACTACACGCGGCTTGCCGCCCGCCCTCACCGGTGGCAGATTGCGCCACGGGTGGGCAGGTTCCACCCGTTTGAAGAAGAGGCATGCATGGTCTCCAAACGTCTGAGCCGGGAAGCCGGCCACAAGCGCAAGTTCCTTGCCATCGTCGACGACACGCCCGAGTGCGAGCGCGCTGTGGCCTATGCCGCCCGCCGGGCACGTTCCACCAACGGCTCCGTCGCCCTTCTCTTCATCATCGAGCCGGGCGACTTCCAGCATTGGCTGGGCGTAGAGCAGATCATGCGCGAGGATGCCATGGCAGCCGCCAACGCCGCGCTCGACACCTATGCCGCGAAAATTCGCGAAACGATCGGCGTCGAGCCGGAACTGGTCATCCGTGAAGGCAAGCCCGCCGAGGAGATCCACAAGCTCATCGAAGAAGACCAGGACATCGCCATTCTCGTGCTTGCCGCCAGCAACGCCAAGGAAGGGCCGGGGCCGCTCGTCTCCTCCATCTCCGGCAAGGGGGCTGCCTTTCCCATCCCCGTTACCGTCGTCCCCGACAGCCTGTCGGACGAGGAGATCGAAAGCCTGGCATGAGCCGTCGCCATACACCATATGCGGCTTGAACCGGGCCGGAGTTCGGCCTATTTTAGAATTGTTCCAAACAAAGGCCCCACGGAGAGACCCCGCCGATGTTCATTCAGACGGAAGCGACCCCCAATCCCGCAACGCTCAAGTTCCTGCCGGGCCGGGTGGTCCTCGAACAAGGCACGGCGGATTTCCGCGATGCCGAGGCGGCACGCGCCGCCTCGCCGCTCGCCGGCCGTCTGTTCGACGTGCCGGGCGTGACCGGCGTCTTCTTCGGCTACGATTTCGTCACCGTCAGCAAGGAGGGCGCGGACTGGCAGCATCTGAAGCCCGCCATCCTCGGCACCATCATGGAGCACTTCATGGCCGGCCAGCCGGTCATGGCCGCCAACGAGACAGGCATGCCGGCGCCGGAGGGCAGTGAGTTCTACGATGCGGCCGACGAGGAGATCGTCGCCACCATCAAGGAGCTCCTGGAAACCCGCGTGCGTCCGGCTGTCGCCCAGGATGGCGGCGACATCACGTTCCGCGGTTACGAGAAGGGCACCGTGTTTCTAAACATGCGTGGTGCCTGTGCCGGCTGCCCGTCCTCGACGGCCACGCTGAAACACGGCATTCAGAACCTGCTGCACCACTTCATCCCCGAGGTGCAGCACGTCGAGCAGGTGGAGATCGGCTGATCAAGGGCAATTCCAGGAAAAGTGGAAACCGGTTTTCCGTCCCGAATTGCGACAAGCGAAGAGTTAGATCGGATCATCGATTCCGTGAAACGATGATCCGATTTAAAAAGAAAACCGGGTCCGAAGACCCGGTTTTCCCGGTAGCCACCGTGTGGCCCGTCTATTGCCGAGACGGTTCATCCCTTCACGATAACTTTTGCACCGATTTCTGTGCGGTTGTAAAGGTCGATGATGTCCTGGTTCAAAAGCCGGATGCAGCCCGAGGACATGGCTTTGCCGATGGAATGCCATTCCGGCGTGCCGTGCAGGCGATAGCCCGTGTCGCCGCCTTTGTTGAAGAGGTAGAGCGCGCGCGCGCCGAGCGGGTTGCTCAGGCCGGGCGGCATGCCGCCGCGCCACTTGGCCAATTCCGGCTGACGCCTGATCATCGGCGCCGGCGGCGTCCAGGTCGGCCATTCGCGCTTCATGGCGACGCGCGCCGTCCCCGACCATTCAAAACCCTCGCGCCCGACGCCGATGCCGTAGCGCATGGCCTTGCCGCCTTCCATCACCAGGTAGAGGAACTTCTCCCTCGTATCGACGATGATGGTGCCCGGCTTCTCGTCCGTCTCAAAGGAGATGATCTGGCGGTGATACTGCCGCGGTATCTTGGTGATCGGCACGCTCGGCAGTTGGTAGCCGGCGTCGGTGACCGCGCCATAGTTGGACGTGAACAGCTGCGCCGGTCCACCCGCGCAACCCACAAGCGCCGCCGAAAGGCCAAGCACGGCGGCGACAAAAAACGGCTTCAATTTCATGAGAAGAATCCAATCCCCCATCGTCATGGGCGTCAAAACAAATACCCATTTTTCGCCATCATTCTTAAAGTGGGCGTTAACAGTTTGCCAAGATAGCATTTGATCCGCCCGCGATACCGCGGGTGCTTGCTTATATGCTATTGCAATTTGGCAACACCTTTTTCCGCCCGATCGCCGACATGGCCGGCCACGCCCGATCTTTTCGACGCCGCCGATAACTGGCATTCTCGCTCCCATGCCCATTGTCTCGCCCTTTCACGCCAATCCGCTGGCAGATGGCCGCCAGTCCGAGCGCGCGCTGGTCATCCGCCGCGGTGTGCAGCGCCTGCTCACCGAGATGGGCTCGGTCGTTCTGCCGGAACTGCCGCTCGCCACCGGGCGCCGGGCCGACCTCGTAGCGCTGACGGCCAAGGGCGACATCTGGGTCATCGAGATCAAGTCATCGATCGAGGACTTCAGAGTGGACCGCAAATGGCCGGAATATCGGCTGCACTCCGACCGCTTCTTCTTCGCCTCCCATCCGGAAGTGCCGACGGAGATATTCCCCGACGACTGCGGCTTCATCCTCTCCGACGGCTACGGCGCCGAGATCCTGCGCGAGGCGCCGGAACACCGGCTGGCTCCGGCCACCCGCAAGGCCCTGATGCTCCGCTTCGCCCGTACGGGCGCGGCGCGCCTGACAGCGGCCGAACTCGCCGGCGTGCCGATACCGATGTTGGACGGGGAGGGGTCTTGAGGAAAGGTGAGCCCGTTCATCCCCAGCCTCGGGCTGCCAAGGAAATGATACCAAGCGCCCTCGTGGTTCGACAAGCTCACCATGAGGGCTACTGGAGGCTCAGCGCCCTTTCACGTCTGGCCAAAGAGGTGAGGTGGCCGGAGAGCTTACCGTATAAGCGGAAGCGGTGACTTCGCAGTAGCCCTCATGGTGAGCTTGTCGAACCACGAGGGCGCTCCGGCGCGTTCCACCCCTTATCGCGGCGCTCTCTTCGCCAATATCCGCTGCAAGGTCCGCCGGTGCATGTTCAGCCGTCGCGCCGTCTCCGACACGTTGCGGTCGCACATCTCATAGACGCGCTGGATGTGCTCCCAGCGCACCCGGTCGGCCGACATCGGGTTTTCCGGCGGCTCGGCCTTCTCGTCGGGCTGGCGGGTGAGTGCCGCATAGATGTCGTCTGCGTCCGCCGGCTTGGAAAGGTAATCCACCGCCCCCAGCTTCACTGCCGTCACGGCGGTAGCGATATTGCCGTAGCCTGTCAGGATGATGGCGCGCGCATCCTCGCGTTTCTCGCGAATGGCCGAGACGACGTCGAGCCCGTTGCCGTCTCCCAGCCGCATGTCGACCACGGCGAAGGCGGGTGCCGCGATCTTCACTTTAGCGAGCGCCTCGGACACCGACTCCGCCGTCTCCACGTCGAATCCACGGCCCTCCATCGCCCGCGCCAACCGCACCAGGAAGGGGTGGTCGTCGTCGACGATGAGCAGGGAGCGCTCGTCGCCCGGAATGGTGTCGGCCTGGTCTGTTGCTGCTTCGGTCATCGTTCACTCGCTCTTTTGAGGCTAGATAGCCCTACGAGCTGGTTTTTTCCAGCTTTTCAGCCCCACGAAAAGGAACCGTCGGCCGTCAGGAACCGCTCGCGCGCCCAGCGGACCTCCACCGTCGCCCCCTTGCCCTTGTCGCCGGCGTTCGCGAATTCGATCGTCGCGCCCGAGCGCTCCAGAAGCGTCTTGGCGATGAACAGCCCCAGCCCCAACCCACCGCTGGAGCTGCTGGCCTGCCGCCGCGACATGTACGGCTCGCCGATACGATCGATGATGTCGGCGGGAAATCCCGGCCCGTCGTCGGTGATGGAGATGCTCACTGTCTCGGCGTCCCAGGACCATTTGACGCTCACCACCTCGCGCGCGAAGTCGACCGCGTTCTCCATCAGGTTGCCAAGCCCGTAAAGGACGCCGGGGTTGCGCCGGCCGACCGGCTCCGGCCCTTCCGTCTCGCCGGGCTCCAGCCGGATCTCGATGCCGAAATCGCGGTGCGGTGCCGCCGTCTCCTCGATCAGCGAGGTCAGCGGCAGCCGCGCCATATGCGCCTCGCCCTCCGACGAAAGGCTGGTCAATCGCCTCAGGATCTCGCGGCAGCGCTCGCTCTGCGAGCGCAGGAGCGTCACGTCCTCCTGGTAGCGCGGATCCTGGCCGAGTGCCTTTTCCATCTCGCGTGCCACCAGCGCGATGGTCGCCAGCGGCGTTCCCAGCTCGTGCGCCGCCGCCGCCGCCAGCCCGTCAAGCGCCGAGATATGCTGCTCGCGCTGCAGCACCAGCTCCGTCGCCGCCAGCGCGTTGGCAAGCAACCGCGCCTCCTCGGCCACGCGATAGGCATAGATACCGGTGAAGGTGATGGATGAGGTAACGGCGATCCACATGCCCGCAACGTAGAGGAAGGGCATCGCAAGCTCGGTGCCGGGGTACCAGGGCAGCGGCATGTGGAAGAAGGCAAGCAGGCTCGCCAGCCCGATGACGAAAAGCCCGAGGAGGCTGG
This sequence comes from Chelativorans xinjiangensis, assembly GCF_009812055.1. Lineage (GTDB taxonomy): Bacteria > Pseudomonadota > Alphaproteobacteria > Rhizobiales > Rhizobiaceae > Chelativorans > Chelativorans xinjiangense. The sequence goes on along the minus strand of NZ_WQNH01000024.1, from coordinate 20,598 downwards.
TCCACAGGAGCGGCAGCGAGGTGGCCGAGATCACCACCGGCACCGTCATCAGGAGCGAGAAGGGGTTGGTGAGCCCGCCCGTCAGGAACAGGAGCCCGACAAGCTGCAAGGCGTCGAAGGTGAGGATGGCAAGCGCCGACAGCGGCGGCAGAAGGTGCGAGGCGGGAAAGCGGAAGGTGAGATAGAGGTTGAGCCAGGCCGAAGCCGCGATCAGCACGAAGCACGGTCCCACCGGCAGCGGGAACCCCAACCAGAAGGCCACCACCAGCACGGCAGCACTCTGACCGACGATGGCGAGCCATCTTAACCGGATAAGCGTGGCGAGCCGGAGGCTGCGGCCGTAGCGGGTATGGGGTGTTCTCAGTTCTTCCAGCATCGGCGTCTTTATGGGCGGTGCGGCGCGGTTGGCCAAGTTTTATTTGGGGCGCGGCGTACCCGGCTCCCCTCCCCCTTGCGGGGAGGGGTAAAGGGGGGGTGGCCGCGCTCGTGTGCCGTCGTTGGCGATTACCCCAACCCAGGCCCCACCAGGGAGACGCCGGCGCCCGTCGCCACGACCCCCACCCCTTACCCCTCCCCGCAAGGGGGAGGGGAGCCGGATACGTCGCGCTCCCCCTACCTCCCCCGCGGCTTCGCCCGCTTCGTGGCCGCTGCCGCCGCCGGGTCTTCCGGCCATACATGCTTCGGATACCGCCCGCGCATCTCCGCCCGCACATCCGCCCACGAGCCACGCCAGAACCCTGGAAGATCCCGGGTCTTCTGGATCGGCCGCTGCGCCGGCGACAGAAGCTCCAGCGTCAGCGGAACGCCGCCCGTCGTCGGATGCTCGGTCAGCCCGAAAAGCTCCTGCACCCGCACGGCCAGCACGGCTTCTGCGCTCTCGTAGCGGATGGGAAGCCGGCTCCCCGTCGGCGCGGTGAAGTGGCTCGGCGCCTCGGCCTCCACCCGCCGCTGCAAGTCGTAGGGCACCAGTGCCATCAGCCCCTCGCCGAGCGCCCGCCCGGAGATGGCGGAAAGCGCCGCCTCGCCCTTCAGGAAAGGCAAAAGCCATTCCTCCAGCCGCGCCATCAGCGCCTCATCCTCCACATCCGGCCAAGGCGCCCCCTTCGTGGCCCGCAGGAAGGCAAGCCGCGCCCTCAGCGCCTCTGCCTCCCTGTTCCAGGGCAGAATGCCGAGCCCATGCGCATGCACCGCATCGAGAATGGCCCGGTCCGCCGCCTCGCCCCTTGGCGCCGGCAAGGCCCTCTCGCCAAGCACGATGGCGCCGAGACGCCGCGTCTCGCGCTGTCGCACCACGCCCTTCTCGCGGTCGAACAGCGTCTCCACCTGCACCTCGACGCGATGGCCGAGGCCGGCAACCGTCTCCTCCTCGCTCACCACCGCCGCCGCGGCGATGCGGGCATTGCGCGCCTGGCCCTTGAGGTCGGCCACCACGAGGAACGGCTCGCGCGCCAGCCGCTCGGCGGGGTCGAGCCTGCCCCCGCGCCCGTTGGCCAATACGAAACGCCCGTATTCACCGCGCGCCTTGGCCACCCGGTCCGGCCAGGCATGAAGAAGCAGAGGCCCCGCCGCGCTCTCCGCGTCCTGCTGCCCGCCGCCCGCCGCCTGCGCCAGCCGCTCGGCCAGCCCCCGTGCCGCCTGCGCCCGCTGACCGCGCTCGGTAGCGAAGCGCGAAAGCCGCTCGTCGAGATCGACGCTGTTGCCGCCCAGCCCGCGCTCGGAGAGGATGACGGCCAGCCGCGCCGCGGCCAATGCCTGGCTTTTCCTGGCCGCCACCGTCACCATATGCGCCAGCCGCACCGGCAGGGCGAGCCGGCGCATCGCCGCCCCGTCCTCCGTCAGCCTTCCCGCCGCATCGAGCGCCCCCAACGTGCGCAAAAGCGCGCGCGCCTCGTTGAGCGCAGCTTGCGGCGGCGGATCGAGAAAGGCGAGGCTTTCCGGATCGGTAACGCCGAAGGCGGCGCAGTCGAGCAGCAGGCCGGAAAGGTCGGCCTCCAATATCTCCGGCGGCGTGAAGGCAGGCAGCGCCGCGGTCTGTTCCTTGCGCCACAACCGCAGCGCCAGGCCCGGCGCGGTGCGCCCCGCGCGGCCGGCCCGCTGGTCGGCCGAAGCGCGGGAGACGCGCACCGTCTCAAGCCGCGTCAGCCCCGTATCCGGCTCGTATCTCGGCAGGCGGGAAAGCCCGCTGTCCACCACCGCCGTCACGCCGTCGATGGTGACCGAGGTCTCGGCGATCGCCGTCGCCAGCACGACCTTGCGCCGCCCCTTTGGTGCCGGCCGAATGGCCGCGTCCTGCGCCTTGCCGTCGAGGCCGCCATGCAGCGGCGCAAGATCGACCGCCTCCGGCAAGTGGCCGGCAAGCGCTTCCTGCGTGCGCGCGATCTCGCGCTGGCCCGGCAGGAAGGCAAGCACGCCGCCGGCGCCGTCCGCCACAAGCTGCCGCACCGCGCCCGCCACGGCGTCTTCCATCGCCCTGTCCGGCGCCCGCTCCGCATAGCGTATTTCGACGGGAAAGCTGCGCCCCGCGCTCTCCAGGACCGGCGCTCCGTCCATAAGCTCGGCCACCCGCGCCCCGTCCAGGGTCGCCGACATGACGAGAAGCCGCAAATCCGGCCGCAGCGCCCCCTTCACGTCGAGCGCCAGCGCCAGCGCGAAATCCCCGTCCAGCGAGCGCTCGTGAAACTCGTCGAATATCACCGCCGAGACCCCTTCGAGCCCCGGATCGTCAATGATCATCCGCGCCATCACCCCCTCGGTGGCGACCAGGATGCGTGTCCGCGCCGAGACCTTGCGCTCCATGCGCATGGCATAGCCCACCCTGCCGCCCGGCTCCTCGCCGAGGAGTGAGGCCATGCGCCGCGCCGCCGCCCGCGCCGCAAGCCGTCTTGGCTCCAGAAGCACGATGCGCCCGCCCTGGCTCCACACCTCGTCGAGAAGCGTCAGCGGCACCAGCGTCGTCTTGCCCGCCCCCGGCGGCGCCACCAGCACGGCTTTGCCCTGTGCCTCAAGCGCCTCCCGCAACCTCGGCAGCACCTCCGTGACGGGCAGGTCGGGCAGGGTCCGCGCACTCATTCGCCGATCCGCACGATCTCGCCGCCCGCCGCTTTCGCGTCCGCCTCGTCGTGGGTGACGAGCAGCACCGGCAGGCCGCTTTCGCGCGCCTTGGAAAACACCAGCATGCGCATCTGCTGCCGAAGCTCCATGTCGAGCTTGGAGAACGGTTCGTCGAGCAGAAGCATGCGCGGCTCCGAGACCAGCACCCGCGCCAGCGCCACCCGCGCCTTCTGGCCGCCCGAAAGCGTCGCCGGGTCGCGGTCTCCCATGCCGGCCATCTCCACCCCGGCAAGTGCGGTCTCGGCGTGCCGCAAGCGCTCCGCCCGCCCTTTCACGCTCTCGGGCAGGGCGAACATCAGGTTGCCGGCCACACTCATATGCGGGAAGAGCAGGGGATCCTGAAACAGAATTCCCACATGCCGCTCCTCCGCCGGCAGCGCGGTGATCTCCACCCCGTCCACCAGCGCGCGCCCCCGCGCCGTAAACGCCGGCTCGAGAAAGCCGCCGAGATAGGCAAGCAGGCTCGATTTGCCGGCCCCCGAAGGCCCCATGACCGTCAGCACCTCCCCCGGTGCCACACGGCAGGTGAGCGAGACGAGCACGCGCCCCTCAAGCGCGATCGTCACGCCTTCGAGAAAAAGCCCTTTTTTCGTCAATGCGCCTCTCTCAAACCTGCATGCCGCGGAAGCGCCGGAATATCAGCGCCGGCACGAGGGTGGCAACGCCAAAGCCGAGCATCGGCAAAAGCATCTGCCAGAAAGCATAGACGCCGACGATGCGCCGGTCCCCGCCCGAGGCCAGTGCCACCGCCTCCGACGTGATGGTGGTCAGCCTTCCGGCACCCACCAGAACCGTCGGCAGGTAGAGCCCCACCGAGACCGCGAAGCCGATAGCCCCCATGGCAAACACAGCCCGCGTCATCATTGGCAGGCGCACCAGCGCGAAGCGCCGCCACCGCCCCTTGCCGAAACCCGCCGCCACCTGGTTATAGCGCCGGTCGAAGGCGTACCACGGGTCCTTGAGCGCCAGATAGGCGTAAGGCATCACGAAGACGAGATGCGCCAGCACCAGCGCCGGCAGCGTGGCCAGCAGGTCCGCGTAGACGAGGAAGAGCTGCAGCCCGAAGACGAAGGCCACCTGCGGCACCAGAAGCGGCAGATAGAGCAGCATCAAGGCTCGCCGCGGCCTGCGCCCGGTCTCCTCCTCCCGCATCAGGCACAGAATGGCCAGCAGCCCGGCGATGAGCGTCGCAAGCAAGCCCGCCAAAAGCGTGGTGTAGAGCGGCGCGGCAATGCGCGGCAGCGCCCGCATCCAGCTCTTCAGCGTGAAGGACGCCGGCAGCGCGTCGGGAAACTGCCACAGCCCGGCGAACGACCAAAGCGCCAGCGTGGCAAGCCCCGCGAACACGGCGCCCGCCGCAAGCCCCATGGCCAAAAGTGCTGCGCCGCGCAGCAGCGCATCGCGCCGCAGCCTCACGCCCACCTCCACCCCGACGATGCACATGATGCGCCCGACCCGCTCCAGCCCCATCCACAGGCCGAGCGCGGCCGCCGTCACCCCGAGCTGCAAGAGCGCCCCCGCGGAGGCGAGATAGCGCATGGAAAGGTCGGGATCGTTCATCCATTCCACCAGCCGCACGGCCAGTGGCGACGGGCGCATCGGCCCAAGGATGAGCGCCACGTCGACGACCGACGTGGCAAAGGCGATGACGGCGAAGACGGGCAGCCGGATCTGCCGGTAGACCGCTGGCCACAGGCCCAAAAGGAAACCCGCCACCCGCCCGTAGCCCATGGAGGCGGCCAGCATCCGCGTCTCCTTCAGCCGCACCTGCGGCAGCGCCGCAAGCGTCACCAGGAGCAGGAACGGGATCTCCTTGACGATGAGCCCCGCCATCATGAAAAGCCCCATCGGATCATGCACGACGAGCAGGTCCGGCGGCCGCTCCCAGCCCGTCAGTTCCGGCGAGACGAGCCGCACCAGCATGCCGGACGGCGCGATGAGGAAAGCCAGCGCAAACGCCGCCGCCGCGTGCGGCAGCGACAGAAGCGGCGAAACGAGATGCTGCACCCGACCGAAAAGCCGCGTCCCCGCCCAGCCGGCCACGAACAGCACGACGACGCCGAGCGAAAAAAGCGCCGTCACCAGCCCCGCCGTCAGGCTGATCGCCACGGAGGTCAGGATAGCCGGCTGCGAGAAAAGCGTGCGGAAATGATGAAGCGTAAGCTCCATCCCGCCCAGCACCGGCAGGAAACCGAAGGCCGGCAGAACCGTTCCCGCGAGCCCGAAGGCGATAGGGCCGGTGAGAAGTAGAATGGTGATGAGCGGCCCAAGACGCGTCAGCATGGATGCCGCGCCTTTCCCTCCCCGCAAGGGGCAGGGCTATGGCATATGGATTCTGAGTCCTTGATTGGACCCCCACCCCTCACCCCTCCCCTCAAGGGGGAGGGGGGTTCTGAGGCGTCGGCGCCCCCCTCCCCCTTGAGGGGAGGGGTGAGGGGTGGGGGTTCCGGCAAAGCCGGCAAAAATGACTCATAGGCGATAGCCCTCCCGCAAGGGGGGAGAAGGCCGCCCCCCACCTTCCTCAGTTCCCCGCCGTGTAGCGCCGCTTCCATTCCTCCTCGATGCGCTCCATCCAGCTTGGATGCGGCTCGGGGAGCGCCGGGCCGAGTTCGTCCGGACCCAGCGTCGCCGCGCCCAGTTCGATCGCTTCGAACCGCGCCCGTGCCTCTTCGTCCAGCTTGTCCAGCGCCAGCACCGTCGGGTCGCCCCACACGGCCGGGTCCTGCTTCTTAGCCTGCGCCTCCGGCGACAGGAGGAAATCCGCCGTCACCAGCGCCCCCGCCTTGGCCGAGGCGTTGTAGGGAATGGCGACGAAATGCGTGTTGGCCAACGTTCCGCCGGGGAAGGTGAAGGAGCGCACGGTGTCCGGCAGTTCCCCGTCGGCAATCGTGCTCGACGCCTCCGCCGGGTTGAAGGCGAAGACGATGTCAAGTTCGCCGTCGGCGAGAAGCTGCTTCATGGCCGGATAGTTCTGCGGGAAGATGCGGCCGCTTCGCCAGGCCACCGGGTGCAGGGCGTCGAGATAGGCAAACAGAGGCGCCGCCACCTCCTCGAACGTCTTCTCCACCACCGGCTCCTGCAGCACGGAAGGATCCTCCACCTTCTCCAGAAGCACCTGCTTCAGGAGCGACGAGCCGATGAAGTCCGGCGGTTGCGGATAGGAAAACCGCCCCGGATGCGCCTTTGCCCATTCAAGCAGCCCGTCCGCGTCCTGCGGCAACGTACCCTCGTCCGTACGCGCCGAATCGTAGAAGAATACCAGCTTCGCCATCCCCCAGGGGCTCGCCATCCCTTCCACCGGAATGGTGAAGTCGGTCAGGATCGTCGGCTTGTTCTCGTGGTCCACGTAGCGCCAGCTGGGCAGCGCCTCCGCCCAGCCAGGCGAGAACAAAAGCCCACGTTCCTTCATCGCGGCAAAGTTTTCGCCGTTGATCCACACAAGGTCCACGGATCCGCCCGTATCGCGGCCCGCCGCCTTCTCGGCCACCACAGTGGCCACGGCATTGGCCGTATCCTCCAGCTTCACATGCACGAGCCGCACGCCGTAGCGCTTCTCAAGCTCGCCCGCCGCCCATTCGATATAGGCGTTGATGTTCTCCGCCCCGCCCCAGGCGTTGAAGTAAACCGTCTGGCCGCGTGCCCCATCGAGCACCCCCTGCCAATCCGAGGGATGCACATCCTCCGCGCGCGCCGAAAGGGCCGCAAGGGCGAAAAGCGTGGCTGCAACGATCCGCGTCAGCAAGGCGGTTCCTTCCCGATCAGAGCAATTCCAGGAAAAGTGGAAACCGGTTTTCCGTCCGGAATTGCGACAAAACAAAGTGTCGCGGCGATTGAGCACCGCCCGCACCGGCAAATCAATGCCGCCGCGCTCGCGCCCCACTCACTTCGCCGTGAGGCCATCTCCCGCGGCCCTGCGACATTTTCGCCACCATAGCCCAAGCATGACACGCATTGTCAGGTTTATATTGACAGCGCCCCGGCGGTCGCGTTTTTATGCACGCCATCCGAAGGATGCGTTCCTTTGATGTTCGGGCCTTGAACCCGCCCCATTGGAGAACGCCATGCTGGTCGGACGCCGACAAGGGCCCGCTCCCGCCCTCCTACGGCGCCTGCCGCGGGCATTTCCCCAAAAGGTTTCAAGGCCGGTCGAAGGGCGTGGGCTTCGGAGCTTGCTCCTTAAGACCAGTCGCGGAAGCCATGCTCGTCTGTCACTGCAACCTCATCACCCAGAAGGAAATCGAGGCGACCATCGTCGCGATGCTCGATGAGGATCCGTGGCAGCTCATCGTTCCCGCCAAGGTCTATCACGCGATGGCGCAGCGCGGCCGCTGTTGCGGCTGCTTTCCAAATGTGGTGGAAACGATCATTCGGGTAACCGAGGATTATCACCGCAACGCCGATGGTGGCGATGCGGAGATCGTGACATATTTGGATCGTGTGCGCGCCTTGCGCGAGAAATTCGGGAGCAAGTTCAGTGAAAGGCGACAAAAAGGTTATCGAGCGGCTTAACGAGGCCCTGTTTCTCGAGCTCGGCGCTGTCAACCAATACTGGGTTCATTACCGCCTTCTGGAAGACTGGGGCTACACCAAGCTCGCCCAGAAGGAACGTGCCGAATCCATCGAGGAGATGCACCACGCCGACAAGCTGGTTCAGCGCATCATCTTCCTCGAAGGCCACCCCAACCTGCAGACGATAGCCCCCTTGCGCATCGGCCAGAACGTCAAGGAAGTTCTGGAGGCAGACCTTGCCGGCGAATACGACGCCCGCAAGTCCTACAAGGAATCGCGCGAGATCTGCAACAAGCAGGGCGACTACATCTCCATGAAGCTCTTCGAGGAGCTTTTGGCCGATGAGGAAGGCCACATCGACTTCCTGGAGACCCAGCTCCAGCTTCTCGAAACGATCGGCGAGGCCAAATACGGCCAGCTCAACGCCGGCTCCGCGGAGGAGGCGGAGTAGGGGCTAAGCTGGCGCCCCTTCGCGCCCCCTCTGTCCTGAGCTTTGTCGAAGGGCCAGACATCTCCCCCACGAGGGGGAGATTGGCTGTCACGGTGACTTTCGCCAACCGGCGACGTTGCTGAAGAAGCGCCTGAGCGGGCGGGCGGCCAATCTCCCCCCTCGCGGGGGAGATGTCCGGCAGGACAGAGGGGGGCGCGAAGGGGCGCAGACATCTCCGGTCTCATTGGACACATCCCTCAGGCCTTGCCAGCCATGCCGCGATGCGGAAAGCTGCGGCAGAACCTTGATTCCTGCGGCACGGCCCGCCCATCGGAAAACGTATGAGCGATATCACCAACAGCCTGCTCGACCGTCTCGGGCATTTTCTGGCAAGGCGCCTCCAGCGGGAGTCGTCCGGCTACCAGCCCTACACCCCGTCCGACCCGGAAACCCTTCACCGCACCCTGCAACCCGGCGACATCCTCCTGGTCGAGGGAAACCAGCGTCTCTCCGCCGCGATCAAGTACCTCACCCAGTCCACCTGGAGTCATTCCGCCCTCTTCGTCGGCGACGCCTTGCCGGAGCCTGCCGACGGGAGCGAGCGCCCGCGCCTCATCGAGGTCAATTTGGGTGACGGCTGCGTGGCCGTGCCCTTGTCCAAATACCGGACCTACAACACTCGCATCTGCCGCCCCAGCGGGCTGACACCGGACGACCGCGACGCCATCGTCACGTTCATGATGGGGCGGCTGGGCCTGAAATACGATATGCGCAACGTCCTCGATCTCCTGCGCTATTTCCTGCCCGCGCCGCCGGTCCCCGTGCGCTGGCGCCGCCGGCTGATTGCACTCGGCTCGGGCGATCCCACCCGTGCCATCTGCTCCTCGCTGATCGCCCAGGCCTTCCAGTCGGTCGCCTATCCCATCCTGCCCCGGGTCGTGCATATGCCGGGCCAGGCGTCCGCCGAGTCCACCTATTCAAGACGGGAAATCCTGCAGATCCGCCACCACTCGCTCTTCACGCCGCGCGATTTCGACCTCTCCCCCTATTTCCAGATCGTCAAGCCGACACTCGCCTTCGGCTTCGACTACAAGTCGCTGCAATGGGCCGAGAAGGAAGCCGAGGCCAGGGTTGAAGCCGGAAAGGAGCCCGGCTGATGGAGAACCATGCGGCGCTGGCGTTCGCCTTCGCACCGCTCGCCTTCCATGCCTTCTTCGGTGCCGGTTCAACGCAGATGCGCCGCGGGAAATAGTAATATACTGAATTTATTGACGCATTACAGGAGGGAATAATGGATATTGTCAGAGGCTTCTTCGGCCTGATTGAAGATTTGACGTGGGGCTGGGCGCTCGTCCCCATTCTAGTGGTATTCGGCGTGTTCATCACGTTGATGACCCGCTTCGTCCAGCTTGAGTATTTCGGACGGATGTTCCGGGTTCTGTCGTCGAAGAACCAGAGCGCCGATCCCAATGCAATCAGTGCCCGTGAGGCGCTCTTGGTGTCGGTCGGCGGCCGTGTCGGCGGGGGCAATGTTGCCGGCGTCGCGGTGGCCATAGCGCTGGGTGGGCCCGGTGCCGTGTTCTGGATGTGGGCGATCGCCCTCGTCGGCATGGCCACCAGCCTCGTCGAATGCTCCCTGGCGCAGCTATTCAAGCGCTCGGTAGGGGACGGGACCTATCGCGGCGGCCCCGCAAGCTACATACTGTTCGGGCTGGGCAAGGAGTACCGCTGGCTCGCCGTGATCTATGCGATCTGCCTGATCGCCGCTTTCGCCTTGGGCTTCAACGCGTTTCAGGGCAACACCTTCGCCGGCGCGGCAAAGGATAGCCTCGGGATCGATCGGATCTGGACCGCTTTCGCGCTTACTGCGATCACGGGATTTATCGTCTACGGCGGTATCCGGCGCATCGCCAAAGCGGCCGATGTGGTCGTTCCGATCATGGCGCTTGGCTATATCGCGATGGCATTGATCGTCATCGTGCTCAACATCACCTCGATCCCCGGCGTCCTGTGGACGATCCTCACCAACGCCTTCGGGCTCGAAGAGGTCGTCGGCGGCGGCATGGGGGCGGCGATCGCCCAGGGCCTGCGGCGTGGCCTCTTCTCCAACGAGGCGGGGCTGGGCTCGGCACCGAACGTGGCGGCGACGGCCCATGTGCGCCACCCGATCAGCCAGGGCATCACCCAGTCCTTCTCGGTCTTTATCGACACGATCCTCATCTGCTCGTGCACCGCGTTCATCATCCTCCTCAGCGATGTCTATGTACCGGGCGTTACCGATATCGACGGGGTGGTGCTCACACAGCAGTCGCTCGTCTCGCATATGGGGGATTGGTCGCAGTACTTCCTGACCCTCGCGCTCCTGCTCTTCGCCTTCAGCTCGATCATGTACAACTACTACCTGGGCGAGAACGCCATGGCCGTGATGACCGCGAACCCGTTGTCGCTGCACGTGCTGCGCATAGCGGTCATGGGTATCGTCTTCCTCGGCGCCACGGCGCCGGGCGCAACGGCTGTCTTCTTCTTCTCCGATCCGTTGATGGGCATTCTGGCGCTGGTGAACCTCGTTGCGATCATGATGCTCTTCCCCGTCGCCATGCGCATCCTGCGCGATTTCCGCGAGCAGCTGAAAGCCGGCGTCGAGAGGCCGGTGCTGGTACCCGAGAAGTTCGCGGATCTGGATATCGACCCCACGGCCTGGCAGCACGGCAAATGATGCCGGCGTGACGGCAACGGGCAGGGGCGGCCTTCGGGCGGCCCCTGCCTCATCGGGGGAGGGGCGCCCTCATCCCGCTCCCAAAGCCACGCCCGCCGCCGGTAGCCATTCGTCCACCTTGGCCTCCAGCCGCGCCGGCGAGACCGGCTTCGTCATATAGTCGTCCATACCGGCCTTCAGGCAGCGCTCCCGGTCGCCCTCCAGCGCATGTGCCGTCAGGCCGACGATGGGCGTGCGCCGAAGCCCCTCTTCCGCCTCCGCCCGGCGGATCGCTTCCGTCGCCTCGAGCCCGTTCATCTCCGGCATGGAAACGTCCATGATGATCAGCGCCGGATGGCGGCTGCGCCACAGCGCCAGCGCCTCGCGCCCGTTCTCCGCAACCATATAGCGCCGCCCCGTGCCGTCGAGGATCTGGCGCAGGACGAGCTGGTTCACCTCGTTGTCCTCGGCCACCAGGATGTCGATCTCCCCGTCCGGCACCACCTCGGCCCGCGCCGCCGGCACGGCGCCTTTTGCCTCCGGCGCCGGCTGTTCCGCCCGCATCGTGCGCCGTGCCTTGGCGCGCACTTCGGATATGGTCTCGCGCAACAGTGTGGAACGTGCCGGCTTTGTCAGGATCGCCTGCGCCCCGGCGGCCTTCAGTTCGCGCAGCGCCAGCATGTCGTCCACCGAGGTCAGGAGGATGACGCCGGTGCGCGCGCCCGTCCGCCGCAGGCGGCGCAGCATCTCGGCGCCGTTCATCCCCGGCATCTGGTAATCGAGGATGACGAGGTCGACCGCCGCTCCCAGCCGCTCCGCCTCGGCCAGGAAGGCAAGCGCCAGCTCGCCGCTCTCCACCGCGCAGGAATCAAAGCCCCAGTTGCGCGTCTGCTCGGTCAGGATGCGCCGGTTGATCGCGTTGTCGTCGACGATGAGGATGCCGCCCGCCCTCGGCGGCCGCCGTCTCCGGTTCCGCCTCTTCGCGCGGCCCCTCGCACGCTGGAAGCGGGACGCGGAAATGAAATCTGGACCCATCCCCCGGCCGGCTTTCCACGCCGATCGTCCCGCCCATCAGCTCCACCAGCCTGGCGGCGATGGCAAGGCCCAGTCCCGTGCCCTCGTGGCGCCGGGTCGAGGAGGCATCGGCCTGGCTGAACTTCTCGAACACGCTGGCGACCTTGTCCTCGGGAATGCCGATCCCCGTATCGCTCACCGAAAACAGCGCCTCCCCGCCCTCGCGCGACACTTCGATGAGCACATGCCCCCGCTCGGTGAACTTCACCGCGTTGCCGGCAAGGTTGGTCAGCACCTGCCGGATGCGCCCGACATCCCCTTCCACCCAGCGCGGCAGTTCGGGGTCGATGCGCACGATCAGCTCGAGGTTCTTCTCCGAGGCGCGCGCCGCCACCAGTGTGGCCACGTCCTCCACCGCCTCGGCCAGATCGAAAGGGGCAGCGTCGATCTTGGCGTGGCCCGCCTCGATCTTGGAGTAATCCAGGATGTCGTTGATGATGGTCAGGAGCTGGTCTCCGGACTTCATGATCACGTCGTTATAGGTGCGCTGCCGCGTGTCGAGTTCGGTCGCCGCCATCAGTTCCGCCATCCCGAGCACGCCGTTCATCGGCGTCCTGATCTCATGGCTCATATTGGCCAGGAACTCCGATTTCGCCTTGTCCGCCGCCTTCGCACCCTCGATTGCCGTCTTCAGCCGCGCCAGCGCGTGGCGGATGGAGCGGTCCATCGGCAGGAAGATGAAAACGAGGATCGCCGCCGCAAATGCCGCCAGCGCCACGGCAATCGCATTGATGGTCACCTTCACCTGGCCGGCCAGCCGGCGGTTGAACGCGCGCAGCGCCTCGGACAGTTCTCCCAGCGCCGGCTGCACCAGGTAGCCGATCGTCCCGTCGAGCAGTTTGCCAGCGGACGCGCGCTCCTGCGCCCCGCCCGCCGCCGCCGCGGTAAGCTGGTCATGGAATTGCCGCAGCAGCGCCACGGGCTCCATCTCCCCATAGGGCGTCGGTGCCATGAGGTCGGCCTTGAGACGGTCGTCGAGCTGCCCCCACAGCATCGTCATCCGGCCGATCACGCGGTCGAGCCGGTCGGCGCTCACCTCCAGGGCCTTCTCCGCCCAGGCAACGTCGTCGCCGCGCTCGCCGGCCATGGCGATGGCCGTGCGCGAGGCCCGTTCCGCCGTCTCGGAAGCTTCGGCCACCAGCACCGCCATCGCGGTTGCGTTGGAAAACCGCGCATTGACGTAGTGCGCCGCCACGATGAAGGCCACCGCCGGGACGATCAGCACCCCCATCACGATGAAATAGCGCAGGCGCAGGCCGCGCACCGCCTTGTCGATCGTTTGCGAGGGATCGCCGTCCTCGGCCGCCGGCTCATGCCGCTTGAGGCGCCGGATCTCCACCCCCAGCAGGCACAGTACCGCCAGCGCACCCGCCGCTATCGCCACATACACGAGGCTTTCGGCCGAAATCGGCTGCACGCCGCTGCCGGCCTTAAGGCCGAAAAGATCGAGCATCGATATCCCCCAATGCGCGACCCGGCGCCATCTCCCTGGCGCAAGCCGCCGGGCGGGAAAATGTGCGCATAACGTGAAGTTTCGGTTAAGCGCCTATGCTGGGTTGAGGAGGGTTGCACCCTTCGCCGCCACCATCGCCGCCCTGCGGGTGAAAATCATAGGCTTCCCTTCGCCGCCGCATATCTCTATACGCGCGGCCATGACAGACACGCCCCTTTCCCGTATTCGCAACTTCTCCATCGTCGCCCACATCGACCACGGCAAGTCGACGCTCGCCGACCGGCTCATCCAGATGACCGGCTCGCTCGAAGAGCGTGAGATGAAGGAGCAGGTGCTCGACGCCATGGACATCGAGCGCGAGCGCGGCATCACCATCAAGGCCAACACCGTGCGCCTCGAATACAACGCCAGGGACGGCCAGCACTACGTCCTCAACCTCATCGACACCCCCGGCCATGTCGACTTCGCCTACGAGGTCTCGCGCTCTCTCGCCGCCTGCGAAGGCTCCCTCCTCGTCGTCGACGCCTCTCAAGGGGTCGAAGCCCAGACGCTCGCCAACGTCTACCAGGCGCTCGACAACGACCACGAGATCGTCCCCGTCCTCAACAAGGTGGACCTTCCCGCCGCCGATCCCGAGCGCATCCGCCAGCAGATCGAGGACGTCATCGGCCTCGACGCCTCCAACGCCGTGATGATCTCCGCCAAGACCGGCCTCGGCGTCGACAAGGTGCTGGAGGCCATCGTCACCCGCCTCCCCCCACCACGCGAAGGCGACGCCGAAGCCCCGCTCAAGGCCCTCCTCGTCGATTCATGGTACGACGCCTATCTCGGCGTCATCGTGCTCGTCCGCATCATCGACGGCGTCCTGAAAAAGGGCCAGATCGTCCGCATGATGGGCACCGGCGCGAAATACCCGATCGACCGTGTCGGCGTCATCACCCCGAAGATGGTCATGGTCGATGCCCTCGGCCCCGGCGAGATCGGCTTCATCACCGCCTCCATCAAGGAGGTGGCCGACACCCGCGTCGGCGACACCATCACCGACGACCGCCGCCCCACGCAAAAGGCCCTGCCGGGCTTCAAGCCCGCCCAACCCGTCGTCTTCTGCGGCCTCTTCCCCGTGGACGCGGCCGATTTCGAAGATCTGCGCGCCGCCGTCGGCAAGCTGCGCCTCAACGACGCCAGCTTCTCCTACGAGATGGAAACCTCCGCCGCCCTCGGCTTCGGCTTCCGTTGCGGCTTCCTGGGCCTCCTCCACCTGGAGATCATCCAGGAGCGGCTCACCCGCGAGTTCGACCTCGACTTGATCGCCACCGCGCCCAGCGTCGTCTACCGGATAAACCTGACCGACGGCTCGCAGATCGAGCTGCACAACCCGGCCGACATGCCGGACGTCATGAAGATCGCCTCGATCGAGGAGCCGTGGATCCGCGCCACGATCATGACCCCCGACGAGTATCTGGGCTCCATCCTGAAGCTCTGCCAGGACCGCCGCGGCATCCAGGCCGACCTTTCCTACGCCGGCAGCCGCGCCATGCTGGTCTACGACCTGCCGCTCAACGAAGTCGTGTTCGACTTCTACGACCGCCTGAAGTCGATCAGCCGCGGCTACGCCTCCTTCGATTATCACCTCACCGACTACCGCGAGGGCGACCTCGTCAAGATGTCGATCCTCGTCAACGAGGAGCCCGTCGACGCCCTGTCCATGCTGGTCCACCGCTCCCAGGCCGATCGCCGCGGCCGCGCCATGTGCGAGAAGCTGAAGGAGCTGATCCCGCACCACCTGTTCAAGATCCCCATCCAGGCGGCAATCGGCGGCAAGGTCATCGCCCGCGAAACCATCTCGGCGCTGAGAAAGGACGTGACCGCCAAATGCTACGGCGGCGACGTCACCCGCAAGCGCAAGCTCCTCGACAAGCAGAAAGAGGGCAAGAAGAAGATGCGCCAGTTCGGCAAGGTCGACATCCCCCAGGAGGCGTTCATCCAGGCGCTGAAGATGGGGGATTGAGGGATGGCGCCAAGCGCCCTCGTGGTTCGACAGGCTCACCATGAGGGCTACTGAAGCGTAGCGCTCGCCGCCACAGCAGAGCAGGGTGCAAACACTTTGGCGAACTGCTCAAGCGTTAGAAAAGCCCGGGCATCCCAGTAGCCCTCATGGTGAGCCTGTCGAACCACGAGGGCGCTTGGCACCCACCCTGCCTGTTCCTCGCCAACCCCTCATAATCGAGCGCACAACCCTCACACGCCGTGGATAAAATCCACCCCTCCTTCCCTCCAACCCATTGATCCACCTCAACTCCCAAATTTTTTCACCCCCATTTTATCCCCCCTCCCCAAACCCGGCACTATCCTGTCCCTGCTCATCCCGCGGGGACGCAGGTCGCGACGGCGGTCTTGCGAGGGTGGGCCGGCGCCTCCGGCGGGCCGCTAACGTGGCGGTCGGCCCGGGGAGGCTCCGCCCAAGGGTTCCCCTGCCGCCACTACGGGCGGCGCGTGCCGGACGGTGCACTTTAAAGGGGAGCCGGAAAGACGGGGGCGCGGGAGCGCCCTGTCGTGGAAGGCTCAAAGCCTTCCGGATCCGGCTTCGTGGAAGCGGAACGGGCGGAGACTTAAGAACGCCGGACGGGCGGCCCGAGGGTCGCGAAAAAAAATTTGACTGGCGACACGAAGGCCGCCCGTCTCCCCAAACTGCCGCCCACCCGCCGGCCCACCGGCGGGAAGGAAAAGCGCGTGCCCGCAATCTCCCGAAACACGAAGGACCCGAAACACGAAGGAAAGGAAGCCGCGATGGACGGACCCGAAAACCCCCACGAAAGGAACCCGGTCGAAGGCGCGTATAACTGGTATCCCCTTTTCAAGGTGCCGCCGATGGAGCGCGCCGCCTGGCGCACCGACGAGCAACACGCGATCTTCGAGCGCGACCGCGCCGAGCATTACGACAAGCTCGGCATCTATCTGCGGCTGTTCCAGGCGCTCTGCGCGAAGCTCGGCTCCCACCACACCTGCCGCATCGGCAAGTGCCGCCGCAACCGCGATTGCCTCGGCCGCCGCCCGGAGGACGACTGGAGCTTCCCGCTGAAACCCCTGATCCCGCCCTGCGTGCCGCTCGACCCGGAGATCATCGAGCCGCTGCGTGACGAGATCAGGCACGAGCTCGAGCGCATGAAGGGACGGCGCCCACCGAGAAAGGCCAGCCCGCACCCCCCGGGAAAAGGCAGGCGGCCCCGGCGGGGTGCCCCGCCTGGCTCACCTCAGCACTCGCCACGCCCCAGGATGCGGTAATCGGCGGCCTCCGCCTCGCAGGCATTGCCGAACGTGCGCAGGCGGTTGCCGCGCCGGGCGCAGACGGGTGCGTATTCCCTGGTGCAGAATTGCGGCCGGTCGGGCCGGGGCGGCCGGATGGACTGCTGCCGGCATTCGCCCCGATACACCGGTTCGAAGCCATCGGCCCGCGCGAAGCAGGCGTTGGGGAAGGTGCGCTGGCGCTCGCCGCGGCGGGCGCAGACGGGTGCGTATTCCTGGGTGCAGATTTGCGGGCGCGGCGGGCGCGGGCGCTCGGTCCCCTCTTCGACGACGACGGTGCAGGCGGACAGGATGACGCCGGCAAAGGCGATGACGCCAAGGCCTGCGAGCGGTTTGAAGCGATTCACGGGAGACCCTCCTTTGGATACTGCCTGAAAACCCGAATACTGCTTAAAAAAATACAGTACGCGATGCCCCCGCCCGGCTACCGCGGCAGCTTACCCGAGTTGCCGCGCCAGGTCTCTATCGGGAAAGCAGGTGGCGGCCCGGCCCGCCTTCGCCTGCCACCGGCCGATGGAGCGCCGCGTCTTGAAGCCGGCAAGCCCGTCGGCGCCGCCGACATCGTGCCCTTGCCGCTCCAGCGCCCGCTGCATGGCGGCGATATCGGCACGGCTCAAGCCGTCGACGCGGCTCCACCCGGCGGCAAAGGCCATGTCCCCATACATGATGCGGTCGCCCGCATGGCCGACGAAGAGCGCGTAGAGATCGCTCTCGTTATAATCCTTCAGCCGGTAAAAGTTCGGCGTGACGATGAAGGCCGGCCCGAGCCGGCCCGCCGGCATCATCAGATAGCCCTCGCCCTCAATCTCGTGCGCTGGAAAGGCCTTGCCGCCCACGCGGGCGATCCCCGCCGCCGCCCAGTCGGCGATGCGCCGGCCCCGGTCCGGCCCCTCCTCGGCGCAGGAGATGCCCTGTGGCACCGTCACCTCGAAGCCCCAGTCGCGCCCGCGCACCCAGCCGTGGCTTGCAAGGTAATTGGCGATGGAGGCAAGCGTGTCGGGCACCGAGTTCCAGATGTCGGCCCGCCCGTCGCCGTCGAAATCGACCGCGTATTTCAGGTAGGAGGACGGCAGGAACTGCGGCTGCCCCATGGCGCCGGCCCAGGACGAGCGCATCGTCTGCGGCCCCACGCCCCGCTTTTCCACCATTTCCAGTGCCGCCAGCACCTCCTCGCGGAACATCTCCTTGCGCGTGGCGAGAAAAGCCTTGGTGCCCAGCACCTCGAAGGCATTGTGCGGGATCTTGGCGGCGCCGAAGCCCGATTCGCGCCCCCAGATCGCCAGCACGATGCCGCGCGGCACCCCAAAGCGCTTCTCGATCGCCGCAAGCGTCGCCGCATGCTGGCCGGCCAGCCGCCTGCCGCCCGAAACCACGCCGCCGATATGGTCGAAATAGGCCGACGGCGCGCGGAATTCGGCCTGGTGCTGCGCGGTGGCCCGCGGCGCGCTCTCGCCCGGCATCACCAGGTCCGGCAGCTTCAGATTGGGCGT
The DNA here is from genome assembly GCF_009812055.1 of Chelativorans xinjiangensis. GTDB lineage: Bacteria > Pseudomonadota > Alphaproteobacteria > Rhizobiales > Rhizobiaceae > Chelativorans > Chelativorans xinjiangense. The sequence continues at coordinate 2,533 of NZ_WQNH01000024.1, read as the reverse complement.
CACGCCGGCGAACGCGGCATTGAAGGTGGCGGGCGAGATGCCGCGCGCGCGGGCCTCCGGCCACAGGTCGGCCTGAAGCCATTGGGCGAAGAGGTTGGAGACGTTCTGTGCGGCGGCGGGAACGGGGGTGAGGAGGAATGAAAATATGACCAGCACCACGGCCAGGATCGGCGCCTTACGTTGCCCCCCTCTGCCCTGCCGGGCATCTCCCCCACAAGGGGGGAGATTTGCCGTCACGACTGGTTTCGCCAACCACCACCGCGGCAAAGAGAGCGCCGGCAAAAGCGGCCGGCGCAATCTCCCCCCTTGTGGGGGAGATGCCCGGCAGGGCAGAGGGGGGCGCGAAGGGGCGAGACTTTTCAATTCCTGCTTCTCCCTCCGAACGTCAAAACACCGTGCGCGATTTCAGCGCCGCGGCAAGCGTGCCCTCGTCGAGATAGTCGAGCTCCCCGCCCACCGGCACGCCGTGCGCCAGACGCGTCACCTTCACCCCCATATCGGCCATCTGGTCGGTGATGTAATGGGCGGTCGTCTGCCCCTCGACGGTGGCGTTGACGGCGAGGATGATCTCGGCGATGCCGCCCTCGGCCACGCGATTCACCAGCCCGGCGATGTTGAGGTCGTCCGGCCCGACGCCGTCGAGCGGCGACAGCGTGCCGCCCAGCACGTGGTAGCGCACGTTCATCGCCGCCGCGCGCTCCAGCGCCCAGAGGTCGGCAACGTCCTCCACCACGATCAGCGTCGCCGCATCGCGCCGCGGGTCGGTGCAGATGGAGCAGGGGTCGGCGGTATCCACGTTGCCGCAGACCGAGCACACCCGCACCTTCTCCAGCGCCTCGCTCATCGCCGCCGAAAGCGGCGCGAAGAGCTGTTCCTTCTTCTTGATCAGGTGCAGTGCCGCCCGCCTGGCCGAGCGCGGCCCCAGCCCCGGCACCTTGGCCAGGAGCTGTATCAGGCGTTCGATCTCGGGGCCGGCGATTCGCTTCGACATGAGGACGGTTTAACCGGGAACGAAAGAATTGGGTAGCGCCTGCACCGCCGTTGGCTATGCTGCCGGACGGCTCCAAACGCCGAGGAGACGCCCGCCATGGCCGATATCGCCATCCGTGTCGCCACGCCCGGCGACCTCGACATGTTGTCGGACCTCATCGCCGCTGCCTACGCCACGCTCGCCGACGGCTCCTACGAGCCGGAGAAGCTTGCAAAGGCCCTCCCGATCATGTCGCGGGCGAACCCGAAGCTGCTTGCAAGCGGCACCTATTTCGTCGTCGTGGCCGACGGCGAACCGGCCGGCTGCGGCGGCTGGACGATGGAGAAGCCCGGCACCGGCGGGATCGAGGAGGGCGTGGCGCATATCCGCCATTTCGCCACCCATCCCGCACATCTGCGCAAGGGTATCGCCCGGCTGCTCGTCGAGCGCTGCCTCGCCGAGGCGGCCGCTGCCGGCACACGCCTCATCAAGAGCCAGTCCACCCTCCCGGCGGAAAGGTTCTATGCCTCGGTCGGCTTCCGGCGCATCCGCCGCATCGAGGTCGAGTTCGCCCCTGGTATCGCCCTCCCGGCGGTCGAGATGGAGCGGGAAATCCCCTGACATCTCAAAAGGGCAGCTTCATTCCCGGTGGGATCGGCAGGCCGGCCGTCATCTCCTCGGTCTTCTTCTTCATCTCAGTTTCGACCTTCGCCTTGGCGTCGTTGTGGGCGGCCAGGATCAGATCCTCGAGGATCTCCACGTCGTCCTCCTTGAAGAGCGAGGGGTCGATATGGAGCTTCTTCATCTCGAAGCGGCCCGAGAGCACCACCTTGACGGCGCCGCCGCCGGATTGGCCCTCGGCCTCCATTGTGGCGATCTCTTCCTGCATGGCCTGGAATTTGGCCTGCATTTCCTTGGCCTTGCTCATCATGCCCATCAGGTCGCGCATGTTCGTCTCCAATCGCGCTTAGATATCATCGTCTTCGGCGTCCGGCTCGGGCGGCACGGCATCGCCGGCCGCCTCTTCCGCCACCGCGTCGGGAATGCGCACATCCAGGATGCGCGCACCGGGAAAGCTTTGCAGGATGGCGGCCACGGCCGGGTCGGCGCGCGCGTCGGCGAGCGCGGTTTCACGGCGGCCGCTCTCCTCCTCGGCCAGCGTCTTGCCGCCCGCCTCGCGCGACAGCGAGACGATCCAGCGTCGGCCGGTCCATTTCTGCAGGCGGTTCGTCAGGTCGTTCAAAAGCGTCTTCGGCGCGTCCTCCGTCAGGTTGACGGCAAGCCTTCCCGGCTCGATGCGCACGAGACGGACGCAGCGCTTGAACTGCACCTTGAAGGCCATGTCGCGGTTGGCCTCCGCCAGCTCCGCGATGTCGGCCAGCGACGTCAGCGGAACCGTCTCCGGTTCGGGGTCGGGGGCTGCCGCGGGTGCGGGCGCCTCCTCTTCCCGCGGGGCCTCGCGCACCAGCCGCATGGTCTGCCCGCCGCCGCCTGCCGGCATGCGTGCGGAGGCGACCGCCTGCGCGCCGCCGTTGCCTGCGGGTGCGGCGGCCGGGGCAGCGG
>NZ_WQNH01000023.1 GCF_009812055.1 Chelativorans xinjiangensis | reverse complement strand
GCGTCTCTGTCGCCAGCGGCGCCGCCGCCCTCGTTGTGCCGCGTATATACCCGCCGCAAATCCAAACTGTCAACGCCCAATGTGAACTATTCATAATATATCCCGCCCCGCCCAGCGGAGCCGGCTTCGGCTCGATCCCTTATATGGAGAACAAAACGAGAATTTCAAGCACCTATCCTTGTGGAGCGAACACGCCGGAACGCCAATCTCGCCGCCCGCCCTTGACGGACAGTGCAGAAAACATGCATAGTCATGCAAACGATTGCGTAAGAAGACTGTAAAGAGAAAGCCACAGAGAGAAAATCAAGTTTTGCACGCAACTCGTGTTCCGTGCCGGGAGGAAAGCCGCATGGAACGCTCCAATGGGAGGAGACCATGAAGAAAGCACAAGAAGCGCCCAGCACCGAAAGGACGGCGGCGGCCGGGCGTCTATTACCGCTGAAACTGTCTGCGGCCTTCGTTGTCGGCGCCTTGGTGGGCGCCACCGCGTTGGTTCACCCGGCCTACGCTCAGGATGCGGAACCGATCCGCATCGGCGCCTCGCTGCCGCTCACCGGAAACTTCTCCGTCAGCGGCGAGAAGCACGAGCAGGGCTATCAGCTTTGCGTCGACCTCATCAACCAGGCCGGCGGTGTTCTCGGCCGCAAGGTCGAGCTGATCATCAGCGACAACCGCTCCGACACTGAGACCGCCATCAACCAATACGAGCGCCTTATCAATGTCGAGGATGCCGACATCGTCTTCGGCACCTTCTCCTCGAAGCTCACCTTCCCGGTCTCCTCGGTGGTGGAGCGCTACGGGATGGTCCATCCGGTTCCCGCCGGCGGCGCCCTGCGCATTTGGGAGCAAGGTCTGAAACACGCCTTCTACTTCCAGCAGAACGCCGCGGAGCTGGTCGGCACGGGCCTGCGCGGCGTTCTGCGCGACCTGGTTGACGAAGCGGGCCGCCCGAAGACGGCCGCCCTCGTCCACGCCGACGACTTTTTCGCCAACGGCATCGCCGCTGGCTTCCTTGGCGGCAAGGTTGAGGAGCCGGGCAAAGGCGTCATCGCCGACCTCGCGCCCGGCTATCTCGCCGAGCTCGGCATCGACGTGGTGATGGAGGAACGCTGGCCGGAGGAGGGTTTCTCCGATTGGCTGAACCTTGCCAACTCGATCAAGCAGGCCAATCCCGATCTCGTTATCGGGCTGACGGCCTCGGCCGAGGAGGCGGTGCAGCTCTCCCGTGCCCTGCAGACGCTCAAGGTCAATCCAGGCGTTCTCTATCTCAGCCAGGGCACCCAGGCCGAGTTCCTCGAGGGGATGGGCGAGGCTTCGGAGGGCGTCATCGTCCACACCTCCTGGCACCCGGAGGTGCCCTTCAAGGGCGAACTCGCCGGCGAGCCGTTCTCCAACCAGGATTTCATCGCCGCCTTTGAAGATGCCTACAACTACACGCCCGACGAGGACTCCGCGATCCCCTTCGCGCTCTGCCAGGGCGTCGAGCAGGCAATCCGCGGCACCGAGACTACCGACAATCTGAAGCTGTCGGAATGGCTGCATCAGCGCACGCCCGAAGAGCCGATCCGCACCGTGCTCGGCCCCTTCTCCTGGGACGAGCGCGGCTTGCCCAAGGACCGCACCTTCCTGATGGCGCAATGGCAGGACGGCGAACTCCGGTTCATCTACCCGACCAACGAGTTCGAGGGCGTGGCCGAGCTTGAGTTCCCGAAGCCCGAGTGGTGAGCGGCCCCGAATGGGAGGCAACGAAGCGGGGCCGCTCTGGCGGTCCCGCCCATTCGCTGCCAAAACGGGAAAAAGAAGCCGAAGGGAGGAGGCGCCGCATGCTCGAAGTGCGCGCACTGGCCAAGCATTTCGGCGGCATCAAGGCCGTCGACAACTGCTCGTTCACGGCCGAGGCAGGAAAGATCACAGCCCTCATCGGCCCAAACGGCGCCGGCAAGACCACCGCCTTCAACTGCATCAGCCGCACCATGGCCCCGACAGCCGGCGAAATCTTCATCGAGGGCGAGCGCGTCGATCATTTGAAGCCGCATCAGGTGACCCGAAAGGGCCTGTCGCGCACCTTCCAGATCACGCGCAACCTCGAGGACCTGACGGTCCTGGAAAACCTCGTCGTCCAGTCGAAGGTCCATGGCTGGCGGGCGCTCTTCCAGCCGGCGATCACGAAGGAAGAACTGAGGAAGGCAGAGGAAATCCTCGCCTTCCTCAACATCACGCGGCTGGCATATGAGGAGACCCGCAACCTCTCCTACGGGCAGAAGAAGCTGATGGATTTCGGCGCGCTTTTGATGTCCGACCCCAAGATCATCCTCCTCGACGAGCCCGCCGGCGGCGTCAATCCGAGCCTTCTGGCCGAGATCGTCGAGCATATCCGCGAGCTGAACAGGCGCGGCCTCACCGTGCTCATCGTCGAGCACAACATGGAACTGGTCATGAGCCTCTCCGACAAGGTGGTGGTGATGGCCCATGGCGAGATCATCGCCGAGGGCCCGCCGAATGTCGTCCAGACAGATCCCAGGGTGCTCGAAGCCTATCTCGGCGGCGCCAATGCGGAGCCTGCCCATGCATGAGCTTCTGGAAGTCAGCAACGTGGTCGCCGGCTACGGCTCCGGCCCTGCCATCCTCAACGGCGCCGATCTCGACGTGGCAAAAGGCGAGATCCAGTGCATCATCGGCCCCAACGGCGCCGGCAAGTCGACGCTGATGAAGGCGATTATCGGGCTGCTTCCCATCCGCTCCGGCGAAATCCGCCTTCTGGGCGAGCGGATCGACAGGCTGCGCCCCGACCAGATCCTGCAAAAAGGCATCGCCTTCGTGCCACAGGAGCGCGCGCTCTTTCCCAAGATGTCCGTGCGGGAGAACCTGCGCATGGGCGGCTATACCATCCGCAACGAGACGGAGCTGAAGCGGCGCATCGACGACGTGCTCGACCGCTTCCCCATCCTGCGCGAGCGCGCAAGCCAGCACGCCGGCACCATGTCCGGCGGCCAGCAGCAGATGCTTGCGATGGCGCGCACGCTGATCGTGCGGCCGAAGATCGTCATGCTCGACGAGCCCTCACTGGGATTGGCGCCGATGATCGTAAAGCAGATGTTCGACATCATGCACCAACTCCGCGATTCCGGCATGACCGTGCTGCTCGTTGAACAGAACGCGGTGGTCGGCCTGAAGAACGCCAACCGCGGCACCGTGCTCGACCTCGGCCGCACGCTCTTCAGCGGGCCGGCAAAAGACATCCTGACGGACCCGCGCGTGCGCGAACTCTATCTCGGCAAGGCTGCCGCCTGAGGAGACGGAACACCAATGCTCTCATCCATGCTCCAGGTTCTCATCCTCGGCCTTGCGCTCGGCGGCGTCTACGCCCTGATGGCCTCCGGCCTCACCCTCATCTTCGGCGTCATGCGCATCGTCAATCTGGCGCATCCCATCATGATCATCGCCGGCGCCTTCGTCGCCTACTGGCTGTTCCGGCTCTACGGCGTCGACCCGATCCTGGCGATGCCGATCGCGGCAAGCGTCCTCTTCGTCATCGGCGTGGCGCTCTACAAGCTCGTCTTCGAGAAAGAAGCGGCAAGCGCGAAATACTCCGAGATGACGGTTCTGCTCACCTTCGCCGTGGCCCTGTGCGCCGACGGCCTGCTCGGCGCTCTCTTCTCCAACACCCAGCGCGTCACGACGCCGGCCTATGCCACGGACGCCTTCATCTTCGGCACGGTCTTCATCCCCAAGGGCCAGGCCTATGCCGGCGCCATATCGCTTCTCGTCATCGGCGCGCTTCTGGCCTTCCTCAACTTCACCCGCTTCGGCACGGCGATCCGCGCCACGACGCAGAACCGGGCGGCGGCCCAGCTCATGGGCGTCAATGTCGGGCGCGTCTCTCTGATCACCTTCGGCATCGGCATTGCGCTGGCGGGTGCGGCCGGCGCGTTGGTGAGCTTCATCTTCTCCTTCTTCCCGGCCAAGCACTGGGAGTGGATCGCCATCCTCATGTCGCTCGTGGTGCTGGGCGGCATGGGAAAGCTCGTGGGCGCGATCCTCGGCGCCTTCCTCCTGTCCGTCATCGCCGCCTTCGTCGGCACCTATTTCGGCTCCACATGGTCGACCATGACCTTTTTCCTCGCCCTCTTCGTGATCCTGCTGGTGAAACCCGAGGGGCTTCTGGGCGATAGACAAGAAGAGGCTTGAGAATGGCAACCGGGCTCGGCGTCAGCGACGTTCTGAAGGCGCGCAAGAACTACAATGAAGGGCTGGCCTCCACTGGCCGGCGCGAGCGCGCCACCTGGTTTCCGCTCGTCCTTCTTGCACTGCTCGTCCTCCTGCCGGCACTACAGATCACCGGCGGCCACAACTATACGCTCCATCTCATGCTCTACGCGATGATGTATGCGGCCATGGCCTCGAGCTGGAACATCCTCGGCGGCTATACCGGCTACATCTCGCTCGGCCACAATGTCTTCTTCTGCATCGGCGGCTACTTCTCCGGCATGCTGCTCGCCTATTTCGGCGTCACCTCGCTCCTCACCGCCCCCCTCGCCGGCCTCGCGGCAGCCGTCGTCGGCTTCGCCGTCGGCCTCATCACGCTCAAGATGCGCGGGCCCACCTTCATCATCTCCTCCATCGCGCTGCTCATGGTCGCGCGCATCCTGTTCGACCACTGGCAGTTCGTCGGCGGCTCCAACGGCGTGACCCTGCCGCAGATGGACATCCCCGCCCAATGGGCCAAGCTGCCCTACTATTACAGCATGATGGTCGTCTGCGCGCTCACCGTCTGGGCCTCCTACCGCATCAAGCACTCCAAGTTCGGCCTCGGCCTGCGCGCCATCAGCCAGGACGAGGTGAAGGCGGAAAGTGCCGGCATCGACACGCGTTTCTACAAGGTGCTGGCCTTCGCCATTTCCGCCTTCTTCGTCGGCATGGCCGGCGCCATCTGGGGCGAGTACATCACGTATCTGAGGCCCAACATCTTCCTCATCATCCTCGTCGCCGCCAACATGGTGCTGATGTGCATCCTCGGCGGCAAGGGCACGGTGGCCGGCCCCATCGTCGGCGCCGTCGTGCTCATCGCCTTCAACGAGCTATCCGTAACCTTCTTCGGCGCCAGCGAGATCAATCTCCTGATCACCGGCCTCGTCATGGTGCTGGCGCTGAAATTCTTCCCCGCCGGCATCGTCGGCACCCTTGCCAGGAAGCGCCGCCTGCCGCGCGTTCTCGACTGGGACTGACACAATGGCCGAGTTCATCCTCTACGACGCCCCGCAATCGACCTGCAGCCAGCGCGTGCGCTTCGTGCTCAACGCCAAGGGCATCCCCTTCGAGGAGATCAAGCTCGACCTCTTCGCCGGCGATCAGTTGAAGCCCGACTATCTGGCGATCAACCCCAACGGCGTCGTCCCGGCGCTGGTGCATGACGGCCGCCCGGTCACCGATTCCGCCGTCATCATGGAATATCTGGACGAGCTCTATCCCGAGCCCACCCCCTTCCGCCCCTCCTCCCTCTTCGACATCGCCCGCATGCGCTCCCTGATGCGCTATATCGACGAGGTGCCCACTCCGGCCATCCGCATCCCCTCCTACAACCTCGCCTTCCTGCCGCACTTCCAGACCATGAGCGAGGAGGAGTTTGTGGCGCTCGCCGAATCGAAGCCCCTGCGCAAGGAGTTCCTGCTCACCATGGGCCGCACCGGCTTTCCGGAAAAGGAGATGAACGCCGCCCTCGACCACCTCGCCCGCGCGGTCCGCCGCATGGACGAAACCATCGCCGCCTCCGGCGGTCCCTTCCTGATGGGCGAGCCCCTCACCCTCCCCGACATCGCCGCCATGCCGGTGATCGTGCGCATGGACGATATCAACCTCAACACGATGTGGCAGGACCGGCCGTCGATCCAGCGCTGGCTCGACGCGATCCGCGCCCACCCGGCCTTCCACCCCACCTTCTATCATGGCGCGCTTCTGACGGAGAAATACCCGCACCTGGCGAAGCTCAAGAAGGAGCGGGCGAGATAGATCGTGATGCCGAGGCCACGACGCCAAGCCCCCTTCGCGCCGCCATTTCCCGCATTTCAAGAAGCCCACCCGCGGGCGTCATCCCGGAAAGCCGAAGGCTTGTCCGGGACCCATTCCGTGACCAGTCCACCTTCCGGCCCGCTTCGCCGGAGCATCCGTGAGGCGAGAATGGGTCCCGGACAGTCTCCGCTTCGCTCCGGCTTCCGGGATGACGCGCGTTGGAAGGGCGGCGGGCGCCCGTCCGGCTCAAGGCACGGCTGCCGGACAAGCCGGCGCATTGCCCCCTCTCTTGCAAATTCTAAGACTTGGTGTCGCCAAGCCTAAGAATTTGCTTTCTCCCCCACCAAGGGGGAGATACGGCTGGCGCCAGCGCTTGCACAACTCGCCTACGTTGGCCATTGGCAGAAAGGCCGATGCAGCGCGCCTATCTCCCCCTCGGTGGGGGAGATAGCGGTTTCTTAGGTTTAGCTGGAGCGAAGCGGAGGCTAAGCCTTAGAAATCGCAAGAGAGGGGGCCGGCACCCACGGGGATAAATTCCCGCCCCCTCAAAAAAACATTCGGTCCAAAACAATCGCTTATAATTTTTTCGCCCCGCCCAACCGCGTATTTTATCCCCCCTGCCCGCGCCGCTCTTATCATGCTCCCCGTCCCTCCCGCGGGAACGTGGATCGCGACGGCGGTCTCGCGGGGAGGGGCCGGCGCCTCCGGCGGGCCGCTAACGTGGCGGCCGGCCCGGGGAGGCTCCGCCCAAGGGTTCCCCTGCCGCCACTACGGGCGGCGCGTGCCGGACGGTGCACTTTAAAGGGGAGCCGGAAAGACGGGGGCGCGGGAGCGCCCTGTCGTGGAAGGCTTAAGCCTTCCGGATCCGGCTTCGTGGAAGCGGAACGGGCGGAGACTTAAAAACGCCGGACGGGCGGCCCGAGGGTCGCTGAAAAAAATTAGACTGGCGACACGAAGGCCGCCCGTCTTCCCACCACCTCGAGGGAGCCTTCCCGAAGGGTGGGTTCTTTGAAATGGCCAGACGGTGAAAACCGGGCGTGGCGGCGATGGCGCTCGCCCCCAACAGCCAAGGGCGATTTTATCCCCGATGGAAAACCTACTCCTCCACCTCCAGCCCCGTCTTCACCGGCTTGTTCTCGCTCACAAGCTTATGCCCCGATGCCAGCGCCACCGTCTCGATCAGCGCTGCGAAATCCTTCTGCAGATAGGCCTCCGGGTCCTCCTGCAACATCGCAGCACCGAAATGGCTCTGCAGCGCCTCCCGCGTCGTCGCCGTCACCGGCATCGCCACCCCCATCTCGCGCCCGGCCTTCAGCCCAAGGTCCAAGTCCTTCCGCAAAAGCTCCGGCGTGAAGGTCGTCGTCCAGTCGAGATTGACAAGCGCCGGCGTCTTGTAGCGGGTGAAGATCGAGCCCATCACCGAGTTGTTGATGAACTCCAGAAAGGCATGGCGCGGCACGCCGGCTTTCTCCGCCAGGATGGTGATCTCGGCCAGATTCTGCGTGACGACGCCCAAGAGCACGTTGTGGGCGATCTTGCAGATGCGCGCCAGTTCCCCCTCGCCCACATAGGCAACGCCGTTACCGGCGATCGTCTCCAGATAGGGCCTGACCGTCTCGAAGACGTCCCGATCGCCCGAGACCACCTGGCTGAGCTTGCCTGCCTTGACGCACTTGCCGTTGCCGGACACGGGCGCCACCAGGAACGCCGCGCCCGCCTTATCGACGCGTGCGCGGATTTCCTCCGACTGGTCGACGCCGATGGAGGAGCAGTCGACGAGGATGCGCGGCACCGGGCTTGCAGCACCGTCGATCACGCCGTTCTCGCCGAAATAGACCTGTTCCAGATCGTCCCCCGTCGAGACCATGGTGAACAGGATATCGACGTCCGCAAGATCGGCGGGACGGTCGACGAGCCGGGCGCCCTTCTCCGCCAGCGGCTCGGCCTTGGCCCTTGTGCGGTTCCAGACATGGACGTCGTAGCCGCGCTTCACCAGGCGCTCGGCCATCGGAAAGCCCATGCGGCCGAGACCGATCCAGCCCAGCCTGTGTTTGTTTTCCTGCATCGTCATAGACCCTCCGTCAAAGTCTTCATGTCGGGATCGTTCCGCCTGCGCCGGTCATATTTCCTGGGACCAGTCGCGGGTTTCGATGATTGCGCGCAAGCGCCCGAGGAAGGCTGCCGAATAGGCGCCGTCGAAGGCACGGTGGTCGAAGGATTGCGCCAGGATGCCGATCAGGCCGACGCCGATGCGGTCGCCATCTTCATCCGATACGACCACCGGCTTCTTCTTCACGCCGTCCGTGGAAAGGATCGCCACCTGCGGCGCGTTGACGATCGGCGCCGTGAACAGCGTGCCGAACGTGCCGGAATTGGAGAGCGAATAGGTGGCCCCGGAAAGGTCGTCGGCGGTCAGCCTTCCTGCCCGCGCCCGCGCCACCGCCTCGTTGATCGCCCGGCCAAGACCCACCAGCGTCAAGTCGTCGGCGCCCCTGATGACCGGCACCACAAGTCCGTCATGGTCGAGATCGACCGCGATGCCGAGATGAACGCGCCGGGCGACCAGCAGGCGGTCGCCGTCGAGCCGCGCATTCACCTGAGGATAATCGCGGATGGCAAGGCAGGTCGCACGCGCAATGAAAGGCAGATAGGAAAGCCGAAAGCCCCAGCGCTCCGCATTCGCCTCATTGGCCCTGCGGCGCACCCTGTCGAGCCGCGTGAAATCCACTTCGACCGCCTGCACCACATGCGGAACTGCGCGCCAGGCATCCGCCAGGTGCTCGGCCGAGCGCTTGCGGATGCGGTTGAGCGGGACGACATCGATATCCGGTCCGGTCTCGGCTTGCCCCGGCTCAGGCTTCGGCTCCCGTGTCTCGACCGGCCTCGCCGGCACGGGCGCGCGCGCTGCCTCCACATCCGCCTTGACGACGCGGCGCCTGCCCTGCCTCGCCGCCTCCTCGGCCAGCATCACGGCATCAAGCCCGGCCTCGGCGATCAGCCGGCGGGCGAGCGGCGTTATCTTCACCCCGTTCGCGGCCTCGGCCTTGCCGTAGTTGCGCTCCGGCGTGCGCACCTCGAAGAAGGGATCGAGCCCGCCGTGCCCGTTCATCCTTGCCGCCGGCTCCGATGCCGGGGCGGGCACCTCGGCAGGCATGGTCTCCACCGCCCGCGGGTCCACCGTGGCGGCGGTCGCGTCCCCCTTGCTCGCCGGCTCTTTTTCGCCGGCGATGACCGCCACCACGGCGCCCACGGGCGCTGTCGCGCCCGCACCGACATGGATCTTCTCCAGAACACCGGCGCCCACGGCCTGCACCTCCATCGAGACCTTGTCGGTCTCGATCTCGAACAGCACATCGCCTTCGCAGACCACATCGCCCTCGGTTTTGAACCAGGTGCTGATGGTGCCCTCGCTCACGGTCTCGCCGAGTTGCGGCATGACGACATCCATCACTTCACCTCACCATTCCGCGGAGACATATTGCGTCTCCAGGAATTCCATCAGCCCCTCATGCCCGCCCTCGCGTCCGAGGCCGGACTGCTTGACACCGCCGAAGGGCGCGGCCGCATCGGAGACGAGGCCGCGATTGAGCCCGATCATCCCGAATTCGAGCTTTTCGGCGAGGCCGAGCCCGCGCTTCTGGTCGCGCGTGTAGATGTAGGCGACGAGGCCGTATTCGGTCTCGTTGGCCTTACGCACCACCTCATCCTCACCGGAAAAGCGCTGGAGGGCGGCCACCGGACCGAAGATCTCATCGCACAAAAGCTTCGCCGTATCGGGAACGTCGACAAGCACCGTCGGCGGATAGAAGAAGCCCCTGCCCTCGTGCCGCCTGCCCCCGCAGAGCGCGCGGGCACCCTTGGCGACCGCGTCCTCCACGAAGCCGGCCACCTTGTCGCGCGTGTCGGCATTGACCAGCGCGCCGACCTCAGCGCCTTCCAGCCCGTGGCCCATCCTCATGGCGCCCATGCGGGCGGCAAGCTTCTCCGCGAATTCATCGTGCACGCTGTCATGCACATAGAAGCGGTTCGCCGCCGTGCAGGCCTCGCCCATATTGCGCATCTTGGCGACGAGCGCCCCCTCCACCGCCGCGTCGATATCCCCATCGGCGCAAACGATGAAGGGCGCGTTGCCCCCCAGTTCCATCGCCGGCTTGACGATATTGTCGGCAGCGCTCTTCAAAAGCGTGCGCCCGACCGCCGTCGAGCCGGTGAACGAGACCACCCGCACCCGCGGATCGTGCAGCATGACGTCGGCCACGGCGCCCGAAGCGCGCGAGGCAAGCGCGTTGACGACACCCGCCGGCACCCCCGCCTCCTCCAGCACCTCCATCAGCGCCAGCATGGTGAGCGGCGTTTCCGAGGCCGGCTTGATGACCACAGTGCATCCCGCCGCCAGCGCCGGCCCGATCTTCCGTGTCCCCATGGCAGCCGGAAAATTCCACGGCGTAATGAGAAGGGCAACACCGGCCGGCTTGTGATGCGCCAGGATGCGCGCGCCGGAGGCGGGCGAGTGCATCACCGTGCCGATGTTGCGCACCGCTTCTTCCGCGTACCAGCGGAAGAACTCCGCCGCATAGGCCATCTCGCCCAGGGAATCGGCAAGCGACTTGCCGTTCTCGAGCGTCATCAGCCGGGCGAAACGCCCCTTCTCGCGGGTCAGTATGTCGAAGGCCCGGCGCAGGATTTCAGCACGCTCGCGCGGCTTCCTCGCCGCCCATCCGGCAAAGGCCGCACTGGCCGCGTCGACCGCGGCGATGGCGTCCTCCACCGTGCCGTTGGCGACATCGGCAATCTTTTCTTCCCGTGCGGGATCGTAGACCGGAAAGGTGCCCCCGTCGGAAGCCTCGCGCCATTGGCCGCCGATGTAGAGCCCGCTCGCGAGGCTGGAGGGGATTTCATGTTTCATCGTGAACCTCCTCCGCCCTCACGCCATTGCCCGGCGCACGCGCTCGGCGATGCGCTCGGGCGTCGGCAGGACGATGTCTTCCAGATTGTCGGCCGCCGGCAGCGGGATATGCGGCGTCGTGATCCGCACCACCGGGCCGTCGAGATCGTAGAACGCCTCGTCCGCCACGATGGAGGCGATCTCCGCTCCCCACCCGCACAGACGCGGGTTCTCTTCGACGGTGAAGAGCCTCCCCGTCTTCGCCACCGAAGAAAGAATGGTCTGTGTGTCGAGCGGCACGAGCGAGCGCACGTCGATCACCTCGGCATCGATGCCATGCTCGGCCTTCAGCTTTTCGGCAGCCTCAAGCGCGCGCGGCACCATCAGCGCCAGCGCCAGGATGGTGGCATTGCTGCCCGCGCGCACCACCTTCGCCGTGCCGAGCCGGTCGACGATCTCCCCGTCCGGCACTTCCCCCTTCGTGCCGTAGAGCGACTTATGCTCGAAGAAGACCACCGGATCGGGATCGCGCACCGCTGCCGCCAGAAGCCCGATCACATCCACTGGCGAAGACGGCGCCACCACCTTCAGCCCCGGGATCATCATCGCCCAGTTCTCGACGGACTGGGAGTGCTGCGCGCCGAAGCGCGAGCCCGCGCCATTGCCGGTCCGCACCACCAGCGGGCACTGGAGCTGGCCATTCGACATGTAGCGGGACTTCGGGAACTCGTTGGCGATATAGTCGAAGCACACGGCAAGGAAGTCGGAGAACATGATCTCCGCAATCGGCCTCAGCCCCGTCATCGCCGCCCCCATGGCCGCACCCAGGATCGCCTGCTCGGAGATCGGCGTGTCGCGCACGCGCTTCGGCCCGAACTGCTCGTAAAGCCCCACCGTCGCCTTGAACACGCCGCCGGCCTTGGCCACGTCCTCGCCCAGGAAGACGACCCGCTCGTCCCGCTCCAGTTCCTGCGCGATGCCGCGCGCCACCGCTTCTCGATAGGTCAGTTCCGCCATGCCCAGCCCCCATCGGCATAAACATCGGTCGCAAGAATCTCATCCGGCGGCGGCGGCGCCCCCTTGCAGGCCTCCGTCGCGGCGTCCACCTTCGCCTTGCTCTCCCGCTCGATGGCGGCGATCTCTTTTTCGGAAAAGCCGAACTCGGAAAGCCGCGCCCGGTAGACCTTCACCGGATCCCGCTCCAGCCATTTCTCCAACTCCCCTTCCGGGCGGTATTTGCCGGGGTCGGCGCGCGAATGGCCTGAGTGGCGGTAGGTCTTGCACTCGATCAGCGACGGCCCCTCGCCAGCCCGTGCCTTGGCAAAGGCGGCCTCAGCCGCGCGATAGACCGCGTCCGCGTCGTTGCCGTCGACGATGATGCTTTCAAGCCCATAGGCGGAGGCCCGGTCAGCGGCCGGATTCTCCACCGCCGTCACCTCGCCGATGGGCGTATATTCCATGTAGAGGTTGTTCTCGCAGCAAAAGACCACCGGCAGCTTCCAGACGGCGGCGAAGTTCAACGCCTCGTGAAAGGCACCGATATTGGTCGTGCCGTCACCGAAGAAGCAGACCGACACATCGTCATCGCCGAGATACTGCGCCCGCCACGCCGCGCCGCAGGCAATCGGCAGATGCGCGCCGATGATGGCGTAGGAGCCCATCACGCCGTGGTCGACGGAGGTCAGATGCATCGACCCGCCCTTGCCGCGCATCAGCCCGTTGTCGCGCTGCATGAGCTCGCCCAGCACCGCCTCCATGTCGACGCCGCGCGCCAGTGTGTGCGCATGTCCGCGATAGGTGCAGAAGGACTTGTCCCCTTCCTTCATGGCCACCGCGAAGCCCGCCGCAATCGCCTCCTGGCCGAGCGACAGGTGGCTCGTCCCCTTGACGAGGTTCTGCAGGAACAGGTCGTAGGCCCGTTTCTCGAAATCGCGGATCTCCACCTGGCGCCGGTAAAGATCGAGCCGCGTCTCGGACGCGATATCGTCGTTGACGCGGGCGGCCGCGCCTGGCTTCTGGCGCACATTCATCGAGCGCTCTCCTCGTTCTTCAAAGCAGGCCGTCCGGCTTCAGTAGCGGTTGGCGATGGGCAGTTCCTCGGCGGGGAAGCGGGAGATCACCTCGCAGCCCGTATCGGTCACCACCACCTCCTCCTCGATGCGCGCCGCCGAATAGCCGTCGGTGGCCGGGCAGTAGGTCTCCAGCGCGAAGACCATGCCGGTCTTGATCTCCATCGGGTTGTCCAGCGAGACGAGGCGGGAGATGATGGGCCGCTCGTGCAGTGCCAGCCCAAGCCCGTGGCCGAACTGCAACCCGAATGCAGCCATTTCAGAGGGGAAGCCGAACTCCTCCGCCTTCGGCCAGACGCTGGCCACTGTATCGGTGGAAACACCCGGCCTGATGAGCGCGATCGCTGCGTCAAGCCACTCCCGGCACTTCACATAGGCGTCCCGCTGCACCGGCGTCGCGCGACCGACATTGAACGTGCGGTAGTAGCAGGTGCGGTAGCCTTGGTAGGACTGCAGGATGTCGAAAAAGGCCTGGTCGCCGGGGCGGATCAGCCGGTCGGTGAAATTGTGCGGGTGCGGATTGCAGCGCTCGCCGGCGATCGCGTTGATCGCCTCAACGTCGTCCGAGCCCATCTCGTAGAGCATCTTGTTGGCCGCAGCCACGATGTCGTTCTCGCGCACTCCCGGCTTCAGCTCCTCCCAGATCATATGGTAGACGCCGTCCACCATCGCGGCGGCTTGGTTCAAGAGCACGATCTCATCGATGTTCTTGATCTCGCGCGCATCGAGCATGATCTGCTGCCCATCGACGACGTCGAGCCCCGCCCTTTGAAGCTCGAAGAGCATTGCCGTCTCTGCAAGATCGACGCCGACAGGCATGTCCGCCACGCCAGCCTGGCGCAAGAGGTCCGCAATCTCCTCCGCATGCGCCTTCATCAGCCCCACCGCAGGCGGCACCGTACCGCGCATGCCCAGCATGCCGGCGCGGAAGTGGCTTTCCGGCATCCAGTCGCAATAGAGGCGGTGATGCACCGCGGCCGAGCCGAAATCCCACAGCACCGGCTCGTTGTCGCCGGCAAGCAGCGCGAAGCGGCACAGCTTGTCGCGCTCCCATTCGCCGATCTTGGTGGAGGTCACGTAACGGATATTGTTGACGTCGAAGAGCAGCAGCGCGCCGCACTTTGAATTCTTCAACGCCTGACGCGCCCTGGCCAGCCGATAGGCATGCATGCGGCGGTGGTCGACGCGCACCTCGAAGTCGACGCTCATATGACCGGGGGCGGGGATCGCCCGGTCCCAGCGCCAGTTGGGCGCCAGCGCCTCTCTCAGTGCTGCGCCCACATCGATCTCACGCGGTTGCAGGATATGTTCGTTCATCGCCTCCTCCTCCCGGTTTCGGCGTTCATTGAGGTATGGCCGTCACCGGTGATGCGTGCCGCTGATGTCTTTTCCCAGCACTGTGTGGCTGGTGCAATCGTTTGCACATAACCATCATCGATGCACGGTGTCAATCGCAAGATCGGACATGCGGTTCACGTTCGCCTTTCCCGCCGTCGAGAGGCCCGCTCTTCCGGATTGGGCCCAACCGACGCCCCCCGCTCCGTGCATTTGAAAACGTTTGCACGAAACGGTATTCTGGCCGGAGTTCGTTTGATTCCGGAGCCGCACCAGCCACCATGCAGAAGACGTCCATCAAGAAACGCGTGACGCTCAAGGACGTTGCCAATGCGGTAGGGGTCCATGTCTCGACGGTTTCCCGCGCGCTCGATCCGCGCACGCGGCATCTCATCACGCCGGAGGTGGCCGAGCAGATATTGAAAGCGAGCGAGCGGCTCGACTACCGCCAGAACGCGGCCGCCTATTCGCTCAAGACCAATCGCACGCGCACCATCGGCGTCGTCGTGCCCGACATCACCAACCCCGTGTTCCCGCCGATCATCCGCGGTGTGGAGGATGCGCTGGCAAGCCGCGGCTACGTCGCCATCCTCGGCAACACCGATGGCGACATGCGCCGCGAGACCGGCCTTGTCGAAACCTTCCGCTCGCGCGGCGTCGACGGGCTGATCCTGGCGAGCGTCGAGCGCGAGGACGCCGCCGTCTCCAAGCTGGCCGCCGAGGGGTTGCCGGTCATCACCGTCAACCGGCGGGTGGACGACAGCACCGTGGCCTCCGTCGTCAACGACGAGGCGGAAGGCATCCGCCGGGTGCTCACCCATCTCGTCTCGCTCGGTCACCGGCGCGTCGCCAACATCGCGGGCCCCCAGTCCCTGTCGACGGGCGCCGCCCGCTATGCCGGCTTCGAGAAATATCGGGGGCCGATGGGGCTCGCGGACGATCCCGGCCTCGTCGTCTTCGCCAATGCTTTCAACGAGGCGGAAGGCGAACGTTGCGTGGAGGAGCTTTTGGCGAGCGGCGCCGAGTTCACGGCCATTGTCTGCTCGAACGACCGGCTGGCGGTCGGCGCCATCGCCGCGCTTTCCCGGCACGGCCGGCGCTGCCCGGAGGACGTGTCGGTGACCGGCTACAACGACATGCCGATGGTGGAGCGGATGCAGCCACCCCTCACCACCATCCGCATCCAGTCCAACAAGGTCGGCTTCGAAGCCGGGCAATTGCTGGTCAAAATGATCGAGCGCCCGCCCGGCGAATACGAGGCGGAACATATCGTGCTCCCCATCGAACTGATCGTCCGCGGCTCGACCCGCGCCATCCACGCCCCGAACGGGCAAGACGGGGACACGGCTAAACCGCGCGTCCGCCCCCTCTAGAAGCAATTCCAGGAAAAGTGGGAACCGGTTTTCCGTCCGGAATTGCGGCAAGATAAAAGGTTAGATCGTTTCGCCGTTTCCATGAAATGGTGAAATGATCTAGCTCGGCAACAGGAACCCTCCCATGGCCGCTACGGAAAACCGCCTCATGGAAGTCGCCGGCCACTGGCTGCCGCGCATGGAGGTGGCCGGCATCCCCTCGACCACGGCGAAGGCGGTGATGGAGGCTGCCGGCACCTGGGAGAACTGGTGCCGCGCCTGGACCGCGGAAGGCGAACGCCACCGGGCCGCTGGAGAAGAAGCTCTGTCTCTCGGCCGTCGCGTGACAGCGGGCGAGGCCTTTGCCCGCGCGAGCTTGTTCTATCACTTCGCACAATTCATGTTCTTCGACGACATCGCCCAGAAGAACGCGGCAGCCCGCGCAAAGTGCGAAGCCTATGCGCGGGCATTGCCGATGCTCGATCCGCCGGGCGAAATTCTGTCGATCCCTTTCGAAGGCGGTGTCATCCGGGCGGCGCTACGCAAGCCGGTGCGCGGCACCGCACCCTACCCTCTCGCCATTCTCATCCCCGGCTCCGACTCCACGAAGGAGGAGTTTCCGGCGCTCGAAGCGCATTTCCTGAAACGCGGCCTTGCGACGCTGTCGGTCGACGGGCCGGGTCAGGGCGAAGGCCGCAGCCTCGGGCCGCTCAGGGCGGATATCGGCCCCGCGCTCGCCGCCGTTGTCGAACACGTTCATGGCGTGCCCGGAATTGCCGACGGCATCGCGCTGGTGGGCATGGCCTTCGGCGGCCACCTGGCGCTGAGAGCTGCCGGTGCCATACCCGGCCTGAAGGCCGTGGTCTCCATCAACGGCTTTCACGATCTGGCGGCCATGTGGCCAGGTTTCCCGCCGGTCTACCGTGACAACATGACCTACGCACTTGGCGCCGCCGACATGGAAGAGGCGGCGGAGCGGGCGCGCGCCTTCACCCTTGCGGGCACCCTTCCAGCCTCCTGCCCGACGCTCATCATCCACGGCGGCAAGGACCGCATCTTTCCGCCGGGAGAAGCCGAGCGCTGCGCTGCCTGGGCGGACAGTGCGGAACTTGTGATCTACCCGGATGGCAATCACGTCTGCAACAATATCGCCTGGGCCTATCGCCCTATGGCTGCCGACTTTGTTGCCGGGAAACTGGCCTGACCAGCTTCAACTCTGGGCACTGCGGAATTCGGTGAGAATTCGCGCACCGGAGGCGGCAAGCTCGTCCGCGCGGCGGTCGAGGTCGGCCGCAAGCAGCCGCCCTGCCCGCTTGCGGACAACGCCGTCCACCATGACCGTGTCGACATTGGCCGGTCCGGCCTGCAACACGATGGAGGCGAAATGCAATCGTTTGCATTTGCTTGCGCAAAAGCACCGGCATCGGGATCGACCGTCGCGGGGCGGCAGCGGCATCTTCTATTGCGCCGCAACATACCTCTTGACTGTACCAACTGGACGGTATATGTACCGTCTGGACGGTTGAGTAAGAACTCAGCGTCGAATTGACCTCCCAAGTCTTTGCACTCCGGGAATGCGGCACCTGACCATGGCCCGCATTCCCGGACGGGCACACGGAATGATGAGTGAAATGATGAGCGAAACGACCACCACGACGGCGCGGGCAGACCGGCGTGCCTCGAATTCTAGCGAGGAGATCCTGGATGCCGCGCAGCGCATCGTGAAGCGCGACGGCGCCGCCCATCTGACGATTGACGGCGTGGCGCGCGAAGCCGGCCTCAGCAAGGGCGGCGTGCTCTACAACTTTCCCAACAAGGAACGCCTGCTCAAGGGCATGCTCGATCGGATGTTGCAGAACACGATCCAGCTGCTCGAGGCCTTTCGCGAAGAGTTTGCCGATGGCCCCAACCCCACGCTGAGGGCCATCATCAGGACGACCGCGAACAAGGAGTGCCTCGATCCGACTCTCAGCAGGGCCATCCTGGCCGTGGCGGCGGAAGACCCCGAAATGCTCACTCCCCTCCACGCGGAACTCGCAAAGCGCTGGGAACAGGTTCGACAGGAGTGTGAGGATCGGGACATGGCTGCCCTCTTGTGGGCGGCAGCCGACGGTCTCATGTTCCACGCCCTTCTCGATATCGGCATCTTCCCGCCCGAAAAGCGGGCCGAACTCCTCGAAAAACTCGACGAACTGGCTGCAACCGCCTGTAAATAGGCGCCTGTAAATAGGATAGCGTCCCATGTCCGCATTTTATCGCTCCGGCGCACTGGCGCTGGCCGCCCTCCTTCTTGCCGCCTGCTCGGAAAGCGAAGCCAACAAGGCCGCGGAACCGCAGGTTCAGACCGTGGCGATCGAGCCGGTCTCACAGTCCGCCGCTATCGGCACGCGCAATTTCGTCGGCCGGCTGGCGCCGGTCAGCACGGTCGACGTCTCCTTCCGCGTCGGCGGTGAACTGATCGAGATGCCGGTCAGCGAAGGCACGAAGATCGAGAAGGGCGCCCTTCTGGCCGCCCTCGACCCGACCGATTACGAGCTTGCACTGCGCCAGGCGAAGCTCTCCGCCGAACTCGCCAAGGCAGATTTCGAGCGCAAGGAAAAGCTGCTTGGCAGCAATTCCATCTCGCGTGCCGCCTTCGACCAATCGGAGACCGACTATGAGCTGAAGAAGGTGGCGGCCGAGAACGCCTTACGCGACCTTTCCAATACCACGATCGAAGCCCCATTCGATGCGCTGATCACACGCCGCCTCACCGACGCCTACACCAATGTGCAAGCCGGCCAAGAGGTCCTGCGTATCCAGGACATCAGCGAGTTCCGCGTCAAGATCTCCGTGCCGGAAGACGTTCTCCGGCTGGTCAACGACCCCGACCTTATCGAGGCCGAGGCGGCGATCCCGGGGACGGACAAGCGCTACCCGCTCGAATATCGCGAGCATAACACCGAAGCCGACGCTGTCGCCCAGACCTACGAGGTAACCTTCGGCATGGCACCGCCGAGCGGCGTCAATCTCCTGCCCGGGATGACCGTCTCCGTCGCCGTCAACAGCGCGGCGCCGCAAGCCCAAGAGGTCTATTCCGTGCCCATCGCCGCGGTCGACACCCGTGCTGACGGCGCCTTTCGCGTCTGGGTCTACAACACTGAGACCGGCGCGGTCAGTCCGCGCAAAGTGGAGATCGGCACGCTCGTCAGCGACCGGGTGCCGGTGCTTTCGGGCCTCAACATCGGCGAACTCGTCGTGGCGGCAGGCGGGCAGCTCCTGCGCGAGGGCATGATCGTGCATCCGATGGACGCGTTCTGACGACCAAAGCCACCCCAAACCATTCATATAATTAAAGAACTCACGCCATGAACATTGCGCGTCTCGCCATCGCACGCCCGATCTACACCTGGATGATCGTCCTCCTCTGCCTCCTGGGCGGGCTCTGGGGCCTGAACAGCGTCGGCCGCCTGGAAGACCCCGCCTTCACCATCAAGCAGGCTGTTGTCGTGACGCCTTACCCGGGTGCCACCGCAGAGGAGGTCGAGCAGGAAGTCACCGAGGTTCTCGAGTCGGCCGTCCAACAGATGCCGCAGCTCGATTTCGTGACCTCGAAGTCGACGCCCGGCATGTCCCAGCTTGAGGTGGAGATCAAGTCGACCTACGACGGCTCCGAAATCCCGCAGATTTGGGACGAGTTGCGCCGCAAGATCAACGACGCCCGTTCCTCGCTGCCGAGCGGCGCCGGCCCTTCGGTCGTCAACGACGATTTCGGCGACGTGTTCGGCCTCTTCTACGCCGTCACCGCGCCTGGCTTCTCCGATGCCGATAAGCGCGACATCGCAACCTTCCTGCGCCGCGAGCTTCTGACCGTACCCGACGTGGCAAAGGTCACGACAGCGGGCGAGCCGACCGAGACGATCTATATCGAGATCTCCAACGAGCGCCTTGCCCGTTTCGGCATTCCCGTCTCCCAGGTGCTGTCCACCATCCAGAGCGAGAACGCGGTGGAAAATGCCGGTGCGGTGCGGATCGGCGACCGCCACGTGCGCATCTCCATGCAGCCTTCCTTCGATTCTGTGGCGGCGATCGAGGCGCTCAGGGTCGGCCGGCCCGGCACGACCGAGCAGATCAGCCTGCTCGACGTGGCGAAGGTGGTACGCGCGCCCACCGAGGTGCCCGACGAGCTGATCCGCTTCCACGGCGAGGAGGCCTTTACGCTCGCTGTCGCCGGCGTGGCCGACGCCAATATCGTCGAGATCGGCCAGGCAGTCGATGCAAAGCTTGCCGAGCTCTCCGCGCGCATTCCGCTCGGCGTTGAGATCAATCCCATCTATCAGCAGCATGTCGTGGTGGACCAGGCCATCAATGATTTCATGGTGAACCTGGCCATGTCGGTCGCCATCGTCATCGGCGTGCTGTGCATCTTCATGGGCTGGCGCGTCGGCATCGTCGTCGGCGGCACACTGCTCCTGACGGTGCTGGGAACCGTGTTCTTCATGGGCGTCTTCGGCATCGAGATGGAGCGCATCTCGCTTGGTGCCCTCATCATCGCCATGGGCATGCTGGTCGACAACGCCATCGTGATCGCCGAAGGCATGCTCATCAACATGCAAAGGGGCGTGAATGCCGAGGTGGCCGCAGACGATGCCGCCAGGCGCACGCAGATTCCGCTCCTGGGCGCCACCGTTATCGGCATCATGGCCTTCGCCGGCATAGGGCTGTCCCCCGACGCCACGGGCGAGTTCCTCTTCTCTCTCTTTGCCGTCATCGGCATATCGCTGCTCTTGAGCTGGATTCTTGCCATCACGGTCACGCCGCTCTTCGGCCACTACCTGCTGAAGACCGGAACCGGCTCGGCCGACGACGATCCCTATCGCGGGCCGATCTACGGCGCCTACCGCGCTTTCCTGCGGGGCGCTCTGCGCGTGCGCGGGCTCACCGTCGTTGCACTCATCCTTCTGACGGGCGTTTCCTTCTACGGTTTCGGCCTGGTGAAGCAGCAGTTCTTCCCCGACTCCAACACGCCGCTCTTCTACGTCAACTACGTCCTGCCGCAGGGCTCCGATATCCGCGCCACGGCGCGCGACATGGGCGAGATCGAAGAGATCATCAAGGACAAGCCCGGCGTGACGGCCGTCGCCAGCTTCATCGGCCGAGGCGCCAGCCGCTTCATGCTCACCTATGCGCCCGAGCAGCCAAACACGGCCTATGGCCAGTTCATTGTCGAGATGGAGGACCGCGACCAGATCGATGCGCTGGCCGCCGAGCTGCGCGAGGAATTGGGGCGGAAATACCCGAACGCCGAGATCCGCACCGAGCGGTTGGTCTTCGGCCCCGGCGGCGGGGCCAAGGTGGAAGCGCGCTTCTCGGGCAACGATCCGGCCGTGCTGCGCCGCCTTGCCGACGAGGCCATCGCTATCATGCATCGAAGCGGCACGCTCATGGACATTCGTCACAACTGGCGACAGCGCGAACTCGTCATCGCGCCCGAGATCAACGAGGAGCGCGCGCGCATTTCCGGCGTCAGCCGTACCGATGTGGCCCAGACGCTTGCCTTCGCCACAACCGGCGTCCAGGCCGGCACCTACCGCGAGAGCGACCGGGCGATCCCCATCGTGGCGCGCCCGCCGGCCAAGGAGCGGCTCGATGTCGGGCGCCTGCAGGACCGGCTGGTATGGAGCTCCGGCGAAAACGCCTATGTGCCGATCACCCAGATCGTCACCAGCTTCGATACGGAGCCGCAGGAGGTGCTCATCCGCCGCCGCAACCGGGTGCGCACGCTCACCGTCCAGGCCGAGCCGATAGCCGGCCTGACGCCGACCGACGCGCTGGGCAGCGTCCGCACATCGATCGAGGCTCTGCCTCTGCCCACCGGCTACCAGCTCGAATGGGGCGGAGAGTACGAGAATTCGCGCGATGCGCAGCAGTCGCTGGGCAGCCAGCTGCCGCTCAGCTTCCTCATCATGCTGGTCATTTCGGTGTTGCTGTTCGGCAAGATGCGCCAGCCGCTGATCATCTGGTTGGTCGTGCCGATGGCCGTGTGCGGCGTGGTCGCCGGTCTTCTGTTCACCGGCCTGCCGTTCAGCTTCACCGCGCTGCTCGGACTTTTGAGCCTGTCGGGCATGCTGATGAAGAACGGCATCGTGCTCGTCGACGAGATCGATGCGCAGATCGCCTCGGGCATCGTGCCGGAAACGGCCGTGGTGGATGCCAGCGTGAGCCGTCTGCGGCCCGTCTTCCTGGCGGCCGTCACCACCGTGCTCGGCATGATCCCGCTTCTGCCCGACGCCTTCTTCGCGTCAATGGCGGTGACCATCATGGGCGGGCTTGCCTTTGCCACCCTGCTCACCCTGATCGCCGTGCCTGTGCTTTACGCGCTATTCTTCCGCATCCGCATCGGCAGTGCGAAGAAGGGGGAGGAACAGGAAAGCGGAGCGCTTATCGTCGGAGAGGCGGCCTAAGGCTCGGCGTGAAGCGGCAATAGCGAACCGCCGCACCACCGCAATGATCCGTTACAACCCCGGTTACATGAACCCCCGCTTGCCTGAGCTCAGCGGGGCCACGTATCTTCTCATGCAGTAAAGCCGAACAGACGCCAGATTGCCTGCCTCACACTTGCACCGGTTTCCTTCCGTGCCACATAGCGGCGAAGACCTCTGGCCACGGCCCTGCCCGTCATCCTTCCAAGATAGTGACAATCGCAAAGAAGACGGTGCGCCTCGAACTCGCTCAGACCAAAGAAGTCCATGGCGTCGCCGAGCCCGTCGCTCTTCAGCCCCTCGTCGCGCAGCACCTGGTCATTGAATGCTATGGTCAGCGGCGTATTCACGTCCCTGTAGTCTCTGCGCGCCGCCGGAGACAGATATTCGATCTGCCTCAACGCGTTTAGCGGCCCGCCATGGCTTTCGAGAAGCGCCGCCCAGCGCTCGATACGCTCTCGCCGCGACATGCGCGGCTTCTGCAGCATCGGATATACCTTGGCGGCAGCCGCGATTTCCTGCGGTGTCTGGTGTTTCATGGCTTCCTCCGTACGATGATCAACCACACCCTAGAACATCGCAGTTAGAGCGCGGTTCGCGCTCCGACAGATGCCCGCCCCGCACTCCCGCGATCACGTTTTATGTCACCCGATCCGTGTGGAGATCGTGGGCTTCCCTGAGCGGGTTGACCGGTAGGCGAAGAAGCAGGCCCGACAGGCGAAAATGCCTCGGCGGCCGGAGCCGGTGAAGCACTAATCCTCCAGTACGAACGTGACGAGCAAGTTGACCCGGTATGCGGCCACCTTGCCGTTCTGGATCTCGACGTTCTGATCCTTCACCCAGGCGCTTTCGATGTTGCGCAGTGTCTTGGAGGCTCGCTCGATACCCTGTTTCACTGCATCGTCGAAACTATCGGACGAAGTCGCTGATATTTCGGTAACGCGCGCAATGCTCATGCTGTCCTCCCACGGTAAGATGATCCGTGAAGAACGTCGGCATCATGCGATTGTTCCGGCCCTGTGGCGGCGACAGGCATCTGCCGATGCCGTTTCGTCCTTCCGGCGAGGATTTCGACGCCCTCAGGCGGCATACGCCTCATCCGGTGAGGATACCGATCAGGCGTTTCGCCTCAGCAGATAGGTGTCCATGATCCACCCCTTGCGCCGACGCGCATCCTCGCGTGTCTCGATGATGCGGTCGCCCACCTCGGACAGCGCGCCGGAGATGATGATTTCGTCTTGTGAGCCCAGATAGGCACCCCAGAAGATGCTGAACTTATCCTGATCGAGTGTGCGGAAGGCCATGTCGCCGTCGAGCATGACGACAGCGCTGTCCGCGTTTTCGGGAAAGCCGTCTTTGAGCCTGCGCCCGGTGGTGACATGGACCGGATTGCCCACCGTGTTCAGCGCGATGCCATGGCTTGCCGTAAGCACCTGAATGCTGGTGATCCCGGGTATAACCTCGCGCTCGAAGGGGAAGCCAGCCGTATTGCCCAGACGATCGAGGATGCGCAGCGTGCTGTCGTAGAGCGAAGGATCGCCCCAGACGAGGAAGGCGACAGTGCCCGCCTCGCCTGTGTGCTCGAGGATCAGGTCGCGATAGGTCGCGGCGATGGTGTTGTGCCAGTCGGCAACGCGCTTGTCATAGGACGGTTCCTGCTCGTTACGGACCGGCAGGTCGAACTCGACCAGCCTCGTATCAGGATTGGAAATATACCGCCGGCAGATATCACGCCGCAGCTCGGCGAGATCTTCCTTGGCGGCACCCTTGCGCGGCACCAGCACAATGTCGGCGCGGTTGAGCGCATTGATCGCCTGCACGGTCATGTGCTCGGGATTGCCGGTACCGATGCCGATGACGAGAAGCTTCCGCATGGTCGTGTCCCTCATCCCCCGGATACGCCCGCTTCGGCAAAGGTCGCCATGCCGTTGTGGCAGGCGAGCGCAGCGCGCAGGATAGAAATCGCCACGGCGGCGCCGGATCCCTCCCCGAGACGCATGCCGAGGTCGAGCAGCGGGCGAAGGCCAAGTTCCGCCAGCACCTTCCCGTGCGCCGCCTCGGCCGAGACGTGGCCGGCAAGCGCGTGCGCCAGACCGCCGGTCTCCAGCCTGGCCAGCGGCGCAACCGCCGCGGTGCAGACAAAGCCATCGATCAGGAGGGGAATGCGTTTGCGGCGCGCACCGAGTGCGGCGCCGAACATCGCCGCAAGCTCGCGTCCGCCGACAAGGCGCAGCGCGGACAGCGGATCTGCCAGTGCGCCTGCGTGGCAGGCAAGTGCTGCATCCACCGCATCGGCTTTCCTTCTCACCCCGGCATCATCGACACCGCTGCCGCGTCCCACCCACCGAGCGCCACCGCCGCCGAACAGCGCGGCCACCACCGCCGCTGCCGCGGTGGTGTTGCCGATGCCCATCTCGCCGAGGCAGACGAGGTCTGCATCGCCGGGCACTGCCTGGTATCCCGTCAGCACCGCGTCCGCGAATTCGGCATCCGACATGGCGGGCTCGCGGGTGAAATCGCCGGTCGGGCGTTCGACGTCGAGCGGCACGACGCTCAGCCTCGCGCCGGCGGCTTTGGCAAGCTGATTGATCGCCGCGCCCCCGGCGGCGAAATTGGCGACCATCTGCTGCGTGACCTCACTGGGGAAGGCGGAAACCCCCCGCGCCACGACACCGTGCGATCCCGCGAAGACGAGGATATCCACCGTCTTGAGTGCGGGCTGGGCACGGCCCTGCCATTGCGCGAGGAAAACCGCGATCTCCTCCAGGCGGCCAAGGCTGCCGGGCGGTTTCGTCAGCGTGCCCTGCCTCTCGGCGGCGGCGTGCGCGGCGTCCACATCGCCGTCCGGCAGCCCCCGGCAGGCGGCGCGGATTGCATCGGTCGACGAGAGATCCGTCATCTTTTCTCCTTCAGGCGAGCATTGCGGAAGCGGTTATGAGGACGGCGGCCTCGCCCCCCTGCTGAAGCGCGCCCAGCACATCTCCGGTCTGGCCACCAATCTGACGGCGGCAGAGCCGTTCCAGGATCAGGAACCAGACTGCGAGAAGTACGGCCGACAACAACGTGAAGAAAGGTCCGGCGAGAACGAGAAAGAAGCCGCCGATCGCAAGCGCTGCGAAGGCAACCGCCCCCTCGACACGGCCAATCCCTGCGGAAAGGCCGTCCCCGCGCGCGGGCGGCACGCGCATCATGAAAAGCGGCATCAGCGCCCGCGAAGCGGCATGGGCGGCCACCAGCGCCAGAAGCGCGGCAAAGCTCCCTGCGCCCGCGACAGCGGCGAGAGCGGCCCAGCGCGCAAGCACGGAGACGACAAGAACCAGCACTCCATAAGTGCCGACACGCGAGTCGCGCATGATGTCGAGCTTCTCGTCGCGGTTCCTTCCACCGCCGAAGCCGTCCGCCACATCGGCAAGCCCATCCTCATGCAGCGCTCCCGTCGCCAGCATTCCGGCACCCAGCGCGGCAGCCGCCGCGACCGGGGCCGGAGCTCCGGCTAAAACGACTGTCCACAAGACCCCGCCGGAAACCAATCCTATGACCGCACCAGCCAAGGGCGCCGCCCATTGCGCGGCGGCAAACGAGGCGACCGTCGCGGACAACGGCAGGCGCGTGTAGAAGCCGATGCAAGCCATGGCGTCGGCAGCAAGCCTTCGCGCGTGGGCCGCTTCGCCCTTCATGCGCCGCCCCGCGCGATGGCATGGAAATAGGTGCCGGTGACAAGGCCACGCCGACCGCCCGAAGGTCCGAGCGCATTTCCAATCGCATCGGCAAGCTCGGCCAGCGGCTCGTCCGTGCCACGCCCGATCAGCCGGGAATAGTGGAACTCGTGCCCGCGCACCGTCTCTCCGGCTTGCCCGAGCGGACAATCGGAGAGGAGCCGCGCCTCCCGGTAGCCCAGATTGATCTTGCGCCGCGCGAAGCTCGTCCCATGGCCGAGCAGCCCGGTCATTTCATGGCTGACGCCGTCCGCGTCCTCCAGCACCTTGCCCAGAACCATGTAGCCGCCGCACTCGCCATGGACCGGTCTGGTTTCCGCGAACCGGCGGAGTGCCTGCTTGAAGCCAGACGCAGCGGCCAGCCTGCCCGCGTGGAGTTCGGGATAGCCACCCGGTAGCCAGCAGGCGTCGCAAGAAGGGTCCGGGCCTTCGTCGTTCAAAGGTGAGAAGGCGACAAGCTCGGCACCCGCCCCGCGCCATTGCCGCGCGACGTGAGGATAGACGAAGGAGAAGGCTGCATCCTGGGCGATGGCGATACGCTGGCCGGGCGTCGGCAGGTGATGCCCGGTTGCACCCGGTACCACCTCTACGGGGGATACCGTCTGCAGGATCGCATCGAGATCCAGAGACTTCTCCATGATGTCGGCCAGCCGCTCGATGAAACCTTCAAGGGCCGCATGCTCGCTTGCCTGCACCAACCCCAGATGCCGTTCCGGCAGCGCCATGTCCGGGTTGCGATGGATCGCGCCGAGAACCGGGATAGCCCTTGCCTCGATCGCCTCCCGCGCCTGCCGCTCGTGCCGCTCGCTGGCGGCTTGATTGAGCACGACGCCCGCGATGCGCACGCCGGCATCGAAGGTGGCGAAGCCATGGGCAACGGCGGCAGCGGTTTGCGACTGGCCCGAAACGTCGAGCACCAGCAGAACAGGCAGGCCGTAGCGTCGGGCGAGATCGGCGGCAGCGCCCGTGCGGCCGGCAGGGGTGCGCACACCGTCGAACAGGCCCATGGCGCTCTCGACGAGGAGCATGTCGGCGTCCTCCGCCTGCCTTGCCAGCAGGCTATCGAGCAGGCCGGGCGCCATCGCCCAGCTATCGAGATTGACCCCTGCCCTGCCCGTGGCGGCGGCATGGAAGCCGGGGTCGATGTAGTCGGGACCGGACTTGGCGCCCGCGACATCGAGCCCACGGCGCCTCAGCGCCCGCATGAGCCCGATGGTCACGCTGGTCTTGCCGGAGCCGGAGCGCGGAGCACCGATGATGAGGCCGCGGGCGGTCATACCGTCGTTCCTCCCCCGCGCGGCCTGAGCAGCGTTTCACGAACGGTGACGATATCCCCCACCACGATCAGCGCCGGAGAACCGAAACCCTCCTCCCGTGCCCGCCGCGGAATGTCGCCAAGCGTGCCGACGAGCGCCTTTTCATCGACGGTCGTCGCCGACATGAGAACGGCAGCGGGAGTGCTTGCATCAAGACCACCGGCAATGAGTGCCGCTGCGATCCTGTCGAGATTGCTCATGCCCATGTAGATGACGATCGGCTGTCCAGTCCTCGCCAGTGCCGCCCAGTCGAGATCGTCCGGCGTGCCGGCAGCATGGCCGGTGGCAAGGATCACCGCCTTGTTGACACCGCGCAGCGTTGCCGGGATGTGTGCCGCCGCCAGCGCGCCGAAGGCCGAGGTGACGCCCGGCAGGAAGCGAAAGTGTATACCCGCATGGGCGAGCGCCAACGCCTCCTCGCCGCCGCGTCCGAACGTATTGGGATCACCGCCCTTGAGGCGAAGCACGCGCCGGCCCGACCGGGCCTCGCCGATCATCAGGCGATTGATCTCCTCCTGCGGCGTCGAAGGTTTACCCCCACGCTTGCCGACGAAGAAATGCTCCGCCTCCCCTGCCGCCCGAAGCGCGGCGGGATCGATCAGCGCATCGTAGATCACGACATCCGCGAGGCTGAGGGCCGAGATCACCTCCAACGTCAGACAGCCGAGCCCTCCCGGCCCCGCGCCCGCGAGCCAGACATGACCCGGCGCGAAAGGCATCGGCTCGAAAGGCAGCCGCGTTATGGCATCGGCAAGGCTCATGAAGGGTCGCGCCCCCGGAAACGTCGCTGGTAATGGGCGTCGTAGAGCGCGCTTTCGCGAAAACCCTCCGCCGAAAGGCCCCGCCCCACAAACACCATCGCCGTGCGGTCGATGGGATCCTTCGCCACTTCCGCCTCGATCGTGGCCAGGGTGCCACGCACAATGCGCTCGTCCGGCCAGGTCGCGCGCGCCACGATGGCCACCGGGCAATCCGGTCCATAGAGCGGAACAAGCTCCTCCACGATGCGGTCGAGCGCGTGGATGGCCAGATGAATGGCGAGCGTGGCGCCCGTGCGGCCGAACGCCTCCAACCGCTCCCCTTCGGGCATCTTGGAGGCGCGGCCGGAAACGCGCGTCAGCACCAGGCTCTGCGCGATTTCCGGAATGGTGAGCTCGCGCCCGAGTGCGGCGGCAGCGGCGGCGAAGGCCGGCACGCCCGGCGTCAGCGTATAGGGAATACCATGCCGCTCCAGCCGCCTGATCTGCTCGGCCACCGCACTCCAGACCGACAGATCGCCCGAGTGGAGCCGCGCCACCTCGAGCCCGGCTTCATGAGCGGCCAGGTACTCGGCCTCGATCTCGTCGAGCGACATGGGCGCGGTGTCGATGAGGCGCGCATCGGGTGGGCAGTGGGAAAGAAGCTCCGCCGGCACGATAGAGCCCGCATAAAGGCAGACAGGGCAACGGGCGAGAAGATCGCGTCCCCTGACCGTGATGAGGTCGACGGCACCGGGGCCGGCGCCGATGAAATGTACTGTCATACCTGGTCCTTACCTTGCGCGATGGCGCATGTGACATTGCCGGTTGCGATGCGCGGGCCCAAGAGCCGGCTACCCTCGCCGGCCACCGCCAAGGCCGCAGCCTCCGAAACAGAGGCAACACCCGTCGCCGCGAGCGAGGCATCGGAGCGGGTGAGGCAGCCCGCCGAGGCGCGTTTCAAATCGTCTTGCGAAACAGCGATAAGAGGGATGCCAAGCACCTCCGCTGCCGCGACGATACCCGGCTCGTCCGTCTTGAAGGCGGCGGTGGCGAGGGCATCGAGCCCCGGCGCGCCCGCCTCCACGGCCGCAAGGATCTCGCCCGCCGCAACGCCCGACCTGCATCCGATGCCCGCCACCCTCATGGCTTCACCCATCTCCACTGGGTCACAGGCATGGCCGGGCGCCACCCGGTCATGCCGCCGATGGAGGCAGCGCGGGAGAGCGCAACCCTCGTTAGATCCCCACCGAGGCGCGCGTGAAGCCGCAGGAGCACGGCTTCCATCTCCAGCGTCACGGCGTTGGCGACCATCCGTCCGCCGGGCTTGAGCGCCGTCATAGCGGCGTCCGCCACACCCGCATCACTTCCGCCACCGCCGATGAAGATCGCATCCGGTGCAGGCAACCCGCCGAGTACCGCCGGCGCCGTACCGACGATCACCTGCAAGTCCGGCGTACCGAGCGCACGAGCGTTGCGCCGGATGCGCTCCGCACGTTCAGGAACCGTCTCGACGGCGATAGCGCGCATGGAGGGATGGGCCAGCATCCATGCGATGGTAATCGAGCCCGAACCGGCGCCGATGTCCCACAGCATCTCCCCGCGCCGCGGCGCGAGCGCTGAAAGCGTCAGCGCCCGGACCTTGTGCTTGGTGATCTGCCCGTCATGCTCGAAAGCCGCGTCGGGAAGGCCGGCCGAAAGCGGCAGAACACGCGCATCCTCCGAACCTGACACCTCTATCGCCACGACGTTCAGCGGATTGAAAGAAGCATCTCCCATCGCCTCGGCCAGGAAGATGCCGGACCGCTCCTGCCGCCCGCCCAGCGCTTCCAGCACATGGATACGCGAGGTGCCGAAGCCCTCACGCGCAAGGAGGGCAGCAACCGCCTTCGGCCCGTCGCCATCGGAAGTGAGCGCGATGATGCGGCGGCCGGGGTGAAGGAGCGGCAGGATCAGTTCCACCGGCCGTCCGTGCAGCGAGACAGTCTCTACGTCCTGAAGCGCCCATCCGAGCCGAGACGCTGCGAGGCTGAAGGCCGACGGCGCGGGCACAACCTGCATCTCGGCCGCCTCGATATGGCGCGCAAGCGTTGCCCCCACGCCGAAATGGAACGGATCGCCGGAGGCAAGCACGCAGACCCTGCGGCCGCGCAGGCGAACGATATCCGTCATGGCGCTGTCGAAAGGCACGGGCCATGGCCGCGCCTCGCCCCGTATCAGTTCCCGCCCCAGATCGAGATGCCGCCGCCCGCCGAAAACGAATTCGGCCTCGGCAACGAGCTGCCGCGCCGCCGGGCTCAGCCCCTCCGCCCCGTCCTCGCCGATGCCGACGATTGCGAGCCACTTTCCCGTTGCGCCGAGTGCCGTCCCTTCCCTAGATGGCATGATGAACCCTCGGCACGTTCTCATCCTCGGCGGCACCGGCGAAGCGCGCCGGCTCGCCGAAGCGCTCGTTCAAGAAGGCGGGCTGCGCGTTACCCTCTCGCTGGCCGGCCGCACCGCCAACCCGCGCATGCAGGCCGGCGACGTGCGCCGCGGCGGCTTCGGCGGGGCGGAGGGTCTTGCGCGGTATATCCGCGAAAACGGCGTCGGCATCCTGCTCGACGCCACGCATCCCTTCGCCGCCCGCATTTCGGAGAACGCCGCGCGTGCGGCGAAGCAGGCGGCGGTACCGCTCGTTTCTCTGGAGCGCCCGCCCTGGCAAGCCGTCGATGGTGACCGGTGGATCGAGGCGGAGAATGCCACGGAAGCGGCCAAGCTCCTCGGGGCAGAGCCGCGCACGGTGTTCCTCGCCATCGGCCGGCAGGAACTCGCTCCCTTCGCGGCCTTTCCGTGGCATTTCTACATCGTGCGCAGCGTCGACCCCGTGGAGCCTGCCGCCGCGCCCGCCAACGCGCGCTTCATCCACGAGCGCGGCCCCTTCGACGAGGCGGCTGAGCGAGCGTTGCTTGAGAAGAACGGTGTCGAGATCGTCGTCGCCAAGAACAGCGGCGGCAACGCGACCTACGGCAAGATCGCTGCCGCACGGGCGCTCGGCCTGCCGGTCGTCATGGTGCGCCGCCCGCACCCGCCCGCAAGCGACGCGGTGGCCACTGTGGAAGCAGCGATAGAGCGCATCCGTCATCTCGCCTGCCTCCCGGCCGAGCGCGGGGAATAGACGAGCGGCGGCCGGCCCTCGCGCGCAACGACACGCGTCTCCGCCGAGCCCACGATGACGCACGTCGCCATATCCGCCTGGTCGGAGCGCGCCTCACCCAGCGTCGTGACCGTCATGCGTTCGTCGGGCCGGCCGGCGGCACGGCCGAAGATGACGGGCGTGGCTGGTGCAAGAATTTCGCGCAAAATCTCGAACGCCCGGCCGAGCTGCCACGGCCGCGCGCGGCTCACGGGGTTGTAGAAGGCAAGCGCGAAACCCGCTCCCGCCGCCGCCCGCAGCCGCGCCTCTATCAGCTCCCACGGCTTCAGGTTGTCCGACAGGGACATGGCGCAGAAGTCATGACCGAGCGGAGCGCCCGTGCGGGCGGCTACGGCGAGCATGGCCGTGACGCCGGGCACCACGAGAAACTCGATGTCGCGCCATTCGGCAGGGCCTGCTTCGATCGCCTCGCAAACGGCAGCGGCCATGGCGAAGACGCCGGCATCCCCTCCGGAGACCACGGCCACACTGCGGCCGGACGCCGCCATCTCGAGCGCCGCGCCGGCGCGCGAAAGCTCTTCCCGGTTGTCGGAAGCATGGCGCGTCTGGCCGGGCGCAAGCTCGAGCCGGTCGAGATAGGGCGCATAGCCGAAGAAGTCGCTCGCCTCTGCAAGGGCGGCGCACGCCTCCGGCGTCATCTGGTCCGGGCTGCCGGGGCCGAGGCCCACCACCACGATCCGGCCGCTCATGGCCTGTCCCTCCAGCCCGGAACCAGCACGATGGAGAAATAGGCGGCCTCGTCGTCCGCCTTGTCCGCAAGCCGTATCGTGGCCATGGCCGCCATGGTGCCGCGCTCCACGAAGATGGCCTCGCCAAGCCTGCCCGTCGCCTGAAGCGCACGGCGGATCTTTGCGAGATTTCGCCCCACTTTCATGATGACGCAGGCCTCAGCATCATCGAGCCGACGCTGAAGCTCGGTTTCCGGCAGCGTTCCCGGCAGCACCGAAAGCACATCGTCGCCCTGCACGATGGGCAGGCCCACGGCCGACCAGCAGCCTGACATCGCCGTAATGCCGGCGATCACCTCCGTCGGATAGCGGTCGGCCAGCCGCACATGCAGATGCATATAGGAGCCGTAAAACAGCGGGTCGCCCTCGCTCAGGACGGCAACGGTGCGCCCGGCCGCCAGATGCGCCTCCACGGCTTCCGCCGCCTCCTCATAGAAGCAGGAGATGGCCTCGCCATAGGCCGGTGCGCTTTTCGCAATCTCGGTCGTCACCGGGTAAAACAGCGGCAGCTCGACCACATCCGCACGCATATGCGCCGCGACGATGGCGCGCGCATTGCTGCCGTTGCCCCGCTTCGCGAAATGCGCCACCACATCGGCCACGCCAAGTGCCTTCACCGCCTTCAGCGTAAGAAGCTCCGGATCGCCCGGCCCGGTGCCGACGCCGATCAACCGCCCGCTCATATACCCGTCCTCGCCAACGCATTCACCGCCGCTGCCGTCATGGCGCTGCCGCCGAGCCGCCCCCGAACGATGGCGAAAGGAATACCGTGGCCGCCTGCCGCCAGCGCCTCCTTCGATTCCGCCGCGCCCACGAAGCCGACCGGCATACCGATAATCGCAGCGGGCCTCGGCGCCCCCGCTTCGAGCATGTCGAGCAGGTGGAAAAGCGCCGTCGGCGCATTGCCAATGGCGACCACCGCGCCTTCGAGACGCTCCCGCCAAAGTTCGAGTGCAGCGGCCGAGCGCGTGTTGCCGATCCTCCCGGCGATCTCGGGCGTACGCGGATCACGCAGCGTACAAAGCACCTCGTTCCCGGCCGGCAAGCGCGCCCGTGTGATGCCATGCGCCACCATTTCGGCATCGCAAAAGATCGGGCTGCCTGCCGCCAGCGCTGCCCGCGCCGCCTCCACGAAGTCGGGAGAGAACACAAAGTCGCGTGCCGCCTCAACCAGCCCGCAGGCATGGATCATGCGCACCGCCACATCCGCCTGCGCCTCGGAAAAGCGCGAAAGATCGGCCTCCGCCCGGATGATGGCGAAGGATTTCTCGTAGATGACCTTACCGTCGCGGATGTAGTCGGTTGTCATGGGCGTTGCCTGAATTGTTCCTCGGCCAGCTCGCAAAGCAGGGCCTTGAGATCGGATGGGATGGCGGTGCCTTCGGCGCTGATCTCAAAACCGCCCTCGACACCCATCAGCGTCACCGACGCGCGGGAGGGGCGGGCGCACTGCTTGCCGCAGCCTGAAAGATGCAGTTGGTAGTCGCCGTCGAGCAGGTCCGGCCGGCTTGCGACGATCCTGTCGGCGAGGTGCCTTGTGGCCAGATGTGCCGAGGCACAGGCGGGTTTACCCGCGCAAACGGCGATGGAAAGGCGCGGATCGTCGGGCTTGGCGATGAGACCGAGGCGTTCGGCGGCGGCTAAGAGCGCCGTGCCCTCATGTTCTCCCACGCCCAGGACGAGCAGGCCCCTGCCGCGCGCGAGGCACACGCCCCGCTCTTCTCCGATGGCTTGCACCAAGGCGAGAAGGGCACCGCTTTCGATCTGCCCGTAGGCAAGCGCCATCCCCGTCGCCCGCCCACCGCCGACAAGTGCGAACCGGCCCACCGGCGAGCGCATGGGTTCAGCAGATGTGGCGCTAGAGGCCGGTTCGCAGCCCGTAACCTTAGCCAGTTCAGCATCTGAAAGATTGCGCGCCCGCGCATCGGCACCGCGTTCGGCAACGGCTTTTAGGATGCGCAGGGTAGTTTCCGCCGCATCGGCCTGCGCGAAGTGACCCAGTTCGCGAGCGGTGGCAGAGGCACTGCCGACGCGAAGGCGCCATGTGGTACTCGTGTCGGAGAAGGTGTGCCCTTTCACGCCCCCCTCCGTCCTGCCGGACATCTCCCCCACAAGGGGGGAGATTGATCGGCCGCTAGCGCCGGCCCCCTCTTCCGAAATTTGGAAAGACGTTGATGACAGCCGACCTCCCCCCTTGTGGGGGAGATGTCCGGCAGGACAGAGGAGGGCGCGAAAGCCAGCCACGGCTTCCAGCTTCACGTCCGCAAACACCCCGCCAAGCCCCAGCGAACCACCACCATCGACTGTCACCGAAACTTTCGGCCCCAGCCGCGAACTCAGCCCCAAGGCTTCACAGCGCTCCCAAATCTCGCGGGCCAGCCCGCGCGGATCGGCAACCTCCCCGGCGTCGAGCCCGGCTAACGGACTGATATCGACCGGCAACCCGGAGCGCACCTCGATCCCCAGCGCCTCCACCTCCACGCCAAGCGCGACCGCGCTCTCCTCCGTCAGTCCCCGCACCTGCAGGCTGCCGCGAGCGGTGATCTCCAGAATACCGTTGCCGAGCCTCTCCGCCACCCGCGCAAGCCCCGCCAGTTGGCGCCCGGAAAGATGGCCTCCCACAGGGTTGAGACGGGCGAGCAGGCCGTCGCCGGTCTGCATCGGCGCGGAAAGCGAGGGGCAGGCGCCACGGCGAAGGCTCATGCAACCTCCTCCTGCTTGCGTGCTTCGGCGATCAATTCCGCAAGGCCGTCGTCCACCGCATTGCGGCGCGGGTGCCAGAGGCCGCGTCGGCGTGCGTCGGCAAAGCGCTCGGCAATGGCGCGGAGCGCCGCCGGATTTTCCCGAAACAGGAAGTCGCACACCCGCCTGTCTTCCAGATAGGCGGCGTGAACCGCCTCGATCAGTCCCCCGGGGATCGCGTTCGTCGTCTCGGCGAAGCCGACGAGGCGATCCACGGTCTCGGCAAACTCGGCCGCCCCCCGCGGCCCATGCCGCAACTGGCCTTCGATGAAGCGCGGGTTGAGCGCGCGGGCGCGCACGGCGCGCGTGACGGCAGACGTCAACGAGCGGGCGCGCGGACGTTCGGGATCCGTCGTATCGAGCACGACGAGATCCGCCTTGCCGCCAAGTGCTGCAAGTGCCGCGGAAAAGCCGCCGATGAAGGCCACGTCGGCGGAACCTTCGAGGATATCGCGGCCTGGATCGTCGCCTGTGTGCACCAGCAAGTCGGCCCGGCCGACGCGTTCCGCGAAGGCACCGGGCGCCGCCCGCCCCTCTCCTTCCGCCCCGCCGAAAACGTGAGAGGCGGCTTCGAGATAGGCCTCGCCGAGTTCCGAGCGATCCTGCCAGTCGCCACGCGCGAGACGCTCCTCGATACCCGCGCCATAGGTGCCGGGGGCGGAGCCGAAAATACGCGCCGGCACCCTTCCCTCGCTGCGTCCCGCGGCGGCAAGCGGGTTCTCGTCCTGCGTCTCGTCGCGCGCGGCGACGGCGGCAACGGCGGCGTCGATCAAGGCGATCTGCGTCGGGAACATGTCGCGGAACAGCCCCGAGATGCGCCAGGTGACATCGATGCGTGGGCGGCCGAAGGCGGCAGGCGGCAGCACCTCGATGCCGGTCACGCGCCCGGTGGCGGCATCCCATTGCGGGCGGCAGCCCATCAGCGCCAGACCTTGCGCAATCTCTTCGCCCCCCGTGCGCAGGCTGGCGCTGCCCCATAGGTCGAGCACCAGCGCGCGCGGGTAGTCGCCGTGCTCCTGCAGATATGCCCGCACGATCTCATCGGCGGCGGTTGTGCCGAGCGCCACGGCAGTAGGCGTCGGCAGCGTGCGCGGATCGGCGGTGAAAAGATTGCGTCCTGTGGGCAGCACATCGGTCCGACCGCGCGACGGCGCGCCCGACGGCCCGGGCGGTACCCGCTTGCCGTCCAGCGCAGCGATGAAGGCGGTACGTTCGCGTTCCGCACTCTCGACCCGCAGTGGATCGGCTTCGCCATCGGCCGCACGGCCGTAGATGTGAAGCCCATCCTTGATGGCGAAATCCTTGAGGTCGCAGAGCCACGCATCGATGCGCAGCAGTGCTGCTTCCGGGTCGTCCCCCTCGTCAACACCGGCCTCGCGGGCAAGACCGGTGTTCTGCGCCGTCTCCACGATCAGCTTTGCCAGCCGGTCGCGGCGGCGGCGGTCGAGGCCGTCGGCCTGCGCATATTCGTCGACCAGGCGCTCCAGCGCCTGCTGCTCATCGCTCAAGCCGGCACCGACCAGTGGCGGCGTCAGATGGCCCAGCGTCACGGCGGCGATCCGCCGCTTGGCCTGTGCCGCCTCGCCCGGATTGCTGACGATGAAGGGGTAGACCACCGGCGGCGGACCAGCCACGAGCTCGGGGAAACAAGTGCCGCTCAATGCGACGGCCTTGCCCGGCAACCATTCGAGCGTGCCGTGCGCACCCAGATGGACAAGTGCGTGGCAGCCCAGCCCCTCACGCAACCACAGGCCGAAGGCGATAAGCGGATGGCCGGGCGGCAGCACTGGATCGTGATACTCCGTCCTGCGGTCCGCCGCGCGGCCGCGATCGGGCGCAAAAGCCACAGTGATGTTGCCGAAGCGCGCTGCGCGGAAACAAAAATCCTCGCCCCCCGGCACGCCCCAGGCGGTCTCTACCGCGTTGCGCGCCTCCTGCGGCAGGTGTGCGAAGGCGGCGGCATAATCTTCGGCGGCTATGCCGGCCCTCTCGCGCTCCAGAAGGCGCATCAGGGCGCGCGGCGTCTCGGGAACATCCTCCACCCGATACCCTTCCGCCTTCAGGTCGTGCAGCATGGCGATGGCGCTTTGCGGCACGTCAAGCCCGACCGCATAGCCGCTGCGCCCCGTTGCGGCCGGATAGTCCGGCAGGACGATGGCGATGCGCCGCCCCACGCGCGGTGTGGATTGGAGCGCAAGAAAGGCGGCCAACCGCTCGGCCACCTGTGCCACCCGATCCGGCTCCGGCCGGTTGACCTGCAGGCTGACCGCCAGCGCCGGGTCCGGCGCCTGCCTGTCCTTGAAGGAGATCGCCCCGGCCATGATGCGGCCGTCGAGTTCCGGCAGCACCACATGCATGGCGAGATCGGCGGGTGCCATGCCGCGCTGGCCGCTCTTCCATGCCTCGCGCCGGGTTGTCGCGACGGCAACCTGGAAGACCGGCAGGCCGAGCCGGTCGAAGAGGCATTCTTCCGCGCCCTTGATGCCGCTCGCAAAGGCGGTGGTGGTGATGAGAGCGGCGGGCCGCAACGCCTCTACCGCCTCATCCAGAAGCTGCCGGGCGGAGGAATCGCGCAGCGTGGAAACGAAGACAGGCACCGCCAGAACGCCCTTCTCGTCCAGCGCACGGGCAAGCGCATCGATTGGCGCCACATCGTTGGCCAGCAGCATGGAGCGGTAGAAAAGCACCGGCACGACCGGCCGGCCCGACGCCGCCAGCGACCGGTAGTGCGCCAACCCGGTGACACCTTGGCCCGGCGCATAGTATCCGGCGCGCGCCAGCGCCCGCGCCTCGCCCACCGAAATCTCGCGGCCGGCAAGGCGCGCCATATGGCGCACGAAAAGCGCCATGTTCTCGGGCCCACCCTCACGGAAAAAGCCGAGCAGGGTTTCGTAAGTCTCCCCGCAAACCGTCGAAAGCGCGGCAAGCCGCTCATCGCCCTCGCGGCATTCGCCGGGGAGCAGAATGAGCGCAATGCCACGCTCGCGGGCAACCGCCGCCAGCCTGTCGCAGCCGTAGCGCCACCAGTCGTAGCCGCCGAGGACACGCGCCGCCACGACCTTCGCATGGGAAGCCACGCTGTCGATCCATAGATCGACCGACATGGGATGGCGCAGGTCGCCGAGCGCGGCGAGCCGCAGCGAGGGCAACGTCTCCCGGCCAGCCTTCCACGCCGCCGCAATCCCCGCCAGGTCGCTGTCGGTAAACGATAGCGCGACCATCTCCGCCGGCGTCTGGCGAAGGTCTACCGGCTCGATCAGATCCTCGAGCGAGGCGGAGCTGGTGGCGAGGATATGCATCGTCTCATGCCGCCAGAAGCTTCTCGACCGCCGCCCGGTCGAGGCCCTTGAGGCCAATGACGACGAGGCGCGTCGACGGCGCTTCTTCTGCCTTCCAGGGACGGTCGTAGTGATGCGTCACGCGCGGGCCGACGGCCTGGACGAGAAGCCGCATCGGCTTGCCTTCCACATGCGCGAAGCCCTTCAGGCGCAACACATTTTCCGCTTCCGCCGCGAGTGCCACCTTGCGCGCCAGTTCATCGGGGTTGGCGACCGCCGGCAGCTCGATGACGAAGGTGTCGAAATCGTCATGTTCGTGGTCGAGCACGCCGTCATGGTGGGTCTTGCGGTTCTCGATATCGTCCTCGACGGCAAGGCCGAGACCGAGAAGCACGCCCGGATCGACATTGCCGTTCATCCCATGCACGACCTTGACGGCGTCCGAGAGATGGCCGGCCATCGCGCCCATGGCTCGGGCAAGCGCCTGCTCATCCAGAAGATCCGCCTTGGACAGGATGACGAGATCGGCGCAGGCGACCTGATCCTCGAACACCTCCTCGACCGGATCGTCGTGGTCGAGCGACGCGTCGGCGGCGCGCTGCCGCTCCAGCGCCTCCAAATCGGCGGCAACTTGTCCGTCCGCCAGCGCCGGCCCGTCCACCACCGCCACCACGCCGTCGACGGTGACGCGGTTCTTGACGTTCGGCCAGTTGAAGGCCTGCACCAGCGGCTTGGGCAGCGCCAGGCCGGAGGTCTCGATAAGGATGTGATCGACCTTGGGATCGCGCGACAGGATCTTGTCAAGCGCCGGCACGAAATCGTCGGCAACCGTGCAGCAGATGCAGCCGTTTGCAAGTTCCAGAACGTCATCGTCCGCGCAGCCTTCGATGCCGCAGTTCCTCAGAATTTCGCCGTCGATGCCGACATCGCCGAACTCGTTGACGATGATGGCGATGCGCTTCCCGTTCGCGCGCTCCAGCACGTTGCGGATAAGGGTCGTCTTGCCGGCTCCCAGGAAGCCCGTCACGACGGTACAGGGAACGCGGTCGAACGAAACGGTCATGGGACCTCCTTCAGGCTGTCGGTTGTGGGGATGCGCGCGATAAGGCCACGCTTCAACGATTCCGGACGCTGCCGAAACGGCATGAAACCATCGCTCGAATTGGCGAAGAGTTCGGCTCCGGCGATAAGATCCGGCCCGCTGTGGGGCTCAAGCTCGCCGAAGACATAGCTCCACGACCCCTCGCGCAGGATCGCCGCGCTCAAGCCCCGCTTGCAGTTGCCGAGGCAGGCGACCTGGCGCACACGCACATCGGCGCCTTCCGCGGCTTCTACCGTGCTCCTGGCAAGCAACGCGCCGGGGCGTGGCAGTTCCTCGGGGTCGGTGGAGCGGCGGCAGGAACTGCACACGACGACGGTGACCGGACTGATTCGGTCGGCATCGCCGGAAGCGTCTATTGAGAGGGAGTCCGCCCGATCTGGTAAGCCGTCAGCCAAGGTCACGTCCTTTGCCCGGGTCACCCGCCGGGCGGTCAGGATTAAGTTTCGTGACGGCAGGTCTCCTGGCTTACGGATCGTCGCCCTGCCGCCGCCTTCCCGAAGCACCCGGCTTCAGTGGCGTGTGGCGGAGAGCTCTCCGACTACAGTTGCGGGGACAGCTGCGGAATTGCCCGAAGGCGCACCGCATTCCCTCTTAGCTCCCACCCTGGCGGATGGAAGACCGTCGCCGACC
The DNA here is from genome assembly GCF_009812055.1 of Chelativorans xinjiangensis. Classification (GTDB taxonomy): domain Bacteria; phylum Pseudomonadota; class Alphaproteobacteria; order Rhizobiales; family Rhizobiaceae; genus Chelativorans; species Chelativorans xinjiangense. The sequence continues at coordinate 30,876 of NZ_WQNH01000023.1, read as the reverse complement.
ATTTAGAGGGGCAGCGGCTATGCTGTCAACGCAGGATAATTTCGTCTTGTCCCGGCGCGCATTTCGTTTAAGGTCGGCCCTGTCGTCGGTTCCCTTCGGGGACGAAAAGAGGGAACGCGGTAAGGGCTTTTTGCCCCGATCCGCGGCTGCCCCCGCAACTGTGAGCGGCGAGCTTGCGCCCAAGAGCCACTGGAGCATTTCGCTTCGGGAAGGCGGGCCAAGTGAAGACCCGCGAGCCAGGAGACCTGCCTACGACGAGACGAAACCGCAAGAGCCCTCGGGTGGAGGGTAGAGGATTTGAACATGACTACATCCACGACCTTTGGCGCGCTCGAATCCGCAAAATCGCGCGTTCTCCCGCTTCTCATGACCGGGCTGCTCGGCGTCTTCATCATCGCAGTTTCCGGCTTTGCGCAGATGGACGTCGTCCACAACGCCGGACACGACTATCGCCATTCCATGGCTTTCCCCTGCCACTAGATCACGCCCCCTGCTGACCGCTGTTTCGCTGCCGCGATTCGTCTGGTCACGACTTGCATGATCCATGACCGAAAGGCCGCCGCCTTTCGGACCAAAACTTCAAGCAGAGGTCGAATCCATGTCCGTTTTCAGAAACGCGGTGTTCCTTGCCGCCATCGCCGGGCTTTTCGCCGGCATCGTCATGACGGGGCTGCAAAGCTTCTTCACCGTTCCGCTGATCCTTCAGGCCGAAACCTACGAAGCCGCCGCGCCCGCCCATGATCACGGCGCCCACGATCACGGCGAAGGCGCAGCTGCCGACCACCACCACGACGAAGAGGCCTGGGCTCCGGCTGACGGAGCGGAGCGCACCTTCTACACCGTCCTTGCCAACGTCGTGACGGGCATCGGCTTCGGTCTGCTGCTCGTCGCCGCCTCGGAGATCGCCGGCGGCATTGCGGGCTGGCGGCAAGGCGTCGTCTGGGGCTTCGCCGGCTTTGCCGTCTTCACGCTGGCGCCGGGGCTCGGCCTGCCTCCGGAACTCCCCGCCATGCCGGCGGCCGACCTTTTCGCGAGGCAGGTATGGTGGATCGCCACGGTCGGCGCCACGGCGGCCGGGCTTGCCCTGATCGTGTTCGGCCGTTCGGTGTTGCTCGCCGTGCTGGGCGTTGCGCTGATCGTGGCGCCGCATGCCGTCGGCGCACCACAGCCGGCAACCCACGAGACGCCGGTTCCGGCCGACCTGCACCAGCGCTTCGTGGTGGCCGTGACGGTCACCAACCTCCTGTTCTGGCTGGTGCTTGGTGCCGCCATGGGCTTCGTGCGCGCACGGTTTTCCGGGCCCCTCGGCACGCCGCAGAACAGCCTTGCCTGACGGCCGCCAATTGACCTTCGTCCTCGGCGGGGCGCGCTCCGGCAAGAGCCGCCACGCCGAGGCGCTGGTGGCAGCCTCTCCGCCGCCGTGGACCTACATCGCCACGGCAGAGGCCTTCGACGCGGAAATGCAGGCGCGGATCGCGGAGCATCGCGCCCGGCGCGACGAGCGCTGGACGGTCCTCGAAGCGCCGCTGGAACTTGCGGAGGTCCTTGCCGGGACCGCTGAGGGAGAGCCGGTTCTGGTGGATTGCCTGACGCTGTGGCTGACCAACGTGATGCTCGCCGGGGATGACGTGGGGGCGAAATGCCAACAGTTGATCGACACTCTCAAGCGCCCGCGCGGGCCCTGGGTCCTCGTTTCCAATGAGGTCGGCCTTGGCATCGTACCGGACAATGCGATGGCGAGGCAATTCCGGGACGCGGCGGGCAAACTCAACCAGATGGTGGCGGCAGAGGCCGACAGCGTCGTCTTCATGGTCGCCGGCCTGCCGATGAAGGTGAAGTGACATGCGCGAGATCGAAGACCGTGAAGCCGAACGCCATAAGGCCAAGATGGCCAAACGCAAGGCCGTGCAGGATGCCGAGGTGGCCGACAAGAACGTCGAAAAGGGCCTCCTGATCGTCAATACGGGGCCTGGCAAGGGCAAGTCCACCGCCGCCTTCGGCCTGGCGCTCCGCATGCTCGGCCATGGCCGGCGCGTCGGCATCGTGCAGTTCATCAAGGGCGCCTGGCATACCGGCGAGAAGGACGCGCTCAAGCGCTTCGGCGACCAGGTGGAGTGGCATTCGATGGGCGAAGGCTTCACCTGGGAGACGCAAGACCTCAAGCGCGACATCGCGGCCGCCGAGCGGGCGTGGCGGAAGGCGCTGGAACTGATGGCGGAGCCTTCCTTCGGCCTCGTCATCCTCGACGAGCTCAACATCGCGCTGCGCTACGACTATCTCGATCTGGACGCGGTGGTGAGGGCACTCAAGGCGAGAAGAGCCGGTCTCCACGTGGTGGTGACCGGCCGCAACGCCAAGCCCCAACTCGTCGAAGCCGCCGATCTGGTGACCGAGATGGGACAGGTGAAGCATCACTTCTCCGCCGGCGTGAAGGCGCAGAAGGGTGTCGAGTTCTAGCCATCCCCCACAGGCTCATCAGCCATGCAGAAAGAGAAGCCCCGCCACGACGCCCATGAGCGCGATCAGAATTGCATCGGCGGCCCTATAGAGGCGCAGCGCGCGGCGGATGTCGGCCGCCATGGCCTCGCGCCGCCCGCCCTCTCCCATCAGCGCGTCGTCGACCAGCACGCCGCCATAGTTGCGCGGCCCCGCGAGTGCCAGCCCCAGTGCACCCGCCATGGCAGCCTCCGGCCACCCGGCGTTGGGCGAACGGTGCCGCCCCGCGTCGCGCTGCACGGCGCTCCACGCTTTCGCCGCCGAGCCCGCCCCCGTAACCCACGCCGCCGCTACGATCAGCAGTGCCGTCAGACGCGAAGCGGGCAAGTTTACGAGATCGTCGAAACGCGCCGCCGCCCAGCCAAAGGCCGCGTGCCGCGGCGTGCGATGGCCGATCATGCTGTCAGCGGTGTTGACGGCCTTGTAGGCGAGCGCGCCCGGCAGTCCAAAAACCGCCAGCCAGAAAGCCGGCGCCACCACGCCGTCGGAGAAGTTTTCGGAAAGGCTTTCAATGGCCGCGCGGGAGACCCCTGCCTCATCGAGCACCGCCGTGTCACGGCCGACGATCATCGAGACGGCCCGGCGCCCGGCTTCCAGCCCCTCGGTCTCGAGCGCCGATGCAACGGCCTCGACGTGCGATGCAAGGCTGCGCTGGGCAATGAGCGAACTGGCGAAGAGCGCCGTGACAAGGAGGCCGGCACCAGCGCCCAGCAGCGATTGCAGTGCCCACCCAACCCCACCCGCGACCGCCACCAGGACGCAGAGTGCCACCACGCCACCGGCACGGCGGCTTCGCAACGTCCAATCCTGCCGGTTGAGCGTCCGGTCGAGAAAGCCGATCAGCCGGCCCATCCACGCGACCGGATGGCCGACCGCGCGAAACAGGCGATCCGGATAACCGAGCGCCAGTTCGATCACGAGCGACAGGAAGGCTAGAAGAACGAACATGGCATTGCTTAGGGACGATCCGGCAAAGGAAGTGACCGATCACGGCGGCAGTCTTTTGCGCGCGGAGGCGCTCTTCCCCGGTGCGCCGAAGCCCTGGCTCGATCTTTCCACGGGCATCAATCCGCATCCCTATCCGCTTTCAGATATATCCGCCAGCGCCTTCCAGCGCCTGCCGGAGCAAGCACAGCTTCAAGCCCTCATGGATGCTGCGGTTGAGGCCTACGGCGCCCCGGACGCTATGAACGTCGCCGCCGCACCCGGTACGCAGATCCTTCTGCCGTTGGTGGCGGGCCTCGCCGCCGGGGGTAAGGCGGCCGTGTTGTCGCCCACCTACGCAGAACACAGGCGCGCCGCCGCCATTGCCGGACATGATGTGGCTGAGGTCTCCGATTTCAGGGCACTCTACGACGCTGACCTCGCCGTCGTCGTCAATCCGAATAATCCCGACGGCCACGTTACCGCGCGTACCGACCTTCTGCATCTGGCAGCGCATATGCGGGCAAAGGGCGGCCTTCTGGTCGTCGACGAGGCCTTCATGGATGTCGGACCGCGCACTGAGGCACTGGACGGCGATGTGGAAGCCGACGGCATCGTCGTGCTGCGCTCCTTCGGCAAGTTCTTCGGGCTCGCCGGCATCAGGCTCGGCTTTGCCCTTGCCGCCCAGCCAACCGCGGACATCCTGCGAGCCCGCCTCGGCCCCTGGGCGGTCAGCGGGCCGGCGCTCGAAATCGGCCGGAGCGCCCTTGCCGATCTCCCATGGCAGGCGGAAATGCGCGAGCGCCTCACCCGGCAAGCATTGGATCTCGATACGCTGCTGGCTGAAAACGGCCTCACCGCCGCCGGCGGCACGCCGCTCTTCCGTTTCCTGCGGACGGTTGATGCGGCAAGCCTCTTCCGGTCGCTCGGCAAGGACGGGATCCTGGTGCGCAATTTCCGTGCCGATCCACACGCACTGCGTATAGGATTGCCTGGAGGAGACGGAGAATTCCACCGGCTGGCGCAATCGCTCCGCCGCTGGCGGAAAGCCGCAGGACAACCGCAATGATCCACGTCACGCCCCTTTCCCAGCTTGCCGCAACGCTGGAAGCGACCAACGCGACCCATCTCATCTCGCTTCTTTCCCTTGAGGCCGAGCCTCCGCGGCCCGCCCATCTCGACCCGTCCTGCTGCCTGCACATCGCCATGCACGATATTGTCGAGGAAATGCCGGGGCTGGTCGCGCCGTCGCGGGCGCATGTTGAAACGCTTCTCGACTTCGCCCAGTCCTGGGACCGCAGGGCGCCGATGGTGGTGCATTGCCACGCCGGCATCAGCCGCTCGACAGCCGCTGCCTATTCCATCGCCGCCGCACTCCAGCCCGACCATGACGAGATGGAGCTTGCCCGGGAACTCCGCCGCCGCGCGCCGTCCGCTACGCCCAACATCCGCATCGTCTCCTTCGCCGACCAGATCCTTGACCGGCGCGGCCGCATGGTCGAAGCGATCCGCGCCATCGGTCGAGGCACGGAAGCCTACGAGGGAACGCCTTTCGTCTTGGATATCCTTTGATGGAGGTCGATATCGGTCGGGCGCCCGCCGTGACCGAGAGGCTATTACCGCAGTGGCGCCCAGCGTTTGCGGGCGTAGAGCTCGACCATCCATCCGATCTCCCGGGCGATGGCGTCGACATCGGAGGCCGGGCCTTCCGCCGCCATCTCGTCGGCCGCCAAAATGGCCTCGGCGATCAGGTGCGCGGCAATGTCGAGTTCCTCCTCCGGCGCCGCATGCACCCCCCGTGCGCGTAGGCCGTCGCGGATGATGGCGGCGAGCCGCGTCCGGAACGCCATTCGTATGTCCCGCAGCATCGGCACGGCGCGCATGGCCCGCATGATCCAGATCCCCCCGGGCCTGCCCCGCGTGATCTTGTTCAGCTGCTTCAGGACCTCGGCGATCTCGTCCGCCGCCTCGGGAAAAGCCTCGACGGCATCCGCCCGCTGCTGCCACAACCCTTCCACCGCTTCCAGCTGCGCCGTTGTCATCCGGCGGGCAAGTTCCGCCAGGATGGCGTATTTGTTGGGAAACCATCGGTAAAGCGCAGGTGGCGTCATCCCTGCCCGTTCGCAGATCATGTTGGTTGAAAGCCGCTCGACCCCCACCTCGCCCAGCAGCCGGCCGGTCACGTCGAGAATGGTCTCGAACGTGCTTTTCGCGCGCTTCTGCGACGGTTGCAGCTTGGCCTCGAGCTGCGTGGCTTTGCGAACAGGCGCACGACGGCGACTTGATCGCTTCCGTGGCGTTTTCAATATCTTCTCACCCCCAAGCGCATTACACCCCGTGCAATGCACAACCCTGCGTGGATGGATGTCATTTTTGCCATCCCTATGCAAGCGCTAGATGCCTGGCACGGGACGCCTGTGCGATCGGCAAAAGCCCGGTGTACCCGCCGCTTCCGTCTCCCAGGTGCCTATCGTGTCGGCCTCTTCCAGCCGATTCCGCCGCCGCGGTTAGGAATTGTTAGAATTTTACGGGTTATGGCCAGCGCATGATGCGCGCCATAATGATCGCCGTTGTGCTTCTGGCGCTTGGCGGCTGTGCCTCCACGCCAGGAAACATCAACGATCTCTGTTCCGTGTTCGACCAGAAGGACGGCTGGTTCGGCGGCTGGTACAGCGATGCCAAGCGCGTCGAGCGTCAGTACGGTGTGCCGGTTCCCGTGCTGATGGCAACCATCCGCGCCGAGTCCGGCTTCAAGGCCAATGCCAGGCCCCCGCGTAAAAAGCTGCTCGGCTTCATTCCCTGGAAGCGCCCATCCAGCGCCTATGGCTATTCCCAGGCCCTCGACGGCACATGGGACCGCTATCGGCGCGAAACCGGCAGGCAAGGCGCCCGCCGTGGCGATTTCGCCGACGCGGTGGACTTCGTCGGCTGGTACCACCGCCAGAGCCACCACAAGAACGGCATCGCGCTCAACGACACCTACAATCTCTATCTGGCTTACTATGCCGGTCACGCCGGCTACTCTAGCGGCGCCTGGCGCAACAACGCACACATGAAGAAAGCCGCCAGCAAAGCAGCCGCCATGGCCAACGACTACGCCTATCAGATGCAGCGCTGCGGACGGTAGGCGCGGCCGCCTTCGAAAACCGGAGTCACCTTCATATCCAATCGAAGGGGTATTCGCCCCTTTTCGGCACCCCTTCCCGCCTTGGGCAGGTGGACGGCAGGGTGCGAAGAGGGCAACATGCGACGGACGCATGCACAGGACCCGCTCATAAGTCGGAAGTGTAAAGAAGTAGTCGGGAAAGGGAGGAGATTTCGATGTTGAGAAAGACGACCCTGGTGGCCGCACTTGCCGCCGCGGCATCGTTCAGTGCTGTAGCCTACGCGCAGGACCCCGTGGAGCTTCGTTTCATGTGGTATTCCGACGGCAACGAAGGCGATGTCATGGCCGATCTTCTGTCCCGGTTCGAGGAGGAGAACCCGGACATCAAGGTCGTGCTCGACAACGTCGCCTACACCGTTATCCGCGATCAGCTTCCCGTGCAGTTGGAGGCGGGCCAGGGGCCGGACCTGGCGCGTGTCACCACGCTGAAGGACCTCGCGCCCCACTGGCTCGACCTGCGCCACCTCGTTGAGGACCCTTCCTATTGGGAGGAGAATTTCGGCAATTATCTCGACTGGATGCGGCCGCAAGACAGCGACATGATCCCTGGCTATATGACGCAGCTCACCGTCACCGGGCCCTTCGTCAACCGCACGCTTTTCGAGCAGGCGGGCGTAGAGCTGCCGGGCGAGGATGCCACCTGGGACGAATGGGCCGAAGCGGTCAAGAAGGTCGCCGAGGACCAGGACATCCCGATCCCGCTCGCAATGGACCGCTCCGGCCACCGCTTCACCGGGCCGGCCATCTCCATGGGAGCCGGATTTATCGGCGAGGACGGCATGCCGGCCGTCATCGACGACGGGTTCAAGGCCATGGCTGAGCGGATCGCTCGGTGGCACGAGGACGGCACCATGTCGCCGGAGATCTGGGGCAGCGTGTCGGGCACGACCTATCGCGGCGCCAACGAGGAATTCGCCAACGCCGAAGTCGTCATGTACTACTCCGGTTCCTGGCAGATCGGCCAGTTCGCCGAAACCATCGGCGACGCCTTCGACTGGGCGGCCGTTCCCAACCCCTGCGGCCCGGCGGCCTGCACCGGCCTTCCCGGCGGCGCCGGCGTGGTCGGCATCAAGTACACGGAGCATCCCGAAGAGGTCGCCCGCCTCATGGACTGGCTGGCGAGCGAGCCGGTCCTGAAAGAGTTTTACGAGCACACGCTCTTCCTGCCCGGCCATGCTGGGCTCACCAAAGCCGGTCTCGACTACCAGTCCGATAATCCGAATGTGAAGGAATCGCTCGATACCTTCGTCGGCGCCGTTGGAAACCTCGCGCCGCTCGCCAATCGCATGCCGGCCTGGGAGTGGGCGAACGTCACCTACTTCGCCATCATCGGCCGCCTCGGCCAAGTGGTCGCCGGCGAGCTTTCGCTGGAGGATGCGTACAGCCGCATCGAGGATGACATAGCGCAACAGATCGAGGAGGCGCAGCGGTAGGGGCGGCCGGGTGCATCGAAGCGTGATCGCGGTTTGGGACCCTCTCCTGCAAGGTCTGATTGGGGCCCCTTGAAGCTATGACAGTCGAAACGCGCCAAGGGATCGGCGGCGGGCATTTCGCCGGTTTGCTGCTCGCACCCGTCCGCTGGGCGATGAACCTCATAGACCGCCCGATGAGCTTTGTGCAGCGGCGCTTTGGGCTCGGCGGCGTGGCGGCCGCGTTTCTCGCGCCCAATATGCTTGTCTTCGGCATCTTCGTGCTGTTCCCGATGACGCTAAACGTCGCCTACTCCTTCACCGGCGGCGGAGCGCTGTTCCTCAACAACCGGGTCTTCGTCGGTACGCTGCAATACGAGACGCTGCTTGCCTGCCGCGACTTCCTCGACGCCGCCTCCTGCCGCGAGGACCGCTTCTGGCGCGCCGTCGGCAACACCGGCTTTTTCGTCGTCGTGCAGGTGACCGCACTTGTGCTGGTCTCGCTTGCCACGGCCCTCGTGCTCAACCGCGAGATGCGGGCGCGCGGCTTCTGGCGCGCCGTCTTCTTTTTCCCGGTGCTCCTGTCGCCTGTGGTCGTGGCGCTGATCTGGAAGTGGATCCTGCAGAGGAACGGCCTCCTGAATGCTGCCCTTTTAGAGCTGGGCTTCGAGCCGGTCCTGTGGCTGGTCAACCGCGGCTGGGCGATGTTCTGGGCCATTTTCCTGTCCATCTGGGCGCATCTCGGCTTCTACACGCTCATTCTGCTCGCCGGCCTGCAGGCCATCCCGCGCGACCTCTACGAGGCGGCCGAGATGGACGGCGCGCCGCGCTGGCGGGTGCTCACCCGCATCACGCTGCCGCTTCTGTGGCCCAACATGGTCGTCGTCATCCTGCTGGCGCTGATCCGCGCCGTGCAGGTCTTCGACGAGGTCTTTGTGCTCACCGGCGGCGGCCCCGGTACCGCAACGCTCTTCCTGGTGCAGTACATCTACGAGACCGGCCTTGCCCAGCAGGTGCGCAATCTGGGGCTGGCGTCCGCCGCCTCCATCCTCATGGCCGTCGTGCTGATCGTGCTGACGCTGATACAGCTTCTTGCCTCGGCCTGGCGCGAGCGGAAGGAGCAGCGATGAGCGGGATTGCCACCTTCCTCACCCGCCGGCGCGGTGGCGCTTCCTGGCACTTCACCGACGTGCTGGCCTGGATCTGGCTTGTGGCCGGGCTTCTGCTGATGTTCGGGCCGGTCATCTGGCTCGGCCTTTCCTCCTTCAAGACCCGCGCGGCCTTGAGCGAGTTCCCGCCGACGCTATTGCCCTACGAGACGGCGATGGTGCACGTCGAAGGCTTCGACGAGCCGCTGCCGCTCTACCGGGTGATGATGGAGGACGGCGAGGAGCATCTGCTGGTTCAGGTCCGTCGCATCGGCACGGTGGCGCAGATGGCGGATCCGGAAGCGCCCGAAGAGATCATCCGCGTGCCGCTAACCGCCCGCCAGCCGGTGCGCGAGATCAAGCTTGCGACGGAAAACTATTCGACCCCGTTCAAGCGCTACAACTTCCTGCGCTATTTCTACAACTCCGTCTTCGTGACGGTGGTGGCGACGATCATCACGCTCATCTTCAACTCCATGGCCGCCTTCGCACTGTCGAAATACCAGTTCAAGGGCCGCACGGCCGTGCTCGCCATCATCCTCGCCACGCTGATGGTGCCGCTTTCGGTGATCATCATCCCGCTGTTCTCGGTCATCAACGGGCTCAACCTCTTCAACAGCCTGTGGGGCGTCATCCTGCCCACAGTGGCCACCCCCACTGGCGTCTTCCTTCTGCGCCAATACATGCTGACCATCCCCGACGAGCTGCTGGAGGCCGCGCGCATGGACCATGCCTCCGAATGGAAGATCTACTGGCGCATCGTCCTGCCGCTCGCCATGCCGGCGGTGGCCGTGCTTGCCATCTTCTCGGTCATGTGGCGGTGGAACGACTTTCTCTGGCCGCTGATCGTGCTATCCGACCAGGAGCTCTACACCCTGCAGGTGGGTCTCAACTCCTTCCAAGGCGAGCTTAACGTGCAATGGCACTACGTTCTGGCGATGACGGTGGTCAGCATGTTGCCTGTCGTGGTGATCTTCGCCTTCCTGCAGCGCTTCATCACCTCAGGCATCGCATCGACGGGCATCAAATAGGCCGCAGCACATGAGCCATCTCGAACTGAAAAACGTCAGCAAGTCCTTCGGCCCGGTCGGCGTGCTCCACCACGTCGATATCGAGGTGAAGGATAGGGAGTTCGTCGTCTTCGTCGGCCCGTCCGGCTGCGGCAAGTCCACGCTACTGCGCATCATCGCCGGCCTGGAGAAGGCGACCTCGGGCGACGTGGTGCTCGATGGCGAGGTGGTGAACCATCTGGCGGCCGCCGACCGCGGGCTCGCCATGGTGTTCCAGTCCTACGCGCTCTATCCGCATATGAGCGTACGTCAAAACCTCTCCTTCGGGCTGGAGAACACGAAGACGCCGAGAGACAAGATCGAGGCGCGTGTGACCGAGATCGCCCGCATGCTGAGGATCGAGGAGCTTCTGGAGCGCAAGCCGCGGCAGCTCTCCGGCGGTCAGCGCCAGCGCGTGGCGATCGGTCGTGCCATGGTGCGCCGGCCGGGCGTCTTCCTGCTCGACGAGCCGCTGTCGAACCTCGACGCCGAGTTGCGCGTGACGATGCGCGCCGAGCTCGCCGCGCTCCACAAGCGGCTCGACGCCACCATGATCTACGTTACCCACGACCAGACGGAAGCCATGACCCTGGCAGACCGCATCGTCGTCCTGCGCGATGGGCGGGTGGAGCAGATCGGCACGCCGCTCGAACTCTACAACCGCCCGGCCAACCGCTTCGTCGCCGGCTTCATCGGCGCCCCGCACATGAATTTCCTGGAAGGCCGCTTTGCGGGCGGCGAAGCGGGCGCCGCCCGCATCGAGCTCGACGGCGGGCACATGCTGTCGCTGCACATTCCGGCACGACCCAAGGGCGAGCCCATCACCATCGGCGTACGGCCGCACCACATCGAAACGCAGGGCGGGCAGGCGCGCATCCCCGCCACGGTGACCCTGGTCGAAGCGCTCGGCCCCGAGACCATCATCCACGCCGAGGCGGAAGGCCAGCCGCGCATCGTCGCCGCGCTTGCGGGGCAGCGGGGAATCACCAGCGGCGACACGGTTTCGCTTGCGCTCGACGAGCGGTTTCTTCATGCCTTCGATGCCGATGGGAGGCGGGTGGCGGAGGGGGAAGTGGCTGAAGAGATGTGAGTGGGTTTACCCTCACCCCCGCATCGCTCCCGCTGTGAAAAGCCGCTAAGCTCCTCGCCAAAACCCTGCACAAAGGAGAAACGGGAACATGCAGCCAGTGTGGGCCATCGGCCTGATGACCGGGACCGTTCTCGACGGCAATATCGACATCGCGGCGATCAAGACGGATGGCGAACGGATCGAGGCGTTCGGGCCGTGGGCGCTCGCGCCCTACCCCGCCGGGATGCGCGAATTGCTGGCCGAAACGCTGCAGGCTGCCCGCGCGTGGGGCTTCGAGGGGCCGGAGCCGGCGATATTCCGGGAGGCGGAGATTACGCTTAGCGAGGCACAGGCTCATGCGGTGAAGGCGTTTCTGGAAGAGCACGGCTTTCAGCCCGCCGACATCGCGGCGGTGGGTTTTCACGGGCAGACCGTGCTGCATGTTGCGCCCGAAGGCGATCGGCGCGGGCGGACGCGGCAATTGGGCGACGGCGCGCGGATGGCGGCGATCGTCGGCACCGACGTGGTCTACGATTTCCGCTCCGCCGACGTGGCGGCGGGCGGCCATGGGGCACCCCTCGCGCCGATCTACCACAAAGCGATGCTTGAGAAGATCGGCGCGGGGGCCGACACCGCCATCCTCAACCTCGGCGGCGTGGCGAACATCACCTGGTGCGACGGCGAGCGGCTGGTCGCTTTCGACACCGGACCGGCCAACGCCCCGCTCAACGACTGGATCGCCCGGTACGATGCCGGGGCCATGGACCGGGACGGGGAAATCGCCGCCGGCGGCACCGTGGACCAGGAGCGACTGCGGGCGCTCCTGGAGCATCCGTTCCTTGCCGCCCCCTTTCCGAAGTCGCTCGACCGGTTCGACTTTCCAGCCGCGATGGCCGACGGGCTCACGCTTGCCGATGGCGCGGCAACGCTCACGGCCTTCACCGCCGGCGCCGTCGGCAAGGCGCTCGACCTGTTGCCGCGAAGGCCGGAGCGGCTCGTCGTTTGCGGCGGCGGCCGCAGGAACCCGCTCATGATGCGGGAGATCGGCAGGCGGGCCGGCGTGGAGGCGCTACCCGCGGAGAGCGTTGGCCTGCGCGGCGACGCGGTGGAGGCGGAGTGCTTTGCCTATCTGGCGATCCGCTCCCTGCGCGGGCTGCCATACAGTTTTCCGCAGACGACCGGTGTGCGCGCGCCGCAGTCCGGCGGCGTTCTGGCGCCGGCGGCGCCCATCGGCGCCAGCTCCACCTGAACAGCCCCTTCCGAAGGGGCTCGTCTCATGTCACCTTCACAAAAGGAAAAGGTTTTCCTAATTGGCGATATCAGCGGGAGGAGCCGCGGCCAGCGGAAGGGGAGCCTGTTCCTGCCGCGGAGCATGGCGGGCTCCGTGGCCGGTTCCGCGATATGGGAGGAAATAATGAGAGTGTTGAACGCCCGGCGTGTCGGGGCTGCCGTGCTGGCCACGGCGACGGCCGCCTTTATGACCGGCACGGTCTTCGCCCAGGAGATGACCATGTGGGTGCGCGACGGCACCGCAGCCAATGCCGGCAAGGTGCTCGTCGACCTTTGGAACGAGAGCCGCCCGGACAACCGCATCGAACTGACCGTCATCCCCAATCTGCAGATGGTGACCAAGCTCGCCACCAGCATCGCCGCCGGCGAGCCGCCGGACCTGATCTCGCTCGATCTCATCTACATGCCGGACTTCATGAAGGCAGACTCGCTCGTCGACATCTCCGACGAGGCAGCGGAAAATCCTAACTTCGACAAGGTGATCGACGCCTACAAGGACATCTCCTCCTACGAGGGCCGTACCTATGGTACCGGCTTCGCGCCGGACGTCTCGGTCATCGCCTGGAACAAGGACCTGTTCCGCGAGGCCGGCCTCGACCCGGAGAAGCCGCCGCGCACGATCTACGAAATTCACGAGATGGCGAAGAAGATCGCTGCCCTTGGCGACGACACCTACGGCTTCTACTTCGCCGGCTCCTGCCCGGGCTGCAACATCTTCGTCACCTCGCCTTTGATGGTCGCCGGCGGCGCCAAGATACTGCCGCGCGACGGCGAGGACACCGCGCTCGAGGGCGAAGCGGTGAAGGAGGTGCTTCAGGTCTACCGCGACATGTGGACCGAGGGCCTGGTGCCGGAGAGCGCGGAGACGGACAACGGGGCGAATTTCGTCTCCGGTTTCACCAACGGCAATGTCGGTATCGCCGGCACGGGCGGCTTCGTCATTCCTTTGATGGAGTCGGACTTCCCCGACCTCGATTACGGCGTAGCCCTGTTGCCGGGCCTTGAGGAAGGCCAGGTCTCGGGCTTTGTGGGCGGCGACACCATCGCCATCCCGCGCGGCTCCAAGAACGAGGAACTGGCGCGCGAGTTCATCAATTGGGTGCTCACCGACGAGGCCCAATTGGAGGGGCTGGCCAAGAACGGCATCCTGCCCGTGCGCGCCGATCTCGCCACCGACAACAAGTATTTCGCGGACCAGCCGAAGGTGCAGGTGACGGCGGAAGCGCTCAAGGTGGGCTATGTGCCGTGGGTCTTCCATTTCGCCGACATGGTGAATTCGGACGCAAGCCCCTGGATCAACATGTTGCAGCGCGCCGTCTTCGACGGCGAGATCGACGAGGCCATCGAGGAAGCGCGCGAGAGGATGATCGAGATCGCGGGAGAGTAGGGGCACCCGCTTAAGACGTGTTCGGCGAAAGCAGGAAACACGCTGATACCGGCGCCCCGTTGGCGCCGGTATCAAAGAGTCTGAGAACGCAAGAACCGAGACCAATGTACGCCAACTCCAGCAGATATGTCGGGCTCCTGTTCATGACGCCGGCCCTCCTGTTCGTGGCCGTGTTCGTGCTCTATCCGCTGGGGCAGCTCGTCTACACCTCGACGACCGATGCCTCGCTGCTCGGCGGCGGCGAGTTCGTGGGGCTGGAGAATTACGCGAAGGCCTTCTCCGACAAAGGCTTCTGGCGCTCGCTCTGGTTCACGGTCAGCTACACGCTCTACATCACGCCGGTACTGATGGGGCTGGGCTTCCTCGCCGCGCTTCTGACCACCGAAAACACCCGGCTCAAGCAGTTCACACGCGGGGCGATCTTCCTGCCGGTGGTCATCGGCCTTGCCACCTCAAGCTTCATCTGGCTGTGGCTGTTCGATCAGCAGGTGGGCCTGTTCAACAGGCTCTTGGTCGATATCGGCATTCTCGACAAGCCGCTGGTGTGGTTCCGCAAGGCCGAACTCGGCCAGCTCGCCGTCATCATCTCGGTGACGTGGAAGATCGTCGGCTTCGGCATGATCCTGATGGTCGCCGGCATCCAGTCCATCGGTGACGACCTCATCGAGGCGGCGATGATCGACGGCGCCAGCTACTGGCAGCGCGTGCGCCGCATCATCCTGCCGCTCGCCGCCCGCAGCATCCTGCTGGCGACACTCATCAGCGCCATCGGCTCGATGCTCGCCTTCGACCAGTTCTACATCATGACCGGCGGCGCGCCGCGCGGGCAGACTTTCACCTCGGTCTACTGGATTTATCAGAACTCGTTCGTCTACTTCAAACTCGGCTACGGCAGCGCGCTGTCGCTCATCCTGATGGTGATCATCATGGCGGGTGCGGCGGTCCAGATCGCGCTGACCAGCCGGAAAGGGTCCTCGTGAGCGACATCCCCCTCGAAAGAGGCGCCATCGGCGTCTCCACCCGCAGGGTCGGCACCAGATTGCCGGCGCGGGTGATCGTGGCGCTGATCTGCTGGCTGGTGATCGCCATCATGGCCTGGCCGCTGGTGATGTCCTTCCTCGCCTCCTTCAAGCCGGAGGCGGAGGTGGCCGCCGTGCCACCGGACTACCTGCCGCATTCCTTCAGCCTGCAAAGCTATCTGAAGGTCTACGGATACCAGGCCGGGCTCCCCACCTATCTGTTCAACTCCTTCATGGTGGCCTTCCTGACCATCGTCTTCTGCCTCGTCCTTGCCGTGCCGGCGGGCTACGGGCTTGCCCGCTTCCATGTGCCGTTCAAGGAGGTGCTGTTCCTCGTCCTGCTCGCCAGCATGATGATCCCCTATCAGGCGCTTTTGACGCCGCTCTTCCTGATGTTCACCAAGCTGGGACTGACCAACAACCATGTCGGCCTGGCGATCATCCACACGATCCTCCAACTGCCCTTCAGCGTCTACGTGATGCGCAACGCCTTCGAGGGCATCCCGCGCGAACTGGAGGAAGCGGCGATAGTCGACGGGTGCAGCCCCTTGCAGATCCTCGGCCGCATCTTCATGCCGCTGGCGATGCCCGGCATGGTAACGGTCTCGCTGTTCGCCTTCATCATGAGCTGGAACGAGTTCCTCGCCGCCCTCATCTTCATGAGCAAGGAGACCGCCTTCACGCTGCCGGTGTTGCTCACCGGCGTGATCGACAGCTTCTACGGCTCCGTCTCCTGGGGCCCGCTACAGGCGGGCGTCGTCGTCTCCGTCATCCCCTGCATCGCCATCTACTTCCTCCTGCAGCGCTACTACGTCTCCGGTTTCCTGAGCGGCGCGGTGAAATAGGCGCCGCAATGGGAGATCGAGCCAGCCCCATGGACCGCGACCCAGAAGACGGCCGCCAGCAGCGCCGGGAGGGGCCCACCATCCGCGACGTGGCGCGTATGGCCAACGTCAGCATCGGCACGGTCTCCAAGGCGCTCAACAACAACGGCAGCCTGAAGGCCGAGACGCGGGAGCGCATCGTCGCCGCGGCCAACGCGCTCGGCTTCCGCCCCAACAGCCTGGCCCAGAGCCTGCACCGGCGGCACAGCTTTACCGTCGGGCTGATCTCCAACGACAGCTTCGGCCGCTTCACCATGCCGATCGCCGAGGGCCTGGAGGCCTGCCTGGCGGACCGGCAGATCGCTGTCTTCATGTGCAATGCCACCGACGACCCGGAGCGCGAGCGCCAGCATGTGGAGCAGCTTCTGGGCAAGCGGGTCGATGGCGTTGTGGTCACCGCGCGCCGCGCCGACCGCCGGCCGGGGCTCGACGGCGCGCTGCGCGGACTGCCGGTCATCTACGTGTTCTCCCAGTCGGACGACCCCGATGCCGTGTGCCTGCTGCCGGATGACGAGGGCGGTGCACGCATGGCGGTCGAGCATCTGATCGGGCTCGGGCGCAAGCGCATCGCCCACATCACCGGGCCGGAGCGCTTCGAGGCTGTGCGCCTGCGCCGCGACGGATATCGTCAGGCGCTGGCGGCAGCGGGGCTTGCGGAAGGGCAAGGCTACTACCTGAGCGGCGAATGGTCGGAGAAATGGGGCTACGACGCGGCAGCGCGGCTCTTCGCCCCCGGCCGCCAGCCGCCGGACGCACTTTTCTGCGGCAACGACCAGATCGCCCGCGGCGCCGCCGACGCGCTGCGCGAGCGCGGCATTGCCGTGCCCGAGGACGTCGCCATCGTCGGCTTCGACAACTGGAACGTGATGACCGAAGCAAGCCGCCCGCCGCTCACCAGCGTCGACCTCAATCTCCGCGCGCTCGGCCGTGAAGCCGGCCGCCGCCTGATCGCCATGATCGACGGTGCGCCGATGCGGGGCGTCAGCCGCCTGCCATGCACGCTGGTGATCCGCCAATCCTGCGGCGCTAGTGGTGTGATCACTCAAACGGGAACGGAAGACCATGCGTAAATACACACCGGCCAGATTCACGGATGTCAAACTCACCGGCACCTTCTGGCGCGAGCGGCTCGACACGGTGCTCGCCCGCACCGTGCCCAGTCAGCACCGCCAGTTGGCCGCGCACGGCATCCTTGAATCGCTGAAGCTGCCGAAGCCCGTGCCCCCCGTCTCCATCCCGCCTAACCGGCACAATTTCACCACGCAGATCTTCTGGGATTCGGATGTCGGCAAGTGGATCGAGGTGGCAAGCTACGCGCTCGCCCACAAGCGCGATGCCGAGATCGAGGCGCGGATCGACGCCATCGTCGAGGACTTGGCCAAGGCCCAGCTTCCCGACGGCTACCTGAACTGCTGGTATATCCAGCGCGAATTGGAGAACCGCTGGACCAACCTCAGGGACAATCACGAGCTCTATAATGCCGGCCATCTGCTGGAGGGCGCCATCGCCTACTACCAGGCGACCGGCCGCCGCCGCTTCCTCGACATCATGGAGCGCTATCTCGACCACATCGCCGATGTCTTCGGCACCGGCCCCGGCCAGAAGCGCGGCTATCCCGGCCACCCGGAGATCGAGCTGGCGCTGGTCAAGCTCTACCACCTGACGGGCGACAAGCGCCGCCTCGACCTTGCCGCCTACTTCATCAACGAGCGGGGAGCCGAGCCGAACTATTTCGACGTCGAGGCCGAAGCGCGCGGCGACAACCACTACTGGGCGGGAACGCACGAATACTCACAGTCGCACAAGCCGGTGCGCGAACAGGACAAGGCCGTCGGCCACGCCGTGCGCGCCATGTATCTCTATACGGCCATGGCCGATCTCGCCGCCGAGCTCGATGACGCGGCGCTGAAAAAGGCCTGCGAGCGGCTGTGGGAAGACATCACCACCAAGCGGATGTACGTGACCGCCGGCGTCGGCCCCTCCGCCCACAACGAGGGCTTCACCAAGGACTACGACCTGCCGAACGACACGGCCTACGCGGAGACCTGCGCCTCCGTCGCCCTCATCCTGTGGGCGCAGCGCATGCTCAACCTCGACCTCGAAGGCAAATACGCCGACACGCTCGAACTCGCCCTCTTCAACGGCGCCCTGACGGGGCTGAGCCGCGACGGCGAGCACTATTTCTACGACAACCCGCTGGAAAGCGACGGCAGCCACACGCGCTGGACCTGGCATCCCTGCCCGTGCTGCACCATGAACGCCTCGCGCCTGATCGCCTCCGTCAGTGGCTATTTCTACGCCACCAGTGCGGACTCCCTCATCGTGCACCTTTACGGCGGCACCGAGACCACGCTCGATGTTGCGGGCACCAGGGTCGGCGTCGTGGAGGAAAGCGGCTACCCCTGGTCCGGCGCCGTCTCCATCACGCTCGCCCCGGAAGCCGAGGCCGAATTCGGCGTCAAGCTGCGCATCCCCGGCTGGGCGCGCGGGGCGCGGGCGAAGGTGAACGGCGAGGCGGTCGATGTCGCGACGAACACCGTCAACGGCTATCTCGACATCCGCCGACGCTGGGCCAAGGGCGATCGTGTCGAACTCGACCTGCCCATGCAGCCCGAACGCATCTACGCCAACCCGCAGGTTACCGCCGATTTTGGGCGCGTGGCGCTGAAGCGCGGACCGCTGGTCTATTGCCTGGAGCATGCCGACAACCCCGGCATCCCCGTCCGGCAGACGCGCCTGCCGCGCGGCGCAGAGGTGCGGGCAGCGGCGCGGGAAGACCTCTTCGACGGCGTGACGCTGCTCACCGCCGAGGGGAAGGCCATCGACGGCAGCGACTGGCACGGCACGCTCTACCGCACCGATCCGCCCGATGAATGGCCGGCAACGCTGACGGCCATTCCGTATTTCCTCTGGAACAACCGCGGACCCGGGCCGATGCAGGTGTGGATCGGGGAGGAAGCATAGACTACAACGCCGTGCTTTCCGAAAATCGATTCAAATTCTCGGGCCGATGCGCTAGGCGGAGCGGGTTGTCGGGAGATGCCGGCACCCGTCGTGGCACCAGCAGCTCCGTTTTGGCCCCGCCCCTGCCGCGATTCAAGGCTTGGGATCTGCCTGCAGATAGGCAATCACGTTGGCGAGGTCCTCGTCGTTCTTGAGGCCGGCAAAAGCCATTTTGCCCTTCGGAACGACAGCCTTGGGATCGCGCAGATAGGCGGTCAGGTTCTCCTCGTCCCACACGAGCCCCTCCTCGCCTAATTCCTTCATATTCGGGGAGTAGCGCGACTGGAACGATTCCAACGTGCCGGCGGTGCGGCCGAAGACGCCGAGCAGGGACGGGCCGACCTTGTTTCTGTCCGTCTCCGCCTCGTGGCAGGCCCGGCACTTGTTGAATACCGTCTTTCCGGCGGCCGGGTCGCCCTCCTGGGCCAGTGCCGGAATCGGGGCCAGCAGAGCGATGGCAAGGCCAATCCGAACGCCTCGGGATATCGATTTCATGAGGAACCTCCTCCCTCTCGCTCGCCGGCACGCATCCAGCGGCGCAATCGCCTCCCCATGCGTTTATCCTGTTGCCCCTCCCCGGCCCCAACAATGGGCAAATTGTCGCAGGCTCCTGTGACATAAAGCCGCAAATCCGGCAACCAAGCGGCGCGGCCCGCCGCTTCAAACGGGAATGAGGCCGAAGCCGATCAACAGCAGTATTACCACAGAAAGCGCGACCAAGAACGAGGTTTTGGCGTCCATCGCACGACCTCCCGGACGAAATCGGAGGCATCTCGGCAACATCCGAATATGCCGGCCTGCCTCATTTTCCACAGGTTACAGAAGAACAACCGCCGGCGCCAGCCTTGTGCAGCAGCGTGTTACACGTACGGTCTCTAAAAAGGGATGAGAAGACGCAAGTTAAGCCAAGTCGGCCGGCAAGGCGCCGGCAGAAAAAGCTGAAGAAAGCTCCGTCGCTCAGGGCATCGAAACCTTTCGACCAACCGGAGGTGCGCCGGCCGGCTCTGGATATTCACAGCCGTTTCAGGCTAGTATGCCGCCGGCTTCCTGAGGGAGGAGAGGTTCTCCAGGAGGCCGGGAGGGACGGAGAATGGCCGTCGCGCTGATACTCGTTCTTGTGGTCCTGGGCTCGATATTGTTCCATATCTTGAGCCCATGGTGGTGGACGCCTATTGCGTCCAACTGGGGCTATATCGACGATACGCTCATCATCACCTTCTGGATTACCGGCGCCGTCTTTAGCGCGGTGATCCTGTTCATGGCCTATTGCGTCTTCCGTTTCCGCCACAAGGAAGGCGCCAAGGCGGCCTACCAGCCGGAGAGCAAGAGGCTGGAATGGTGGCTCACCGTGGTGACGGCGGTGGGTGTGGCGGCGATGCTGGCGCCAGGCCTCTACGTCTGGTCGCAGTTCGTCACCGTTCCCGACGAGGCAACCGAGGTTGAGGTGGTGGGGCAGCAGTGGCAGTGGAACTTCCGGCTGCCCGGCGAGGACGGCAAGCTCGGCAAGTCCCACAACCGGCTCGTTACCTTCGAGAACCCGCTGGGCATCGATCCTGAAGACCCCGCCGGCCAGGACGACATCGTCATCGAAGCGGCCGACCTGCACCTGCCCATCGATAAGCCGGTGAAGATGCTGCTGCGCTCGATCGACGTGCTGCATGATTTCTACGTGCCCGAGTTCCGCGCCAAGATGGACATGGTGCCGGGCATGGTCACCTATTTCTGGTTCACACCGACAAGGACGGGGACGTTTGAGGTGCTGTGCGCGGAGCTGTGCGGCACCGGGCACAGCTATATGCGCGGCATGGTCGCCGTGGAGACGGAGGAGGACTACCTGGCCTGGCTCGAGGGACAATCCACCTTCGCCGACCTTTCCGCCCCGCAGAAACTCGGCGCGGCCGAGGAGGCCGGGCCGTGAGATGAGACAGGAGACGGTTTAACCGGCACGTTCCGGCGCGGCCGGGAGGCCTAAGGAGGTGAAGCGATGGTCGATGCCACACCTCGCATGGAACGGGACATCCCGCCTGCGGAAGTCCCCGAGCTTGAGCTCTATCATCCGAAGAGCTGGTGGACGACCTATGTCTTCTCGCAGGACGCCAAGGTCATCGCCATCCAGTATTCCGGCACCGCGGTCGCCATCGGCCTGGTAGCGCTGGTGCTTTCCTGGCTGATGCGGCTGCAACTCGGCTTTCCCGGTACCTTCAGCTTCATCACGCCGGAGGCCTACTACCAGTTCATCACCATGCACGGCATGATCATGGTGATCTACCTCCTGACCGCGCTCTTTCTCGGCGGTTTCGGCAATTATCTCATACCGCTCATGGTCGGCGCTCGGGACATGGTCTTCCCCTACGTCAACATGCTGAGCTTCTGGGTCTATCTGCTGGCGGTCCTCGTTCTGGTGGCGAGCTTCTTCGTGCCCGGCGGGCCGACAGGGGCGGGCTGGACGCTCTACCCGCCGCAGGCGATCCTCGGTGGCACGCCCGGCGGCCAGAGTTGGGGCATCATCCTGATGCTGGTATCGCTGATCCTCTTCATCATCGGCTTCACCATGGGAGGGTTGAACTATGCGGTGACTGTGATCCAGGGCCGCACGCGCGGTATGACGTTGATGCGCATGCCGCTGACCGTCTGGGGCATCTTCACCGCCACGGTGATGGCACTGCTCGCCTTCCCGGCCCTTTTCGTGGCCTGCGTGATGATGCTGTTCGATCGGGTGCTCGGCACGTCGTTCTTCATGCCGGCGCTCGTCGAGATGGGCGAGCAGTTGAGCTACGGCGGCGGCAGCCCGATCCTATTCCAGCACCTGTTCTGGTTCTTCGGCCACCCGGAGGTCTACATCGTCGCGCTCCCGGCATTCGGCATCGTCTCGGACCTGATCTCGACCCATGCCCGCAAGAATATCTTCGGCTACCGTATGATGGTCTGGGCGATCGTCATCATCGGCGCGCTCTCCTTCATCGTGTGGGCGCACCACATGTACGTCTCCGGCATGCATCCATGGTTCGGCTTCTTCTTCGCCACCACGACGCTGATCATCGCAGTGCCCACGGCCATCAAGGTCTACAACTGGGTGCTGACGCTCTGGCGTGGCGACATCCATCTCACCTTGCCGATGCTGTTCGCGCTCGCCTTTATCGTCACCTTCGTCAATGGCGGGCTGACGGGGCTTTTCCTCGGCAACGTGGTGGTCGACGTGCCCTTGTCCGACACGATGTTCGTGGTCGCCCACTTCCACATGGTGATGGGGGTTGCACCGATCATGGTGATCTTCGGCGCCATCTATCACTGGTATCCGAAGATCACCGGGCGCATGCTCGAAGATTGGATGGGCAAGTTCCACTTCTGGGTCACCTTCGTCGGCGCCTACGCGATCTTCTTCCCCATGCACTATGTGGGGCTCGTCGGCGTGCCGCGGCGCTATCCCGAGATCGGCGAGGCGGCCTTCATGACTGCGCCGGTGGGCAACCTCAACGCCTTCATCTCAGTGGCGGCCCTGGTCGTCGGCTTCGCGCAGATGGTGTTCCTGTTCAATCTCGTCTGGAGCCTGCGCTTCGGCAAGGAGGCCGGCCCCAACCCCTGGCGCGCCACGAGCCTGGAATGGCAGACGCCCATCACCCCTCCGCCGCACGGCAACTGGGGCGACGAGCGGCCGGTGGTCTACCGCTGGGCCTATGACTACTCGGTCCCCGGCGCGCCGGAGGATTTCATCCCCCAGAATGATCCGTGGCCGGAGAAAGCGGCAGCGAGGCCCGCATGAGCGTCGTTCTCGTCTTTCTGGCTGTGGTGATCGGCTTCTCCTTCTGGTGGCTCTTTCACCAGAAGGTGATGGAGAAGCCATGGCTGGAGCACGGCGTGCGCACCGCCCTACCGGAGACCGACGTTTCGGGCATGCCCACGGCCAAGGTCGCGCTGGCCGTCTTCCTCGCCGTCGTCGGCAGCCTCTTCGCGCTATTCGCCAGCGCCTATTTCATGCGCATGGACTATGCCGACTGGCAGGCGCCACCGCTCCCCCGCATCCTGTGGGTCAACACGGCGATCCTTATCCTTGCCAGCGTCGCCCTTTCCTGCGCCGTGCGCGCGGCACGCGAGCGCCGCCGGGAGATAACGCGCCTTGCGCTGGTGACCGCGGCGCTTGCCACATTCGTCTTCCTGGCCGGCCAGGTGACGGCGTGGCGGGAGCTGGCGGCTGGCGGGCACTATCTGGATGTGAACCCGGCCAACGGCTTCTTCTATCTGATGACCGGCGTGCACGGGCTGCACATCCTGGGCGGCCTCGTCGCTCTCGGGCGGACCATAGTGAAGGCATGGGACGATGGCGTGGCGGCGGAGCAGTTGCGCCTCGGCGTCGAACTGTGCGCCGCCTATTGGCACTTCCTGCTCCTCGTCTGGCTTGGCGTCTTCGTCCTCCTGGCCGGCTGGGCCGGGGACCTGCTCGCGCTCTGCCGGCAGATACTGACGTAAAGGGGAAACGAAGATGGGCGAGACCACGCTGAACGGCTTCGGAGCCAAGCCTGCCCGCCCGAGCGGCATACGCGGTGTGGCCACCGACTGGGCGTCGGATCAGCGCGCCTTCAAGAGCGCCTCTTGGGGGAAGGCCATGATGTGGATCTTCCTCCTGTCCGACACCTTTATCTTCTCCTGCTTCCTGCTCGCCTACATGACGGCGCGCAGTTCGACCACGGTGCCGTGGCCCAATGCCAGCGAGGTTTTCGCGCTGCATATGTTTGGCGCCGACATCCCGCTGATCCTGATCGCCATCATGACCTTCGTGCTGATCTCGTCCAGCGGCACCATGGCGATGGCGGTCAACTTCGCCTACCGGAAGAACAAGGGCGCGACGGTGGCACTCCTGCTTGCCACGGCGGCACTCGGTGCCACCTTCGTCGGCATGCAGGCCTTCGAGTGGACGAAGCTCATCACCGAGGGCGTCCGTCCGTGGGGCAATCCGTGGGGCGCACCGCAGTTCGGCGCCACCTTCTTCATGATCACCGGCTTCCACGGCACGCATGTCAGCTTCGGCGTCCTCTTCCTGCTCATCGTCGCCCGCAAGGTCTGGCGCGGCGAATACGATCGCGGCGACCGCGGCTTCTTCACGAGCCGCCCCGGCGACTACGAGCACGTGGAGACCATGGGCCTTTACTGGCACTTCGTCGATCTCGTCTGGGTTTTCATCTTCGCTTTCTTCTATCTGTGGTGAGGAACGGTCATGGCTTCCCACGCGGAACAACCCCATCGGAAATACTCGCAGACCGCCATTGCGGAGCATGCCGAAGGCCAGCAGCACCCGATCCGCATCTATCTCGTCGTCTGGTTCTGGCTGTTCGTCCTGAGCGCCTGTTCCTATCTCGTCGACTATGTCGGCTTCGAAGGCTATCTGCGCTGGAGCCTGATCCTCACCTTCATGATCCTGAAGGCAGGGCTGATCGTGGCGGTGTTCATGCACATGGTATGGGAACGGCTGGCGCTGGTTTACGCCATCCTGCTGCCGCCGATCGCCGTCCTCGTGTTCGTCGCCATCATGGCGATCGAATCCGACTATACCGCGCTCACGCGCATGACGTCGTTCGTTGGTGGGGGGTGAGGGGCAGAAGCGCCCCTACTCCTCGGACCGCCGCTTCCTGACCCCCGGCGCTATCACCGTCTTGCGGTAGAGGTGCCATGTCGAATGCCCGAGCACCGGGATGACCACGGCGAGGCCGACGAAGAACGGCAAGGAGCCGATCACCAGAAGCGCCGCAACGATCAAGCCCCAGAAAAGCACCGGAAGCGGGTTGGCCAGCATGACGCGTGCCGAGGTCTGGATAGCCGAGTAGGCGCCAACGTCCCGGTCGAGCAGCAGGGGGAAAGCCACCGATGTGGTGCTGAGCACGACAAGGGCGAAGATAAAGCCGATCCCGTTGCCGAGGAGAAGCAGGGCCCAGCCCTGCTGCGTGGTCAGGACCTCGCGTACGAAGCCGATGAACGATTCCGGCAAGGTGGGCCCGTAAATCCAGGCGTAGAGCGCCTGGGCGGTGAAAATCCACACCAGGAAGATGACCATGAGGATGGCGCCGACGGCGACCATGGAGGGAATCGCCGGCGAGCGCAGCACCTCGAAAGCGTGCCGCCAGGACGTATCCATGTCGAGCTCGCGGCGCCGGCTGATCTCGTAAAGGCCGATGGCCGCGAACGGCCCGAGAAGGGCAAAACCGGCGATGAGGGGAAAGATGAGTTGCAGCGCATGGCCGCTCGATGCCCACGTGATCAGGATAATTCCGACAATAGGATAGATCAGGCACAGGAAAACGTAGTGGGAGGGCTTCTCCCAAAAATCGTCCAGGCCGCGGCGAAGAACATCGACTATGTCCGCAAAATCGACTGTACGGACCTTGGGATGCGCAATCGTCTTCTGGGCGCCTGCAAGAACATGAAAACCTGCCATAACCTTCCTCCCTCCATCGGGTCCGGTATGGCTGCGGCGCACGTAGCCTGACGATGGCCGGTTACGTGAAACCGCAACCCTTGCCGTAGACCGATAGTACTATGGTAGCGTCGAGTTGTCGCTCACTTTTCCGGGAGGGTTGTGGAGACTTCCTAGCGCGCCGCCCATAAAAGCCCGCGTTGCAGGATTGTGCGCACCTCGGGGATTTCCAGTTCGTCCGCCGTATGGCCGAGGGAGGAATAGAACACCCTTCCCGTCCCGTGCGTCGTGGTGAACACCACGGGCATCACCACGCCCTTGCGCCAGGGATGGTGCGCACCGGAGAAGGTGGTGGTGGCGAGCACCTCGATCGCCGGATCGTAATGAAGGTAATACTGCTCCGAGGTGTGCTCGAAGCTTTCGATGCCGGCCATGATCGGGTGGCCCGGCTTGGTGACGTCGACACGGTAGGTGATGATGTTGCCGGGGTGGGCAACCCAATAGCAGCCGGCAGCGTAGCGGAACGGCACACAGTCGCGGAAGCTGGTGGCGAGCCCCATATGATAGCCGGCCAGGCCAGTGCCGGCGCGGACCGCCGCCGTCAGGCGCTCTCCTTTCTCGCGGCTGAGCGTGCCGCCGGTGACGACGGGCACGACAAGGTCGTAGGTGCCGATATCCTCTGCGCCAAGCGCATCGTAGTCCTCGGTGAGGGTCACCGCGAAATGCTCCGCTGCAAGCAGGTCGCACACCGTTTCGGCGCCGCGCTTTGGCGTGTGCAGCTCCATACCGCCATAGACGACGAGGGCTTTTCGCTGAGTGGTCATGGGCGGGTTCTCCTATAGTCCGAGGCCGACAGGGTGCGTACGGTGCACGCCCTTCGGCACGAAGGGGAAGGCCTCCGCGAGGCCCAGGAGGCCGGCGGAAAGATGCAGCACCGACAGCCACATCTCCGTACCTTGCAGGCTGCCCAGCTGGCCGTCCGCGAAGGCGAAGCCCTCGCCTGGCCGCCAGCGCTCCGCTGCACGCAGGATGACGGCCTCGGCGATCGCTTCGGCTTCTCCGCGACGGTGGTCCGTCTGCTTGAGACAGAGCCGAAGCGGGTGGATGGTGTCGAGCAGGTTGCAGGCTGTGTAGGCCGGGCCGGAGAAACCGCCGTGATTGCGATGGTTCGTCAGGACCGACTCGATCGCCGCCTCCGGCCACGGCACCGGCAATCCGAACTGAGCGTGAGCTCCGCGCGTGAGGCGGTAGAACCCGTTGACGGGTTGCAGGAGGCCGTCGGCGGTTGCGCTGCCCCACAGACCGGTGGCGCGGTCGACGTTCATCGCCAACCAGCCGAACAGCACCTCACGGGCGCGGCCGGTGGTGAAATAACGGGCGTTGAAATAGAGCGCGGTCGCTATGGCGTCGACATGGGCGCCGGCGGACCACGCGCGCGCCTTCCACGGCAGACTTTCGAGCCAGGCGCACAGCGCGGGGGCATCGACCTCGACCGCGGAGACGGGGTGGAGCGGCCGGGCGCCCAGCACTTCGAGCGCATAGCCGACGGCGAGGACGTTGTAGAGTGCAAGCCCGTCGTCGCGCAGGGCCCTGCCCGGCTCCGGCGGGCGATAGGGGTCCGGGAAGAGACCGGTGGTCCGATCCTGCACGGACTGGAGGCGCTCGATGGTCTTGCCGGCGTCGAGATGCTCCGATAGCGCGTCGAAGCCGGCGGCGATCTCGATGGCGTCGCACAAGTGCCGGATGCTCATGCGCGCGGTGCCATCGGCCTCCGGCGAGAGGTAGCCTTCGGCGGTGCGGTACTTCGCCAGTACAGCCGGCCATTCGGCAGCGGCGGTACGTCCTATCTTTTCAAGGGCCGTCTCCGCTGCACCGCGGCGGGAGCGGACGCCAGGATCGCCGCGGCGGCGCACGACTTTTGCTGGAACGCCGGCGACGACGGCCATTTCCGGCACGTCCTTCGTCACCACGGCACCGGCGGCAATCACCGCACCACGACGAACCGTGACGCCGTCGACGATGACAGCATTGGCGCCGATCCACACATCGTCCTCGATAACGATACCCAGCGTCTCGTGCGGTTGGGTATGGATCGGGCGGTCGGGATCGTCGAAGCCATGGTTGAAGCCGACGATGGAGACGAGGGAGGCGATGCGCACGCCGTCGCCGCAGACGACCTTGCCGGAGATGCAGGCATAGGGATTGACCGTGCAGTGGGCGCCGAATTCGACGTCGCCGCGCACCAGCGCATGGCCGGCGATCCAGGCGTGTTCTCCGAGGACAAAGCGATCGGTGAAGATGCGCGCCTCGGCCGCCACGTAAGCCGTGTCGGCGATGCTGGCGCCGGCGTCGCGCACGAGCCTTTTCTTGCGGGCGCGGTGCGCGGGGCTGTCGATATCGGCCGGCGTGCGCTCCCAGGTGAGGAACTGCAGGCGCGCCTCGTGCTCCTGCGCCGCCTCGCCGGGAACACGCTCGGCCTCACTCATGCCAGCCGCTCCAGGATGTGCGGCTCGATCGCGTAGAGGAGCGGTTCGCCGGCGACGAAGCGCTCGATCTCCTCGACGACCATCTGGCCGAGCCGTAGACGCTCAAGCCCGGCCGCGCCCGCCACGTGCGGCGTGAGGAAGACGTTGGGGAGTGTGTAGAAGGGAGAGCCGCGCGGCGGGATCTCCGGGTCCGTGACATCGATCACCGCCTGGATGCGGCCGGTCTCGAGTTCCGCGAGAAGGGCGGCCTCGTCGACTAGCGCGCCGCGCGCCGTGTTGATGAAGGTGGCGCCGTCTCGCATCAGCTTCAATTCGCGCGCGCCGATCATCTGGTGGGTGGCGGCAAGCGAGGGGGCGTGGAGGGAGACGATGTCGGCACGAGCGAGGAGGTCGTCGAGATCAGTGATCTCGGCGAGGCGGGCGACAGGATCGGTACCATCGACATAGGGATCGGCCAGGAGCACCTCGACCTCCAGCATCTCGAGGAGAGCGGCCACCTTGCGCCCGATGCGCGAAGCGCCGACGAGGCCGACCGTGCGGCGATAGTTGCCGATCGGCTCATCCATCAGCTCCCAGACGGAGCGGCGGGAAGGGTCGGCGCAGTAGAGATCGCGCAGGCCGAAGATGCGCTTGTTTGCAAAGATGATGGCGGCGAGCGTGAATTCGGCGACCGGCACGGCGTTGGCTTCCGCCGCGTGGGTGACGGCGACGCCGGCCTCGAAGACGGCGGGGTCGAGCGTGTATTTGACGGTTCCCGCAGCGTGGGCGACGAGGCGGAGATCGGGCATTGCCGCCAGCACCTCGGTCGAAACGAAGGGGCAGCCCCAGCCGGTCACCAGGATTTCCGTCTGCCGCAGGAGGTCGCGCGCGGCATTGCTGGAGAATTCCTCCAGCGGAGCCGTGGAGAGGACATCGCAGCTTTGGCCGAGCCGGGCGAGCAGACGCTCGTCGAAGACGTGCCGCGTCCTGCTCGGCGCCATGGCGAAGACGAGTTTCGGCCGCATCAAAATCTCTCCAGCACCTGGATGGCACTGACTTCGATGCCCTCGCTGGCGAAAAGGCGCTCGAGCGCGGCGAGGTCGGGCGGTGGGGGTGGACTGGCGAGTGCGGCCTCGGTGTCACCGCCCGCAGGCAGCGCCATCGCCGCCGTCACGAGCAGGGTGGTGCCGGCAGGTATCTCCCCCCGCAACTGCGGCACGATGGTCTTGGCGGAAATCAGATTGGTGTTGGGCATCGCGCGGTGCGCACGTCCGACCCGCTTTGCCCCCTCCGAAAGATCGAGGATGACACTCAGGTCCGTGGTGGAGCGGGCGAGCGCCATGCCCTCGCCCTCCTCGCGGATATCGGCGTCGAGGTCGGCGCGGGCAATGGCGAAACCGCCCTCGGTGGCATTGAGCGGCCGCGGCGTTTCAATTCGGTGAACGCGGATATGCCAGGGATTGGCCGGCACCAGCCAGGTTTCGACCGTCACATCACCCCATGGTTTCCATTTGCCGTAGAGGGTATCGCCGGCGATCAGCGCCGCTTCGTTGCTCTCGCGCACGCGATAGTGCCGGCCATCGTCGGAAAGGCCGATCATGCCGTCGAAGGCGGCGTTGGCATAGGCGCGCTCATCGCTCTCGACCGAGAAGCCGTAACGCGAGGAATAGGCGAACTTGGCGTATTTCTCGGCGCCGAAGCGCATCTGGTAGTTCTGCTGGCCGGAGGAAAGCGCCACCACGTTACCGGGCGTGTGCATCATCACCATGCCCGGATGCTTGAGCGGCACCGGCTCCCGCCGGGTGACGGCGGGGGCTTCCTCCGCCTGCCAGAACGGGTGGCTCTCGGGTAGAGCCAGGGGGAGAAAAGCCTTCAGCGCCCAATAGGGGGAGCCGGCGGAGTTGTAGTTTTCGCTCATAAGAAGGTTCGGATAGCCATAGCCGACCGACAGCACGCCGTCGCGGTCGGCTATGGGATGCCGTGCCCACCAGCGCAGGTGGCGCATATACTGGCCCTTGATCTCGGCCCAGGGCAGCGCCTCCAGATCGGCGAAGGCATACGCGCCCCAGATGCCGGCGCAGGCGAAGCGGTAGGTGAGGCTGCGGCCAAAGGCGAGCGCGCCGCCGTCCTCGTCGTACCAGTGGCGGATATCGCGGGCGAATTGTTCGGCCCGCGCGCGGTAGCGGGCGGTGCGTTCCCCGTCGCCCTTGGCAAGCCTGGCATAGATCAGGCCGTAGAAGTGCATGGCGAAGGGGATGTAATGGTCGATGCGGCGCACATTCCCATCGCGGTACCAGCCGTCGCCGAGATAGAAGCCGTCGAGTTCCTCGAGGTATCTTTCCGTCAGCTCGCGGTCGAAGCCGACGCCCACCTCTTCCAGCCCGAGATCGACGAGGATGCGGAAGAACTTCCAGTTGTTGTCGGCATAGTCGAAGCGGCGGATATGCGTCAGATAGGCGGCGACGTTCTTCTTCGCCCGCTCAGGAAGCGGCTCCCAGACGAGATGGGGCACCATCTTCAGCGTGAAGCCGATTGCCGCCATCTCGACCATGCGCTGGTCCCTGTCGTTCACCTCGCCCCAGTATTCGGGGTGATCTGGGTCCATGCCGTTGGCAAGGCCTTCGCGATAGAGCGCCCAATGGTCGAAACGGCCACCGCCGGCGGCCAGCGGAGCAAGCCCCCAGAGCGGGCGGGCGAAGCCTTCGACATCCGCTGCGATGCGGTCGAAATGGGCGGCCGAAGCGGTGAGGCGAACGCGGGCGCCGCCTTTGGAGAAGAACGGCAGCAACGGATTGAACAGGTCGTGCAGTGCCTTTTCGACATCGGCGCGGGTCTTCAGCGGGTTGCCGGCGAGCGGATTGGCGCTTGAGGGATCGTAGGTCATGGGCGGGTGCAAGTCCTGGAAGGGAGAGTGTGCCGTGCGATCGGAGAGGTTGACGCCCTTTCGCGCCCCCCTCTGTCCTGCCGGACATCTCCCCCACAAGGGGGGAGATCGGCCGTAATGACGGGTTTCGCCAACCGGCTACGTCGCAGAATAGGTGCCCGAGCAAGCGGCCGGAGCAATCTCCCCCCTCGTGGGGGAGATGTCCGGCAGGACAGAGCGACTGTCTTGGCTGTCAAGTGTTTTGCGCGCGCCATGGTTGTCCTGTCCGGAGTATTGCGTT
>NZ_WQNH01000022.1 GCF_009812055.1 Chelativorans xinjiangensis | reverse complement strand
CCGCCGACGAGATCCTCTCATCAGTCAAACGCTTCTGCCAAAAAACAGAGCAGACCTTATGTGGCGAACTTTAGATTCACGTGACTAGGGCGGGGCATCACCTTATCAGCACCGCCCGCAGGTCGTTCACATTCGTCCCCGTCGGCCCCGGCACGAACAGGTCCCCCAGCGCATTAAACGCGCCCCAGGCGTCGTGTCTTGCAAGCAGCGCCTTGGGGTCGTGACCGGCCGCGCGCAGCCGGGCGGCGGTGGTATGGTCGGCGAAGGCGCCGGCATTCTCCTCCGACCCGTCGATGCCGTCCGTATCGGCAGCGAAGGCGGCGATATCGGCGGCGCCCTCCACGCCCAGCGCGAGCGCCAGCAGGAATTCGCTATTGCGCCCGCCGCGCCCGCCTTTCTCGCAGATGGTGACCGTCGTCTCGCCGCCCGAGAGCATGAGCACCGGCTTCCGGAACGGCCGGTCGCGCAGCGCCACCTCGCGGGCGATCGCCGCGTGCACCCGCCCAACCTCGCGCGCCTCGCCCTCGATGGCGTCGGAGAGGATCACCGGCGTAATGCCGTGCGCCTGCGCGGCGGCGGCGGCGGCCTCCAGCGAGCGGGCGGCGGAGGCGACGATGTGCACCTCGTTGCCGGCAAATCGCGGGTCGTCGGGCGTCGGCGCATCCGCTTGCGGCGAATGCAGATGGCGCAGCGCTGCCGGAGGCAGCCGCAGCCGCCATGCCTCGACGACGGCAAGCGCGTCCTGCCGGTTCGCGGCGTCCGGCACGGTGGGGCCGGAGGAGACGAGCGCCGGGTTGTCGCCCGGAATGTCGGAAACGATCAGCGAGACGACGCGCGCCGGGTGTGCGGTCGCGGCCAGCCGGCCGCCCTTGATGACGGAGAGGTGCTTGCGCACGGTGTTCATGGCCGAAATGGGGGCGCCGGAGGCGAGCAGCGCCTCGTTGACGGCGATCTCGTCCTCCAGCCTCAGGCCGGACGGCGGAGCGGGCAGAAGCGCCGAGCCGCCGCCGCAGACGAGCGCCACCACCAGATCGTCCGCCGTCAGCCCTTCGACGAGCTTCAGGAGCCGCCGCGCACCCTTCAGCCCCGCGGCATCCGGCACCGGGTGGGCGGCTTCGATCACCGCGATCCGCTCCGTCGGCGCGCCGTAGCCGTAGCGCGTGACGACGGCGCCTTCGAGCGGCCCATCCCACGCCTCCTCGAAAGCCCGCGCCATCTGCGCCGCCCCCTTGCCGGCACCGACGACGACGGTGCGGCCCTTGGGGCGGGCGGGGAGGAAGTCTGGGATGATTTCCATCGGATCGGCGGCGGCGACGGCCGCACGGAAGAGATCCTCGAAAAGGCGACGCGGCTCTATCTCGGCGGCCACACTCCCTCCTACGTCTCACAAACCCTGTTTCATCGGCGAGCCCGCGACGTAGGTCTCCACCACGGCGCGGTCGTCGCCAAGGGTTTGCAGCACGAAGAGCTCTTCTGCAAGGGTCTCGACCGTCTCCATGCGCAGGCGCATCGCCGGCGTGGCGCGGGCGTCGAGCACCACGAGGTCGGCATCGCTGCCCGCCTCCAGCGTGCCGATGCGGCTTTCCAGCGACAGCGCTTCGGCATTGCCGCGCGTGATCTGCCAGAAGGAGGCGAGCGGGTTCAGCTTCTCGCCGTTGAGCGCGATCACCTTGTAGCCCTCGTCCATGGTGCGCAGCATGGAATAGTTGGTGCCGCCGCCGACATCCGTCGCCGCGGCGATGCGCAGGGGCCTCGTTCGCCGGCGGTAGCGCTGGTAGTCGAACAGGCCGGAGCCGAGGAAGAGGTTGGAGGTGGGGCAGAAGACCGCCACCGAGCCCGATTCCGCCAGCACGTCGGCCTCGCGCTCGGAAAGATGGATGCAGTGGCCGAACAGGCTCTTGGGGCCGGTGAGGCCGTAGTCCACGTAGATGCCGGTGTAGTCGCCGCAATGGGGATAGAGTTCACCCGAAAAAGCGATCTCGGCATGGTTTTCCGAAAGGTGCGTCTGGATATGCAAATCCGGATGCTCCGCCGCCAGCGCCGCGGCCATCTCCATCTGCCCGGGCGTCGAGGTGATGGCGAAGCGCGGGGTGATGGCGTAGTTGAGCCGCCCCTTGCCGTGCCACCTGGCGATCAGCGCCTTGGTGTCGTCATAGCTCGATTGCGCCGTGTCGGTAAGCGCTGCCGGCGCGTTGCGGTCCATCATCACCTTGCCGGCGATCATGCACATGCCCCGCCGCTGAGCCTCGGCGAAGAAGGCATCGGCCGAGCCCGGATGCACCGTGCAGTAGACGGCCGCTGTGGTGGTGCCGTGGCGCGCCATCTCGTCGAGGAAACAGCCGGCGATGCGCGCCGCATGGGCAGGGTCGGAAAATTTCGTCTCCGCGGGAAAGGTGTAGGTGTTGAGCCAGTCGAGCAGCTCGGCGCCGAAGCTGGCGATCACCTGCATCTGCGGGAAGTGCGCATGGGCATCGATGAAGCCCGGTAGCAGCAGATGCGGGCGGTGGTCCACGACCTCGGTGCCGCCGGCGTCAAGCGCCACTCGTGCATAGGCGCCGGAGGCGACGATGACGCGGTCCTCTACCAGCACGGCGCCGTCTTCCTCGTAAACGTAGGATGCATGGTCGTCGACCGCATGCGGCTCGGCCAGGAAGGCGAGCAGGCGGCCGCGAATGAGCGTCTTGGTCATGTCCGTCGCCTCATCGCGCTTCCTCGAACCAGGTGACAAGCAGGCGGCGCTCGTCCTCGGTCATGCCGGAGACGTTGCCCGGCGGCATGGCATGGCTCCGGCCCGCCTGAAGGTAGATTTCGCGGGCGTGTGCTGCAATGGCTTCGTCCGTGTCGAGCTCCACCTCCTTCGGGGCTGCGTGGATGCCCTCGTAGCCGGGCTCGGCCGCATGGCACATGGCGCAACGCCCCATCACCGTGTCGCGCACGGCTGGAAAGTGGGTGGAGGCGACGAAGCGCTCCTCGGCGGCCGAGATGCGCCGCTCGCCCGTCAGCACCTCCGGCACCGTGGAAAGCCACATGATGATGACGAAGATCACCACTGAGAGCCCCCACGTCCAGTGCGGATTGCCCTTACGGGCGTGCATCGTGTTGAAATAGTGGCGGATCAGCACGCCGATGATGAAGACGAGCGCGGCGATCACCCAGTTGAACCTGGTGCCGAAGGCCAGCGGGTAGTGATTCGACAGCATCAGGAAGATCACCGGCAGGGTGAGGTAGTTGTTGTGCAGCGAGCGCTGCTTTGCCTGCGCCCCCAGCTTTGCCGCCGGCGCGCGCCCTGCCTTCAGGTCCGCCACCACGATCTTCTGGTTGGGAATGATGATGAGGAAGACGTTCGCCGTCATGATGGTGGCGGTGAAGGCGCCCAGATGCAGGAAAGCGGCCCGCCCGGTGAAGAGCTGCGTATAACCCCAGCTTATCGCCACCAGCACGACATAAAGCACCAGCATCAGGGCGGTGTCGTTCTTGCCCAGCGGCGATTTGCAGAGCGCGTCGTAGACCAGCCAGCCGATGCCGATGGAGGCGAGCGAGATGAGGATGGCGACGGGGGCGGAAACGTCGAGCACGTTGCGGTCGATGAGGTAAAGGTCGGCGCCCGCGTAGTACACGATGGCCAGCAGCGCGAAGCCGGAGAGCCAGGTGAAGTAGGATTCCCACTTGAACCAGGTCAGGTGCTCGGGCAGCGAAGCCGGCGCCACCAGATACTTCTGGATGTTGTAGAAGCCGCCGCCGTGCACCTGCCATTCCTCGCCATAAACGCCCTCGGGCAGGCCCGGCCGCCTCACGAGGCCAAGGTCGAGGGCGATGAAATAGAAGGACGAGCCAATCCACGCGATGGCCGTCACCACATGCAGCCAACGCACGGCGAGGGACAGCCAGTCCCACAGTACGGCGAAATCGTTCATTCCTGTTCCCCGCTCCGAAGGGTTTCTGGACTTACCCCCACTCCGTCTCGGCCGAAGGCCGAGACGGAGTGGGGGTCGAAAGACCCGAACTCAGGCCCTCTCGCTTGAGCAAGCCCAAGTTACGGCTTCCGCCATAAACCGAAAGGGGGGCAGGGCACGATGACTTTCAAAATTTTCTGGAAAATAATAGCCCCGGAGGTTTGAAAGTCTGATGGCCTATCTCGACAATATTTCCGTCTTCGTGCGGGTGGTGGAACTGGGCAGCCTTTCGGCGGCCGGGCGCGACATGCGTATCTCGGCTGCGGTCGCCTCCAACCGCGTCAAGGAGCTTGAAAAGTATCTCGGTGTGCGGCTCCTGAACCGCACGACACGGCAACTGACGCCGACCGAGCACGGCCGCGCCTTCTACGACGGCGCGAAAAAGGTGCTGGAAGCGGTGGAGGAGGCGGAGGCGGCCGTGGCCGCGCTTTCGGGCCAGCCGCGCGGCACCATCCGCGTCACCGCGCCTCTTGGCATCGGCAAGCGGCTGATCGCCGGCGCCATCCCCGAATTCCATGAGCTCTACCCGCATATCGAGGTGCGCCTGAGGCTTTCCGACCACGAGGTGGATATCATGCGCGAGGGCATCGATGTCGCCTTCAAGCTGGGGCTTCTGGAGGATTCCAGCCTGCGCATGCGCGGCATCATGGATTGCGAGCGCGTGCTGGCGGCCGCCCCTGCCTATCTCGAGCGGCGGGGCGAGCCGGCACGGCCGGGCCAGCTCGTGGAGGACGGGCACGAGTGCCTTCTTTTGCGTTTTCCCGGCGCGCGCGAATATTTCTGGACGCTCGATACCCCCGACGGGCCGAGGAAGTTCGAGGTGAGCGGCCCGTTCGATTCCGACGACGGCGACGTGATCACCGGTTGGGCGCTGGCCGGCCACGGCATCATCAACAAGCCGCGCTTCGAGATCGAACCGTTCCTGCGCGACCGCCGGCTGAAAGTCATCCTCCCCGACACACCGCCCCCCTCCGTCAAGCTCGCCGCCGTCTACCCGCACAAGAAATTCCAGGATCCCAAGGTTCGCCTGCTGTTGGATTTCATGGTCGAGCGCTGCCAGCGGATAATTGGCGAGATACTGGAGGGGCGGTGAAGTGTTCAGGAAGCTTTCAAGTCCTCCAAACCCCGTTGCACGAGTTCGCGCATCAGCCGTTGGTAAGGCATGCCACGCTTCTTTGCCTCGGCCTTGACGGCATCGATTTGGCTTTGCGGCATGCGCATGTTCACCCGCGCAGTCTTGTTCTCGAACTCAAACCGGAACGGCTTGAACTGTGAAAAATCCAGGTCGGAAAGATCCTGTTCCAGGAAAGCTTCCAATTCTTCATCAGTCTTCATTCTTGGCACTTTGCACGGCATAGCGTTGCGCCTCCTTTACATGCATGAAGCGGGCAGTGGTCGGGCGGACAAGCCGTTTGCCGCTTACGATCCGGAACGTGATGCCGACAAACACCGGTCGTCCGTCCTGATTCCGGCCCACGACAATGAAGCGGTCTTCTATCTCGGAATGCTTCTGGTCAGGTGCGATGGTCGCACCATGCGTCAGCACATATTCGATTTCTGCCTTGCTGACGCCATGCTTGCCGCACTTCGGCCAGTTGCCTGCATCCCAGTCGAAGCCCTCATGGTCCGTCTATTTCATTATGTACGTTTGTATGTACAAAAGTCAACATCAGCGCCGGTTGTCAGCTGAATGCCCGCATCACCTCCGCCGCCGCCATCGCCGCGATGACCGCCGGGCGCTTGTCGCGCACTTCTCCCCCGCCGATGGGCGTCACGAGGCGGGAGAGGCGGGCTTCCTCGCCGCCGTTCTTCAGATACCAGCTCTTGAAGGTCGCCTTCTTGGTCTTCGAGCCGATCATGCCGACATAGGCCGCCTCCTCCCGCGCCAGCGCTTCGGCGACGATCAGAAAATCCAGCGCATGGTCGTGGGTGAGGACGACGAAGGCCGAGCCGGCAGGCGCCTCGCGTACGGTTTCCTCGGGCACGGCCGTCAGCCGCTTCTCCACCTCCTCCGGCATGTCCGCGAGCGCTTCCGCCCGCGTCTCCACGACGAACGTGCGCACGGGAAGGAGCGCCAGCGCGGCGGCCAGCGCGTGGCCGACATGGCCGCCGCCGAAGAGGTAGACATGCGGGCGCCCGGCATCCTCGTCCCCGGCACGCTTCAGGAGTTCGGTGCGCTCCTCCCGCCCGGCAATGCGGATGTCGAGCACCACGCGGCCGCCGCAGCACTGGCCAATCTCGGGGCCCAGAGGAATATCCAGCGCGCCGCTGGCAACGTTCTCGGCGATTAATTCGCGCGCCTTGGCGATCGCCAGGAATTCCAGCTGCCCGCCGCCGATTGTGCCGAAGATGGCGTCGGGCGAGACAAGCATCCAGGCGCCCGTCTCGCGCGGGGTGGAGCCTTTGGCTTCGCGCACTTCGACGATGGCTGCGGCGAGGGCGGCGTCTAGGAAGGCGGTGAGGGGTGGGGGTCCAGGCGAAGCCGAACAAAGACTCCGTCCATATGCGATAGCCCTGCCCTCAAGGAGGGAGATTGGCCGTTGCTGCGCCCGTCTCGCGCGGGGTGGAGCCTTTGGCTTCGCGCACTTCGACGATGGCTGCGGCGAGGGCGGCGTCTAGGAAGGCGGTGAGGGATTTGGCGAGGGTGGTCATGGGTGGCGGGGCCACTGATCGCATATGGATTTTGAGTCCTTGATCGGACCCCCACCCCTCACCCCTCCCCTCAAGGGGGAGGGGGATTCTGAGGCGTCGGCGCCCCCCTCCCCCTTGAGGGGAGGGGTGAGGGGTGGGGGTCCAGGCGAAGCCGAACAAAGACTCCGTCCATATGCGATAGCCCTGCCCTCAAGGAGGGAGATTGGCCGTTGCCTATGGTTTCGCCAATCGCCAGCGTTGCAGAGCAAGCGGCCAGCACAATCTCCCCCCTTGAGGGGGAGATGCCCGGCAGGGCAGAGGGGGGTGGTGGCGACGTGTGCCATGATCTCAGAAAGATAGTCGCACAATGCCGCCCAATCTATGCCTCCGCCCTCAGCCGCTCCACCGCCATAAGCACGCGCTCCGGCGTGGCAGGCGCGTCGAGGCGAGGGCAGAGCTTGTGGCCGGCCACGCTCGCTACGGCATCTGACAGCGCATGCAGCACCGACATCGCCAGCATGAAGGGCGGCTCGCCCACCGCCTTTGAGCGGTGGATGGTAGGTTCAGCGTTCTCCGCCCAGTCGGCCAGCGCCACGTTGAAGACCTTCGGCCGGTCCGAAGCGAGCGGGATCTTGTAGGTCGAAGGGGCGTGGGTGGTCAGCCGGCCTTTCCCGTCCCAGACGAGCTCCTCGGTCGTCAGCCATCCCATGCCCTGGATGAAGCCGCCCTCGATCTGGCCGAGATCGATGGCCGGGTTCAGCGATTTGCCGGTCTCGTGCAGGATATCCACCCGCTCCACCATGTATTCGCCGGTCAGCGTGTCGACCGAGACCTCCGCGCACGCCGCGCCATAGGCGAAATAGTAGAAAGGCCGCCCGCGCCCGCTGTCGCGGTCCCAATGGATTTTCGGCGTCTTGTAGAAACCCGCCGCCGAAAGCTGGACACGGGCCATGTAGGCCTGGCGCACGAGGTCGGGGAAGGGGATTTCCTGATTGCCCACGCGCACGCGGCCCGGCAGGAACACGATCTGCTCCTTCGGCACGCCGTATCGTTCGGCCGCGAAATCGATGAGGCGGTTCTTGATCTGGCGGGCGCCGTTCTGCGCGGCCATGCCGTTGAGGTCCGAGCCGGAGGAGGCGGCGGTGGCGGATGTGTTGGGCACCTTGCCCGTCGTCGTCGCCGTGATCTTCACCTGGTCGATGTCGATCTGGAACTCTTCCGCCACCACCTGGGCGACCTTCACATAGAGCCCCTGGCCCATCTCCGTGCCGCCGTGGTTCAGGTGCACCGAGCCATCGGTGTAGACGTGCACCAGGGCGCCGGCCTGGTTGAAGTGGGTGGCCGTGAACGAGATGCCGAATTTCACCGGCGTGAGCGCGATGCCGCGCTTGACGATCTCGCTCTTCGCGTTGAACGCGGCGATGGCGCGGCGGCGGGCGGCGTAGCCGGCGCTCTTTTCCACCTCCGAGACGACGCGGTGAACGACATTATCCTCCACTTCCTGGTGGTAGGGAGTAACGTTACGGTTGCCGTTACCGTAAAAATTGCGCTTGCGGATCTCCAGCGGGTCCTTGCCGAGCGCGAAGGCCACCTCGTCGATGATCCGCTCCGCCCCCAGCATGCCCTGCGGCCCGCCGAAGCCGCGGAAGGCGGTGTTGGAGACGGTGTTGGTGTAGAGCGGCGCGGAGACCGCGCGCACCGAGGGATAGAAATAGGCGTTGTCGCAGTGGAATAGCGCCCGGTCCGTCACCGGCCCCGAAAGATCGGCGGAAAAGCCGCAGCGCGCGGCATAGGTGAAGTCAACGCCGAGGATGTCGCCTTCCTCGTCGAAGCCCACCTCGTAGTCGATCAGGAAGTCGTGCCGCTTGCCCGTCGCCGTCATGTCGTCGTCGCGGTCGGGGCGGATTTTCACCGGCCTTCCGGTGCGCTTGGCGGCAATCGCCGCGATCGCCGCGAAGAGGTTCGCCTGCGTCTCCTTGCCGCCGAAGCCGCCGCCCATGCGCCGCACCTCTACGGTGACGGCGTGCGAGGGCACGCCCAGCGCATGCGCCACCATGTGCTGCACTTCGCTCGGGTGCTGCGTGGAGGAATGGACGGTGACATCCACGTCCTCGCCCGGCAGGGCGAAGGCGATTTGACCTTCCAGGTAGAAATGATCCTGCCCGCCGACGCGCATCCTTCCCTTGATGCGCCGGGGCGCGGTGCGAATAGCATCCGCGGCCTTGCCGCGCGCGAGCGTCAGCGGCTTGGTGACGAGGCGGGCGCCTTGCGGCTCGACGTCGGCGATGTCGATCAGTGCCCGCTTCTCCTCGTATTCGACCTTCGCCAGGCGGCAGGCGCGGCGCGCCGCCTCGCGCGTCTTTGCGATCACGGCGAACACCGGCTGGCCGAGAAACTGCACGTCCCCCTCGGCCAGGATGGGCTCGTCATGAAGGCCGGCGGGGCTGATATCGTTGACGCCCGGCACGTCCTTCGCCGTCAGCACCGCCACCACGCCCGGCGCGCTTTCCACCGCTGTCAGGTCGATCGAGCGGATCGTGCCGTGCGCAACCTCCGACAGGCCGAGATAGGCGTGCAGCGTGCCGGCGGGCTCGGCCATATCGTCGATATAGACGGCTTCGCCGGTCACGTGCTTGTGGGCGGAATCGTGGCGCCGGTCGGTGGCGACCCCGCCGGCGATCTTCGCCTTTCTCAGGTTGAGCGTCTCGTGCCTCGTCATCTCAAGCTGCCTCGTCACGCGAAACTATGAGCGGCCCGCGCCCGACGTCTCCAGGAAGAAACGCTTCAGAAGGTTCTTCGCCGTCAGCATGCGGTAGGCGGCAGACGCCCGCATGTCGCTGATGGGCGTGAAGTCGCGCTCGTAGGCCGCCATCGCCCGCTCCACCGTCTTCGCCGTCCACGGCTTGCCGATCAGTTCCGCCTCTACCGCGGCTGCCCGTTTCGGCGTCGCCGCCATGCCGCCATAGGCGATGCGCACCTCGGCCACCTTGCCGTCCGCGTCCAGCGCCAGGTTGAAGGCGCCCAGCACGGCGGTGATGTCCTCGTCGCGGCGCTTGGAGACCTTCCAGGCGGCAAAATGCGTGCCGGCATCCGGCTGCGGCACATGCACCGCCTCCACGAACTCGCCGGACCGGCGGTCCTGCCTGCCGTAGGCGATGAAGAAATCCTCGAGCGGGATTGTGCGCCGCTCCTTGCCCTTGCGCAAGGTCAGCAGGGCGCCGAGCGCGATCAGCGGCGGCGGCATGTCGCCGATGGGCGAGCCGTTGGCGATGTTGCCGCCGATGGTGCCCATGTTGCGCACCTGCTCGCCGCCCACGCGGTCGATCAGCGGTCCCAGCGCCGGGATGCGGGCGGCAAGGTGCGGCAGCGCCTCGGAATAGCTGACGCCGGCGCCGACGGTCAGCACGCCGTCCTCTTCCAAGACCGCGCGCAGCTCCTCCAACCCGCCGATGAAGACCGCCGGCGCGATGTCGCGCATGAACTTCGTCACCCACAACCCGACATCCGTCGCCCCGGCGACGATGGTGGCGTCCGGCTCGGCTTCCAGCACCGCCGCCAGGTCGTCCACACCGGCGGGGATGACGAGGCGCTCGGCGCCAGCGCCGATCTCCACCCGCGTGCCGTCCTTCATCGCCTCGATCTCCGCGACGACGGCCGCGCGCTCCGCCGCCAGCGGGTCCGCCTCCACCTCGCCGTAGGAGGAGACGGCGCGCGCCGCCCGCACGATCGGCTCATAGCCCGTGCAGCGGCAGAGATTGCCCTGCAGCGCCTTCTCGATGGCCCGGTCAGAGGGCTGCGGCTCGCGCATCCAAAGCGCGTAGAGCGACATCACGAAGCCCGGCGTGCAGAAGCCGCATTGCGAGCCGTGGAAGTCCACCAGCGCCTGCTGCACCGGGTGCAGGCTGCCATCGGCCCGTTTCAGGTGCTCCACGGTGACCACATGACAGCCGTCGAGCGAAGCCAGGAAGCGGATACAGGCATTGACGCCTTCATAGACGAGCCCGCCGGAAAGCCGCCCCACCAGCACCGTGCAGGCGCCGCAATCGCCTTCCGCGCACCCTTCCTTGGTGCCCGTCAGCCGGCGCTCGAGCCGCAGGAAGTCGAG
This sequence comes from Chelativorans xinjiangensis, assembly GCF_009812055.1. Taxonomy (GTDB): domain Bacteria; phylum Pseudomonadota; class Alphaproteobacteria; order Rhizobiales; family Rhizobiaceae; genus Chelativorans; species Chelativorans xinjiangense. The sequence continues at coordinate 84,661 of NZ_WQNH01000022.1, read as the reverse complement.
CAGGGTCTCACCGGGGCGCACGTCGGCAAGCGCAACCTTGCGGCCGTTCAAGAGGAAGCGTATTTCATTGCGGATCGCCGTCATCAGCTCCCCCGATATGTAGAATAGCCGTAAGGCGAGACGAGCAGCGGCACGTGATAGTGCGTGTGCTCGGCCATGCCGAAGCGGATCGGCACGCGGTCCAGAAACGCCGGCGCCGGCAGCGTGTCGCCCTTGCCGCGCAGGTAATTGCCGACCTGGAAAACCAGCTCGTACTCGCCGGGCCTAAAGGCGTCGCCCTCGAGCAGCGGTGCATCGCAGCGCCCGTCGGCGTTGGTCCTGACGGTCTTGATATGCGTGCGGCCTTCGCCTTCCAGCCGGTAGAGCGCTATTTCCAGGTCTGCCGCCGGGCGCCCCGCCGCGGTGTCGAGCACATGGGTCGTCAGCCGGCCCTTGCCTTCCTCGCTCATGGGTCTCCCTCTGCTTCTTGTCTTATTCCGATGGATTGTGCGGCAAATCAATCGCTTGCATAAGGGGGTGGCGCGAGAAACGCGGCAAAAAGACTTTCAAATTTTTCGGGGGAATGCGCACGCCGTCCCTTCGACTATTCTTTAGGCACGGACAATCCAGAGGAAACATAAGGTGAGGCGCTATTTCAGGAACATGCGCGGCTACGGCGCAAATCCGCCGGACCCGAAATGGCCGGGCGGGGCCCATGTCGCCGTACAGTTCGTCGTCAATTACGAGGAGGGCGGCGAGAATTGCATCCTCCACGGCGACGAAGCTTCGGAAGCCTTCCTGTCGGAGATCGTCGGCGCCGCCCCATGGCCGGGCATGCGCCACTGGAACATGGAATCGATCTACGAATACGGCGCCCGCGCCGGCTTCTGGCGGCTTCACCGCATGTTCACGCAAGGCGAGGTCCCCGTCACCGTGTTCGGCGTCGCCAGCGCCCTTGCCCGTTCGCCGGAGCAGGTGGCGGCCATGCGGGAGGCAAAGTGGGAGATCGCCAGCCACGGGCTCAAATGGATCGACTACCGCGCCTATGCCGAAGAGGACGAGCGCCGCGACCTCCAGGAGGCGATCCAGCTCCATGCCGAGGTCGTGGGCGATAGGCCTACCGGGCTCTACCTCGGCCGCACCTCGGTCAACTCGGTAAAGCTGGCGGCCGGGGAGGGCGGCTTCACCTGGATCTCCGATACCTACGACGACGACCTGCCCTACTGGCTCGACCATGACGGCCACGGCAACGCGATTTCCCCACAACTCGTCATCCCCTACACGCTCGATGCCAACGACATGCGTTTCGCCACGCCACAGGGCTTCAATTCCGGGGATCAGTTCTTCGCCTATCTCAAGGATGCCTTCGACACGCTCTACGAGGAGGGCAGCCGCGGCCGGCCGGCGATGATGAGCGTCGGCCTCCACTGCCGCCTCATCGGCCGGCCAGGTCGCGCGGCAGCGCTGCAGCGCTTCATCGACTACGTCAAAGGGCATGAGAAGGTGTGGCTGGCAAACCGCATGGACATCGCCCGCCACTGGAAGGAGCATCATCCATACGAAGCGCCGGGCTTGAGGCCCAGCCGCATGGACGAGGCGGCGTTCGTGTCACGCTTCGGCGGCATCTTCGAGCACTCGCCATGGATCGCCGAGCGGGCCTTCCGGCTGGAGCTGGGGCCTGCGCACGACAGCGCCGCCGGCCTTCACAACGCGCTGGCCCGCGCCTTCCGCGCGGCAAGCAAGGAGGAGCGGCTCGGCGTGCTGAGCGCCCACCCGGACCTTGCCGGCAAGCTCGCGGCGGCAAAGCGCCTGACGCCGGAATCGGCGAGCGAGCAGGCCACCGCCGGCCTCGACGCGCTCACCGACGGGGAGCGCGCCCGCTTCACCGACCTCAACACGCGCTACGGCCAAAAATTCGGTTTCCCCTTCATCATCGCCGTCAAGGACCATTCGAAGGACGGCATCCTGAAGGCTTTCGAAGCCCGCATCGAAAACGGCCGCGACGAGGAGTTCGCCACCGCCTGCGGCCAGGTCGAACGTATCGCCTATCTGCGGCTCAAGGATCTCTTGCCCTCATGACCATGGAACCCCACACCGGCGCCCGCGCCTACTACGCCCCGACAGGCGGCCTGCCCGGCCAGGGCGAGCTCATCACCGGTCGAGCCGTCTTCACGGAGGCTTATGCCGTCATCCCGAAGGGGGTGATGCGCGACATCGTGACGAGCCGGCTGCCCTTCTGGGAGAAGACCCGTTGCTGGGTCATCGCCCGGCCGCTTACCGGCTTTGCCGAGACCTTTTCGCAATACATCATGGAGGTCGAGCCCGGCGGCGGCAGCGAGCGGCCGGAGCCCGACACGCAAGCCGAAGGCGTGCTCTTCGTCGTGGAAGGGGAACTGACGGTGCATCTCGACGGCACGGCCCACCGTATGTGGCCCGGCGGCTACGCCTTCCTGCCGCCCAAAAGCGGCTGGACCGCGCGCAACGAAGGCACGGCGCCCGCCCGTTTCCACTGGATCCGCAAGGCCTACGAGGCGGTGGAGGGCGTGCCCGCGCCGGAAGCCTTCTTCACCAACGAAGAAGACGTGCCGCCGACGCCGATGCCCAATACCGACGGCAAGTGGGCGACCACGCGTTTCGTCGACCCCGACGACATGCGCCACGACATGCACGTGACCATCGTCACCTTCGAGCCCGGCGCCGTCATCCCCTTTGCCGAAACCCATGTCATGGAGCACGGGCTCTACGTGCTCGAAGGCAAGGCCGTCTACCGGCTCAACCGCGACTGGGTGGAGGTGGAAGCCGGCGACTTCATGTGGCTCCGCGCCTTCTGTCCGCAAGCCTGCTATGCCGGGGGGCCGGGCAGGTTCCGCTACCTCCTCTACAAGGATGTCAACCGGCATGCGAAGCTTTGGGCGGCGGGCGGCGGAAGGGCGTGCTGAGGTCTCTCCCCTTTCAAGGCAGGGTTATCGCGTATGGACTCCGAGTCTTTGATTGAACCCCCACCCCTTACCCCTCCCCTCAAGGGGGAGGGGGATTCTGAGACGTCGACGCCCCCCTCCCCCTTGAGGGGAGGGGTAAGGGGTGGGGGTCCCGGCGAAGCCGGCAAAGATGACTCATATGCGATTGCTCTCCCCTTCAGGGCGAGGCTGCCATGACCCGCATCACCGCCAACCCACTGACGAAACAAGCCTTCGCCCCCTTCGGCGACATCATCGAAACCGACGGCGCTGAAAGCTTCCTCATCAACGAAGGCAAGTGCCGCCGCTTCCACGATCTGGCGCGCGTCGAGGCGATAGGCGAGAACGCGCGGGTGCTCGTCAACATCTTCCGCGGCCAACCCTACCCACTGCCGCTGAAGCTCACCATGGTCGAGCGCCATCCGCTCGGTAGCCAGGCCTTCATGCCCCTCTCTCCCCGGCCCTTCCTGGTGGCCGTCTGCCCCGACGAAGGGGGAAAGCCGGGCACGCCGCAAGCCTTCGTCGCCCGGCCGGGCCAAGGCGTGAACTACCACCGCAACACCTGGCACGCGGTGCTGACACCCCTCGGCGAGGAGCAGGATTTCCTCGCCGTCGACCGGGGAGGGGACGGCAACAACCTGGAAGAATTCTTCTTCCCCGAGCCCTACGAGATCCACCTTCCGGACACGCCATGAAAGATGACGCGACACTCCTCGACCGCCTTCTCGACGTGATCGAGCACGACATCGTGCCGATGACGGCAGCCGGCGTGGCAGTCGGCAACAAGCTCTTCGGCGCAGCGATCCTGAGGAAAAGCGACCTGTCGCTGGTGCTGGCGGAAACCAACAACGAACTGGAAAACCCGCTCTGGCACGGCGAGGTGCACGCGCTGAAGCGCTTCTATGAGCTGCCGAAGGAACAGCGCCCCGAACCGGGCGATTGCATCTTCCTCGCCACCCACGAGCCCTGTTCGCTGTGCCTCTCGGCCATCACCTGGACCGGCTTCGACAATTTCTACTACCTCTTCAGCCATGAAGATTCGCGCGATTCCTTCGCCATCCCGCACGACCTGAAAATCCTGAAGGAGGTCTTCGCGCTCGACCCCGGCGGCTACAATGCGGAGAACGCGTTCTGGAAGAGCTATTCCATCCGAAGCCTCGTGCATGGCCTGCCGGAACCGGAGCGGGATCGGATGGAGGCGCGGATAACGCGGATTTCCGCCAACTACGACAACCTCTCGGAGATCTATCAGGCCGGCAAGGCGGAGAACGATATTCCGCTGAACTGAGGCGGCCCCAGGCTATTCCTTGAACAGGTCGGAATGGGTGCCGGTGCGGGCCAGTTGCAACTCGTTGCCCACAATCCGGTAGATCAGCAGCCAGTCCGGCTCGATGTGCGCATCGCGGTAGCCGTTCCATCTCCCCTTCAAAGGATGGTCTCGGTAGGAAGGCGGCAACGGCTTCCGCTCTATCAGCAGGCTCAGCAGCATTCGTAGCGCGGCAAGATCCTTGCCACGCTTCTGGGCTACTTTCACGTCGCGCTTGAATGCCGTGGACCGGACAAGGACGAGCACGTCAGATGCCCAGATCCTCGAACAACTCGTCAGCGCTTTCGAACCTCTTGCCCTTGCCGGCGTCCAGTTCCTTCATCGCCTTGACCGTCGTGGCATTCGGCACCTTCACTGGAAAAGGCACCGCCTTGTCGCGGGCAACCCGGACGAGGGCCATGCGAATATAGTCGGAAATGGACAAGCCCATCTCCGCAAGCGCGGCCGCGGCCTCCTTCTTCGTCTCGGCATCGATTCTCGCGCGAACCACAGTATCGGTAGCCATGGCTTATCTCCTTTGTAGGCCACAATGTAGCTATATACGGCTACATTTGCAACGATGGATCTGCGCCGGGAGAGCGCCTTGTCCCATTCTTTCGGAGATGATATATACCAAAATATATACCATCTCTTCGATGGAGGCGCCCATGCCCAAAACCGCAAAGCTCTTCAAGAACGGCCGTAGCCAGGCGGTGCGCCTTCCGGCGGAGTTCCGCTTCGAGGGCGACGAGGTGGAGATCCGGCGTGATCCCGCGACGGGGGATGTGATCCTTTCACCGAAACCCCAACGGACGGGTTCGTGGGATAAGTTTTTCGCGGCTGTCGAACGGCTTAGGCCCGAGGATATCCCGGAGGGTTTCCCGTGGCGTGACCGTCGTCCACACGAGCGTGACGATCCGTTCGGATGAGCCCCTATCTGCTCGACACCAATACGATCAGCTTTGCTGCGTCGGGAAGGTCGCCCGCCGTATTGCGACGTGTGGCCGGCCATAGCCCAAGCCGGCTCTGCGTTTCGTCTGTCTCATATGGCGAGATCTGGTTCGGGCTATACCGGCGGCCCGAGGCGATAAGGCTGCGAGAGGCCACGAACGACTTCTTCGCCGAGATCGAGATTCTGCCATGGACGCCACGAACGGCGCATACCTACGCCCAACTCCGCACTGACATGGAACGGTCGGGAAAATCGTTGACCGCACTCGACATGCTGATCGCCGCCCACGCTTTGGAAGTCGGCGCGACGCTGGTGTCCAGCGACCGCGCCTTCCGGTTCGTGCCGGGCCTTCAGGTCGAGAACTGGCTCGACGACTAAACCCGCTCCAGCGCCAGCGCGATGCCTTGGCCGACGCCGATGCACATGGTGGCGAGCGCCAGCCTTGCGCCACGCTCCTTCAGCTCCAGCGCCGCCGTGCCGGAGATACGGGCGCCGGACATCCCGAGGGGGTGGCCCAGCGCGATGGCGCCGCCATTGGGGTTCACGTGAGGGGCATCCTCGGGGATGCCGAGCGCGCGCAGAACGGCGATCCCCTGCGATGCGAAGGCCTCGTTGAGTTCCACCACGTCGAAATCGGCGGGTTCCAGGTTAAGCCGCGCGCACAGCTTCTTCGTGGCGGGGGCCGGCCCCATGCCCATGATGCGCGGGGGGACGCCGGCGGCGGCACCGCCCAGGATGCGGGCGATGGGCGTTAGGCCGTGCTTCCTCGCGGCGGCCTCCGAGGCGATGATGAGGGCGGCGGCGCCATCGTTGACGCCGGAAGCATTGCCCGCCGTTACCGTGCCGCCCTCGCGGAAGGGCGTCGGCAGCTTGGAAAGCTTCTCCACCGTCGTGCCGGGGCGGGGGTGCTCGTCCTTGTCGACGACCACCGGCTCGCCCTTGCGCTGGGGGATGGTGACGGGGACGATCTCCTTCGCCAGCCGCCCGTTCTCCTGCGCCGCCACGGCCTTGTCCTGGCTGCGCACGGCGAAGGCGTCCTGGTCGGTGCGGCTGACGCCGAGGTCCTCGGCCACGTTCTCGCCCGTCTCCGGCATGGAATCGATGCCGTACCCTCTCTTCATCAGCGGGTTGACGAAGCGCCAGCCGATGGTGGTGTCGTAGATCTCCGCATTGCGCGAAAAGGCGACTTCAGCCTTGGGCATGACAAAGGGCGCGCGGCTCATGGATTCCACGCCGCCGGCGATCATCAGCTCCGCCTCGCCGGCCTTGATGGCGCGCGCGGCGGTCGCCACCGCATCCATGCCCGAGCCGCACAGGCGGTTGATGGTGGTCCCCGGCACCACCACGGGTAGACCCGCAAGGAGGGCCGCCATGCGGGCGACGTTGCGGTTGTCCTCGCCCGCCTGGTTGGCGCAGCCGTAGATCACGTCGTCCACCGCATCCCAGTCCATCCTCCCGTTGCGCTCCATGAGCGCCTTCAGCGGGACGGCGGCGAGGTCGTCGGCGCGGACGGTGGAGAGCACGCCGCCGAAGCGGCCGATGGGTGTGCGCACATAGTCGCAGATATAGGCTTCAGCCATCCTTCGCTCCTCTCTTGGCGGCCGGGGCGCCGCCCTTGTGCGCGGCATCGGTGCGGGCTTTCAGGTCGCGCAGCGTCGATAATTCGAGCACGGTCGGCGGCGGCGTTTCCTCCAGCTTTTCGGCGAATTTCACCTTCCACCCGCAGGTTTCCTGCACCATCTCGCGCGTCACCCCCGGATGCAGCGAGACCACGGTGAACTCCTTCGTCTCCGGATCCGGCTTCCAGATGGCAAGGTCAGTGATGAGCAGCGTCGGCCCCTTCGTCTTGATGCCGAGCCTCTTCCTGTGGTCGCCGCCCTCGCCATGGCCGAAGGAGGTGTAGAAGTCTATTCTTTCGACCATGCCGCGCTTCGACTGCGCCATGGTGATATAGACCTCGCCCGACGAGGTGGCGATCTCCGGCGCGCCGCCGCCGCCGGGCAGCCGCACCTTCGGCTTCTCGTAGTCGCCGACGACGGTGGTGTTGATGTTGCCGTATTTGTCGAGCTGGGCCGCCCCCAGGAAGCCGATGGTGATGCGCCCGCCCTGCAGCCAGTAGCGGAACATCTCCGGCACCGGCACGGTGGTGAGCGCGGTGTCGCACAGTTCGCCGTCGCCGATCGACAGCGGTAAGACGTCGGGCGCCGTGCCGATGGTGCCCGATTCGTAGATCAGCGTGATGTCGGGCGCATGCGTGAGGCGGGCGACGTTGCAGGCGGCGGACGGCGCGCCGATGCCGACGAAGCATACGTCCTGGCTGGTCAGCGCCCGCGAGGCGGCGATGGTCATCATCTCGTTGGGGGTGAAGTCGCCCATCACGCCGCCCTCAGCCCGGCCACGCGGGCGGCGAAGTCGTCCGGCCCCGCCTTCATCACGTTCTCCTCCATCCAGCCGCGAAAACGGTCGCGATCGGCGGCCACCTCGTCCCATTCCAGATAGGCGGCGTTGTCGCGCGCGTAATAGCCGTGGGTGTAGGAGGGATGCGCCCCGCCGGGCACCACCGAGATCGCCGTCACCGTCCAATGCGGCAGTACGCAGAGATTGGGATGCAGGCCGGAGAAATCCTCCACCACCTCTTCCACCGTCACCACGGCGCGCTTGGCCGCCAGCACCGCCTCCTTCTGGATGCCGACGATGCCTTCCACCAGCACATTGCCCTTCCTGTCGGCCTTCTGCGCGTGGATGAAGGTCACGTCCGGCCGCACCGCCGGCACGGCGGCCAGCTCCTCGCCGGTGAAGGGGCAGATGACGCTCTTGATGTTCGGGTTGACCCTCGCCAGTTCGGCACCCCGATAGCCGCGGAAGACGGCGCAGGGCAGGCCCGCCGCCCCCGCCTCGTAGGCGTTGGCCATGGCGGCGTGGGAATGCTCCTCGATCTCGACGGCGCGCGGCCAGCCGTTCTCCACCGCATCGCGCAGCCGGCGCAGAAGCCCGACGCCGGGGTTGCCCGCATAGGAGAAGATGAGCTTCCTTGCCATCCCCATGCCGATCATCTGGTCGTAGACCACGTCCGGCGTCATGCGGATCAGCGTCAGGTCCCTGAAGCCCTGGCGGATCGCCTCATGGGCGGCGGCGGTGGGGATCAGGTGCGTGAAGCCTTCGAAGGCGGCGGTATCGCCGTCCTTGAGGTTCTCCCGAACCGCCTCGTCGAGCGGCATGAAACGTGCCATGCGCCTCCTCCAAATGTTCGTATTGCGAACATAAGTTTTATATGCGATACAGAGATAGATGGACGACCGACCCGAGTCAATGCACGGCGCGACCCCGGGCGCCCGCGATCTCGTCGGATCGCTGGCCAAGGGGCTGGGCGTGGTCGAAATCCTAGCCGGCGCCCCTTCCGGCCTGCGCCTCACCGAGGTGGCGGAGGCGGCGGGGCTGACGCGCGCCGGCGCCCGCCGGCTGCTGCTCACCCTGGTGGCGGAGGGCTATGCCCGGCAGGAAGGGCGGCATTTCCTGCTCTCGGCCAAGCTCCTGTCGCTCACCCGCGCCTGGCTCGGCGGCTCCTCGCTCTGGGCCTATGCGGAGCCGATCATGCGCGAGGTCTCCCAGGCGCTCGGCGAATCCTGCTCGGCGGCCGTTCTGGAAGGCGAGGACGTCGTCTATGTCGCCCGCGTGGCGGGGCGGCGCATCGTCTCGGTGTCGCTCGCGGTCGGGGCGCGGCTGCCGGCCTACTGCACCTCCATGGGCCGGGTGCTCCTCTCAGACCTGGATCCGGCCGAACTCGCCCGTTTTCTGGAAAAGGCGACGATCCGCGCCAACACGCCCAAGACGGTGACGGACCGGCAGGCGCTGGCGGCCCGCGTGGCCGAGGTCCGGCGGGAAGGCTACGCCATCGTCGACGAGGAACTCGAATTGGGATTGCGGTCGATTGCCGTGCCGGTGCGGGCCAGAACGGGAGTCATCGTCGCCGCCCTCAACGTCTCCACGCAGTCGGCGCGCTTCTCGTGCGAGGAGATGCGCCAGACCATCCTGCCGCCGCTTATCGAGGCTGCTGCAAAAATCGAGGATTTTCTGGCACTGCAGTAAGGCGCCCGGCGCCCTCACGCGGCGCTCCTGGAGCCCTTTCGGTCCGGTGCCTCTTCCAGCACCCGCCGCATCTTGCGGGCAAGCCGTGCCTGGAGGCGGGCATGCAGGACCCTCTCCCACGAACCGTCGGGATCGTTGGCCGCTTCTACGCGAGGCATGGCCAATAGCGTGTCGATAACGGATGCCGTCTCGTCACGCCCCAATAGCGCGTCGATCTCCGCTTCCACTCTCTTATCAGCAGTCATCCTAAGCCTCCGAGTCACGACATGATTCATGCCTTCCAATCCTGACTGGATGAAGGCGCTCGGATGAAGATTTGACGACGGGTTATAGACAAATAGGCTGCGGGGCGGAGAGGGGCGAACGGAGATGCCGGCGCCCTTTCGCGCCCCCCTCTGTCCTGCCGGACATCTCCCCCGCAAGGGGGGAGATTGGCCGTCGCGGACGGTTTCGCCAACTGTCGACGTCGCAGAAGAAGCGCCGGAGCAAGCGGCCAGCACAATCTCCCCCCTCGCGGGGGAGATGTCCGGCAGGACAGAGGGGGGCGCGAAAGGGCGTCAGCCCCTCCAATTCAGCTAAACGCAATCCCCTCAAACGTACCGGTTGACGATATTCTCCAGCTTCTCCTGCCGCCCCGACACCGGCTGCGGGTCGAGCCCCTCGCGCGCCACGCGCTCGGTAACCTCCTCCAGCGTGCGCTCGCCCTTCAGCATCGCCTTTGCCTCCGCACCCTGCCAACCGGCATAGCGCTCTTCCAGCGGCCCGCTCAGCGCCTTGTCCTCGATCATGCGTGCTGCCGCCTTCAGCCCCCGCGCGCACACGTCCATGCCGCCGACATGGGCGGCGATCAGGTCCTCCGGGTCGAGCGACTGGCGGCGCAGCTTGGCGTCGAAATTGGTGCCGCCGGTGGAAAAGCCGCCCGCCTGCAGCACGTGGTAGTAGGCAAGGGCCGCCTCGGGCGCGTTGTTGGGAAACTGGTCGGTGTCCCAGCCCGACTGGTAGTCGTTGCGGTTCATGTCGATGGAGCCGAGGATGCCGAGGCTTGCCGCCAGCGCCAGCTCGTGCTCGAAGGAGTGGCCGGCAAGGATGGCGTGCCCCTGCTCGATATTCACCTTCACCTCGCCTTCCAGCCCGTAGCGCTTCAGGAAGCCGTAGACGGTGGCGACGTCGTAATCGTACTGGTGCTTCGTCGGCTCCTGCGGCTTCGGCTCGATGAGGATCGTGCCTTCGAAACCTATTTTGTGCTTGTAGTCGACCACCATGGAGAGGAACCGGCCGAGCTGGTCCATCTCGCGGCCCATATCCGTGTTGAGCAGCGTCTCGTAGCCCTCGCGTCCGCCCCACAGCACGTAGTTCTGGCCATTCAGCCGCTTGGTCACGTCCATGCAGGCCTTCACCGTGGCCGCGGCATAGGCAAAGACGTCCGGGTCCGGGTTGGTGGCCGCGCCCGCCATAAAGCGGCGGTTGGAGAAGAGGTTCGCCGTGCCCCACAAGAGCTTCGGCCCGCCGTTCTCTATCTTCTGCTCCAAGTAGTCGGCCATCTCGTTGAGGCGCGAGACGCTTTCCGAATAGGTCTCGCCCTCCGGCCGCACGTCGTGGTCGTGGAAGGTGAAGAAGGGCACACCGAGGATCTGGAACATCTCGAAGGCCACGTCCGCCTTCAGCTTCGCCTTCTCCATGGTCTCGCCGAACCACGGCCGCTCGAAGGTCTGGCCGCCGAAGGGGTCGTTGCCCGGCCAGACGAAGTTGTGCCAGTAGCACACGGCGAAGCGCAGATGGTCCTCCAGGCGCTTGCCCAGCACCTCCTCATTCGGGTTGTAGTGGCGGAAGGCCAGCGGGTTGTCGCTGTCCGGCCCCTCATAGGCGACCGGCTTGATGTCGCCAAAAAATCCTGTGCTCACGATGAGACTCCTCGTATCGCTGGGTAGAGATCGCGGTAGCGGCGGTACGCCGCCCCATAGGCGGGTGTCAGTGCCGCGTCGGGCTCCACGGTGGTGGAGACCGCCGGCGGCGTGCAGACGGAGAGCGGGTCGGCGCCCTCCGCGGCGATAAGGCCGAGGCGGGCCGCGCCGAAGGCGGCGCCGAAATCGCCCTCGGCCGGCACGTCGACGGGCAGTTCAAGCGCCGTGGCGATGGCCTTCAGCCAGTAGGAAGAGCGCGAGCCGCCGCCGATCGCCGTGACGCGGGTAAGCTCCGTGCCGGCCTTTTTCAACGCTTCCAGGCTGTCGCGGAAGGCGAAGGCGACGCCCTCCACCACGGCCTGGGTGAGGGCGGCGCGGTCGGTCCGGTGCGCCAGGCCAACGAGGCTGCCGCGGATGACCGCGTCGTTGTGCGGCGTGCGCTCGCCGGAAAGGTAGGGCAGGAAGGTCACCCCCGTGGGCGCCTTCAGTTCGTCGCCGAGTTCGCCCGTCAGCTCGGCGGGGTCGGCGCCGGTGATGCCGGCCAGCCAGTTCAGCGAATCGGTGGCCGAAAGGATGACCCCCATCTGATGCCAAGTATCCGGCAGGGCATGGCAGAACGTGTGCACGGCGCTTTCCGGGTTGGGCAGATAGGCGCCGTTGGCGGCGAACAATACGCCCGACGTGCCGAGCGAGACGAACGCCGCCCCCGGCTTCACCGTGCCGGCGCCGCAGGCGGACGCCGCGTTGTCGCCCGCACCGCCGGCGACCGTCACATTCGCGCCCATGCCCCAGCGCCCGGCAAGCGTGGGGCGCAGCGTGCCGGCCTTCTCCGTGCCCTCCACAAGGCGCGGCATATGGCTCTCGTCAAGCCCCAATGCCGCCAGCAGGTCCGGCGACCAGCGCCGCTTTTCCACGTCCAGCCAGGCCGTGCCGGCCGAATCCGACATTTCCGAAATATGCTCGCCCGTCAGCCACAGACGCAGGAAATCCTTGGGCAGGAGCACCTTCTTCGTCGCCGCGAAAATCTCCGGCTCATGGCGCTTCACCCAAGCGAGTTTTGGCGCCGTGAAGCCGGGGAAGACGATGTTGCCGGTGATCCTGCGGAAGCGCGGATCGGCGTCGAGCGCGGCCGCCTCCTCGTGGCTGCGCGTGTCGTTCCAGAGGATGCAGGGCCGCAAGGGCTTGTCGGTGTCATCCAGCAGCGTCGCCCCGTGCATCTGGCCCGAAAGGCCGATGCCCTTCACCGCCGCCAGCGCCTCGCCGTGAGACATTTGAAGCGCCGCCAGCGCCTCTTCCGTCGCGCGGATCCAATGCGCCGGGTCCTGCTCGGACCATCCCGCGTGCGGCCGCGAGACCTCCAATGCACCCGTCGCGGAAGCAACCACCTTCTGCGCATCGTCGATGATAAGCGCCTTCACCCCGGATGTGCCAAGGTCGAGACCGAGATACATGCAATTTCCTCCCGCGCTGCCTTCCTCCGAAGTGACCGGACAGCGCACCGATCATTTTTTTCGAGCTCCGAAACAAATATGCATATCCACCGCCGCAAGGCAATCGTCGAGGGGCCGGTGATGGGATGCGAAAGGAAAGTGTTTTGCTTTTCGGCGGGCAAGGTCAATTGAAAAACACCACTGCCCGCCAGTCGAAAATGCCGTCACCCGTCGCCACCACCCCCCTCCGCCTGCCGGCACCTCCCTCACAAGGGGGGAGGAAGGCTGGCCGCTCGCTCCGGCGCTTCTTCTGCAACGCTGGCGATTGGCGAAGGCCGCCGCGACGGCTTTCCTCCCCCCTTGTGGGGGAGGTGCCGGCAGGCGGAGGGGGGTGGTGGCGACGGGCGCCGGCATTTCAAAGAAACCCACCACCCGCGCGTCATTCCGGCCGCGGCGACATGTGCGTACTACGTGCCCATCCCCACCCCACCCGCGCGCGCGTCATCCCGGAAGTGGGATGACGCGCGCGGGTAGGGATGACGCGCGTTGGAAAGGCGGCGGGCGCCCTTCACCTCAGCCGGCGATGCCTCGCCTGCGCGGGGATAAAATGTGGCGACAAAGATTTTTTCTTCCCAACCAACCCATTGTTTTCCCTCGCTTCGGAATAATTTCTCCAACTTTTTTCGCAGGAAAATACGCCCCCCTGCCCAGCCCGCCCGTACAATCCTTGCCATCGCTCTCGCGGGAACCGGATGCGCACCGGGTGTTCGGGAGGGCGGCGGAGACCTCTCCCTTCGGGCTCGGTATCCGGAGGCCTGAGGGCCCGCGACAGGCCGGCGGTGCCGGGAGCGCTGGGTGACAGCGTTGCCGGCATTGCGGAGAAGCCGCCAGGGCTTCTCGTCCGGCCCGGCTAAGCCCCCAATCGGGTGCGGCCGGGAAGGAGAAAGGCCCGAGTGACCGGCCGACCGTCGGGACAGACTCCGGTGGGGCGCGTTGGACGCGCCTAATTTGAGGCGCCCCCAAAGCGCCTCCTGCGGTGCCGAAGACGCGCCCCGCTTCCCACCCTGAGCTGTGAGCTTGTCGAACAGTCGAAGGGTCAATGGCCAGACGCGAAAGCGGGCGTGGCAACGATGGCGCTCGCCGGTTCCACTTCACAATCCTCGCCCCAGCGCCTACCGTGCGCGCGAAGCGAACAAGGAGGTGCCGATGAGTGAGATGCGCGCAGATAAAACGATCCTCGTGCCGGGAAAGATGCCCGCCCATCCGGTGGGCCGCATCGAGGAGCGTTTCCGGCTTGTCAGGATCGACAAGGCCGACCCGGCGCTTCTGACGGAAGAGATGAAGCAGTCCGTGGCCGGGATCGCCTCGGCGACGGTCATCAATGCTGCCTTCATCGACGCGCTCCCCAATCTGCGGATCATCGCCAATTTCGGCGTCGGCTACGACGGCGTGGACGCGGCCCATGCGGGCACCAGGAATGTCATGGTCACCAACACGCCGGATGTCCTGACGGAGGAGGTGGCGGACACCGCCATCGGCCTGCTCATCAACACGGTGCGCGAATTACCGAAGGCGGAAAGCTACCTGCGCGCGGGGCGCTGGCGCGCCGAGGGGCCGTATCCGCTGACGCGGGGCACGCTGCGCGGGCGCAGCGTCGGCATCTTCGGTCTCGGGCGCATCGGCCGTGCCATCGCGCGGCGCATCGAGGCTTTCGGCCTGCCCGTCAGCTATCACAACCGGCGCCAGGTCGAAGGCGTCGACTACGAATACCACCCGACCCTTCTTTCCCTCGCACAGGCCGTCGATACGCTGATCTCGGTGGCACCGGGAGGGGCGGCGACGGAGAAGGCGATCAATGCCGAGGTGTTCGCCGCGCTCGGCGCCAACGGCGTCTTCGTCAATGTCGGTCGCGGCAGCGCGGTGGACGAGGCTGCCCTTGCCGAGGCGCTCGGCAACGGGACCATCCTCGCCGCCGGCCTCGACGTCTTCGCTGACGAGCCGAACGTGCCCGAGGCGCTTCTCGCCCGCGAGAACGCCTGCCTGCTGCCCCATGTCGGTTCGGCCTCGGTGCATACACGCCAGGCCATGGCCGATCTGATGGTCGACAACCTCATCGCCTGGTTCACGAAGGGCGAGGCGCTGACCCCCGTGCCCGAGACGGCGCATGTGCGGAGTGGGGGGTAGGGGCCGGCGAACGCGGGGCGGCCGGGCAAGCTTGCGTTAACCTTTGCCGGCAATGATGCCCTTTTGGCATTCATCCGCGGAGGGGCGGGGCAGAGGGACGAGCACATGAAATCGGTCGTTGCCGGACTGGTCGTCATGGGACTGGGCGCGCTTCCCTTCGTGGCGTTCGACCGCGAAGGGGCCGCGGCGGTCGACCCGTCGATGCAGGAACGCCCCGGATCGCTCCCCCACTACCGGTTGAGCGTCGCCGGACGCGAGGGGAGTTGCACCATCGCCAAGGGCAGGGCCGCCGGCACCGGCCGTGCGGAGATCGAACTGGCGGCCGACTGCATCCTGCTGACGCCGCAGTTGAGCCAAGCGCGCTATTGGCAAGAGGGCGCGGACGGCGATGTCGCCTTCGAAGCGGCGGACGGCCGCGTCATCGCCGAGTTCTACGCAGCCGACGGCGTCGCCTACGAATCACTCCGCCCCGCCGCACCGCTGATGGCGCTCACCGTGAAGTAAGGTCCTCACTCGGCCGCGATTGCCCGCGCCGCCTGATGGGCGCGCACGGCATCCCCGAAGGCCGCGAAGATGCGCTTGGAGGCGCTGTCGCTCGCCGCCCAGTATTCGGGATGCCATTGCACGCCGACGGCGAAGGCCGGCGCACCGACCACCGACACCGCCTCGACCGTGCCGTCCGGCGCCGTCGCCTCCACCTTGAGGTTGGGGCCGAGCCGGTCGACGCCCTGCCGGTGCACCGAGTTCACCTTGATCTCGCCGGCACCGAACACGCCGGCAAGGCACCCTCCCGGCTTGATGGCCACCGGGTGGCGGATGGCGAAGCGCTCGTCCTGGGAGGGGCTCTCCGGCGCCCGATGGTCCAGCGCCCCCTCGCGCTCCTGGATTTCGCCGGCGAGCGACCCGCCCAGCGCGACGTTCAATTCCTGGATGCCACGGCAGATGGCGAGCAGCGGCACACCCTTCTCGATCGCCTTGCGGATGAGCGGCAGCGTCGTGGCGTCGCGGCGTTCGTCGTAGGGGCCGTGCCTGTCGCCCGCCTCGCCGCCGTAGTGGGAAGGATGCACGTTCGACTTCGAACCCGTCAGCATCACCCCGTCGACCGAGGCCAGAAGCGCGTCGAGATCGAGCCTGTCGCCGAAGGAAGGCACCAGCACCGGCAGCACGCCGGCGGCCGACAACACCGCCTCCAGATACTGCTCCGGCACGGCGTGCCACGTGTAGTTCTCGAAGTCCTTCACATCCGTCGAGACGGCAACGAGGGGCTGCTGCATGGTTTCCTTCCGCCTTTCCTGGCGCTCCGGCGGCGCGGAGGCTGCCCGACATGTAGCGCCTCGCGCGCCCGTTTCCAACCGCCGTCCCGCTGCGGATCGGTCACGCTGGATTCGTGCATCTTACCATGAGGATAGATGGACCATGCCACCGCTTCGGAGCGCCGTGCGGCGCTAGACTTGCCCTGTCGAGCATGCCATTGATACCGGTGGATTCGGGGGGGCGTGCGCCATGCGCATGGTCGCCCGGACTCAACTCAACCTCACGATCCAAATAATGGGAGGAAAAACCTATGGACCGTCGCTCATTCATCAAGAAGGCTGGCCTTGCCGGCGCTGGTGCCGCGGGGGCGGCCGCGCTTGCCACGCCGGCCATCGCCCAGTCACTGCCGAAGATCACTTGGCGCTGCACATCGTCCTTCCCCAAGGCCCTGGACACCATCTTCGGGGCCGCCGAGACGATGGCTCAGTTCGTCAACGAGGCGACTGAGGGCAATTTCGAGATCCAGGTCTTCGCCGCCGGCGAGATCGTCCCCGGCCTGCAGGCTGCCGATGCGGCCGCCAGCGGCACGGTCGAGCTTTGCCATACGGCGTCCTACTATTATTGGGGCAAGGATCCCAGCTACGCGCTGGGAACGGCCATCCCCTTCGGTCTCAACTACCGCCAGCAGAACGCATGGTTCTACTACGGCGGCGGCAACGACCTGATGAACGAGTTCTACGCAACCCAGGGCCTTTACGGGCTGATCTGCGGCAATACGGGCGCCCAGATGGGCGGCTGGTTCCGCAAGGAGATCAAGACCCTCGCCGATCTCGACGGCCTGAAGATGCGCATCGGCGGCATGGGCGGCAAGATCATCGAGAAGCTCGGCGTGGTGCCGCAGCAGATCGCCGGCGGCGATATCTATCCGGCGCTGGAAAAGGGCACGATCGACGCCACCGAGTGGGTCGGCCCCTATGACGATCTCAAGCTCGGTTTCAACAAAGTGGCCAAATACTACTACTACCCCGGTTGGTGGGAAGGCGGCCCGGTGCTGCACGCGCTCGTCAACAAGGAGAAGTGGGAGGGCCTGCCGTCGGCCTATCAGGCCATCCTCGACGCCGCCTGCCGCTCCGCCAATGCAGACATGATGGCGAGCTACGACTACAAGAACCCCGCTGCGATCAGGCAGCTCGTCGCCGAGGGCGCGGAGTTGCGCCCCTTCAGCCAGGAGATCCTCGAGGCCTGCTACGAGGCCTCGATGGAAACCTACGACGAGATCAACGCGCAGAACGCGATGTTCAAGAAGATCTACGACAGTCAGCTGGCCTTCAAGAAGGACGCCTACCTGTGGGCACAGCTCACGGAATACACGTTCGACACCTTCATGATGCGGCAGCAGCGCGCCGGCAAGCTCTAACCGCCGCACGGAAAGCACGCAAAGAAGGCCCCGGAGCAGCGCTCCGGGGCCTTTCATTTGTCCATAGGTTTACGAGCCTCAGTCGAAGCTCGGCGGCTGGCTGAGGTCGTCGGCCGGCGGTGCCGAGGGCGCGGGCGCGTCCTCGCCGTCCTCGGGCGCGCCGAACGGCGGCAGACCCTCGAGGCCAGGCAGCTGCTGTCCGTTCTCCTCGCCCTCGCCCCCGTCAGTGTCCGCCGGTGCACCGAAGGGCGAACCGCCGAGCCCATCCTGCTCTCCGAAGGTCGGGATGGTGATCTCGACTTGGCTGGGATCGACGACGTTCTCGCTCTTATAGTGGGTGACGAGCCCCGGAAAGGCGATGACCAGAAGGATCATCAGGAACTGGACGATGATGAAAGGCACGGCGCCGCGATAGATCTCGGCGGTACTGACAGCAGGCAGCAGACGGCCCGAAACCTCGTCCTTCCACGCTTTCATCGGTGCGATCGAGCGCAAGTAGAACAGCGAGAAACCGAATGGCGGGGTGAGGAAGGACGTCTGCAGGTTGATGCCCAGGATCACGCCGAACCAGATCAAGTCGATGCCCAGCGTTTCGGCCGCCGGCGCCAGGAGCGGCACCATGATGAAGGCGATCTCGAAGAAATCGAGAAAGCAGCCGAGGATGAAGACGATGATCGTCACGGTTATGAGGAAGCCGGTCTCGCCACCCGGCAGGCTGAGCAAAAGCTCTTCGATCCACACATTGCCGTTGATGCCGTAGAAAGTAAGCCCGAAGACGCGTGCGCCGATCAGGATGAACATCACGAATGCCGAAAGCTTTGTCGTCGCGTCGAGCGCCTGCTTGAGCACCGTGAGGGTGAGCCGCCGCTTGACCAACGCCATCACCAGTGCGCCGGCCGCGCCCATGGCGCCGCCCTCCGTCGGCGTGGCGATGCCGAGGAAGATGGTGCCGAGCACCAGGAAGATGAGCGCCAGCGGCGGGATCAGCACGATGACCACTTGCTCGGCGAGTCGCGACAGGATCCCGAGCTTGAAGTGCCTGTTGGCGAGGCTGAAGGCGAGGGTGACCAGCGTGGCGGTCGTCGCCGCCCAGACCATGCGCACCTCTTCGCGCATATCGGCGAAGATGGTGTGGTAGGTGGCCAAGTAGATGGCCACTGCCGCCGCCAGCACAGCGACTAGCGACCACACGCCGCCGCCGAGCGTGCGGATTTCCGGTGGTAAGGCGGGAGCCCATTGCGGGCGCACCAGGGTTATGGCGAAAACCAGCACGCAATAGATGCCGACAATGATGAGCGCCGGCAGCAGCGCTCCGACATACATGTCGCCGACGGACCGGCCGAGCTGGTCCGCCATGACGATCAGCACAAGCGACGGCGGCACGATCTGCGCCAGCGTTCCGGAGGCGGCAATGGCCCCGGTGGCGAAGCTGCCGTTGTAATTGTAGCGCATCATGATCGGCAGTGAGATCAGCCCCATGGCGATGACGGAAGCGGCCACCACGCCGGTGGTGGCCGCCAGAAGCGCGCCGACAAGCACAACGGCATAGGCGAGGCCGCCGCGCACCGGGCCGAAGAGCTGTCCGATCGTATCCAGGAGGTCTTCCGCCATGCGCGAGCGCTCCAGGATCAGGCCCATGAAGGTGAAGAAGGGCACGGCCAGGAGCGTGTCGTTGTACATGATCCCGTAGATGCGCTCGGGATGGGACTGCAGAAGCGGCCAGAACAGGCGGATTTCGCTGGAGACCGAGGATAGCTCCACACCTATGACGAAGAAGAACAGCCCGCCGGCGGCAAGCGTGAAGGCCACCGGATAGCCGATCAGGAGCATCGCCATCACGCAGGTGAACATGATCGGCGCGAGATTGTGGGCGATCAGGTCAATCACGGGCCTGTCCCTCCTCGATCTCGATGGCGGCTTCCACCGTCGGGTGCAGCTCGTGCTGTGGATTGGGCTCGTCGATGATGCCGCGGATGACGGCAATCCGTTTGACGATCTCGGAAAGCGCCTGTGCCGTCAGGAGCACGAAACCGGCGAGCACCATGAACTTGGCCGGCCAGATGATGAGCCCGCCGGCGTTCGTGGACATCTCCCCGCTGCGGAAGGAGCGCAGGAACCAGGGCCAGGAGAGGTAGACCAGAAGCAAAACGAAGGGGAGCAGGAAGAAGATGTGGCAGAACAGGTCGATCCAATCGCGCACCCGCTTCGAGAGCTTGCCCGACACGATGTCGATGCGGATGTGCTCGTTGCGCAGCAAGGTGTAGGCCGAGGCCAGCATGAACACCGTGCCGTAGAGATACCATTGCAATTCCAGAAGTGCGTTGGAGGCACGTGGGATCGGCAGGTAGGCCGGCAGGCCGTTGCCCAGAAAGCGCACGATGGCGTTGTAGGCCGAGACCAGCACCGCCACCAGAATGAGCCAGGACACTTGCCTGCCGATGAACTGATTGATTCGATCGATAAAACGCGACAGGCCGAGTAGCCCCGCCATTTGCTCCTCCAGGATTTCCCCCGACGCCCATTCGGGCCGGTTCTTTTTTGGCGACACTGCATTGCGTAGGCGCAAATGTCGACCGTTAAGGCCGGCCGCTACCGTGAAACCGGCGCGCAACTAACAGCTTCGCTCGGCAAAGGGAAGCGCGGCGGCGGCGATTCCACCGCCGCGGATCGGCCCGAACCGCCGTATTGTCCTGGCGCGGCCCGAAACAATGCTGCGCGGGGCGCGCCGTTCGCGCTATTTTCTGTCGAAGCCGACAGGCATTCGGTTGCAGCCTTGCTCTTTATTGTCGCAGGTTCGAAATCGTTTGACGCCATGGCCAGCCGAGAGAAAACTAACGCATGACTCCGAAGAGCGTGCCCTTTGTCCGGATGCGGCCAGGCATGGATAACCACCTTCCGCGTGACCTATATATTGGTAGAAGCGCGTCCGACGGTGCAGGCCGTTTCAGAGCCGTGCTGCCTCCAGTGGTGCGATCCTGACAGATGGTACCCATCTGTCAGGGCAAATCGCCCCACCGGATCAATAGCTTGTGGGCTGACTTTTCCAAACAGATGGGTACCATCTGTTTGGGTCAGACCACTAGGAGGAAAAAGCTCATGACGCTTCACGAGGTTTCGCTCAGCGACAAATACGACCTCGCCAAGGAGCGCATATTCGTCTCCGGTGCCCAGGCCATCGTGCGCATGCTGATGATGCAGCGCGAGCGCGACCGCCAGGCCGGGCTCGATACGGCCGGCTTCGTCTCAGGCTACCGCGGCTCGCCGCTCGGCGGCCTCGACCTGCAGCTCTGGAAAGCGCAGGGCGAACTGCAGAGGTCCTCCGTCGTCTTCCAGCCCGGCCTCAACGAGGAGCTGGCGGCAACCGCCTGCTGGGGCTCGCAGCAGACGGAGCTTCTGGGCGAGGGCAAGCACGACGGCGTCTTCGCGCTCTGGTACGGCAAGGGGCCGGGCGTCGACCGCACGGGCGACGTCTTCCGCCACGCCAATCTCGCCGGCTCGTCGAAGCACGGCGGCGTTCTGGCGCTGATGGGCGACGACCACGCCGCCGAATCTTCCACCGTGGCGCATGCCAGCGAGTTCGCCTTCGTCGACGCAATGGTGCCGATCCTCAACCCGGCCGGCGTGCAGGAGCTGATCGACTACGGGCTCTACGGCTATGCCTTGTCGCGCTTCGCCGGCACCTGGACGGCGATCAAATGCGTCAAGGACAACATTGAATCGACCGCCTCCGTCGACGTGGCGCTGGAGCGGCTGAGCATCGTTCTGCCCGAGATCGACATGCCGCCGGGGGGCTTGAACATCCGCCACGAGGTGAACCAGCTCGGCCAGGAGGAGCGGCTGCACGACTACAAGCGCGCGGCGGCGGCCGCCTTCGTGCGCGAAAACGGGCTCAACCGCATCGTCTTTTCGGGCGGGCGCAGCCCGAAGCTCGGCATCATCACCGTCGGC
This sequence comes from Chelativorans xinjiangensis, assembly GCF_009812055.1. GTDB lineage: Bacteria > Pseudomonadota > Alphaproteobacteria > Rhizobiales > Rhizobiaceae > Chelativorans > Chelativorans xinjiangense. The sequence goes on along the minus strand of NZ_WQNH01000022.1, from coordinate 63,247 downwards.
ACCAGCTATCTCGATGTGCGCCAGGCGCTCTCCGACCTCGGTATCGACGAGGCGCGCGCCAACACGCTGGGGGTGAGGCTCTTCAAGGTCGCCTGCCCGTGGCCGCTCGACCTCGAGCACATCAAGGATTTCGCGCGCGGCCTCGAAATGGTGATCGTGGTCGAGGAGAAGCGCTCGCTGATCGAGGTGCAGGTGCGCGAGGACCTTTACGGCACCTCCATGCAGCCGACGGTGATCGGCAAGAAGGACGAACGCGACGAGCGGCTTTTCAGGCCCATGGGCGCGCTCGACCCCAACCATATCGCAATCACCATCGGCGAGCGCATCCTCAAGGTCATCGGCCCCTCGGAGGAGATTTCCGCGCGGGTCGCCCGGTTGCGGCAGTTCCAGGCGATGCTGGCCGACACCAAGGATGTCGCCACCCGGATGCCCTATTTCTGCTCCGGCTGCCCACACAACACCTCCACGCAGCTGCCGGAAGGCTCGATCGCCGGCGGCGGCATCGGCTGCCATTTCATGGCGCTGTGGATGGACCGCGGCACGGTCGGCTTCACCGCCATGGGCGGTGAGGGGGCGCAGTGGATCGGCCAGGCGCCGTTCTCCAAGCGCGAGCACTTCTTCCAGAACCTCGGCGACGGCACCTACAACCACTCGGGCACCCTGGCGCTGCGCGCGGCCATCGCCGCCGGCGTCAACATGACCTACAAGATCCTCTACAACGACGCCGTTGCCATGACCGGCGGTCAGCCGCACGAGGGCGGGCTGACGATGGAGATGATCGCCGATCAGGTGCGCGCGGAAGGCGTGAAGCGCATCACCGTCGTCAGCGACGAGCCGGAGAAATACGACGGCGTCGTGCGCTTCCCCGCCGGCACCACCGTTCATCACCGCGACGACCTCGATACAGTGCAGCGGACCCTGCGCGAGGTAAAGGGGGTCTCCGTCCTCATCTACGACCAGACCTGCGCGGCAGAAAAGCGCCGCCGGCGCAAGCGCGGCACCTATCCCGACCCGGACAAGCGGGTGATCATCAACGAGCTCGTGTGCGAGGGCTGCGGCGACTGCGGTGTGAAATCCAACTGCGTCTCCGTGCAGCCCGTTGAGACGGAGTTCGGCCGCAAGCGACGCATCGACCAGTCGAGCTGCAACAAGGACTTTTCCTGCGTCAACGGCTTCTGCCCGTCCTTCGTTACCGTGCACGGGGCGAAGCCGAGGAAGCTGAAGGGCGTCGCCGATGGCGGCGATCCGCTCGAAGGCGTGCCGGAGCCCGGGCTTTTCCCGCTCGACAGCGGCTGGGCCGGCATCGTCGACGGCATCGGCGGCACGGGCGTGGTCACCATCGGTGCCATCCTTGGCATGGCGGCGCACCTGGAAGGCAAGGGTTCGGGCATCATCGACATGGCGGGACTGGCCCAGAAGGGCGGCGCCGTCTATTCGCACTTGAGGATCGCCCGCACGCCCGCCGACATCAACTCCATCCACGTTTCTGCCGGCAAGGCGGATCTGGTGCTCGGCTGCGACCTCGTGGTCTCCGGCGCGCGCAAGGTGCTCTCCACCGTACGTGAGGGGCACACCCTGTTCCTCGCCAACACGGCGGAGGTGATGCCGGGCGATTTCGCCCGCTCGGCCGATTTCTCACTGCCGATAGAGCGGCTGAAGAAAGCCGTGCGCGAGGCGGCGGGCGAGGAGAAGGCGCATTTCTTCGACGCCACCAAGACCGCCACCGTGCTTTTCGGCAACTCCATCGGCGCCAACATGTTCATGCTCGGCATGGCCTATCAGCTTGGTGGCCTGCCGGTCTCGGCAGAGGCCATCGAAAAGGCGATCGAGCTTAACGGCCAGGCCGTCTCCATGAACCTCTCCGCCTTTCGCTGGGGCCGCCGCGCCGCGCACGAGTCGCGTCACGTCAGCGACCTGGTCGCCCGCGCCGCGCCCGCGGGCGGCGAAGAGCCCGCCCGCACGCTCGACGAGATCATCGCCCGCCGCGCCGATTTCCTCACCGCCTACCAGAACGCGGCCTATGCCGAGCGTTATCGCGCCCGCATCGCCCGCCTGCGCGCGGCGGAAGAGAAGGTGTCCCCCGGCTCCACCGCGGTGACGGAAGCGGCCGCCCGCAATCTTTTCAAGCTGATGGCCATCAAGGACGAGTACGAGGTCGCCCGCCTCTACACCGACGGCGCCTTCAAGCGCCAGCTCGCCGCCGAGTTCGAAAACTACGACCGCCTCGAATTCCACCTCGCTCCGCCGATCTTCGCCCGGCGCGACGCCGAGGGGCACCTGAAAAAGGCGCGCTACGGCCAGTGGATGCTCAAGGCTTTCTCCCTGCTCGCTCGCCTGAAGCGCCTGCGCGGCACCGTCTTCGATCCCTTCGGCCGCTCCACTGAGCGGCGCATGGAACGCCGGCTTCTTGCCCAATACGAAGCCGATCTCGACCTGATCGAGGTGTCACTTGCCCCCGGCCGCACGGAAGCGGCCGCGGCGCTCGCCTCCGTCCCCGCACTCATCCGCGGTTTCGGCCACGTGAAGGAGGCGAACGCGAAGAAAGCAGCCGAAGAGCGCACCCGCCTCATCGCCCGCCTCAGGAAGACGGATCCCGACCCGCTGCTCGAGGCGGCCGAGTGAGGGCGCGCACGGCAGAATCACTAATGTTATCAGCTATAAAGCTTTCTTAATTCGGTTGTGCCATTGGTGAGCCTGGCCAACGGGTTCATGCTGTGAAAACAAGCAAATCGAATGTTCCTGAAGAAGTCTATGTGGGCTTCGTGCGCTCGTTGTTCAACGAGGCCGAAGTGCTGCTCATAGGCGGAGTCTGCCACTGCCTCCTCGCATATCTGGTCTACACGACTTCGGGAGAACCCATATACCTTGGATTTGCGATCATCCTGTTTTTCGCGGGCGTCTTTCGCTACTACAACATCCAGCAGGGGAAAAAGGCCAACATATCGACTTATGAGCAGGCCCGCCGGTGGGAGCTAAACTACCTTTGCACCGGATTTTTCCAGGCCCTCATGATGGGCCTCTTCTGCTTCGTCACGCTCTACTACAAGCCTGATACTTTTGGAGAAATCGGTTCGGTCGCCGTGGTGATGGGCTCTACCATCACAATTGTCGGCAGGAACTACGGCTCCAGGACCATGGTGATGCTTCAGTCGCTTGCCGTGGTGCTCCCGATGGCCTTAGGCATGATTCTGAAGGGGGGGTATGCCTTCGTTATCCTGGGGTTGTATCTCGTTCCATTCATCTTCGTGCTCAAGAAGATGTCGGACAATGTGCAGACCGTCCTCTTCGATGCAATAATCCAAGGTACCTGGTCGCGCCGTCTGGCGCACCGTTTCGATCGTGCATTGAATACGATGTCGCACGGTTTGGTGATGTTCGGCACCGAGGGGACGGTTGTCGTGGCCAACGCCCGCGCGGCGGAGATGATGGGCTTCCGATCGGCCAATCAGGTGCTCGGGCGCAGTCTCAAGGCGCTTTTGATGCGCGGCGTCGCCGGCGGCTTTCTTGAGATGAAGGATTTTCAGTACGCGGAATCGCAGTTGACCGATGCGCTGCGCGAGGGGCGCGACCGAAAGGTGCTGCTGAAACTTACAGACGGGCGCTATCTGGAGTTTTCGGCCCGCGGGGGCCAGGATGAGCTTGCGGTGCTCATATTCGAGGAAGTTACACAACGCGTGGAGGCGGAAGAGAGAATCCGCTACATGGCGCGCTATGACAGCCTCACCACCTTGCCCAATCGGGCGTATTTCCACGAGATAGTCACGGAACTTATGGCAGTGGGCGACCGCGGGCGGCTTTGCGGTTTGGCTGTATTCGATCTCGATGACTTTAAAAGCATCAACGACACCCTTGGCCATCCTGTCGGTGATGGCCTCATCTACGCCGTGGCCGAGAAGTTGTCGACGGCGGCCTCCAACGATGTGAAAGTCAGCCGCTTCGGTGGCGACGAGTTCATGGTCTTCTTCAACCGAATTGAAGATGAGAACGATTTTTCGCTCCGCCTTACAGACATCTTCGAAAGCCTGCAGGGGGAAGTGGATGTGGCCGGACATCTGCTGCGCATCCAGGCCAGCGGCGGAGCGGCCCTGGCGCATGTCAGCGAGACGGACGTCGACGCGATGATCGTGAAAGCGGATCTAGCGCTCTACAAGGCAAAGGAGCAGGGCAAGAACGGTTGGCGTCTGTTCGAGACCGAGATGGATGCGGCTTTCCGCAGCCGGCAGGTCATGAAAGGCGATCTTCGAAGCGCCGTGGAGTCAAAAAGCCTCCGTGTCGTCTTCCAGCCGATTGTGGACATGCAGTCCATGCAGATCATCGGTGCCGAAGCCTTGTGCCGATGGGATCATCCCGAGCTTGGGCCCATTTCACCCGCGACTTTCATTCCCCTCGCCGAGGAGATTGGTATCGTCTCGGAGATCAGCGCGTTGGTCCTGGATATTGCCTGTCATGAATGCGCGCACTGGCCGGAACATCTGCGTGTCTCGGTCAACCTCTCGGCTAAGGACTTCCACGGCGGCTCCGTCGTCGACAAAGTGCGCAGCGCGCTTGCGAAGGCGCAGCTTGCACCCGATCGGCTGGAGGTCGAGGTCACCGAGACGGCTCTGCTCGACGACAAAATCTCGACGCGCAAATATCTTGAGGAACTCCGAGGGCTCGGAGTGACTATTGCCCTTGACGACTTCGGCACGGGCTATTCAAGCCTCAGCTATCTTCACACTCTGCCCCTCGACAAGGTTAAGATCGACGGAAGTTTCCTTGCCGATCTCACAGGGAACGAACGATCGCTACGCCTGCTGACAAGCGTCGTTGATCTGTCGCGAAATCTGGGGCTTGCCGTGACCGTCGAAGGGGTGGAAGCGTTTGCGCAGTTAAAGATATTGGCGGCGACCGTCCGGCCAGATCTGGTGCAAGGCTTTCTGTTCGGCTCCGCCTTGACTTCGTCCGGCATCAAAACGATGTCCGCCAGCGGCTGGTCGTTTTCCGCTCTGGCGTCCTCCGAAAGGCAGCAGGAGGTACGGTCGCGGAGAGCCGCGAAGTCGGACGCGCATGTGAAGCCCGTCGGCTCTTGACCGGTGCCTTCTGGTGGAGATTTCACGCCGAAGAGCCGTGCTTGCGAATCGTTAAGGTTAACAATTGATTAAAAAACGGGTGCCAATTTTCTCCTTCTTCTATCGATCGTTCTGGGATAGCTTTTTTGCCTGAGTAGGGGCGAATATGTTGTCGGGTAAAACGGTATCGAGTTATCAGCCGAGGCGCGAAGGGACGCGGCCATCGGTATTTGCCCGGAACGCGATGGCAGTACTCGACGAGGTCGAGTACCGCCGTAACGAGGGCGGCGAGGACTTGGAGGCAATATACAGGCTGCGCTACAAGTCTTTTCGCCGTCATGGCCTTTTGCTGTCCGAATCCGCGGACGAGCGCATGGTGGATGAACTCGATGAGGCGCCGAATTGCTACAAGTTCGGCGTGTTCATGAACAATCATCTCGTCAGCACGATACGACTTCATCACCTGACGAAGGAGATGCCCTACGCGCCGTCCATGACGGTTTTTTCAGACATTTTGCAGCCGCGGCTGGAGCGGGGCGAGTCCTTCATAGATCCCAGCCGGCTGTCGATTGACCCGGACTTGACGACGTCCTTTCGCGTCCTGCCCTACATTACACTGCGATTGGCCTTCATCGGTGTCATTCACTTTAATACTTCCGGCTGTATTTCGATGATCCGCGAGGAGCATACCGCCTTCTACGCCAGAAGCTTCGATTCCATTTCGCTTTGCGAGCCTCGCCTCTATCCGCCCTTTACAATGCCGATATTTCTTTATGAAACACGCACTGATGTCAGCATGCAGCTTTCGCTGGAGCGGTTTCCCTTTTTCGCATCTACGGCGAGCGAACGTCGCATGCTGTTCGATCAGCCGAAGCGTGGGGAGCTTGCGCCTCTGACAATCTTGCCGACGGCAAAGTATTTGAAGGCCGCCGCCTGACATCAGCGCCCACATCAGGCTCCCGCCTTGCCATGACAGCAGCCGGCGTTCATAAGCGGTCGGGTGTGCGTGCGCCCGGAACCTTTCTGAGCCATGAGTGCCAAAGACGCGATCGTCCGTTCCGCCCTGTGGGCCCGCGAATTGACCGGCGAGGAGCTGGAGCGGGCGAAGCACGGGCTCGTTGAGCGGCACTATCCCAAGGGCGGCTATGTGTGCCACCGGGGCGACCGGCTCGACTATTGGACCGGCGTTCTCGACGGGCTCGTCAAGATCTCCGCCATCTCGGCTGCCGGCAAGGCGATGACCTTCGCCGGGGCGGCGGCGGGAAGCTGGTTCGGCGAAGGTTCGGTGCTGAAGGACGAGCCGCGCAAATACGACGTCGTCGCGATCCGCGATACCAGGCTCGCCATGATGCAGCGCGCCACGTTCATGTGGCTCTACGAGAACAGCACCGGCTTCAACCGGTTCCTCGTGCGCCAGCTCAACGAGCGCATGGGCCAGTTCATCGCCACCATCGAATACGACCGCATCCTCAACCCCAAGGCGCGCGTGGCGCGCAATCTCGCCTGGTTCTTCAACCCGGTTCTCTACCCGGCGGTCGAAAACGAGATCGAGATCAGTCAGGAGGAGCTGGGGCTTCTTGCCGGCGTCTCGCGCCAGGTGGTGAACAAAGCACTGCGCGAACTGGAGGAGGAGGGCCTGCTGCGCGCCGCCCACGGCCGCATCACCGTCCTGAAGCCGGATGCGCTCGGCCAATACGACGCTTGATCGGTGAGGGCTGTATCGGTGACCGCTGTCCGAATTGGCGGCGGATATCAAAGCGCCGACACGCGCAAAGCGCACACAACAGCTTCAGAATAAAGGCAAATGGCCGCCTTGTCTGTCAAGCGTCTTGTTGATCCGCCTTGCTTTTCGTGGAACCCTCCCCACCATAACAATCCGTCGCGGGGAGGCGGCGGGAGAAGTGGCACGTGATGCCGCGATGGGAGGAGAATGGTTTGGCGCAGGCGCATCCTTCGCCCGACACGTTTGCCAAATTCCTGCTGCTGAACGCCGAGCGCTTTCGCGGCCGCCCGGCCATGCGGCACAAGGACTACGGCATCTGGCAGAGCTGGACCTGGGAAGAACAGCTCGAGGAGGTGCGTACCTTTGCCCTCGGGCTGCAGACGGCCGGGCTCAAGCGCGGCGACAAGATCGCCGTCGTCGGCGCCAATCGTCCCCGGCTCTACTGGACCTTCGCCGCGGCCCAGTCGCTCGGCGCGGTGCCGGTGCCGGTCTACGCGGATTCGGTGGCCGAGGAGATGGCCTATGTGCTCGACCATGCGGAGGTGAAATACGCCGTCGTCGAGGACCAGGAGCAGGTGGACAAACTGCTGTCCATCGCCGAGAAGGCGCCGCACCTGAAGGAAATCGTCTATGACGAGCCGCGGGGCCTGGGCGACTACGACCACACGCATCTGCATGCCTATTCAAGCCTTTGCGAGGCCGGGCTGAAACGCCTTTCGCAGGAGCCCGGCGCGGCGGCACTCTGGCTTTCCGAGGTGGAGAAGGGGAGAGGGGCTGACCTTGCCGTCATGCTCTACACCTCCGGCACCACCGGCCGGCCCAAGGGGGTGATGCTGTCGAACGACAATCTCGTGCGCTCGGCGCTCAACGGCAACGCCTTCGACAACCTCACCGAGAACGAGAGCATCATCGCCTACCTGCCGCTCGCCTGGGTGGGCGACCATCTCTTCTCCTACGCCCAGTCCTATACGGCCGGCTTCTCGGTCGCCTGCCCGGAAAGCGCGGAGACGGTGAACGAGGATCGCCGCGAGATCGCGCCGACCTATTTCTTCGCTCCGCCGCGCGTCTTCGAAACCCTGTTGACGGCGATCATGGTGCGCATGGAGGATGCCGGACGGGCGAAGAAGTGGATGTTCGACCACTTCCTGGCGCATGCGCGTGAGGTTGGCGAGCCGCTCCTGAACGGCGAGACCGTCGGCCTTTGGGACCGCACCAAATACGCGCTGGGCGAGTTCCTCGTCTACGGGCCACTCAAGAATCGGCTGGGGCTTTCGCGGATGCGTGTCGGCTACACGGCGGGCGAGGCGATCGGCCCGGAACTCTTCAGCTTCTACCGCTCGATCGGCCTCAACCTGAAGCAGCTCTATGGCCAGACGGAAGCCACGGTCTACATCACCGCCCAACCGGACGGTAGGATCCGGCCGGATACGGTGGGGCTCCCCTCGCCGGAGGTGGAGATCAGGGTCGACGAGAACGGCGAGGTGCTCTACCGCTCGCCCGGCGTCTTCATGGGCTACTACAAGAACGAGGAGGCGACGCGCGATACCAAGACGGCGGACGGCTGGGTGCATACGGGTGACGCAGGCTTCTTCGACCGCGACGGGCAGTTGAAAATCATCGACCGCGCCAAGGATGTCGGCAAATTCGCCTCCGGCGCCCTGTTCGCGCCGAAATACATCGAGAATGCGCTGAAGTTCTTCCCCGACATCAAGGAGGCGGTCGCCTTCGGCCACGGGCGCGACTTCTGCGCCGCCTTCATCAACATCGACCTCGCCGCCGTCGGAAGCTGGGCCGAGCGCAACAATATCGCCTACGCCTCCTATCAGGAGCTTGCCGGCCACGACCGCGTCTACCGGATCATCGCCGCTCACGTGGCGGAGGCCAACCGGCGCCTTGCCGCAGAGCCGCTGATGGCCGCCTCCCAGATTCGCCGCTTCCTCGTCCTCCACAAGGAACTCGACGCCGACGACGGCGAATTGACGCGCACGCAGAAGGTACGCCGCAGCTATATCGCCGAGCGCTACGGCGAATTGATCGAGGCGCTCTACGACGGCTCGACGGAGAAATATGTGGAGACGGAGGTCACCTACGAGGACGGCCGCAAGGGCGTGCTGCGCGCCACGGTGCGCATCGCCGACGCCGAGGTGTTCCCGGCGGCGGCGGAAACCGTGCGGGAGGCGGCGGAATGAACCAGGGGCCGACCCTTTATCGCGTCGTCCCGCTTCCCGTGGTCTCAGGCCGCGTTGCGGACGGAAATCACGATCTCCTTGCCGAGCGCGGTCAGCGCCGTCTCAAGCAAGGGAAGCTTGGTCGGGTGGTCCGGGTCAAGAATGCGATACGGCTCGGTCTCCGGTTTGCCCAGGCGACGGGCGAACTCAACCTTCGAGATGCCTGCCGCATTGAATGCCTCAATGACGGCAAGCTTGAGCGCCGTCCTTGCGTCAACCGGTATCGCATGAAGGCCTTTTCCGCTTGCCGCCGGGGCAGGCAAAGGCAGACCTTTGGCCAGGTAGCCGCGCAGTGCCATGCCGAGAGCGTCTACTGCGCTGGCACGCGCGTCGGCGAGGTTGTCGCCTTGAGTGATCGCTTCCGGCACATCCGGAAAGGTCACGATGTAGCCATCGTCCGGGTCCGCCTGAAACTCGGCGGCGTAGATATAGTCCATGCTCGTCTCCTTCCGCTTTCCCGCCGACATGGAGCGACGTTATTCGATTCCCAACTGTTTCCTGATGAGCGTTACGTAACCCGGCCTCAGTTCTCCCGCCTTTACCGTGGTCTAGCGATCGCCGAAATAGACCCGACAGTGGGATCCCTTGCCGTGACCAGAGATCACCTCAAAGCGCTTGCCAGATCTTCTGGCCAGCCTTCGAAGCTCCCGGATCAGCGCCTCCCGCTTCATCCGCCCGTCCCCCATTCGAGGATGAATATCTCGCATTTTTGCGAGGCAAGCAAGTGTAATCTATACCGGCAAGAAAGGCGTTCTCAGCATGGGGAGGCCCTGCAATGAACGAGCGGCCCGACCACGTGATGCTGACGGCGCCCGACGACGGTATCGCCAGGGGCGACGTGCTCCTGGAGGCCAAGAACATCTCGCTCGCCTTCGGCGGCGTGAAGGCGCTCACGGACATCTCACTGAACATCCTGAAGGGTGAGATCCGGGCCATCATCGGGCCCAATGGCGCCGGCAAAACGTCGATGCTCAACGTCGTCAACGGCTTCTATACGCCGCAGCACGGCTCGATCGTCTTCCGCGGGCGCGAGCGGCGCGCCATGAAGCCGCATCATGCGGTGGGGCAGGGGATCGCCCGCACCTTCCAGAACGTGGCGCTGTTCAAGGGCATGTCGACGCTCGACAACATCATGGCCGGCCGCTCGGTGATGATGAAGCGGCATATCGGCTGGCAGATGCTGTGGCACGGCCCTGCGCTCAGGGAAGAGATCGTCCACCGCGAGACGGTCGAGGAGATCATCGACTTCCTGGAGATCCAGCACATCCGCCACACGCCGGTGGGCAAATTGCCCTACGGCCTGCAAAAGCGTGTGGAGCTCGGCCGGGCGCTCGCCATGGAGCCGAGCCTGCTTCTTCTCGACGAGCCGATGGCCGGCATGAACCTCGAGGAAAAGGAAGACATGAGCCGGTTCATCATCGACGTGAACCAGCAGCGCGGTACCACCATCGCCCTTATCGAGCACGACATGGGCGTGGTGATGGACCTGTCGGACCGGGTGGCGGTTCTGGATTACGGAAAGAAAATTGCTGACGGTACGCCGGATGCGGTGAAGAATGACCAGGGGGTCATCGACGCCTATCTGGGCGTGCCCCATTGAGGAAGGAAGAATGATGTACGATCTCGCCCTTACGCCGCTGGTCTCGCTGATAGCCGGCATCCTCATCCTGATCATGCCGCGGCTTTTGAACTACATCGTCGCCTTCTACCTCATCATCATCGGCCTCATCGGGCTGTTTCCGGGGCTGATGGGGTGAGCGGCCGGATGTCGGGACAGGGAGCCGGGCCATGGATTTTCTGAACGCCATCTTCGTCCAGCCCTTCGCCGACATGGCGGCTGCGCCGGATTTCCTGCTCCAGGTCGTGTGGGAGGGCCTCGTCGGCGGTGTGCTCTACGCGCTCATCGCGCTTGGGTTCGTGCTCATCTACAAGTCCTCGCGCATCTTCAACTTCGCGCAAGGCATCATGGTCGTCTTTGCGGCTCTCACGCTGGTAGGCCTCACCGAGAAGGGCGTGCCGGCGCTTCTCGCCCTGCCGCTCACGCTCCTCGTCATGCTCGTGCTGGCGGTCACCATCGAGCGCGCCGTTCTGCGCCCGTTGGTCAACCAGCCCGACATCATCCTGTTCATGGCCACCATCGGCATCACGCTGTTCCTCATCGGCTTCGGCGAAATCATCTTCGGCGGCGAAAACAAGGTGATGATCACGCGCGAGCTGATGATCCCCACCGACAGTATCACACTGGATCTCTTCGGCGGCTTCGTCTCCATCGAGCAGAAGGACCTCACCTCCGTCATCGGTGCGGTGCTCCTGGTCGCCGCCCTCCTTCTCTTCCTCAACAGGACGAAGACCGGCCGCGCCATCCGGGCGCTCGGCGACGACCATCAGGCAGCGCTTTCGGTCGGCATCTCGCTGTCCACCATCTGGGTGGTGGTCTGGTTCATCGCCGGCGTCATCGCGCTTGCCACCGGCATTGCCTGGGGGGCGCGGGCCGGCGTCTCCTTCGCGCTCGAGGTCATCGCCTACAAGGCGCTGCCCGTGCTCATGCTGGGAGGTCTGGAAAGCGTCATGGGCGCCATCATCGGCGGCCTCGCCATCGGCATTCTGGAAAAGCTGTTCGAGGTCTACTGGGGCCAGCCGCTCATGGGCGGCAACACGGAAGCCTGGTTCGCCTACGTGGTGGCGCTGATCGTGCTCCTGTTCCGGCCGCAGGGGCTGTTCGGCGAGCGCATTATCGAGAGGGTGTGAGGGGATGTCGAGTGTTGCCGCAACGAGCCCCTGTGGCACCGCGCTCGACGGGAGAGGTTAGCCCATGCTCTATCGCACCGCCGGCCAGTTCAAGACCAGCTACGCGGCAGACCACGCGCTCTTCCCCGTGCGCCAGGATGCCATCCTTTTGGGCGTCGTCCTTATCCTCGCCTTCGTCGTCTTCCCGCTGACGGCGAGCGAGTTTGCCTTCCGGGCGCTGCTCATCCCGGTGCTTATCTACGCGCTCGCGGCTCTCGGCCTCAACATCCTCACAGGCTATGCGGGCCAGCTCTCGCTCGGCACCGGCGCCTTCATGGGCGTCGGCGCGTATGCCTGCTATAAGCTCATCACCCTCTTCCCGGAGATGAACATCGTTGTCGCCATCGCGCTGTCGGGCTTCTTCTCCGCCGGCGTCGGCGCCCTCTTCGGCCTGCCCTCGCTGAGGATCAAGGGCTTCTACCTCGCCATCGCCACGCTGGCCGCCCAGTTCTTTCTCGTCTGGCTGTTCCAGAAATGGGACTGGCTCTACAACTACAGCGCCTCCGGCGCCATCCACGTGCCCAATATCAGCATGTTCGGCATCACCGTTGCCGGCCCGCGCGCGGCTGCCATCACCCAGTACTACTTCGTGCTCGCCATTGTCTGCGTCGTCACCTTCTTCGCCATCAACATCACGCGCGGGCGCATCGGGCGCATGTGGAAGGCGGTGCGGGACATGGATATCGCAGCCGAGCTCGTCGGCATCAACCTGATGCGCGCGAAGCTCACGGCCTTTTTCGTGTCGTCCTACATCGTCGGCGTTTCCGGCGCGCTCTTCGTCTTCCTGTGGCGCGGCGCGGCGGAGGCCAACCTGTTCGACATCCCGTTGTCGTTCCGCGTGCTGTTCATCGCCATTATCGGCGGGCTGGGCTCGATCCTCGGCAACTATCTGGGCGCCATCCTCATCGTCGCGCTGCCGGTCATCATCAGCGCCGTCCCGGCCATGCTCGGCTTGCCGCTGGCGTCGGCGACGGTGGAGCATCTTAATGTGATGATCATCGGCGTGCTCATCATCACTTTCCTGATCGTCGAGCCGCACGGGCTGGCGCGGTTCTGGGCGGTCATCAGGGAGAAGCTGATACTATGGCCGTTCCCACACTGAGGAGGCCATAATACCAAAGGGCCGGTTCGCCCTTTCCACAGCGGAAGAACGAACAAGTGGAGGAGACGAAATGAAGAAAATGATGAAGACTGCAGCCTTGTCGGCGGCGCTCGCCGCGGGCGTCGCCCTTGCCCTGCCTGCAAGCGCGCAGGAGGATTCGATCTATATCCCCAACCTGTCGTACCGTACCGGGCCCTTCGCGGCCACGGGCACGCCGCTGATGAACGGCCAGCGCGACTACATCACCTTGCTCAACGAACGCGACGGCGGGCTCAACGGCGTCGAGCTCACCTATGACGAGTGCGAGACCGGCTACAACACCGAGAAGGGGGTGGAGTGCTACGAGAGGACCAAGGAGAATGCCGTCGTCACACAACCCTGGTCCACCGGCATCACCCTGCAGGTGCTGCCGAAGTCCAATGTCGACGAAATCCCCATCCTCGCCCCCGGCTACGGCTTTTCGCCCATGGCCGACGGCAAGGTGTTCCAGTGGGCCTTCAACCCGCCGTCCTCCTACTGGGACGGTGCGTCCATGATCCTCAAGCACATATCCGAAGGCGATCTGGACAATCTCAACGGCAAGAAGATCGCGCTCCTGCATCTCGACCATCCATACGGCAAGGAGCCGATCCCGCTACTTCAAGCATTGGCCGAGCAGCACGGCTTCACGCTCCTGCCCATCCCGGTCGGCCTCACCGAGATGCAGAATCAGTCGGCGCAGTGGCTGCAGATCCGCCGCGAGCGGCCGGATTTCGTGCTCATGTGGGGCTGGGGCGCGATGAATGCCGGCGCTGTCACGGAAGCGGCCAAGACCCGCTATCCGATGGATCAGTTCATCGGCATCTGGTGGTCCGGCCACGATGGCGACCTGAAGCTGATCGGCGAAGAGGGCAAGGGCTACCGCTCCATCTCTTGGAGTGTGCCTGTGCCCGACTCCCAGCTCGTCCAGGACATCAGGCAGTATGTGGTGGAGCCCGGCAAGTCGCTGATCGAGAACGAGAGCGAGCTTGACTCGGTGTTCTACCAGCGCGGCCTGATGATCTCCGCCATGCTGGTCGAGGCCATCCGTGCCGCGCAGGAGGAGTTCGACACGCAGGCGCCGGACGCCGAGCAAGTACGCTGGGGCCTGGAGAACCTCAATATGGACGAGGCCCGCCTCGAAGAACTGGGCGCCACCGGCATGCTGGTGCCCTTCAAGACCTCTTGCGCCGACCACACCGGTCATGGCGGTGCCTGGATGCTGGAGTGGGACGGTGAGAAGTTCGTCAAGGTCTCCGACCTCATCACGCCGGACCGCGAAGCCATCGAGCCGCTGGAAAAGCAGGAGGCCGAAGCCTATGCCGCGGCCAACGCGCCGTGGCCGGTCAACGAAGAGTGCGAGATGTAGGAATGCGGTACATAACCGCCCGTCATCCCGGAAGCCGAAGCGAAGCGGAGGCTGTCCGGGGCCCATTCCGGAACATGGAAGACTCACGGAATGGGTCCCGGCTCGCGGGAGCTAAAGCTCCCTTGGCCGGGATGATTGCGCGTGTGAGGTAGCGAGCGATGATGACCACCTCCGCAGCTGTACCAGCGCAAGAACCCGACAACCTCATCCTCGAGGTCAACAACATCGAGGTCATCTACGACCGCGTCATCCTGGTGCTCAAGGGTGTCTCGCTGTCAGTGCCGAAGGGCGGCATCACCGCCCTTCTCGGCGCCAACGGCGCCGGCAAGACGACCACGCTCAAGGCCATCTCCAATCTGCTTCACGCCGAGCGCGGCGAGGTGACGAAGGGCAACATCGTCTTCGACGGCGCACAGGTGCACAACCTGTCGCCCAACGACCTGGTGCGGCGCGGCTGTATCCAGGTGATGGAGGGGCGGCACTGCTTCGGCCATCTCTCGGTGGAGGACAATCTCCTGACCGGCGCCTTCACTCGCCGCGACGGCCAGACGGCGATCCGCGAGGACCTGGAGCTCGTCTACACCTACTTCCCGCGGCTGAAGGAGCGGCGCGGCAGCCAGGCCGGCTACACCTCGGGCGGCGAGCAGCAGATGACAGCCATCGGCCGGGCGCTGATGAGCCGGCCGAAGATGATCCTGCTCGACGAGCCATCGATGGGGCTTGCCCCGCAGCTCGTCGAAGAGATCTTCGAGATCGTCAAGCAGCTCAACGAGGAGAGGAACGTGTCCTTCCTGCTTGCCGAGCAGAACACAAACGTGGCGCTGCGCTATGCCAAATACGGCTATATCCTCGAATCGGGCCGCATCGTGCTCGACGGCGAGGCGCGGGCGCTGCGCGAGAACGAGGACGTGAAGGAGTTCTATCTCGGCATCGGCGGCGAAGGCCGGCGCTCCTTCCGCAATGTCAAGCACTACAAGCGCAGGAAGCGCTGGCTCTCGTAAGTCTATTCTCGCTCGCCGAAATATTTCGCCCGCAGCGTTTCCAGCGCGCCGCTCTCGTGCTCGCCGATGATCTCCACCGTGAGCGGCCGCGTCAGCTCGCTCGTGTGCTGCAGGCCGAAGCCGTATTTGTCCGGGGCGAAGATGCGGCCGACCACGGTGACCGGCAGATCCGGGTGTTGGAGGGCGTAATATTCCAGCACCGGCGCATCGGCGATCACCGCCTCGATCCTGCCGTCGATGAGCGCCGCCACGGCCCCTTCGATCTCCCGGTAGGAGCGCACGGCGATCCCGTTCTCCTCGGCGTATTCCTCGGCCACGCTGCCGGTGAAGACGCCGACGGTCTTGCCCGGCAGGTCGTCAATACTGTTGATCCGGTTGGTGAGCGACAGCGTCGTCATGACGCTGGTGACCGAGGATGTGAGATAGGCGAGCACGGCAATCCCGCAAACCAGCCACAGGGCCTGCCACACGCGCCCGATCCAGCCGAACAGGTTCTTGCGCGCCGCCGGCTTGCCGGAGGTGGCGACGGACATCACCGAATAGAAGCTCTCGGCCAGCCCGTCGCGCCAGCGGCGCGGGAAGTCCTTGTCGAACAGCCGGTCGAACAGGGTCAGCAGCACCGTGGCAACGACGATGACGAAGGCAAGCCAGGCATAGGCCCTGAGGTGGCCCGATTCCCGCAGGCCGGCGACGACGTCCCAGAAGCCGGCCCCCTGGTCCTCGTTGACCATCAGCCGCAGCCCCGCGTCGTACCAGGGATGGGTGAAGTCGATGCGCTGGGCGCGCCTTTCGGTGATCGTCAGGTTGGTCAGGGCGACGTCGAGATCACCGTCGGCCGTCGCCTGGACGAGATCCCTGATCGTGGGGGTCTCCTCGTAGTCGAACTGGAGATCGAGCCCCGAGGCAACACGCTCCCACAGCTCGACCGCCATGCCTGTGAAACGGTCGCCCTCCTTCATAACAAATGGCGGGCTGACATAGAGACCGACCTTCAGCGGCTGGCGAGACAGCGGTGCGTCTTCCTCCTGAGCGCGCAGGCCGCCGGTCGCCAACAGGCTGACCACGAAGGCCAGTGCGAACACCGCAAGAGTGCTCCTTTGCCATGAAACAAGTGCCGCAGGGTTCACTGTTTCGCCCCTCGTCTTCCAAAACAGGCCAATCAAACCCCGTTCTGCCTGATCAATAAAGACGTGCTGTGGATTCTTTTGTGGGAAGTGAGGAGTGCGATTGAAACCCTGCGCCTACCCGGCCTTCGCCTGCGTGCAGCTCGTAACGATAGCGGAAGCAGATATCTCGTGCTCGCCCGCGACAGAGAATCGAGCTGCCTCCAGATTGCGGCGCAGTTTCTTTTGAAGCTCGATGACGCTGCTGCCGGCGGGCGGTTGGTAGAACAGATACAGCGTTCCTCGCGGCGCCAGTAGGCGTCTCACCACCTCCAGTTCCCGTGCCGGCTTCATCCAGAAGACGTTGACGTTGACGGCGAAGATCTTGCCGAAGCGCTCCTCAAGCCGCAATCCCACCAGCGGCGCCGTCAGGATGCGCGCCCGGCCGGTCTCGACATGGGCGCGGTTCCTCTCAACTGCGCGTTCGGTCATCTTGGTCGAGCGGTCGATAGCGGTGATGTTCGCCGCGGGGCAGGCCTTGCAGATCATCTCCACGGAGACGCCGTTGCCGCAGCCGATTTCCAGGAGCCGGTCGCCGGGCGACAACCCCATCGTCTCGATCACCGGGCGAAACCGATCGCGCCCGGCGGCTTGCCAGCCGGTTGTCGGCTTCGCCATTCAGGCGCCCTCGAAGGTGGGGTTGGGGTAAAGCTCACCGAGCGGCAGGATTTCGACCATCACTTCATCCGCGCTTCCAAACCGTTACATCCAACGTACCAATTTCGCGAGCCAGGACATAGGGTGGCATGCGTCCATGCGGCCCATTGCCCTTGGGCGGCGTTTTCGCTATTCCCCTTGCCAGTCTTCATCCCGAGGGGGTATGCGATGGCAGAGAAACAGCCGGATGGACCGGCAGAAAAGGGTGCGGAAATGGACTACGCGGAACACGAACGCACCTACAGCCTCTTCCTGACGATTGCCAAATACACCTGCCTGGTGGTCGCCGCCACGCTGATTGCGATGGCCTTCGGCTTCTTCACCGCGGCAGGCTTCATCTCCAGCCTCATCCTCTTCATTCTCATCTGCGCGCTCGGCGTCTGGATGCTGCGCTGACGCGCGGCGCGCGGGTCCACCCGCGCTGGGGGATGTCCAACGACAAGGATACGACGGTGGGACAGACGATTTTCGTGCCCAGGGAGGTCGCCGGCAACGAGCCGCGCGTGGCGGTCTCGCCCGACACGGTGAAGCGGCTTGTCGGCCTCGGCTTCGGTGTGACGGTCGAAAAGGACGCCGGCAGCCTCTCGCGCATTCCGGACGAGGATTTCAGACAAGCCGGGGCGGCGATCGGCCAGGCGGCGGACGCCGCCAAGGCCGACGTGGTGCTGAAGCTGCGCCGCCCGACGGCCGCCGAGCTGAAAACCTACAGACAAGGCGCCGTCGTTATCGCCACCATGGATCCCTACGGCAACGAGGCCGAGGTGGCGGCGATGGCGAAAGCCGGCATCACGGCATTTGCCATGGAGTTCATGCCGCGCATAACGCGTGCCCAGTCGATGGACGTCTTGTCGAGCCAGGCGAACCTAGCCGGCTACCGCGCCGTCATCGATGCAGCGGCCGAATACGACCGGGCATTGCCGATGATGATGACGGCCGCGGGCACCGTGCCGGCGGCCAAGGTGTTCGTCATGGGCGCCGGTGTTGCCGGCCTGCAGGCCATTGCCACGGCGCGCCGTCTCGGCGCCGTGGTGACGGCGACCGACGTGCGCGCGGCGGCGGGCGAGCAGGTCGCCTCCCTCGGCGCCAAGTTCATCATGACCGACGCACTGAAGGACGCCTCGGGCGAAGGCGGCTATGCGCGCGAGCTGACGGACGACGAGAAAAAAGCTCAAGCAGAGCTCGTCGCCGACCACATCGCCAAGCAGGACATCGTCATCACCACCGCCCTCATTCCCGGCCGGCCGGCGCCGCGCCTGGTGTCGGCTCAGATGGTGAAGTCCATGCGGCCGGGCTCCGTCGTTGTCGATCTCGCGGTGGAGCGCGGCGGCAACGTCGAGGGCGCGAAGGCCGGCGAGGTCGTCACCACGGCAAACGGTGTCAAGATCCTCGGCCATCTCAACGTGCCGGGCCGTGTCGCCGCTTCCGCCTCGCTGCTCTACGCGCGCAACCTCTTCGCCTTCCTGGAGACGATGGTCGACAAGGAGAAACAAGCGCTCGCCATCGATTTCGAGGACGAGCTGGTGAAGGCCACCATGCTCACCCGTGACGGCGCGGTGGTGCACCCGAACTTTGCCGGCTCTGCCAAGGGTGCCGAGCCGGCACCCAAAGCTGCACCCAAGAAGGCGCCGGCGCGGCGCAAGGCAGCGGCCAAGCCCGCTTCGCCGGAGCTTAAGCAAGGCGAGCCCGCTTCCGGGACGGCCGCTGGCACGGGGGGCGCCAAGCGCACGTCGTCAGCTTCAGCCAGGAAGCCCGCCACGCGCAAATCCGGGGGAGAAGCCTGATGGAAAACACTGTCGAACAGGCGCTCGAGCAGCTCGAGCGCGCCACCGCGGGCGTGCGCGCCGCCTTGGAGAACATGGAAGCGGCCGATGCCGCCGGCGCGCTCGCGCATGGCGCGACGGGCGGGGCCATCGACCCCTTCGTCTTCCGCTTCGCAATTTTCGTGCTGGCAATCTTCGTCGGCTATTATGTCGTGTGGTCCGTGACCCCGGCGCTGCACACACCGCTGATGTCGGTCACCAATGCCATCTCCTCGGTCATCGTCGTCGGCGCGCTTCTGGCAGTCGGCATCTCTGCTTCCGGGCTTGCCACCGGCTTCGGCTTCGTTGCGCTGATGCTTTCAGCAGTCAACATCTTCGGCGGCTTCCTCGTCACCCAGCGGATGCTGGCGATGTACAAGAAGAAGGACAAGTGACGTGAGCGCCAATCTTGCATCCTTCCTCTATCTCGTCTCCGGCATCCTCTTCATCCTGGCGCTGAGGGGGCTCTCGCACCCGACAACCAGCCGCCAGGGCAATTTCTACGGCATGGTTGGCATGGGGATCGCCATCCTGACGACGCTGGCCTTCGCCACGCCGTCGCTAGGCGGCTTTCTGCTCATCGTCCTGGGGCTGGCCATCGGCGGCTCGGTCGGCGCGGTGATCGCCCGGCGAATCCAGATGACGAAGATGCCGCAGCTCGTCGCTGCCTTCCACTCGCTCGTCGGGCTTGCCGCCGTCATGGTTGCGGCCGCCGCGCTCTATTCGCCGGAAAGCTTCGACATCGGCACGCTCGGTGCCATCCATGGGCAGGCGCTGGTCGAGATGTCGCTGGGCGTCGCCATCGGTGCCGTCACCTTCACCGGCTCCATCATCGCTTTCCTGAAGCTCGACGGCCGCATGTCGGGCAAGCCGATCCTTCTGCCCATGCGGCATGCGGTCAATGCCGGCATCGGCATCGCGCTGGTCATTCTTATCGCCATGCTGGTGATGGGGCAGAGCCACACGGTCTTCTGGCTCATCGTTCTTCTGTCGCTGACGCTCGGCGTGCTCATCATCATCCCCATCGGCGGCGCCGATATGCCGGTGGTGGTCTCGATGCTCAACTCCTACTCGGGGTGGGCAGCGGCCGGCATCGGCTTTACGCTCGGCAATTTGGCGCTCATCATCACCGGCGCGCTGGTCGGCTCCTCCGGCGCGATCCTCTCCTACATCATGTGCAAGGGCATGAACCGCTCCTTCATCTCCGTCATCCTCGGCGGCTTTGGCGGCGAGACAGCGGTGGCGGCGGATGACGGTATCGAGCGTACGGTCAAGCAGGGGTCGGCGGACGATGCGGCCTACCTGATGCAGAATGCGCAGAAGGTCATCATCGTGCCCGGCTACGGCATGGCTGTCGCCCAGGCGCAGCACGCGCTGCGCGAGATGGCCGACAAGCTGAAGGCCGCCGGCGTCGAGGTGAAATACGCCATCCACCCGGTGGCCGGTCGCATGCCGGGCCACATGAACGTGCTGCTCGCCGAAGCACAGGTGCCGTACGACGAGGTTTTCGAGCTGGAGGACATCAACTCCGAGTTCGCCCAGGCCGACGTCGCCTATGTCATCGGCGCCAACGACGTGACGAACCCGGCGGCCCGCGACGACAAGACCTCGCCCATCTACGGCATGCCGATCCTGGAAGTTGACAAGGCCCGCACCTGCCTCTTCGTCAAGCGCTCGCTCGGCTCCGGCTACGCCGGCATCGACAACACGCTGTTCTACAAGGACGGCACGATGATGCTCCTGGGCGACGCCAAGAAGATGACGGAAGACATCGTCAAGGCGCTGGAGAGCTGAGTGCGGCTCAAACAGGATTGAAAGCCCGGCCGTTGCGGCCGGGCTTTTTTGTTGACATCGCCGCTTCCTGATATACATATGAAAAATGTATATCAATGGAGGTCGGACATGCGTGTTTCCAAATGGGGCAACAGTCTTGCCATCCGCCTTCCTTCCTCGGTGGTCCAGCTTTTGGAGTTGAAGGAAGGTGACGAGATAGATCTCCATGCGGAGGGCCTGCGCTCTCTGGCAATAGCCAAGAAGCCCGACCGCAAGGCGCTCCTGCAGCGCCTTCAGCAGTTTCGCGGACGTCTGCCTGCCGACTTTCGCTTCGACCGGGACGAATTGAATGCTCGGTAGAGCAGACAAGAGCCCGTCTGCTTTCATCGATACCAACGTAATCCTCTATCTCGCCTCCGATGACCGCCAAAAGGCGCAGCGGGCGGAAGATATCGTCGGCCGTGGCGGTGTCATTAGCATTCAAGTGCTGAACGAGATCGCCAATGCGGGGCGGCGTAAGATGCGTTTGAGCTGGGATGAGGTGCAACTGTTCATCGAGAGCGTACGGGGCCTTTTGCAGGTCGAGGATTTAACGCTGCGCATTCACCAGAATGGGTTGGAGCTGGCACAACGCTACGGATTATCTGTCTATGACGGGCTTATCGTAGCGTCGGCGCTCGACAGCGGTTGTTCCGTTCTGTGGTCGGAAGACATGCAGGATGGTCTGCATGTCGAAGGTCTGCTGCGTGTCACCAACCCCTTCCGGGGGCTGTGAGGCACATCCCACCGCCGGCGGCGGGGAAGCCGCCGGTCCCCTATCAATGTCTACAACGCCGTCGAGCGCAACTGGAACTCGCTGACGCCGACCGCCAGGTTCAGACCAGTCTGCGCCTGCAGGCTCAGTGGCTGCAGGATCAGGTTCTTGTAGGTTCCGCTCCACAGCGCGTTGGCGCCGCCGCCGATGCCTGCGGTAACCTCGGCGCTTGCGCCCACATAGTCGTCTTCAAGCGCGCCGGGCGCGTATGGGTCGGTCGTGGTGGGCGCCATCACCAGCCAGCGCATCACGCGCTCGCCCGTGACCCCAGCCTCGAGGCCGAACCTGTTGACGACGCCGACATAGCTCTCCGGCGGGCGGGTATCGTCCGCCGGCTGGAAGGTGCAGGAAAGCTCCTTGGAGGTCACAATCGCGATATCCATGCCGCCTTCGATGATGCAGTCGAGGATGCCGACCTCGGTGCGTTGGGCGGCGGCAGGCAAGGCGCTCGCCGACACGGCGAAGACCGCGGCGAGCGCCGCAAGTGCGCGTTTCTTCATTGCTCGAATTCCCGTTCCGTTTCTGGGGCCAAAACAGAACGGAAGCGGGAATGGTTCCCAGTGGTGCGATCCTGACAGATGGTACCCATCTGTCAGGATCACTAGGCGCGTCAGGCGGATCCGCGCGTGCGCGCCACACCCTCACGGGCCGGTACATATTCAGGGTCGAGCTGCAGGGCGCGCGCATAGGAACGTGCCGCCCGATCGTTCTCGCCTCGCCGCTCGAAAATCAGCGCCTGGTTGGCCCAGCTTTCGGCAACGCTCTCGTCCAGCCGGATGGCGGTGTTGAAGTCGGAGAAGGCGTTCTCCTCGTCGCCGAGGGCAAGATAGGAAAGGCCGCGTCCGTTGTAGCCGTAGGGCTCGCCGGGGGCGAGCGAGATGGCCATGGCGAAGTCCTCCAGCGCGAACTGGTGCTGGCCGCTCGCCTGGTAGAGCAGGCCGCGCCGGTGATAGGCGCGCGGGTCGGTGGTGTCGAGCTGGATGGCCTGCTCGAAGTCGCGGAAGGCCTCGCTCGTACGGCCTGCCTGGCGGTAGATCTCGCCGCGGCCGATATAGGCGGTATCGTAGCGCGGGTTGAGCTCGATCGCCTTGTTGTAGTCGGCCAGCGCCTTCCCCTGGTCGCCCATGTACCGGTGGATCAGCGCCCGGTTGGCGTAGGCCTGGTGCGAGTTCGGGGCAAGCGCGATCGCCTGGTCGAAGTCCTTCAGCGCCTCGCGGTAGCGCCCGGCCCGGCCATAAGCGGCGCCGCGCACGTTGTAGGCGTCGGGATCGTTCGGCGTGCGCTCGATGACGGCCGTCAGCGAGCCGATATTCTCGGCCGAACCCTGCGCGGTGTCGATCTGGGCAAGACTGTCCACCGCGTCGCCAGCCGACTGGCAGGCGGCGAGCGGCAGGAGTGCCGCCAGTGCCAGTGCCGCCAGTCCCCTGTGGCGCGTCATTCTGCTCAAGATCATCACATCAGCCATCGATTCCGCTGTCCGTTCCTGCTCGGGCGCGGCCGCATCGCCGCAATAAAAAAGGCGGCGGCGATCTCTCCATCGCGCCACCTTCGCATTCAAGCGGGGAAAAGGACGAAATTAAGGGCACTCAGCGTGCCGCTACCCGTCCGCCCCCGATGATGCCTTCACGCTGTGCGCGCTTGCGCGCCAGCTTGCGCGCGCGGCGCACAGCCTCGGCCTTTTCACGCGCGCGCTTCTCCGAAGGCTTCTCATAATGCCCGCGCATCTTCATCTCGCGGAAAATACCTTCGCGCTGCATCTTCTTCTTCAGCGCGCGAAGCGCCTGGTCAACATTGTTGTCGCGGACGAGTACCTGCACTTGGGCTTCCTGTCAAAAACGTTGATATATAGCGGCATCGAACCTCTTGGCGCTTGCCAGGCTCAATACCCAATCCCCCGCGGCAGACATCTCCCGCAGGATGCGGGCTGATAGCAGAATATCCGCGGCTTGTCGAGTGACTTTGTGGCGAAGTGTAGATCCGCGGGGAGGGCGGCCGCGGGCAAGCGGCCGCCGCCGAATGACGTTTACGTCCGGTTGATCGACACGCCGCCGTCGGCCAGCATGGCGGCCCCCGTAACGAAGCTTGCGGCATCCGAAGCGAGGAAGAGCGCGGCACGGGCGATCTCCTCCGGCCTCGCCACGCGCTTCAGCGCGTGCAGCCCTTCCACGAACGCCCATTCCTCGGGCGTCTTGAAGGTCGCCGCCGGCGTGTCGGTGCCGCCCGGCAGCAGCGCGTTGACGCGGATGCCGCTCGGCCCGTGCTCCGCCGCAAGGGCCTGCGTCAGGCCGACCAGCCCCGCCTTGGACGCGGCGTAGGCCGTCATGCCGGGCATGCCGACCGTATGGCCGACGAAGCTCGAGGTGAAGATCAGCGCACCACCGCTACGCTCCAGCATGGCTGGAATCTGATGCTTGGCGGCGAGAAAGGCGGCGGTGAGGTTGACGTTCAGCACCTCCTCCCAGTCCGCGCGCGCAAGCTCCGGCGCGGGCGCCATCCGCCCGACGATGCCTGCATTGTTGAAGGCGATGTCGAGCCCGCCGAAGCGCGCAACCGCATGCGCCACCAGCGCCGCCGCATGGGCCTCGTCGGCCACGTCGCCGGGCAGGGCCTCGGCCTCGCCGCCTGCCTCGCGGATCTCCGCCACCAGCGAGCCGAGCTCGGCCTTGCGCCGCGCGCTGGCGACCACCTTCGCGCCTTCCTCGGCGAAGAGCTTTGCCGCCGCCCGGCCGATGCCGGAGCTGGCGCCGGTGACGATGGCAACCTTGTCGGTCAGTGAAAACATGGTTCATCCTTTCGCGGTTTCCGTGCCGGGCCTGGCGCCGGCACGGCGGCTTGCTCGCAAAAGACAGAGGGTGCAGCCACCCGAAACCGGATGAGCCGTCACGCCGCAAAACGGCAAACGCCGTCGCAATCAGCGCAAGGCGGCGGGGCCACTTTCGCTAGGGGTAGACTTCGGTTAAGGGGCATGTCGGTCGCCAACGAGGGAAGCGCATGCGCAAATATTCCGTCTTCGCCATCGCACGCGAGGCGCTGCGCGGCCACAAGGGCTGGCCCGAGCAATGGGGCTCGCCCGAGCCGAAGAAGGCCTATGACGTCGTCATCGTCGGCGCCGGCGGCCATGGGCTGGCCACTGCCTATTATCTCGCCAAGGAGCACGGCATCACCAATGTCGCGGTGCTCGAAAAAGGCTGGCTCGGCGGCGGCAACACCGGCCGCAACACCACCATCATCCGCTCCAACTATCTCTACGACGAGAGCGCCGGCATCTACGATCACGCCGTGAAACTGTGGGAAGGGCTCTCACAGGAGCTCAACTACAACGTCATGTTCTCGCAGCGCGGCGTGATGATGCTCGCCCACAACGTGCACGACGTGCAGGTCTTCAAACGCCACATCCACGCCAACCGGCTGAACGGCGTCGACAACGAATGGCTGACGCCCGAGGAGGCCAAGGCCTACTGCCCGCCGCTCAATATTTCCCGCGACGCGCGCTACCCGGTCGTGGGCGCCGCGCTGCAGCGCCGCGGCGGCACGGCACGGCACGATGCGGTCGCCTGGGGCTACGCGCGCGGCGCCTCGGCGCGCGGCGTCGACATCATCCAGAACTGCGAAGTCACCGCCATCCGCCGCGGTCCGGACGGCGCGGTGACGGGCGTGGAGACGACGCGCGGACCCATTCAGGCAAAGAAGATCGGCGTCGTTGCCGCCGGTCATTCCTCCGTGCTCATGCAGATGGCGGATGTCTCCGTACCGCTCGAATCCTACCCCCTCCAGGCGCTGGTCTCGGAGCCGGTGAAGCCCGTCTTCCCCTGCGTCGTCATGTCCAACACCGTCCATGCCTACATCTCCCAATCCGACAAGGGCGAACTCGTCATCGGTGCCGGCACGGACCAGTACACCTCCTATTCCCAGACCGGCGGCCTGCACATTGTCCAGCACACGCTCGACGCCATCTGCGAGATGTTCCCCATCTTCACGCGCATGAAGATGCTGCGTTCCTGGGGCGGTATCGTCGACGTCACGCCCGACCGCTCGCCCATCCTCGCCAAGACGCCGGTCAAGGGGCTCTACGTCAATTGCGGCTGGGGCACGGGCGGCTTCAAGGCCACGCCCGGCTCGGGCCACGTCTTCGCCCACACCATCGCCCGCGATGAGCCGCACAGGATCAACGCGCCCTTCACGCTCGAGCGCTTCCGGGGCGGGCGGCTCATCGACGAGGCGGCGGCGGCCGCGGTCGCGCACTGAGGTCCTCCATGCTTCTCATTCACTGCCCCTATTGCGAAGAAGAGAGGCCGGAACTGGAGTTCCGCCACGCCGGCGAGGCGCATATCGCGCGGCCGGAGAACATCGCCGAGATCGCCGACGAGGCGTTCCAGCGCTACTTCTTCATCCGCGCCAACCCCAAGGGCGTCACCTTCGAGCGCTGGCGGCACATCCACGGCTGCGGGCGGTTCTTCAACGCGGCGCGGGATACGGTGAGCGACCGGTTCCTGATGACGTACAGGGTAGGCGAGCCGAAGCCGGATTTGAGGAAGATCGATCGGAAATGATAAGCCGAGCCCTACGTTGCCCCCCTCTGTCCTGCCGGACATCTCCCCCACGAGGGGGGAGATTGTGCCGGCCGCTTGCTTCGGCGCTTCGTCTGCGACGTTGCCGATTGGCGAAAGCCTTTGTGACGGCCGATCTCCCCCCTCGTGGGGGAGATGTCCGGCAGGACAGAGGGGCGCGCGAAGGGGCGGTGACCTCGGCGGGAATATTGTCATGACCCAGCCCTTCCGCCTCCCAACCGCCGGCCGTCTCGATGCCGCAGGAACCGTCAGCTTCACCTTCGACGGCAAGGCCCACGCCGGCCTTGCCGGCGATACGCTCGCCTCCGCGCTGCTCGCCAACGGCGTCCACCTCGTCGGCCGCTCTTTCAAGTACCACCGCCCGCGCGGCATCCTTTCGGCAGGGGCGGAAGAGCCCAACGCTCTCGTCGGCATCCACCGCGACCCCGCCCGCAAGACGCCCAACGTCCGCGCCACGGTGCAGGAGCTCTACGACGGCCTTGCCGCCGTGTCGCAAAACCGTTGGCCCTCGCTCGCCTTCGACGTCGGCGCGCTCAACGATCTCGGGGCTCCCTTCTTCTCCGCCGGCTTCTACTACAAGACCTTCATGTGGCCGCGCGCGGCATGGGAGCGGCTTTACGAACCCGTCATCCGCCGCGCCGCAGGCCTCGGCACCGCGCCCGACCAGCCCGATCCCGACCGCTACTCCAACCGCTTCGCCCATTGCGACGTGCTTGTCGTTGGCGGGGGTGCCGCCGGCCTTGCCGCCGCGCTCGCGGCTTCCGAGGCGGGCGCCCGCGTCATCCTCGCCGACGAGCAGGCCGAGCCTGGCGGCAGCTTGCGCTTCGAAGACGGCGCCTTCATCGACGGCAAGCCGGGATGGGAATGGGCACAGCAGACGGCGGCGCAGCTCGCCGCGCGCGACAATGTGCGGCTTCTCACCCGCACCACCGGCTTCGGCTACTACGCCCAGAACATGCTCGGCCTTGTCGAGTGCCTGACCGACCACCTCGCCGCCCCCGACCCGGAGGCCCCGCGCGAGCGTCTGTGGCAGGTGCGGGCGAAGCGTGTCGTGCTCGCCACCGGCGCTATCGAGCGGCACATGGTGTTCCCGGACAATGACCGGCCGGGCATCATGCTGGCCTCGGCCGCGCGCGCATATCTCAACCATTTCGGCGTCGCCGTCGGCCGCAGGGTTGCCGTCTACACGGCCGACGATTCTGCCTATGCCGCCGCCATCGACCTGAAGGAGAAGGGCGTCGAGATCGCCGCCCTTGTCGATCTTCGCCCCGCGCCGCAAGGCGCTCACGTGGATGAGGCCCGCGCGCTGGGTATCGAGGTGCTGGCAGGCCATGCCGTCACCGGCACGGAGGGCCGGCTGCGCGTGCACCGCGTCAACGTCGCGCCCGTCAATGGCGGCGCGCCCCGCCGGATCGAAGCGGATGCGCTCGTCACGTCCTCCGGCTGGACGCCCGCCGTCCACCTCTTCTCCCAGTCGCGCGGCAAGCTCGCGTTCAATGAGGCGACCCAGCGCTTCCTGCCCGGCCAATACGTCCAGGATGCCGTCTCCGTCGGCGCCGGCAACGGTACGACCGGACTCGGAGAGGCAATCGCGGAAGCCCTTCAGGCCGGCGGGAAGGCGGCGAAGGAGGCGGGCGTTTCAAAGGCCAGGGCAAAGGTGCCTAACCTCGAGGCCGGCTCCACCGAGAGGTGGTCCTCCGGTATGGCCGGTGCCGCCCCTGGTGCAGAAGCGGGCAGGAAGGCGATGGCCTTCGTCGACTTCCAGAACGACGTCACGGCAAAGGACATCCGCCAGGCCGTGCAGGAGGGCATGCGCTCCATCGAGCACGTCAAGCGCTTCACCACCACCGGCATGGCTACCGACCAGGGCAAGACGTCCAACCTGCACGCCCTCACCATCGCCTCGGAGATGCTGGGAAAACCCATCCCCGAAGTGGGACTCACCACCTTCCGCCCGCCCTATACGCCCGTCACCTTCGGCGCCCTCGTCGGCCACGGACGCGGCGCCCTGTTCGAGCCGACGCGGCGCACGCCCATTCACGCCTGGGCCGAGGCCCACGGCGCCGTCTTCGAGGACGTCGGCCAGTGGAAGCGGGCCTGGTATTTCCCGAGCGGCGGCGAGGACATGCACGCGGCGGTCGCCCGCGAATGCCGCACCGTGCGCCAGTCTGCCGGCATCTTCGACGCCTCCACGCTGGGCAAGATCGAGGTCGTCGGCCCGGACGCCGCCCGCTTCATGGAGCTGATGTACACGAACCCGTGGCAGAAGCTCGCCGTCGGGCGCTGCCGCTACGGCATCATGCTGCGCGAGGACGGTTTCATCTACGATGACGGCGTGGTCGGCCGGCTTGCCGAAGACCGCTTCCATGTGACAACCACCACCGGCGGCGCGCCGCGCGTGCTCCACCACATGGAGGACTATCTCCAGACCGAGTTTCCCGACTTGAAAGTCTGGCTCACCTCCACATCGGAGCAATGGGCTACAATCGCCGTGCAGGGGCCGAAGAGCCGCGACATCGTCGCCCCGCTCGTCGAGGGTATCGACCTCTCCGACGAGGCGATGCCGCACATGTCCGTCCGCGAGGGGAGGGTATGCGGCGTGCCGGCACGGCTCTTCCGCATCTCGTTCACCGGCGAGCGCGGCTTCGAGATCAACGTGCCGGCCGATTACGGCCTCTCCGTCTGGGAGGCGGTGTGGGCGGAGGGCGGGAAGCACGGCGCGTGCGCCTATGGCACGGAGACCATGCACGTGCTGCGCGCCGAAAAAGGCTTCATCATCGTCGGCCAGGACACCGACGGCACGGTGACGCCGGATGACGCCGGCCTTGCCTGGGCCATCGGCAGGAAGAAGACGGATTTCGTCGGCATCCGGGGGCTGAAGCGGCCGGACCTGACGGCGCCGGGGCGCCGCCAACTCGTCGGCCTGAAGACATTCGATCCGAAAACCGTCCTGGAGGAGGGGGCACAGATCGTCGCCGACCCGAACCAGCCCGTGCCGATGAAGATGATCGGCTTCGTCACTTCCTCCTACTGGTCGGAAAATTGCGGCCGTTCCATCGCCTTGGCGCTGGTGGAAAACGGGAGCCATCGCATGGGCGAGCGCCTCCACGTGCCCATGGAGGACGGCGCGATCGAAGTCGAGGTGGTGCCGACGGTCTTCTTCGACGAAAAGGGGGAGCGTACGAATGGCTGAGATCGCCCGCCGCATGTCCGCTCTCGAAGGCCGCGCCTACGAGGGCCCCGGCATTGCGCTTACTCCCGATCCCCCGGCCAGCCGCCTGTCGCTGCGTGCCCCCGAGGCTTCGCTTTCCGCGCTCTCGAAGGCGCTCGGCCTTACTTTGCCGGACAAGCCCAAGACGGCAGCCGCCGACGGCAGCCGCGCAGCCCTGTGGCTCGGCCCCGACGAATGGCTCGTCATCGATGAAGAATGCGCGGACCTCGCCGCGCTTTGCGCCAGCGTCTCCGCCCTTCATTCCGCCGTCGACATCTCGCATCGCAACACCGCCATCCTCGTTACCGGGGAGCGCGCCGAGGATGTGCTCGGCGCCGGTTGCCCACAGGACCTCTCACCCACGCGCTTTCCGGTTGGCGCCGCCTCGCGCACCGTCTTCGGCAAGGCCGAGATCGTCTTGTGGCGCATCGGCGAGGAAGCGTTTAGGATCGAGTGCTGGCGCTCCTTCTCCGACTACGTCTTCTCGCTGCTGGAGAAGGCGGCGCGGGAAGCCTGAGGGCTCTGCGGGAACCGGGAGAAGCCCCGCTGCGTTTCCCTTCGGTAGAAAGGATGCGATGCCCATGCTGCCTGAAAAGAAGAAGAAAGGCGTCTCGCCCGAAGATCTGGAAGAAGAGTTGGAGGAGGGGCTGGAACAGACCTTTCCCGCCAGCGATCCCGTCTCCGCTACACGCGCCTCCCGCACCGGCGCTCCCGGCGAATTCGCGACCAAGAAACCCAAGGAAGACACTGCCCACGCCCATGACGAGGAACTGGACGAGGGACTGGCGAATACATTCCCAGCCAGCGATCCCGTCTCGGTGACCTCAACCACCCATGCCGGCGGGCCGGACAGGAAAAGGTAGGGCGGCCGCATCTCCTCTTGCCGCGCCGGGCCCTTCCGCTTAACCCCGCGCCACCCTCCAGACCGCGGCGGCACCCAGTGCGGCGATCGGCACGAAGGCGGCGAACACCCATACCGCGACGTCTTCCATCGCCTCGCCGCCACCTTGGGCAAAGCCCGCCATGTTGGCGACGATACCGGAAAGGGCCGCGCCCAGGGCGAAGGCCATCTGCTGGGTGGTCGGCATGGCTGCAGAAGCCTGGTCGAGCTCGGCATCGCCTGCGGCCGCCACCACGCGGCGTATGAGGAAGCCCCATAGCATGCCGAAGCCGGCCCCTTGCGCAACGGCCATCAGCACGATCGCCCACAAGGGCCCTTCCGCCATCAACGGCCCCAGGGCGGCGATCGCAAACATCACTATCACCGCGCCGGTGCGCATGACGAGCCGTTCCGCCGCCTCACCGACGCCGGCGAACAACACCGCCGTGACGCTCCAGGCCACCGATTCGGCGGCGATGATATAGCCCGCGCCGAGGGCGGAGACGCCGTGAAGCCGGTTCAGCAAGAAGGGGCCATAGACGGTGAAGGATATGCCCCCGACGCCGAGCGCCAGATTGGCGACGAAGCCTGCGCCGAGCCGGCTGCGCATGTCGAAGGCGCGGGCGGGGAACATCCTGTCCGCCGTCCGGCGCGCGTCGCTTGCCAGGAACAGCGCGAAGAAGACGGCGCCCGCCGCCATCATGGGCAGCGCGGTCAGCGCCCTGCCGTCGACACCGGCGCCGGCCACCAGAAGCACGGCGATTGAAAGCAGCGCCAGCCGCTTCAACGGAAAGCGCTGCGGCGTGATCGCCCCGCCCGGCCGCATGAAGGCCGGCACGAGCACCGCAAGCAGCACGGCCTGGAGAGCAAAGCTCCAGAAGCCCCAGCGCCACAGGCCGAGATCGGCGAAGAAGCCGCCGATGAGCGGTCCGCAGAAGGCCGATACGCCCCACACCGCCGACATCAGCGCGATCAGCCGCGGCCACATCTCGCGCGGGAAGACCCGCTGGATCGCCACATAGGTGAGCGCCACCAGGAGCCCGCCGCCCAGCCCCTGCGCCAGGCGGCCGGCCAGCATGACGATCATCTCCGGCGCCATGGCGCTCGTCGCGCAGCCGGCAGCGTAGACGAGGGCGGCGACGATAAAGGCGCGCCTGAGGCCGACGGCGCTCGCCGCGAGCGCGGCCGCGGCGCCGGAAAGGATGGAGCCGAGCAGATAAAGCGACAGCGTCCAGCTCACCAGCCGATCGCCGCCGATCTCGGCCACCGCCGCCGGCATGGCCGTGGCCACCAGCAGCGAATCGGCCGCATGCAGCCAGATTCCAAGGCACAGAAGCGCGAATTGCGGCAGGTGCCCGGTGCGGACGATCTCCGCCCATCCGGCGTTTCCCGGCGTGGCGCTGGGCTCGGCGCTCATGCGTTCCTCCCGTCGTGCTCTATGCGATAGGCGCAGCGCCGCGCGCCAGTCAGGATATGGTCCGTGCGCGAGACCCGCACATTGCGGCCAAGCACGGCGCGGAAGACGGCAAGCTCGGAGCGGCAGAGGCCTTGGCAGGCGGTGGCCGCCGCGCAGATCGGGCAGTGGTTCTCGATCAGAAGCAGCGCGCCGTCGTCGAGCTTCTCCACCTCGGCCATATAGCCCTCGCGTCGGCGCTGGCGGGCAAGCGCTGCCACGCGGTCCTCCAGCCCGTCGCGGTCTTCAATCATTGCGCCATAGGTGGCGCGTGCGGTCTCCTCGCGTGCGGTAATCAGCCGGTCGAGCCCTTCTTCGCCGAAGACGCGGCGGATAGAGGCGATTAACTCCAGCGTCAGCTCGGAATGGCTGTCGGGAAAGCGGCCATGGCCCTCCGCCGTCAGCCGCCACAGGCGCTCGGGCCGGCCCCGCCCCTCGGTCACCTCCCGGTAGGCGACAAGCCCCGCCTCCTCCAGCCGGCCAAGCTGCTTGCGCGCGGCGACCACCGATACGTCCAGCTTTCCGGCAAGATGCTGTGCGGTCATCGCCCCCTTGGTCTTGAGAACGAAAAGGACGCGCTCGTCGGCTTTTGTCGCAGGATGGGTCGTCGTCATGGGAGGCCTCCTGCTATTAAAGAAATCATTTGGTTTCTTTAATGTCAATCCACTCCGGCACCATCCACTTCGCAAATGCCTCTTGCCAAATCGGCACTTCACATGCAGGTATTCACGCGGGGCGCTGCCATCGGACTTACAGTTCGTGAACTATTTTTCTACGGTAATCGCCACCCGGGACTTGGCGAGCGAAGGCTACGTATTCGAGCCGGCCCGCCGGGCTGCGCTGGAGCACTTCGGCGACTTCGCCCTTGCCTATTCGGTGGCGTTTCAGCCGGGACTGCTGCGCTTCGGCGACGGCGACGGCTTTCTGTCATACCGTATGGTCGGCCGCACGGCCTTCGTGCTGGCCGACCCGCTGGCCCCGCGCGAGCGCTGGGAGGCGCTGGTCGATGCTTTCGTGGCGGAAAAGCAGGACGTCACCTTCTGGCAGGTCTCCCACGCCATGGCGGAGCTGCTTTCGGCGCGCGGTTTTGCGGTCAACGAATTGGGGCTGGAAAGCTGGATCGAGCTTGACGGCTACGATTTCGCCGGTCCGAAGAGGCGCAGCTTCCGCACCGCCGAGAACCGCTTCTCGCGCAGCGGCCATCGCGTGGCGGAGGTGCCGCTTTCCACGCTCGACCCGGCCCGGGTGGACGCCATCTCGCGCGGCTGGCGCCGCACGCGCACGACCAAGAGGCGCGAGCTTTCCTTCCTCGTGCGCCCCGTCGTGCTCGACGACGAGCCGGGCGTGCGCAAGTTCTTCCTCCTCGACGCGGAAGAAAGGCCGGTGGCCTTCGCCTTTTTCGACCCGCTCTACGAGGATGGCCGCATCGTCGGCTACCTCTCGGCGACGCGCCGCTGGCTGCCGGACGCCGATCCGCTTGCAGCCTATTTCCTGGTGCGCCGCGCCATCGAGACGTTCCAGCGCGAAGGCGTGCCGCGCCTTTATTTCGGCCTCATGCCCTTCCACCGCATCGAGGACAAGGAGTTTACCAAGGACTGGCTCACCCGCCGCGCCTTCCGCTTCATCTACACCAATGGCATTGCCCAGCGCCTCGTCTACCCGACGCAGACGCTGGCCAAGCACAAGGAGAGTTACGGTGGGAAGAGCCGGCAGACCTATTGCGCCATGAACACCCAGCCTTCGCTGCCGCGCCTTTTGAAGCTCGTGCGCGCCTGCGGCGTTGTTTGAAAATGAGAAGGGCTTCCACGTCGCGGAAATTCATCCGCCTTCGTAGGCAGCCTCCAGCCCGGCGACGTCCAGCTTCACCATCTTGAGCATGGCCTCTGTAACACGCTTCACTTTCTCCGTATCCGGATCGCTCATCAGTTCGCCGAGCCGCTTGGGTACGATCTGCCAGCTCAGGCCCCAGCGGTCCCGGAGCCAGCCGCATTGCTCGATCGAGCCGCCCTCCTGCAGCGCCTCCCAGAGCCTGTCGACCTCGGCCTGGTCGTCGCATTCCACCATGATCGAGAAGCTGTGGTTGAACGGGTCGAGGGGTCCCGCCTCGATCGCCATGTAGCGCTGGTCGCCTAGGGTGAAGGCGGCGATCTTGACGCTGCCCGGAGGCCCGGATGGGGTTTCGGCAGGAAGTGTGGAGGTCCACTCGGCCGACGAACCGGGAATGAGAGAGGTGTAGAAGCGGATCGCCGCTTCCATGTCCTGTGCAAACCAAAGATGCTGCGTGACTTTCATCGGGGTCCTCCGTTTCCTTGAAAGTGCCGGCGAAGCCGGGCGTCCCAGTAGGGAACGCATTTCAAGGACGTATGAGGATGCCCGTTTCCGACTCCCTCCGCCGATGTTTAGATTCAATCGCCTACAGCGTCAGGTCGCCGTTATCCCCCCGTCGACGGCAAGAGCCTGGCCGGTCATGAAGCTGTTGCCGGGATCGGCGGCAAAGAGGATGACCTTCACCACCTCGTCCACCTCCGCCAGCCTCCGCATGGGCACGCCGCGCGTCAGGCCGGCCTCGGCCTTGTCGGTCCTGGCAGGCGTCATCTTCAGCGTTTCCGTCACCATATCCGTACGCGAGAAGGAGGGGCAGACGGCGTTCACACGGATGCCCTTGGTGGCGTATTCGGCAGCAGCGGCGCGGGTCAGGCCGATGACGCCGTGCTTGGCGGCGGTATAGGCGGCAAGGCGCGGCGCGCCGGCCAGCCCGGCGACCGAGGCGACGTTGACGATGGCGCTCTTGCGCCCGGAGGCGCGGTGCCGGCGCTCCATGGCCAGAAGCTGGTGCTTCATGGCGTAGAAGACGCCCATCAGGTCGACGTCGACGACACGGCGCGCCTCATCGGAGGGGATGAGGTGGAATTTGACGAAGGTCTGGGCGATGCCGGCGTTGTTGATGGCGATGTCGAGGCCGCCGAAGCGCTCCCGCGCCAACGCCACCAGCCGTTCCGACAGGCTCTCGTCGGTGATGTCGCCGGCCAGAAGCGCCGTCTCCGCGTCGAGCGAGGCAGCCAGCGCCTCGAGCGGCGCATCCTCAAGGTCCGACAGGACGAGGCGTGCGCCTTCGGCGGCGAGCTTGTCGGCAAGGCGTTTGCCGAACCCCCCTGTGGCGCCGGTCAAAAGCACCGTCAGACCGTCAAAACGCCTCATTCAATGTCCCCTCTCCACGTTGCGCTTTTCCCCCGGCTTACGTGAAACGAATGCGGTCATCCGCAACAGTTATCATTTGCCGCTTTGTATCCCTCACGCGGCGAGAATATGGTGGATGACAGTTTTGGCACGAATCTCATTGCCTTTTCCCGGTTTGAGATGGCGCCGTCAAGCCGGCGTCGACGTCCTTTTGGGGGCTACAGCGCCGGGCGTCCTTTAAGACGCACAAAGGGCACTGTAGGTTATTGAACCTACGCATCGTGCTTTCCGAAAACCGATTCCGATTTTCGCGCCGATGCGTTAGACCGGTTCATCGTTTCGAGGAATCGATGAACCGATCTAACTCCTTGTTTTTTCGCAATTCCGGACGGAAAACCGGTTTCCACTTTTCCTGGAATTGCTCTAGAGGCAACGGGGAGAAAAGACGCCGCCCTCACGTGGCGGTCTCGCCTGGACGGTCCGGCATGGCGAGCGTCAGCCAGCGTGCCGTCAACGCAGGCTTGAGGTTGTTCTCGATCTCGACAGTTACATCATAATGGCACTCGACGATGCCCGACGGACGCACCTTCAGTTGCGCCAGCATGAAGTGGGCGCGGATGCGCGCGCCGGATTTGACGGGATTGAGAAAGCGGACGCGGTCGAAGCCGAAATTCACGCCGGCGCTGGTTCCCTCAAGCTTCGGCACGGCCTCGAAGATCATGGTGGAAAGCAGCGACAGCGACAGGAAACCATGGGCGATGGTGCCGCCATAGGGCGTTTCGCGGGCGGCCCGCTCCGGGTCGGTGTGGATGAACTGGTGATCGTCGGTCGCCGCCGCAAACTGGTCGATCATCTCCTGCGAGACGGTGCGCCAGTTGGAAACGCCCACTTCCTCGCCCACAAGCGCCTTGGCTTCATCGATCGCAATGGTGTCGCTACGCAACAGCCGTAATCCCCTTTTTCCGGCTGGCCTCAATCCCTGAACAGCTTCATGCCGTGCTGGGCCGACTGGCCGCCGTCGATAGGCAAGATGGCACCCGTGACATAGCTGCCGGCCCGCCCGCACAGATACAGTGTCGCGCCGGCAATGTCATCCGGGGCGCCGATCCTTCCCAGGGGAACGCGCGCGCCAACCTTGGCCGCCTTCTCCTCGGTGCCGGTGGCAAACGCGGTCATGCGGCTCTGGAAGGGGCCGGGGGCCAGTGCGTTGACGGTGATGCGTTTTGCCGCGAACTCGTTTGCCAGCGTGCGCGTCAAGTGATGCACGGCCGCCTTGGAAGCGGTGTAGGAGTAGGCGCCGTCGGCGATCGGCTGGCTGCCCATGACGGAGCCGAGATTGACGACACGGGCGGGATCTTCCTCGCTCGCCGCCTTCTCAAGAAGCGGAAGCAGTTCACGCGTGAGATGGAAGAGGCCGGTGACGTTGATATTCAGCACCCGCGCCCAGGCGTGGTAGGGGAAACTTTCCAGCCGTTCGCCCCAGCTCGCGCCGGCGTTGTTGAACAGGATATCGAGCCTGTCGGTACGCTCGCCGACGGCGGCGGCAAGCTGCGTCACGCCCTCTTCGGAACCCACATCGCCGGCAAAGCCTTCGGCCGAGCCGGGGACGTCCAGCTCGTTCAGTTCCCTGGCCATGGCGGCGCACTGCTCGCCGCGGCGCGAGGCGATCATGACATGGGCGCCGGCGCGCACCATCGCGCTCGCCGCCATGCGGCCGATGCCGGAGGCTCCCCCCGTGACCAATGCTGTTTTGCCGGCGAGCGAAAAAAGCTCTTCGAAGATCGTCATCCCACCCTCTTCCTGGCGCAGCGCAAAGCCGGCGCACAGTCTGTCTACCCAGCACGTTTTGTAAAGTCCCGCACTACCGGGATTCGGGGGCAGAGGTGGATGCAGCGTGGGTGAGCTCGCGCTCGAGGCGGGCTTCCTCCTCCACCTTGGGGGTGATGAAGCGGCCGAGAAGCAGATAGGCCACCGGCGTGAGGTAGAGTGTGGAGAGCGCCGAGAGCCCCAGCCCGCCGACGATCACCCAGCCGAGCGCAATGCGTGCCTCGGCGCCCGCGCCGGTCGCCAGCACCAGAGGCACGCCGCCGACCACGGTACAGATCATGGTCATGGCTACCGGCCGCAGGCGGATGAGGGAGGCCTGCTCGATCGCCTCGCGTACGTTCAGTCCGCGATCGCGCAGCTGGTTGGCGAACTCGACGATGAGGATGCCGTTCTTGGCCATGATGCCAACAAGCAGCACCAGGCCGATCTGGCTGTAGACGTTGAGGCTCGTGCCGGACAGGAGCAGGGCGAAGACCGCGCACGCGAGCCCCAGCGGCACCGTGGCCATGATGATGAAGGCGCTGACGAAGCTCTCGAACTGGGCTGCCAGGACGAGCAGGATGATGACCACGGCAAAGCCGAAGATGGTCAGCATGCTGTTGGCCGTTTCGCCCAGCGTCGCGGCTTCGGCCAGCGGGATGATGCGGGCGCCCGGCGGCAGGTGTGGTTCGGCGATCTCTTTCGCCGTCTCCAGGGCGG
Organism: Chelativorans xinjiangensis; assembly: GCF_009812055.1. Taxonomy (GTDB): domain Bacteria; phylum Pseudomonadota; class Alphaproteobacteria; order Rhizobiales; family Rhizobiaceae; genus Chelativorans; species Chelativorans xinjiangense. The sequence goes on along the minus strand of NZ_WQNH01000022.1, from coordinate 25,950 downwards.
CGCCGAGCGGAAAGTCGTCGGCCAGTCCGGAGGTCACCTGCACGACGCGCATCTGCTCCTCGCGCGTGAGGGAGGGCGGCACCGCTTCCTCGCGCAGCGACGTGATGGTTGAAACGGGAACGAAGCGCCCGTCGCCCGTCCTGACGAAGATATTCTCGAGATCCGTCGGATCGTTGATCGGATCCGTCGTCGACAGGAGCTTCACGTCGAAGCTCTTGTCGTCGATGAAGAGGGAGCCGATCTCGCGCCCGTCGAGCAGGGCCTGGATGGACTCGCCCAAGCCTGCGATCTCGATGCCGAGATCGGAGGCGCGCTGGCGGTCGATCTCCACCTTCAACTGCGGCTGGGTGGCATCCTGCGACAGGCGCGGGCTGTCGAAGCGAGGATCCTCCTCCATGTCCGCGACGATGGCCATGGCCGCCTCGGTCAGGCGGTCGTAGTTGTACCCCGCCACGGCAAATTGCAGGCCGCTGCCTGAGCCGCGGATGCCGAGGCTATTGGGCTGGAAGGCGAAGGCGCGCACGCCGGGCACGCGGGCCGCCAGCGCGTTCACCTCGTCCAGGATCTCCTGCTGGCTGCGCTCGCGCTCCTCCCACGGGGCTAACGCCAGCACGAGAAAGCCGCGATTGGAGCCACCCATGCCGACGATGGAGAAGGTGCTGCGGATTTCGCCGCGCTCGCGCAGCGGCTCGATCAGCGTTTCGATCCGGCGCATGTTCCCGGTCAGATAGTCGAGGCTCACCCCTTGCGGCGCGGAAACGCGCATGAAGGCCACCGACCGGTCCTCGCTCGGCGTGAGTTCGGATTTGACGGAGCCGAACAGGCCATAGGCGGCGGCCGCGAAAAGCACGGAGACGAGCAGGATCACGGCCGGCGCGTCGAGGCAGAAATGCAAAGTCCTCGCGTAAAGCCGGGAGAGACCCTCGCCGAAGCGCGCCATGGGGCTCGGCGGTGCTGCCTCGTGCTCGGTGCTGCGCTCGCCCGAGGCGAGCATGCGCGAGGCGAGCATCGGGCATAGCGACAGTGCGACGATGGACGACAGGAAGACGGCGATCGCCAGCACGAAACCGAACTCGCGAAACAGGCCGCCGGCCTGGCCGGGCAGGAAGGAGAGCGGCACGAAGACCGCCACCAGCACGGCCGTGGTGGCGACGACGGCGAAGAACACCTCCTGCGTGCCGAGCACGGCGGCCGCGCGCGGGCCCATGCCCTGGTTGCGCCGGCGCACGATGTTTTCCAGGACGACGATGGCGTCGTCGACGACGAGGCCGGTGGCGAGCACGAGCGCGAGCAGGGTGAGGATGTTGATGGAAAAGCCCGTCAGGTAGATGGCCGCCACCGTGCCGATCAAGGCCACGGGAATGGCGACGCCGGGAATGATGGTGGCGCGCACGTCGCGCAGGAACAGGTAGATGACGAGAAGCACGATCGTCACGGCGATGCCGAGCGCGATCTCCACCTCGTGGATGGCGCCGTTGATGAAGATGGCGTCGTCGCTGGTGACGGCGATCTCCATGCCCTCGGGCAGGATCGGCTTGATCTCCTCCACCGCTTGGCGCACGCCGGAGGAGATGTCGAGCGTGTTCGACTGGGCCTGGCGGACGATGCCGAGCCCGATGCCCGTCCTGCCGTTGGAGCGCAGCCGACTTTCGCCCAGGTCGGGACCAAGTGTAACGACGGCGACGTCGCCCAGGTGCACGTTGCGCGAAAGCTGGATGGCCTCGAGGTCCTCCGGCGTGGTGATGGACGCCGTTGCCCGCACGATCAGGTCCTGGGTGCTGCTGGTCAGCGACCCGGCGGGGCTGTCGAAAGCCACGGTCGACAGCGCGTTGCCGATGTCGCCGATGGTCATGCCGAGGCTGGCAAGCCGCGCCTGGTCGATGTCGACGCGGAAGATCTTGTCGCGGTCGCCGTAGACCTGCACGTCGGCGACGCCGGACACGGTGGCGAGCTTGTCGACGATCTCGTCCTCGACGAAGACCGTCATGTCCTCGACCGACATCTCTTCGGAGGTGACCGCCAGCCGCATGACCGCCTGCGCGTCGTCGTCGGCCTTGACGATGGTCGGCGCGTCGGCATCGTCGGGCAGCTGGTTCTGGACGCGGCCCACCGCATCGCGCACGTCCGAAGCGGCGGCGTTGATGTCGACGCTCTCGCGGAACTCGATGGTCACCCGGCTGCGGCCGAAGGAGGACGAGGAGGAGATGGTCGAAACACCGGCGATGCGCGTTACCGCGCTCTCGAGGACGGCGGTGATCTCGCGGTCGATGGTCTCGGCCGCGGCGCCGTCGAAACGTGTCGTGACGGAGATCACCGGGCGGTCGACATCCGGCAATTCGCGCACCTCGACGCCGTAGAGCGCAGCAAGGCCGGCGACCGCAATCAGCGTATTGATGACGAAGGCGAAAACGGGGCGGCGCACGAAGAGTGCGGTGATGCCGCCGCCGGCCTGCGCCATCTTTCCCTCGCTCATGGAGTCGTTCCCCCGTTTCCTCAAGAGCCGCGCGGCCGGGTTTCGTTGCCGGCGATCGATACGCCCTGGCCCTCGCGCACCGCGTGCACGCCCTCGACGACCGCCTGGTCGCCGTCTGCGAACTCGCCGTCGACAAGGATGCTGTCGGAATTGCGCTGGATGATGCGCACCGGAGTGCGCCGCGCCATGCCGTCGCGCACCACCCAGACATAGGCCCCCTCGGTGCCCCACTGGACGGCGAGCGGATCCACTGCCGGGTAGGTTTCGCCGGCGAACGCCATGCTTACGCGGAAGGCCATGCCGGAGCGCAGGGTGTCGGCCGGATTATCGATGCGGCCCTGGACGCGCAGCGTCCGGCTTTCCTGGTCGACCATGTTGTCGATAGCGCGGATGGTGCCGGTATAGCTCTCGTCGGGGCGGGCGATGGATCGGGCGGTGAGCGGCATGCCGATTGCCAGTGAGCCTGCATAACGCTCCGGCACCCAGAAATCGACGAGGATCTGCGAGCGGTCGGCAATGGAGGCGATGTCGTCCGAGGAAGTCACATAATCTCCCTCGGCAACCGGCAGAATGCCGACGAAGCCGCCAATGGGGGCTACGATTTCGCGCCGTTCGAGCGCCAGGCGCGCCTCGCGCAGGGCGAGCTCGGCGTTGCGTACTTCCAGTTCCACCTCGGTCTGCTGGACGGCGGTGGCGGCGTTGGAGGAACGCAGGGCGGTGATGCGCTCGAGGCGTGCGCGCGCATCGTCCAGCGCCAACTCCGCACGGTCGACGGCGATGCTCTCGGTTTCCGAATCCATGCGCGCGATGACCTCACCGGCACTGACCTCGGCACCGGGCTCCACGAGAACCTCGGTAAGACGACCCGACGTGAACGGCCGCACGGCGACCGTGCGCAGCGCACTGCCGGTACCGATTGCGGTGAGCCGGTCGTTGATGGTGGCGGTGGTTACCGCTGTGGCGACCACCGGGCTCTGCATGCCGCCTCCGCGCCGGCCGGCCCCGCCGCGGGGTGCCTCATTGGCGGGAGCTGTTGCGGCAGGCGCCTCGCCGATGCCCCATTCGGCGGCCATATCCGCCGCTCCCGGAAAGAAACGGTACCAGATCACGGCGGCGGCCCCCAGGAGCAGGAGGCACAAAAGGACCTGTTTCCACCACGTCATCCGTTTCTCCGGAATAGGCTGCACGCTCAAATGGACCTCGGTCGGCGCAGCGCGTACGACCGGATATCCCCCAGTATCTACCGTCCTTGTACGGCAAGAGTGAGCGCGGTTCACCCATTATACTATTAAATTACTGTAAGGATTAGGGCCTCAGGCCGTCGTTCCCCGCCGCGTGCGACCGACATTGGTGGCGATCTCGGTGTAGGCGGCGGTGCTACCGGGAATCCTGCGCCTGTTGGCCTCGCGCAGAAAGCGCAAGGGAAACAGGACGGCCTCGACATTGGCCGGCGAGAGCTGATCCGGGCGCAGCCGGTCGGCGGCCAGCGCCGTTTCAGCCTCGGCAAGGGCGGCATCAATCTCGTCCGCCTCGGCCAGGCCCTTCTCGCGCATCAGCGAGCAAAGGGCCGACACGGCCATCAGCATGCCTTCCATCTGCAGGTTTGCGGTGTTCATTGTCGGCCTCCCTCGGGGTTTGCCTCATGGTGGAGCGCGGGCTGCCTGCCGGGCGCTTCGCCGGCGTTCATTTCGGCGCGGAAGCGCGGCAGCGTATGCGGATAGTTGTCGGCCAGGAATGCGATGAGCTGTTCGCGGATGTCGCACCTCAGCGAGAAGACATCGCCGGAATCGGCGCCGCTCGCCAGAACGCGGATCTCCATCGTCGTCTCGCGCAGGTCGGTGACCTGGAGGGCGAACGTCTCGCCGTCCCACAACGACGATGCGCGTACGATCTCCTCGGCCTTCTCGCGCAGCACGGCGACAGGGACAGAAAAATCGACATAGAGCAGCACCACGCCGATGAGCGCCGTCTCGTCCCGCGTCCAGTTCTGGAACGGGCGCTCCATGAAGTAGTTGAGCGGGATGATGAGGCGCCGGCGGTCCCAGGCGCGGATGACGACATAGGTCGAGGTGATCTCCTCCACGTTGCCGTACTCGCCCTCGATGATCAGCGCGTCGTCGATGCGGATCGGCTGGGTGATCGCGAGCTGGATGCCGGCGAAGAGGTTCTTCAGCATCGGCTGCAGCGCCAGGCCGACGACGATGCCGGCCGCGCCCGCAGATGCGAGCAGGCTGATGCCGTACTGGCGCACGGTATCGAAGGTCATCAGCATGGCGCCGATGCCGAGGATCAGGATCAGCGTGCCGGCGATGCGCTGCAGGATGCGCATCTGGGTGACGTGCTTCCGCGCCAGGAGGTCGTCCTCCGCGCCAAGCTTGAAGCGCCTCAGATGCAGCGTGGTGAAGATGTGCATGGCCAGCTGTGCCAGCCGCATCATTATGGCGATGAAGCCGATCAGCAGCACATGATAGAGCAATCCGGCGACGTTTTCCGGCAAAGGCGCCAGCGGTGCGGCCAGCGCCAGCCCGCCCACTGCGAAGGCAAGCCGCGAGGCATTGGCGGTGCGCACCACCAGCGATCGCCAGAAGAGGTCGCGTGGCGCGACGAAGCGTACGAGAAACCGCTGGAGTAGCCAGTGCAGTACGAGGGCGGCGGCCAGCGCCAGGGACAGGATGAGGAAGGCGACCAAAAAATCCGGCGTCGCCTCCTCCAGCGCTTCCATCTGCGCCACCCCTTCGTTCAGAAGTTCGTCCATGCCTCCCTCATATCATATCGCGGCTCTTCTTGCCCGCCGGCAGCTTCGCCGCGCCTCGATTTTTCCGAAGCCTTTTCGGCAAGAGCTTACCCGACCGGGCTCAAGGGCGAATGGTAGGGCGAACGATGATGCAATGGGAAAGGGCCGACAAGGCGCAGGCCATGCGCAAAGCCTCACCCTACTTCATGGAGAAGTCGAGGAAAATCTTCTAAACATATGATTTAAGGGGGTAGATGGTGGGCGTGACAGGGATTGAACCTGTGACCCCTTCGATGTCAACGAAGTGCTCTCCCGCTGAGCTACACGCCCATCCGACGCGCGCATACACCACATATTCGCGGGCGCCGTCAATAGGAAGGTTTCAGGCTGCCTGCAACAGCTTCTCCACCTCGTTGACGAGGTCGCGCAGGTGGAAGGGTTTCGAAAGAACCTTGGCGTCGCGCGGGGCGTTGGAATCGGGGTTGAGCGCCACGGCGGCGAAGCCGGTGATGAACATGACCTTGAGGTCGGGATCGATCTCCGTGGCGCGGCGGGCAAGCTCGATACCGTCCATCTCCGGCATGACGATGTCGGTCAGAAGCAGCGAGAACGGCTCCTCGCGCAGCCGTTCGTATGCGCCGGCGCCGTTGTCGAAATCGATTACCTCGTAGCCGGCGCGTTCCAGCGCCTTGACGAGGAAACGCCGCATGTCGTCGTCGTCTTCCGCGAGAAGGATTCGTGCCATCTTAACTTCCGAAACAGACCCCGAGCGCCCGATACGGCGGGCGACCGCCATATATCACGCTATATGATTCCGGCATGGTAAATATCAAGTGAATGATGGCAGTGGAAGAGTGCCGCGGCAAGCTTGCACTCTGGACAGGGGACCGTCTGGGTGGCAGGCTTCAAAGGGGCAAGATGCAAGGTTTTCAAAGGGCTCAAGACCCAGATGAGTGCACAGGCGGACTTTTCCCACATTCCAGCCTTCCAGGTGCAGACGGCAGGCGAGCAGCGCATCCCGTTCGTTTTCAACTCGCCGCATAGCGGGCGTCACTATCCGCCCCGCTTTTTGGCGATGAGCCGGCTCGACGCCGCCACTATCCGGCGTTCCGAGGATTGTTATGTGGACGAACTGTTCTCCGTCGCCGCCTCTCTCGGCGCACCGCTGCTCAGCGCCAACTTCCCGCGCGCTTATCTCGACGTGAACCGCGAGCCGTGGGAACTCGACCCGCGCATGTTCCGCGAGCCGGTACCCTCCTTCGCCAATATCCGCTCGCCGCGGGTGGCCGGCGGGCTCGGCACCATCCCGAAGCTGGTGGGCGAGGGGCTCGATATCTATCGCGAACGCCTGCCGCTCAGCGAGGCGCTGTCGCGCATCGAGCATATCTACCGTCCCTACCACGCCTGCCTCGCGGAGCTTCTGCAGCGGACGCGGGACACCTTCGGCTACGCCGTCCTGATCGACTGCCACTCGATGCCGGCCAATATCCGCGTCGGCGACGGGTCGCTGCGGCCGGACTTCATCATTGGAGATCGTTTCGGCTCTTCCGCCGCGCCAGGGCTGACCGAGCACGCCATTTCGCTGCTCGCCGCCAGGGGTTATGCCGTGGCGCACAACAAGCCCTATGCCGGCGGTTTCATCACCGAGCACTACGGCAGGCCGGCCGAGCAGGTCCACGCCCTGCAGATCGAGATCAACCGCGGGCTCTACATGAACGAGCGGACGCTGCAGCGCATGGAGGGCTTTGGCGTGCTCGCCGACGACCTGGCCGAATTCGTACGAACGCTGACGATGATCCCGGACCAGTATTTCCTCACCGTGCCCATGGCCGCGGAATGACAGGGCGCACGTCTGCACGGCCGCTCTGCCCGGCCGGCGGCGGGGGTAAAAAAGAGACCGTATCGTTTACACGACACGGCCATGAGTCTAGGGAGGAAACGCCCAAGGAGGGCATAGATAGAATCAACTATCCGAATCAAATTCTATGTTGCGCTGCACAATTGTCAAGCCCTGAGCCCGAAATTGCGCACAAAAGAACTGGATAACCGCGTCACCGCGGGGGAATCCGATGCTTGAGACCCATCCCACACCCGATTTCATGCGCCGCCTCGCCGCTGCCGCAGCCGCCGAGACCCTGCCGCGATTCCGCAAGGGCGGCGATGTCGCCAACAAGCACGCCGCCGGCTTCGACCCGGTGACGGAGGCCGACCGCGCCGCCGAGACGGCCATTCGGGCGCTCATCCGCGAGCATTTTCCCAGCCACGGGATCATCGGCGAGGAGTTTGGCACGGAGGGGGCCGACAACAGCCACGTCTGGGTGATCGACCCGATCGACGGCACCCGCGCCTTTATCTCGGGCCTGCCGCTATGGGGCACGCTGGTGGGGCTTACCATCGACGGCAAGGCGGTGGCCGGCATGATGTCGCAGCCCTTTACGGGGGAGCTTTATTATGCCGACGGCGACGGCGCGCATTACGAGGGACCGGGAGGCGGGCGGCGTCTCGCCACGCGCGGCACTAAGCACCTTTCCGAGGCGACCCTTTGCACCACCACGCCGGCGCTCTTCGACGCGCCACGCAGGGCGCTCTACGACCGGGTGGAAACGGCCGTCCGCCTGCCGCGCTACGGCACCGACTGCTATGCCTATGCCATGGTGGCGGCCGGCCATGTCGACCTGGTGATCGAGTGCGACCTCAATCCGTACGACATCGTGGCACTCATTCCCATCGTCGAGCAGGCCGGCGGTGTCGTCACCACCTGGGACGGCGCCCGTGCGGAGGCCGGCGGAGACATCGTCGCCGCCGCCACGCCGGCGCTGCATGAAAGGGCGTTGGCGCTGTTGAAGGGCTAAGCGGAAGACGGGGCGCCGGCATATCCCTTACCAATCCTGAGCCCTGAGCCCTGAGCTCGGAGTGAAGGCATCCTCAAGCACCACCACCCACCCCTTCAATCGCCACCGGCCGTGCAAAGGCTTCGAAGGCGGCGAGAGCTTGCTCGCGGTAGAAGTCGGCTTCCTGGAGGACCTCGTGGCGCGCGCCGTCGATGGTCAGCACTTTTGCCGAGCGCAGGCCTCTGGCATAGCGCTCTATCGCAGGGGTGGAGACCACCTGGTCGGCGCCGGCGGCGAGAAACAGGATGGGCAGACGCACACCGGCCATGAAATCCGGCGCGCGCACTCGCTCCATGGCCGTGAAGGCGGCGCGCAGCCAAGCTGTGGAGAGATTGGCGAGGCCGAGTTCGGGATGGGCGCGCAGCAGCGCCTGATTGCGTGCGTAGCGGGCGGGATCGCTGGTCAGCCGGTTGGCTTCGAACGGTATCTCGATGCCGCGCCGGCTGGTGCCGGGGGCGGGACGGCTCCCCAGGCCGACGGCGAAATAGGCGCTGGTAAGCGCCTTCACCAGGGACAGCGGCAGGGGCGCCGTGAAGGCGAGGAGGGGCGCGAGGAGCACCATGCGGCTGACGCGGCTGGCAAGGTGTGGGCTCGCCAGAAGGGCGACCAGCGCACCGGTGGAGTGGGCGAACACCGTATAGGGCGGGCGGCAGTCCGGCAGCACGATCTCCGTGAAGAACCGGTCGAGATCGGCAACGTAGTCGTCAAAGGTCTCGATATGCCCGCGCCGCGGGTCGGGCAAAAGGCGGTCGGAGCCGCCCTGGCCGCGCCAGTCCAGTGATGCGGCGGCAAAGCCGTGCTTGGCGAGGTCGCCTACCGTCTCGAAATATTTCTCGATGCTTTCGTTGCGCCCCTGCAGCAGCACGACGGTGCCGTTCTCGGCGCGGGAGGGGAAGCGGGCATAGCGGATGCGCACCCCGTCATCCGCCGTCATCATGCCCGCCACGGCGCCCTTCGGCACTGGATTTTCGGGGATTTCGCGCAGCAGGTCGGACATGGGTCGGGTTCGCCGCTTTCGGGCGGGTGGCACCTAGTGGTCTGACCCAAACAGATGGTACCCATCCGTTTGGAAAAGTCAGCCCACAAGCTATTAATCCGGTGGGGCGATTTGTCCTGACAGATGGGCACCATCTGTCAGGATCGCACCACTAGCCACCGTGATAGAGACGAGGCCTGCCAAAAGCAAAGGATTTCATGAGGGGCGTGCTGTCCGTCGTACGCCGGGGATGGCGCGAGGACACCATCCCCGGCTCCCCGGAACACATGGAAGGGACGGTTGCATGTGCCCCGGGAAGTACGATGGGTGAAAGGTAAAACCGCGTGTGTGAACGTAAGGCAAAGGGTTCGTTCAGGCTGCGTTCATCTTTCGCTTTTCGCGGAGGTTGGGCGCTGTCCTCCTCGATCTTGAATGGCACGCGAAAAATACCCAAATCTGGCATGCGGCCGCCGTGAATGGGGCCGCTGGCCAGGAAAAGGGAACGCCGAGACGGGTTTCCGGCAGTGGCCAAACGCAAACTTGTTGCTCAACAGGAGGACAGACCATGCGTCATGTCGATTTTTCCCCGCTTTACCGTTCGACGGTCGGCTTCGACCGGCTTTTCACCATGCTCGATTCGCTTGGCCAGCTTGATGGCGGCCAGCAGACCTACCCGCCCTACAATATCGAGCGCACGGGCGAGGACGCCTACCGCATCTCGATGGCCGTCGCCGGCTTCTCCGAGAGCGACATCTCGGTCGAGGCGCACCGCAACGTGCTGACGATCAAGGGCGAGAAGCGTGATGAGCAGAAGGACGAAGGTGCCGAGTTGCTCTATCGCGGCATCGCCTCGCGCACTTTCGAGCGGCGCTTCCAGCTCGCCGACCATGTCGAGGTGCAGGGCGCAACGCTGAAGGACGGCCTCTTGCACATCGATCTCGTCCGCAACATCCCCGAGGAGATGAAGCCGCGCAAGATCGCGATCACCTCCTCGAAGGAGAAGTCGAAGCAGATCGAATCCAAGGCCGCGTAAGGCCTTCGGTCTTCATCGAGGCGACAGAGCGGCGCCTTCCGGGCGCCGCTTTTGCTATCGGGCGAACCGCGCAAGGAGGTGATCGGCCGACGCCTTGCCCGGCCCCCATGCCATGATGGCGAGTGCCATCGCCGCCCAGGTGAGATGCACGGGCCAGCCGCTCGGCACCGTAAGCTGGACGACGATCGTCATGACCAAGAGGCCAAGGGCGGAAAGCCGTGTCGCCAGCCCGACGACGAGCAGCAGTGGAAGCAGGATTTCGGCCGAGCCCGCGAGGAAGGCGACGACGCCAGGCGCTGGAAAGCCGTAAGGCCCACCGGGCAGGTGCAGCTTGAATTCCTGGGCAAAGAGCAACACCGCCACCTCGTTGAGATCCAGGAAGCCGTCCCATTTGTTGACGCCCGAGCGCCAGAAGGGGACGGCAAGCGCCAGCCGCAGCGCAAGTTGCGTCAGCGAGGGAAAGGCGATCGCCCTGACGAGCGCGTTTGCCCGCTCGACCAGCTTCGAAAGCACGCGTTTGCCTGCGTAACCGGCATCTTGCGTATCGGTCATCGTCTTCCCCCTTCGGATACCGCCACCGCCGTGAATGCGCCCGCTTCAAGCATCCCGGCGATATTGGCGGCCGGGTCGAACCTTTCGTCGTCTTCCAATGCCACGGCTACCGCCTTGCCAAGCGGCTTGCCCGCCATCAGGCTTTCCAGGAACACGGCGCCGCCAGGCGGCAGGCGGCGCACGAAGACCTCCAGCTGCGGACGCGTCACCAGGCCGTCCTCCGGCTCGGCGGTCTCCAGCCGGCCGACGGGTCCGTCCTGTCGGTTCAGCGCGAATATGGTGACGGCGGGAAAGCGGGAGCGCACGACCCTTGCCGCCGGGTGGGCGGCGAAGGTCGCCTGCCCAAGCCTTTCCGGCGGGATCGAGGCGAGCGCATCCGGCTTCAGCGGCGCGGCGTCGGCGGCGTGATAGGCGTCGAGCCAGACGCGCTCCATGCGCGCGACGTCGGCCAGATAGGGAAGCGCGCGCGCGTGCTCGAAGCCTTCGATGAAATCCGCGAAACCGCGCCCGTATTCGAACAGCAGCGGCGACGCCGGCGGGCTCTGCCGCACATGGATCCTGGCCATGGCGCGGAAGAACTCTTCGCCGACGATGCGCTGCGTCGCTGGAAACGTGTCCGCCAGCGCGTTGATGAGGCTCACCGTCACGTTGTTGCGGTAGACGTTGTAGCGTTTCTTCGCCGCCTTGCCATTCGGCCCGGCGATCAGTCCGGGCTCCTCGACCTCGGGGTCGAGCAGCGGCGGCGTGAACGCTGCCGCATAGGCGAGGCCGCCAAGCCGCCGTTTCGCCATGGAGACAACCAGCTCAGCCATGCGCCGCGCCTCGTATCTGGGATACCGCGTGGCGGTCGAGGATTTCCTGAGCGGCCTGGGCCTCGGCCTTCAATACGGGCCACCCGGGAATGTCGCTGTCCCATTCGACAAGCGTTGGAATGGGACCTCGGCGGCCGATCACGATCTCGTAGAGCTTCCACACGGCATCCGTCACCGGCCCGTCGTGGCTGTCGATCAACAGAAGCGCGCCTTCATCGTCCTCCTGCTCGGCGTGGCCGGCCAGATGGATTTCGCCGACATGTTCGAGCGGGAAGTCGGCAAGATACTCCAGCGCCGAATAGCCATGGTTGGTGGCGGAGACGAAGACGTTGTTGACGTCGAGCAGCAGGCCGCAACCCGTGCGCCGGACAAGCGCGCGCAGGAATTCCGTCTCGGCAAGCATCGATTCCTTGAAGACGACGTAGGTCGAAGGATTTTCGAGCAGGATCGGCCGGCCGATCGCTTCCTGCATCTCCTCGATATGCTCGGCCACGCGGTCAAGCGTCGCCGGCGTATAGGGCAGCGGCAGCAGGTCGTTGAAATAGGTCGTCTCGTGGGTCGACCAGGCGAGGTGTTCCGACACCAGCGCCGGCTCGTAGCGGTCGACCAGGGATTTGAAGCGTTTGAGATGATCCTTGTCGAGCGGCTGCGGGCCGCCGATGGACATGCATACGCCGTGGAGCGATACCGGCCACCGCTCGCGGATGGCGGCAAGGGCCGCGTGGGGCGGGCCGCCGGCGCCCATGTAGTTTTCCGCATGGATCTCGAAGAAGCCGACCGGGGCCGGGTCGGCGTGGATGGCTGCAAGGTGCTCCGGCTTCAGGCTCGCCCCGGCAGCCCCGCCCACGGGGAATGCCGGAAAGCGGGCCGCCTCGACGCGGTTGACGATAGGCATACCGGCCATGGGTGCCTCCCTTTCCGGCAGTTTTCGATCAGGACGGGATGTCGCGGTCGAGCGCTTCGGGCGAGCCCATGCGGTCGCCGGGAAGCTCCATCGTCTCGCAGGTGCCTCCGGCGACGAACTTCCAGGCATTGCCCTGATAGTCCACGGTCGAGGTGCCCTGGCAGGTGGTGCCGGGGCCGGCCGCGCAGTCGTTCTGGCCGGCAAGCGCGACGCCGTAGCACTTCTCCATACCGGCATCCATCGCCGCCTTGACTTCGGCCTCGCTCAGCGGAGCGGCGGCGGCGCCGGTCGCCAGCGCGGCGGTGACGGCACTCGCCAGGTAAGCGGCGCCAATAAGGGTCTTCGTGGACATGAACTCTCTCCTCTTGGGGTTCAAAAAGAAGCCGGTCAATCACCGGCCGCTCCCTTCTCCCAAAGGAGGCAGTCACTTGGAAATCAACGCCGCGCGATGAAACTCTAACAAGCCGATGACGCCAACGTGAAGGTGGAACAGGTCAGCTTCCAAACTGTTATTCACCTTACGATTGCGAAAAATTTCATATAATGCAACCTGTCCGTATGGCGGTTAGCCATTGACCACCGATTTCAGCAACATTTTTCCGAAGAGGGTTCGGTATTGAAGTCCTTGCTCATCTCGGGTGCACTGGCATCCGTGGCTTTTCTCTCGTCATTTGCCCCAGCCTTGGCGGCGGACACGATCCACGATCCGTGGCGAGGCCGTATCATCGATTACCGTTCCACCCAGGGGAGCATCGGGGACGACGACCTGAGGATCTCCGTGGGCGCCGGGTATTTCAACGTCCGCGCCAATGAATATGTCTATTTTGAAGGATCGACCATCAGCAGGCTGATCTGGGACGTCACCTCGGCGGCCGCGATCGAGGCGCGGGCGGAGTATGATCTCACGCCGAGGTGGACGGTCTTCGGGTCGGCGACGGTGGGGATCCACCATGATGCGTTCATGGCTGATTACGACTGGTCCTGGGACCCCGGGTCGGGCGAGTGGACAGACCGGTCCCGGCACCCCGATACCCGCTTGGATCACTACTTCGCGTTCGATGTTGGCGCCAGCTACGCTGTATGGAGAAGGCAAGGCCTTGCGCTGAAGTTGCTCGGCGGTGCCCGTTGTACGGATCTGAAGATGACTGCCTACGGCGGAGACTTCGTCTATTCCTCCGAGGACGGTTTTCGTGATTATGTCGGTGTATCCCCTGACGGGGAGCGGGTCATCACCTATCAGCAGCGGTTCCCGGTCCTATACGGAGGCGTCGGCACCTCTGCCAAGCTTGGCGTGATCTCTTTCGACGCCGAAGTCTTGGGAGGTGTCACGGTGCGCGCGGGCGACCGTGACAAGCACTGGCAGCGATCCATCTTATTCCAGGAGGATTTCCACTCCAGCCCTTATCTGGGACTGCAGTTTCGGGCATCGGCGCCGGTTTCGCGTGCGGGCGATGCGTTCCTCTTCGCCCGGTATGAGAACCACTTCAAGATGAAGGGCGATATTCGCGCTCTGGACCACAGTACAGGAGACAGCGCCTATGCCGAGGATGCGGCCGGCGCGTCCTTGCGGACGCTGACGCTTGGCCTCGGCGCGCGCATCCGCTTCTAGTGGTCCGACCCAACCGGATGGTACCCATCCGTTTGGGTAAGCCAGCCCACAAGCTATTGATCTGGTGGGGCGATTTGTCCTGACAGATGGGTACCATCTGTCAGGACCGCATCATTGCGACATGGGCATGCGGCTCGCTTCAGGCGATCATGCCTCCGAACCGGTCCACCTCCTCCTCGGCGGTGGCGAAGCTGGTCACGAAGCGGCCGAGCATCTCGCCTTCGCCGATCAGCCCTTCGTGCGGCGCCTGCCAGGGATGGAAGATGACGCCGGCCGCCTTGAACTCCTCGGCCGTCGACGAGGCCATGATGGCGAAGACCTCGTTGGCGGCGGGCTGCCAGGCGAGCCGCAGCCTCGATGACTTCCCGATGTGGCCGGCGAGCCGCACGGCCATCGCGTTGGCATGGCGGGCGTTCTTCAGCCACAGGTCATCGCGGAAATAGGCGTCGAACTGGGCGGCGATGAAGCGCGATTTGGAGAAGAGGTGGGCGGCGCGCTTGCGCAGGAAGGGCATGTCGCGGGCTTGTGTGGGGTCCATCACGACGATCGCCTCGGCGCACCAGCAGCCGTTCTTGGTGGCGCCGAAGGAGACGATGTCGACGCCGCGTTTCCAGGTCATCTCCGCCGGCGTGGTGTCGAGGGCTGCGAGCGCATTGGCGAAGCGGGCGCCGTCCATGTGCAGCGGCAGTCCATGGGCGCGGCAGGTCTGTGAGATGGCGGCGATCTCGTCCAGCGAATAGACCGTGCCGATTTCCGTCGCCTGGGTGATGGAGACGGCCATGGGCTGGCCCATATGCACGAATTCCGCGGGGAATTGCTGAATGGCCTTCCCCAGCGCCCCGGTCCCCACACGGCCGAGCGCGCCCTCCACGCCGTGCGTCCTGGCACCGCCTGTCAGATATTCCGGCGCTCCGCCCTCGTCCTCCAGCATGTGCGCATGCGCGTGGCAGAAGATGACGCCGCCCGGCCGGTTCACAAGCGCCATGGAGAGCGAATTGGCCGCCGTGCCGGTGGCGACGAAGAAGACCGCCACTTCGCGCTCGAAAATCTCGCAGAAGCGCCCCTCCACCGCGCGGTCGAGGTCGCTCAGGCCGTAGGCCGTGGCAAAGCCGCCCGATTGCTCGGTCAGCGCTTGCGCGATGGCGGGATGGGCGCCGGCCCAGTTGTCGGAAGCAAAATTGATCGGCATCGGGGTGACCTTTTAGTTGCGGGCGCACCCTTGCGTGTTGCCGGCGCGGATTCAAGAATTAAGTAAGGCGGGTGGCGCGGCAGCCTGTGGACGCTAGTGGTGCGATCCTGACAGATGGTACCCATCTGTCAGGACAAATCGCCCCACCAGATTAATAGCTTGTGGGCTGACTTTTCCAAACAGATGGGTACCATCTGTTTGGGTCAGACCACTAGCGAACTTGCCGAAGCGACGCAAATACCGCAACTTTGTTGCTCCGCCGGAGTGGTTTTTTTACATTTTCGTCTTGTGCGGCGCGCCGTTTTCTGGCATGTGAGGAAATAGGACAGGAGTGCTGTCTTATTTATCCGCTGTTCGCGGGCCGGTTTGCGCTATAATAGCGGCACCGAGGCACCAGAAGAATGCGCGGATATGGTGGGGCACAGGAGGGGATCCTGCGCATCGCCTATTAGAAGAAGCGCGCCGTGGGAGAGACGGCAAAGCGTTCTTCCGGCTTTTCGCAAGATACGCCGACCGACCAACCGGGATGCGCCGTCGACACGAGGGCCGCCCGAAATAGACCCGACGCCCCGGAGGGCCGAACGCGGAGGATGAAGCGATGACGGACATGACGCCATCTGTATCGACCGGGCAGGTGCCCGCCGTGCGGACCCGGACGGCTGCCGCCAAACGTACCGCTTTTCCCGCCGGCCTGCCGTCCGCGCGCGGCCTTTACGACCCGCGCAACGAGCACGATTCGTGCGGCGTCGGCTTCGTCGCGCATATGAAGGGTGCCAAGTCGCACTCCATCATCGAAGACGGCTTGGCGATGCTGGAGAACCTGACGCACCGCGGTGCGGTGGGCGCGGACCCGCTGGTGGGCGACGGCGCCGGCATGCTGGTGCAGATTCCCGACCGCTTCTTCCGCGAGGAGATGGCGAAAGAGGGCGTCGAACTGCCGGAGGCCGGCAGCTATGGCGTCGGCCATCTGTTCATGCCGCAGGACGCCGAACTCAGGGCGCATATCGAGGAGATCATCGCCGAGGTCACGCGCGCCGAGGGGCAGGTGCTTCTGGGCTTCCGCGACGTGCCGGTGGACAATTCCTGCCTTTCCAAGGCGCCGGAGATCGTCGCTTCGGAACCGGTGCATCGCCAGGTCTTCATCGGCCGCGGCCAGAGCATCGCCGACGAAGAGGATTTCGAGCGTCGCCTCTATATCCTGCGCAAGGTGGTTTCCGGGCGCATCCATGAAGAGACGGAGGGGCGCGACGACGGCTTCTACAATGTCTCTTTGTCGGCACGCACCGTCGTCTACAAGGGCATGTTCCTGGCCTATCAGCTCGGCGCCTATTACCGGGATTTGAAGGATCCGCGCTTCGAGTCGGCGCTGGCGCTGGTGCACCAGCGCTTCTCCACCAACACCTTCCCCTCCTGGAAGCTGGCGCACCCCTACCGCATGGTCGCCCACAACGGCGAGATCAACACGCTGCGCGGCAACGTCAATTGGATGGCGGCGCGCCAGGCGTCGGTGGATTCGGAGCTTTTCGGCAACGATATCTCCAAGCTGTGGCCGATCTCCTACGAAGGGCAGTCTGACACGGCGTGTTTCGACAACGCGCTGGAGTTCCTCAATCAGGGCGGCTACCCGATGGTGCACGCCATGATGATGCTCATCCCGGAGGCCTGGGCCGGCAACAAGCTGATGAGCCCCGAGCGGCAGGCCTTCTACGAGTATCACGCAGCCCTCATGGAGCCGTGGGACGGCCCGGCGGCGGTGGCCTTCACGGACGGCCGGCAGATCGGTGCCACGCTCGACCGCAACGGCCTCAGGCCCGCACGCTACCTCGTCACCGGCGATGACCGCGTCATCATGGCGTCGGAGGCCGGCGCGCTGACGGTGCCAGAGGAGAATGTCGTCGCCAAGTGGCGGCTGCAGCCCGGCCGCATGCTGCTCCTCGACCTTGATGAAGGGCGCATCATCTCCGACGACGAGTTGAAGGCGCAGATCGCCACCAAGCATCCCTTCCGCGAGTGGCTGAACAACACACAGCTCATCCTGGAGGAGCTGAAGCCCGTGGCGCCGCGCGAACTCAGGCAGGATGTCTCGCAGCTCGACCGGCAGCAGGCCTTCGGCTACACGCAGGAAGACGTCAGGATGCTGATGCCGCCCATGGCCACCACCGGCCAGGAGGGTATCGGCTCCATGGGCACCGACACGCCGATCTCGGCGATGTCGGACAAGTCGAAGCTGCTCTACACCTATTTCAAGCAGAACTTCGCCCAGGTCACCAACCCGCCGATCGACCCGATCCGCGAGGAGCTGGTGATGAGCCTGGTCTCCTTCATCGGCCCACGGCCCAACATCTTCGACCTCGTCGGCAACTCGCGCCGTAAGCGGCTCGAAGTGCGTCAGCCGATCCTGACCAACGGCGACCTCGAGAAGATCCGCTCCATCGGCCACACCGAAGACCGCTTCGACACCAAGACGCTGGACATCACCTATTCGGCGCTCGAAGGGGCGGCGGGCATGATCGGCGCGCTCGACCGGCTGTGCGACCGCGCGGAAGCGGCGGTGGCCGGCGGCTACAACATCATCATCCTGTCGGACCGGCAGATCGGCCCCGACCGCATCGCCATTCCCATGCTGCTCGCCACCGCGGCGGTGCACCATCACCTGATCCGCAAGGGTCTCAGGACCTCCGTCGGCCTCGTCGTGGAATCGGGAGAGCCGCGCGAGGTGCATCATTTCTGCTGTCTGGCGGGCTACGGCGCCGAGGCCATCAACCCTTACCTCGCCTTCGACACGCTGCTCGACATGCATGCCAAGGGCGAGTTCCCGCCCGAGGTCGACCCGAACGAAGTGGTGAAGCGCTACATCAAGTCCATCGGCAAGGGCATCCTGAAGGTGATGTCCAAGATGGGCATCTCCACCTACCAGTCCTATTGCGGCGCGCAGATTTTCGATGCGGTGGGTCTCAGGTCCGACTTCGTCGAGCAGTATTTCACCGGCACTGCCACGACGATCGAGGGCGTGGGGCTGGAGGAGATCGCGGCGGAGACGGTTTCCCGCCATGCGGCCGCTTTCAGCGACGATCCGGTGCTCCGCAACTTCCTGGACGTGGGCGGCGAGTACAACTACCGCATCCGCGGCGAGGAACATGCGTGGTCGCCGGATGCCGTGGCCACGCTGCAGCACGCCGTGCGCAAGAGGTCGTGGGAGAACTATCAGGAGTTCGCCGAACTCATCAACGGCGAGACGGCCAGGGCCAAGACCATTCGCGGCCTGTTCGAGATCAGGACCGCCGAGAAGGCCGGGCGCAAGCCGGTATCCGTCGACGAGGTCGAACCGGCGGCGGAGATCGTCAAGCGCTTCTCCACCGGCGCCATCTCCTTCGGCGCCATCAGCCGCGAAGCGCACACCACGCTGGCGCGCGCCATGAACGCCATCGGCGGCAAGTCGAACACCGGCGAGGGCGGCGAGGAGGCGGATCGCTTCATGCCGTTGCCCGACGGCACGATGAACCCCGAGCGCTCGGCCATCAAGCAGGTGGCGAGCGGGCGCTTCGGCGTGACCACCGAGTATCTCGTCAACTCCGACATGATGCAGATCAAGGTGGCGCAGGGCGCCAAGCCCGGCGAGGGCGGCCAGCTTCCCGGCCACAAGGTGGACGCGACCATCGCCAAGGTGCGCCATTCGACGCCGGGCGTCGGCCTCATCTCGCCGCCGCCGCACCACGACATCTATTCCATCGAGGACCTGGCGCAGCTCATCTTCGACCTGAAGAACGTCAACCCGACGGGCGGCGTGTCGGTCAAGCTCGTCTCGGAAGTCGGCGTCGGCACGGTGGCGGCGGGCGTCGCCAAGGCGCGTGCCGACCACATCACCATCGCCGGCTATGACGGCGGCACGGGCGCCTCGCCGCTCACCTCCATCAAACATGCCGGCAGCCCCTGGGAGATGGGTCTCGCCGAGACGCACCAGACGCTCGTCCTGAACGGCCTGCGCAGCAGAATTGCGTTGCAGGTCGACGGCGGCTTGCGCACCGGGCGCGACGTGATCGTCGGCGCGCTTCTGGGGGCCGACGAGTTCGGCTTCTCCACCGCGCCGCTGATCGCGGCCGGCTGCATCATGATGCGCAAGTGCCACTTGAACACCTGCCCGGTGGGCGTCGCCACCCAGGATCCGGTGCTCCGCAAGCGCTTCAAGGGCACGCCCGAGCACGTCATCAACTACTTCTTCTACGTTGCGGAGGAAGTGCGCGCCCTTCTGGCGGAGATGGGCTTCACCAGGCTCGACGACATCATCGGCCAGTCCGACCTTCTGGAAAAGCGGGCGATGATCGACCATTGGAAGGCCAAGGGGCTCGACTTCTCCCGCGTCTTCTTCAAGCCCGAGGCGCCGCGCGAGGCGATCCGTTGGAGCGAGCGGCAGAAGCACCCGATCGAGGACATCCTCGACCGCAAGCTGATCGCGGCAGCCCAGCCGGCGCTTGAGCGCAAGGAGCCGGTCACCTTCGAGACCGATATCTGCAACATAGACCGCACCACGGGCGCCATGCTCTCGGGCGAGGTGGCCAGGCGTTACGGCCACAAGGGGCTCAAGGACGACACCATTTCCGTGCGGCTTACCGGCACGGCGGGCCAGTCCTTCGGCGCCTTCCTGGCGCGCGGCATCTCCTTCGATCTCGAGGGTGACGCCAACGATTATGTCGGCAAGGGGCTGTCGGGCGGACGCATCGTCATCCGGCCTTCCGCCAAATCCGCCATCGTGCCGGAGCGCTCCATCATCGTCGGCAACACGGTGCTCTACGGCGCCATCGAAGGCGAGTGCTACTTCCGCGGCGTAGCGGGCGAACGCTTCGCCGTGCGCAACTCCGGCGCGGTTGCAGTCGTTGAAGGCGTGGGCGACCACGGCTGCGAATACATGACGGGCGGCCTCGTCGTCGTGCTCGGCCAGACCGGCCGCAACTTCGCGGCCGGCATGTCGGGCGGCGTTGCCTATGTGCTGGACGAGGCGGGCGATTTCGCCGAGCGCTGCAACATGGCCATGGTCGAGCTGGAGCCGGTGCCGGAAGAGGACGAGATCCTCGAAAAGCTGCACCACCACGGTGGCGACATCGCCCATATGGGCCGCGTCGACGTGTCCGGCGACATGACCCGCCACGACGAGGAGCGCCTGGCGCATCTCATCTCCAACCACTTCCGCTACACGGGTTCGGAACGGGCCCGGGCGATCCTCGACAACTGGGCCGACTACCGGCCCAAGTTCCGCAAGGTCATGCCGGTCGAGTACCGCAGGGCGCTGGAGGAGATGGAGCGCATGCGGATGGGATTGGCGGCGGAGTAATCCCTCTCGCATTTGAAAACTAGCTGCGGGCCTGAGCAGGCCGTCAGGGACAAGGAATGAGTATGGGCAAGGTTACAGGCTTTCTTGAGATCGACCGGCAGGAGAACAAGTACCAGCCGGCGTCAGACCGGATTCGGCATTTCCGCGAATTCACGCTGCCGATGTCGGACAAGGAGGTCGAGAAACAGGCTGCGCGATGCATGGATTGCGGCATTCCCTTCTGCCATGGGCCGATGGGCTGCCCCGTGCACAACCAGATTCCCGACTGGAACGACCTCGTCTATCGCGGCGACTGGGAGACGGCGATCCGCAATCTCCACTCCACCAACAACTTCCCGGAGTGGACCGGCCGCATCTGCCCGGCACCCTGCGAGGAAGCGTGCACACTGAACCTCGAAGACGTTCCCGTCGCCATCAAGACCGTCGAGCAGGCGATCGGCGACAAGGCCTATGAGCTGGGCTACATCCGTCCGCAGCCGGCGGAGAAGAAGACGGGCAAGCGGGTGGCCGTCATCGGCTCCGGCCCAGCCGGCATGGCGGCGGCCCAGCAGCTGGGCCGCGCCGGCCACGATGTGCATGTCTACGAGCGCGAGAGCCGGCCCGGCGGGCTGATGCGCTATGGCATCCCCGACTTCAAGATCGAAAAGCGCTATATCGACCGCCGTGTCGAGCAGATGCAGGGCGAGGGCGTGACCTTCCATTGCGGCGTTAATGTCGGCGTCGACAAGCCCGTGGCCAAGCTTCTGGCCGAGCATGACGCCGTGCTCTACTGCGGCGGCTCGGAGAAGCCGCGCCCGGCCGGCATCCCCGGCGTCGAGCTTAACGGCGTGCACGACGCCATGCCCTATCTGGTGCAGCAGAACCGGCGCATCGGCGGCGAGGATATCCAGTCCGTCGCCTGGCCGTCCGAGCCCATCCTTGCCGGCGGCAAGCATGTCGTCGTCGTCGGCGGCGGCGATACGGCGTCGGACTGCGTGGGCACCTCCTTCCGCCAGGGCGCCGTGCGTGTCACCCAGCTCGACATCCGCCCCAGGCCGCCGGAGAAGGAAGACAAGCTTGCCGTCTGGCCCTACTGGGCGACGAAGATGCGCACCTCCTCATCCCAGGCGGAAGGCGCGCAACGGGAGTTCCAGGTCGCCACGCTCGAATTTGTCGGCGAGGACGGGGAGCTGACCGGCGTCAAGTGCTGCGAGGTGGACGAGAGGCGCAAGCCCATCGCCGGTACGGAGTTCATCATCAAGGCCGATCTCGCCTTCATCGCCATCGGCTTTGCCGGGCCGGTCGAAACGGGCGTCCTGAGCGAAATGGGCGACAAGCTGACGATCGACGTCGATCGACGCAACTCCACCAACGTGGCGGCGGACGACAAGGACTACCGCACCACCATCGACCGCCTCTTCGCCGCCGGCGACGTGCGGCGCGGCCAGTCGCTGGTGGTCTGGGCCATCCGCGAAGGCCGCCAGGCGGCGCGCGCCATCGACGAGTTCCTGATGGGAACCACGGTGCTGCCGCGGTAGTTACGGTTACGATTTACCGCCACGCCCCTTCGCGCCCCCCTCTGTCCTGCCGGACATCTCCCCCACACGGGGGGAGATCATCTCTTCATCGATATTTCGCCCCTCCTGCAGCGTTGGAAGGTTGGCGAAAGCGACATGACAGCCAATCTCCCCCCGTGTGGGGGAGATGTCCGGCAGGACAGAGGGGGGCGCGAAGGGGCACCGGTGTTACCGGTCTTCCGGTTCCACCTGAATGCATCCCGCTTCAAGGTCCCGAGGTCGTCGTCTCTTCCACCGGCGCTTCGCGCCTCTGGCGCAGCGAGAAATTGTCGGCGCGGCCGGGCTGGGTCTCCGGTGTCGGGCGATCCGACGCGGCCGACGGCGGGGGCGTGGCGCCAAGCAACTCGCTGCTGCCGCCGAGATCGGGACCGGCGAGCGAGATCGGACCGGTGCGGCCGCTGTCGGCCGGCTCGCCCAGCGCAACCCCCGGTTCGGGCAGGTTCTCGATATCGAGCTGTTCGATGCCGGGCGCGACGGCGCCGCCCAGAAGCTTGCCCAGCGGCTTCTCCACATAGAAGGCGACCTTGCGCTTGGCGGACCGCGTCAGATTGATGCCGTCGCTGCCGCGCAGGCGCACCGGCTGCCCGTTCATGTCCGGTCCGGTGAAGACGAAGGCGCCGTTCTCGTCCACGAAACCTTCCCAGATGTCGACGAAGGTGCCGCCGACGGCCTCCGCCGCCTGCTTGTGGATGTCGTTGAAGGCCAGCATATCCGACGACATGGATGAAGATTTGAATGGCGGGAGCCCGGTCCAGACGAGGGGCACTTCCGCGGTTTCGGCCGCCTCGGCGAAAGCCGTCACCCGGCGTGTGTACTCCTTGAGCCACGGTTCGCTCTGCGGGTCCTCGCGCTGGCCGTTCACGACAAGCTGTTGGCGGTCGTTGGAGCCGATCATGACGACCAACACGTCCGGCTCCACCTCCTCAAGGATCGGCGTGATCTCGCCGTTCCAATCATAAAAATCGTCGCGCACGAGGCCGGACGAGCCGTTGCTGCGGTCGACGATGCGCACGCCCGGCGATTCGGCGTAGGCCGCTTCGAGCCCCTCGGCCAGCCCGCCGGCGAGAAAGTCGCCGACCACGAGGACGACGCGGGCGTTTTCCAGCTTCTCGATCACCGGCTCGGGGGGTGCTGCGGGCGCGGTGCGGGCGGGCTGTCGCGGCGTGGCGGCGGGCGCTGCGCTTCGCTGCCGGGTAGCGCCGGGTGCTTCGGGAAATACGCGCTGCGGTTGGCGGACCGGAGGCAGTTGCTCTCGCCGTGGCGGGCCGAAGAAGAGATCGAGGATACCGCGCCTGCGGATCACTTCCTGCGCAAAGGCGCCATCCTGGAAGGAGGGCAGGGCGGTAAAGAAGACGGCAAGGCCGAGCACGGCCAGCACCAGCGGCGGGAAGCGGGGAGCGGTGCGCGCGCCTGCCGTCATTGGCTGTCTCCTACCTGCCTCGCAGCCGTTTCAGCACTTCCTTGCTCGGATGCCCGTCCTGCGCAAGGCCCATGCGCTCCTGAAACGCCTTGATGGCGCTGCGCGAGCCGGAGCCGATCTTGCCGTCGATCGGACCTTCGTAATAGCCGAGCGCGCCGAGGCGCTTCTGCAATTCTTCCGTCTCCCGGTCGGACAGCCGCTCGAAGGGGCGGTTCCAGTCCTGCACCAGTCCACTGTAGCCGGCAATCTGGTCGGCCAGAAGCCCGACCGCAAGGGCATATTTGTCGGAGTTGTTGTAACGCTTGATAACAAAGAAATTCTTGGTCGCCAGAAAGGCCGGTCCGGCGCGGCCGTCGGGCACCTTCAACTCCGCATTGTCGGAGGGACGCGGAAAGGGCTTGCCGTTGGCGCGCACGACGCCGATCCCGGCCCAGCGGCTGAGCGACATCGTGCCGGCGGGGAACTTGCGGCCCCCCGGCAGAACCACCTCGTAGCCCCAGGTCTCCCCACTCCGCCAGCCGTTCTGGCGCAGGAGGTTGGCCGCCGTCGCCAGCGCGTCGGGCACCGAGTTCCAGATGTCGCGCCGGCCGTCGCCGTCCATGTCGACCGCATAGGCCTGGTAGCTGGTGGGGATGAACTGGGTGTGGCCCATGGCGCCGGCCCAGGAGCTGGTGAGCTGGTTGGCGGAGATATCGCCGCGCTCGACGATTTTAAGCGCGGCGATGAGCTGGCTTCGGGCGAACTTCGCCCGTCGGCTGTCGGCATAGGCAAGGGTGGCAAGCGAGCGCGGCAGGCTGCGCATGACGCTGTCGTTCTTCAGCACCTCGCCATAGTTGGATTCGATCGACCAGATGGCCAAAAGGATGTGCTGGCTGACGCCGAACTGGCTTTCGATCCGATCGAGCCACGGTTTCCACTGGCGGGCAAGCTGGCGGCCGGTCCGGATAGTCCTTTCCTGCAGGCGGTTGTCGAAATATTCCCAGGCCTCGGACCGGAACTCGGGCTGATAGCGCGCCTTTTCCAAAACCTCCGGATCGGGCGCCGTAACGCCGCTGAAGGCCCTGTCATAGGTGGCACCCGAAATACCGTTTTGAAGGGCGACATTGCGGAATTCTGCGATCCAGCGCTGGAACCCGGCATCGGCAAGCGCCGGCCCGGCGGTGAACGCAACGAAGACGGCGGCCATGAAAAGCGTGGCTGCGGTGAGGCCAGTGGCGGCTCTCTTTGCAAACATTCCAACCTCCATCGGAACAACCAGGCCGTCTTTATCGCCGATTGCGGTTAGGAAAGGGTTTACCATATAACCGGGCCGAAGCGGGGCGAGGCGTATAGAATTCACCTTTCGGTCCAGGAACGAACAACCCTGCTTCAGCATTGTCCGGTGGTTGCCGGACGTCAAGATATTGAGGGATTTGCCGCATGAAGAGAATACGCAAAGCTGTATTTCCTGTCGCAGGCCTCGGAACCCGCTTCCTGCCCGCCACCAAGGCGATACCGAAGGAAATGCTTACGGTGGTGGACAGGCCCGTCATCCAATACGTGGTGGAGGAGGCGCGCGAGGCCGGCATCGAGCATTTCATCTTCGTGACCGGGCGCAACAAGACAGCCCTCGAAGATCACTTCGATGTGCAGGTGGAGCTTTACGAGACCCTTTCGCGGCGCGGCAAGACCGACGTCCTGGAGCGCCTGAAGGCGATGCAACCGCAACCGGGCGAGACGAGCTATACGCGCCAACAGGAGCCGCTGGGGCTGGGGCATGCGGTATGGTGCGCGCGCGAGCTTGTGGGCGGAGAGCCTTTCGCGCTGCTTCTGCCCGACATGATCATGCAGTCGGAGAAGGGCTGCCTGAAGCAGATGGTCGCGCTTTACGAGGAGACCGGCGGCAATGTGCTGGGGGTGGAGGAGTGCGATCCGTCAGAGACGCATAAATACGGCATCGTCGGGCGCGGCAAAGCCACCCATACGGGCTTCGAGATCACCGCCATGGTGGAAAAGCCGAAGCCGGAAGACGCGCCGTCCAACTTCTTCATCAACGGCCGCTACATCCTGCAGCCGGAGATTTTCTCGCTCCTGGAAAATCAGGAGACCGGCGCCGGCGGCGAGATCCAGATTACCGACGCCATGCTGCGGCTGCACGCGAAACAGCCTTTTTACGCGTATATTTACGAGGGGCTTACGTTCGACTGCGGCTCGCCGGAAGGCTTCGTGGAAGCCAACCTCGCCTTCGCCCTCAAGCGCGAGGAAATGCGCCCGCGCCTGAGGCGGCTGATGAAGGAAATTTTGGGCGAAGAATAGGCGCCCTTTCGCGCCCCCCTCTGTCCTGCCGGACATCTCCCCCGCAAGGGGGGAGATTGCGCCGGCCGCCTGCTCCGGCACTTGTTCTGCAACGCTAGAGCACGTCCTGTTTAATCCGGGTCATATCCTGCGGCCCTGAAGTAGTTGGCGCATTCGGCCGGCGTGAAGAGGTCGATGATA